>JBNMKL010000006.1:0-87328 GCA_050874305.1 Lachnospira sp. | reverse complement strand
TGAGCCTATTGTAAATCTACATGTACTCATAACATGTGAAGCTAGTGGTACAAGCAGTGAGATTATTCCAAATACTGCCATTGAGTAATGCTTCTTTGCAAGCATATATCCATACATAACAAATATACCGACACAGAACCACCCCATATAAGTGTATCTAGGCTCTATCTGACCTGTACATGCCTTCCACATAACTCCAAGCACTGGGAAATATTCATCCTCGCGCCATGCAATCTGTACATGTAAGAATGCCCACACATCTCCACAGAATGCTCTAAGGAACGCCATATATGCGAATGTTCCAAGAGGACACACAAGGATTGAGAGCAGGTCTACCGGCTTTTTAATAACCTTTACAACGAATTCTTTCACGCCTGCAAAGCTTACTCTTCCCGGCTGGTAATACCTGTACATCTCAATTATAAGTGGAAATACAAGTGTACATCCGACAATTCTTGTTCCACTCGCAAATGCTGCCATAATTCCTGCTGTCAGGAACTTCTTTCTGTTACAGAAGTAGAAAAACAATGATATGAACATTATAAACATTGCCTCTGTATACATTGAACTGCAATAGAAAGTATATGGTGCGGCAAACATCAGAAATCCGACAAGAAGCACATCCTGGCTACATATGCCGCCTAATATCTTCTTCTCAGTAAGGCTTTTAAGTGTATCACCATATGAGCCATCTGATGTTATGTCTCTTATATATCTGACTGTTGTAAATGCAGCCACATAAATACACACATTAGATACTAACATTCCCACATAATATGTATCTGCTTTCCATAATGTGGCAGCCTTAACTGCTGCACACACAATCACATACATAGGGAAAAATGCCCAGTTAGCCTGCGGGTCATAATCCCATGGAAATGTGTATCCATTATCCACCATGAACTGATACCTCTTGGCATCCCATTCATTCATAAGGAATGAAAATGTCCTGTCTGTTCCCATAATGCCGTTATATACCGGCACCATGATAAGCATGAACAATCTGCTGATAAGAAGGATTACCAGAAGCTGCAAAAGTATATGTTGATTTTCATATGAATGGTATTTTACATATTTTGTCTTCATAAACCTACCTTAACCTAATATCTTCATAACTATCTGATATATAACAGCCGGTATAGCCGCAATAACAGGAAGCATGAACATGAATACTGCAACAGCATTGATAACCTCAAGGTATATGAATACTGCAATGTAACGTAAAACTGCTGAAACGGTATATCCCTTGAAATGCTTAAATGCGCCAAACACAATAATAAGTAAAAGCACTGCAACAGATATAAGAAGCCCCTCTTTTCTTCCCTTAGGGTCAAATGTCATAACAATTGTATTTTCCTGGCCCGATGTAACCTTTACACCTGTAAACAATCCTGCAACGCCAGTTCTTTCTTTTGAGCTGACCGCTTTGCCATTAACTGTTATCTTCCAGTTATCACTATAAACTATTGGAATAAGCACCATATTCTCATTGGCCTTGCTGTCAACTGTCATAGTTATTGAATTATTAGTATAAGATGTTTCACACTTGGCATCCTTCTTAGACTCAACAAAGCTTTCAAACTTATCCACATCAAGACCGGCTAATGTAACTTCACTTACCTTATTGTACCATGCATCATCATATTCAACTCTTATGTTTACTGACTCATCCTTAAAACAACCCAGATATACAAGGTTATTATTGTAATCTGTAAAATATGCAGTATTATTAACATCTCCAAGTGTTGGAATAGTAACTGCCCTGTCATTAACATATATGTGCATTGAACTTATAAGCCATGAACTGTTAGCATCTGTTTCTCTGTTATTAATATCAACAATATTCATATAAAGAGCTTTATTGCCTGTTACATCTACATTATATGTTCTTGTTGTAGCTGTATTATTACTATGTCCTGCAAATCCCGTTACAAGGTCTTCTTTATCACCTGTAAGAGCTTTATAAAGAGCATTATTAGTCTTAACCCAGTTACCAGACACATCTGCCTTAGTAACTGCTGCACTGACTGAATAAGCAAATGGAAGTACATAATTAGCACTATATAAAGTATAGTCTCCATCACTTCTTACTGGTGTGTAGAACTTAGAATCAAGCTCATTAACATTGACAGCCGAAGTGATATGGAACAATGTGTTAGTAAATATTGTTCCGCCTGAATCAAGCAGCCAGAGGAAATATTTAGAATAACCCATTCTCTTTGCAAAGCTTTGAGTATCACTCTGTAATGCCGCTGTAAAGCTTGAAAGCGCACTCCTTCTTAATATGAGTGGATAGTTAGCATTAAGACTTAAATCCGGGTTAATAATTCTGTCTGTAACCGATTCCTCTATATCAAGTCCACTCTTGACCTGATTATCAATCTGTACATAATCACCATACTGGTAATCCTCATACTCGTAGAACTTAGGTGGACCAACAAGTGCATAAGCTGATACAAAAAGCTCCACAGCTACAAGCACGATAATTCCAGCAGCGTTAATCCTTGGTGACACCTTAATCCCCTTAACATGCCATCTTATCATAAGAATAAACACTACAAGATAAAATGCTCCTGCAATGAATACATTATTGACTGGAAGAACATTGTAAACAATTATGAATAACAGTGCTGCCATAACAGCCATTATTATATGCTTCTTATATGGCTTGAAATCTGCATACACATCCGTAAAAAGCTTCTGTGCATACTCTGCCGCAACTATTATAAGTGTAAATGCGATTAAGAATCCATTTCTTAATGTGTAACCATTATATGAACCAAAATGCCACATAAGGTTAATTCCCTCAACTGCCATAGGAAGCACAGCCACAAGAATCAGTATAAGATTAAGATTTCTTCTCTTCTTATCGCTCCAATATGTCTTTAATCCAATAAATATAACAGCAACTGCAAATGCAAGGCCATATATCATCATCCATCTCTGGAATGCCGCCATAGGGCCGTCTGTAACAACTGCACTCTTGAGCCATCCCATATACTGACCGATTATATTACCGCCAGAACCACCTCGCTGTGAACTGCTAAGCTGCATCATAACAGGAACTAACACGAACGCTGAAAGTCCGATTCCTGCACCTGTTGATATACCAAGATTCCATGCATGGTTCTTCCATGTCTTTTTCTCGCAGCCCATAAGAATATATGCACCACTGACAATAAGAATATATACAACTGACATTGCACTCAGATAATAGTTAATAATGAATACAAGTGCGAGCATGAATATGTATAAACCTCTCTTGCCGAGGTCAATCATTCTATAAAATCCAAGCATAAGAAGTGGGAATAATGCCACTATATCCATCCAAGGTGTAAAGCATGAACCATAGAGAAGTGTATAACTTCCAAATGCATACATAAGTGAAAATACAAGCTTTAACCAGTAGCTGAGATTCTTATTCTTATAATTGATAACTGCGTACATAGACACAGCCATAACCATCATCTTGACTATTGTAAGTATTGATATGCTCTCAAGAATCAAATCTCTTGGCACAAGATACAATATCAGGTTGAATGGGCTTAACATAGAAAATGCTGATATACTCATAGATACATTAGTTCCAAGTGCTGTATACCAGTCAAACCATAAAGATGCCTTGCCATGCATCCAGTCCCACAGATGTGCATACAATGGTGCAACCTGCTGCATATTGTCAAAATAATCAATTCTGTTACTTCCAAATGGCCATATTCCCTTGCTAACCATAATTACAAGCATTGCAACCAGTGTAACCAGTCCCGGAATTACATATGGCATAATTCTTGCCGACAGCTTCTGTCCTGCATTACTATTACTTTTCTTCATATATACCTCATGCATCTAATTCTATACTATATAGTGTATAAACACTGTTATTGTTCTCAAAATGTATCTTTACAAGTTCACCACTTTTAAGGAGTCCGACATTAAAAGTGTAACTTCCCGCTGCTGTCATACTTCCTATACAGTTATCTCCTGCATATACATTGACAGCATCACCGTTAAACTCTGTGATATCTACATGCAGCACGGCATTCTGTGCTTCACTCTCAGTCAGGTAATACACATATGAATCTTTACCCTTTGACTTGGCTCCTGCCATAGTTGCCTTTTCAAAGCCCTGACCTTTTCTTGCACATATAACATCACTCGTATTTGCTATTGTGTTCTCATTACGCTCTATACATATCTCTTTCGTTCCGTATGTATATTTAAGATTGCCATATCCCGGCCAATCTGTGAGTTCATGTGTTATATAATACATCTTGTATTCTATTCCAACTGAAGGTCTGATACCCCACCACAGATCAAGACAATAAAATATGACTAATGCTGCACAGATGACATATAATATCACCTGTGCAGACATGTTACGCTTTCCTGTTTCGTTGTTCTTCAATCTAAGCCTCCAATGTCACATCAGACATGTGTAACTATGCAAGTTGCCTTGCCATTAATTGTAACATTTCTCTTTGCAGCACTTACAAAGAAGCTCTCTCCTGCCTTGAATGGCACAGCCTCTGTGTAATCGTCCGTCTGGATTGTTCCCTCACCATCAATTACAACTATTGATATAAATGATGACTCATCCATCTTTATCTTGGCTTCGTCCTTGATTTCATATTTGAGACACTCAAAATATTTGCACTGGACAAGTCTTTCTAGCTCGTAGTGCTCATTAGTCTCCAATATTACCTCACATGTCTTATCCTTCTCATAAGCATTAGTATCAACGACATCTAATGCCTTTGCCACATGAAGCTCTCTTGGATTGCCGTATTTATCTCTTCTGTCATAATCATACATTCTGTATGTGCAGTTAGAATTCTGCTGAATCTCACAGATAATGATACCAGCTCCGATGGCATGAATTGTTCCAGCTTTAACCATGACAACATCACCCTTCTTAACCTCAATCTTGTTAAGAACATCTGTTATCGTGTTATCTGCAATTCTTCTCTCTATCTCTTCCTTAGGGACAGACTTTGATAATCCACAATACAGATAAGAACCCGGCTCTGCATCCACAACATACCACATCTCGTTCTTACCATACTCATTCTCATTCTCCAATGCATACTCATCATCTGGATGAATCTGGATAGAGAGTGCCTGTTTGGCATCAATAAACTTTATAAGGATAGGGAATCTGTCCTGTGCCTGACACTTCCAGCCTAATCCGTCCTTACCTATGATAGAAAGATAATCATTGAATAACATTCCTCTGTATCGTCCGTTGGCTATACGGCTAGGTCCATCTGGATGGGCTGATAACTCCCAGCTCTCCGCGATAATATCATAGTCGCATTTCTTGCCAAATACAGTTCTAAGCTTAGTTCCGCCCCACAGATTATCCTTGAATGCAGGATCAAGCTTGACTATTGGATTGGCAGTCTTATCTATTACATAGTTGAACTCAGAATCATCATCATTGTAAATCTTAACTGTATCACTTTCTGATATATTCTCACCGATTGATACCTCTATGATAACAACATTCTGATCTGTCTTATTAGCAATTTTATGCTTAGTTCCGACCGGAAGGAACACACTCTCAAACTTATGGTAATCTCTTGTTTCTGTATTAATTGTTATAGTAGCTGTTCCTTCAACCACTGACCAGTGCTCACTTCTAAGCTCATGCTGGTGCAGATTCATACTCATGCCCGGGAACACGGTTATCTTCTTAACAGAATATTTTTCTGAATATGTGAGAAGCTCATGAATACCCCACTCTCTGTATGAAAGTCTGTTGAAGTCAAAATACTCCTCATATCTGTCAACATTCTGCTTAATTATCTCTTTGATGTCTTCTGCATGGTTCTTAGAAGACACATAAACTGCATCTTCGGTATTAACCACAACTATATTAGACAAATCATTGGCAATAACAAGATGTCTCTCTGCATTATTGATAACTGTTGTATCATTACAGTTATTCTTGATAACAAGGTCTGAATGATTGATTGTATTAAGCTCATCAACATCATCAACTGTTCCGATATCTTTCCACTGGAAAGTACCTTTAACAACCTTTAATTTATCTATCTGCTGATATATAATCTCCTCGATACTTCCTGTAGGAATCTCTTTCATAACAGTCTCTGAGAAACGTATCGCTCTTCTCATGGCTGGAACTTTTCTCTTGGCAGCCTTGCATGAATTATATAACTTCTGGTTAAGCTTCCTTGTTCTGTTGATAAGGTCGCCAACCCTGTATACATACATTCCACTGTTTAAAAGTCCTTCTGCGCCATCTACTATCTCTGGCAGGATTTCTAAAGACTTCTTCTTGGCAAATCCGACAACATCCTCATCCTCACTGATTATACAATCGTATGATTCTTTAATGTTCTCTGAAGGCTCAATTCCAAGTGCAACGATATTGCCCTCTTTGGCAAGCTCCTTACATCTAAGAATCGCATCTTTATATCCTGTTCCTTCAATTATGTGGTCAGCTGTTACTACAAATACTAATTCAGACTGATTGCAGAACAGATTAGCAAGCATAATGGCCGCTGCTGTTCCCTTAGGTGTATTTTCCAGAATAAGTCTGTATTTCAGGCTTTGGAACACCTTCATCTGACCATTGACAATATTTTTATAACTTTCCTTGGTAACGATAATAAATTCGTCACAAAATGGCATGTTGCGGACAATTGTCTCCTGCAACATGGAACGTCCCTCTTTAATGTTCATAAACTGCTTTGGGTAGTTTTTTCTGGAGAGTGGCCATAAGCTGTCTCCGCTACCTCCGGCTAATATAATACATCTCATGAGATAAAATCCTCCATGTGGATAACCGTAACAATGTTACCTTAAAAATGTTTTTAAATGTGTATTAATTGTTGGCTGCATTTTTCAAATTATCAACCAGGTCTCCAATCTTACTAGCTGCCTCACTTATAGATTGTGCTGCTGTACCACCTGTATTAGATGTTGGTGCCTGTGTTGCAGCTGTTGTAGCTTGTGTTGGTGCTGCCGTAGAAGCTGCTGTTGAAGGTGCCGCCGTCGTCTTTAATGCATCAAGAGAAGCCTGTATTGATGATGCAATTTCTTCAGCTGACTTAGTTGCCTTTTGTGTTGGTTTAGTCGTCTGCGATTCTGTAGAAGCCTGTGTTGGTGCCTCTGTAGATGCTGCTGTTGTACTTATATTCACATCAGGCTGTGTACCACTCTGTGGTCTTCTGGCTGCTGCTGTAGTTGTAGTCTCTTCCTCTGTTGTAGCAGCTTCTGTTGCTGCCTTTGTAGTTTCACTAATAGTTGTCTTTGTAGTTGTAACTGATGCCTTAGTTGTCTGTGGATTGCCATTATCCTTATTATGGCCAGAAACGATCATAACTACTACAATTACAACAATAAGAACTACTGCTGCAAATACTCCTACAATAAGTCCCTTAAGTTCTTTTTCTGTTAATCTTAATCTGCCGATTGCGTACTTTTTCTTGTCTGCTGATGGTCTTGCAGCCTTTCTTACTGGCTTTTCATCGTCTAATATATCAATATCATCTTCATAATCAGAATAATCATCATCGTCCTCATCTTCTGATTCTGCTGGAGCTGATGCTGCAGTATCATCATCAGCAGCAAGAGCATCCTCATTCTCATCTACATTCTCTGCCTTGATAGGTGCGTATGCGGCAAGAACTCCATCCCTCATAGATGCTATCTCACTTGTTATAAAGCTTGAGTCGATATTCATGATTGTCTCAATCTCATCTACTGAATATCCTTCATAGCAGTACAGAAGATATATTATCTTCTCTCCGGTTGTGAGTGAAGCAAAACATCCTTCTTCCTTGTCAAACCCTGCATCTGTAAGAAATGCTTCATTAAATTCAGCACTTGCCTCACCTAATTCGTCATCATCTTCTATAGAATCAAAATCATAATCTTTCTGCTCTATCTCGTTAGAGAATATCTCATCCTCCCTGTCGCTTACAACCTTATATAACTCCTTAGTTGCCTCTCTTGCCATCCAGAGATGTATATCACACTCTTCCTCATCAAAATCTGCAATATTTTTATATGCCTTGATAAAAAGATGCTTTGTAAGCTTCTCCTTAGTCTCGTCATCATCATATATGAATGCTGTAAGATTATATATCTCGTCATATAAAAACTCTATAATCTTTCTGTAAGCATCTTTGTCGCCCTTCTTGGCCTTCTTAATATATGTATCAAGTTCACTTTTCTTTGCCATAACAGCCCTCTTTCTTTATTGCCCGGAAATACCGCACTAAGATAATTCTTCTTTAGCCATAGCCAGTGCAGCCGCAATAACCTTGTCCATATCATAATATTTGTAAGCACCTAATCTGCCTCCAAATATAACTTTGCTTTCTTTGCCGGCTAACTCCTCATACTTTAAATACAGCTCGCCATTCTTCTTGTCATTAACCGGATAATATGGCTCATCGCCCTTTTTCCATTCACTCGAATACTCTCTTGATATAATAGTTGTTGGCTGCTTGCCAAATTCAAAATGCTTATGCTCAATTATTCTTGTATAAGGAACTTCCCTGTCAGTATAATTAACAACCGCATTACCCTGATAATTCTCCATATCAAGTTCTTCTGTCTCAAATCTTACTGAACGATATTCAAGCACTCCAAGCTTATAGTCATAGAATGCGTCTATTGCACCTGTATATATCACTTTATCCGCTAATCCATCAAGTTCTTCCCTGTCAGCAAGATAATCTGTATTCAGTCTCACATCCGCCTTAGAAAGCATCTGTTCTATTATACGAGTATAACCTCCAATTGGTATACCCTGAAATCTGTCATTGAAGTAATTATTGTCATATGTAAATCTTAATGGAAGTCTCTTAATTATAAATGATGGCAGTTCCTTACAGTCACGTCCCCACTGCTTCTCTGTATAGCCTTTGATAAGCTTCTCATATACATCTTTTCCAACAAGTGACAAAGCCTGTTCTTCAAGATTCTTAGGTTCTGTTATTCCAAGCTTATCAATCTGGTCTGCTATAATCTTCTTAGCCTCAGCAGGTGTCGCAATATTCCACATCTTGCTGAATGTGTTCATGTTAAATGGAAGATTATACAATTCATCCTTATATCTTGCTATTGGTGAATTGATATAATTATTAAATTCTGCAAACTCATTGATATAATCCCATATAAATTTGTCAGAAGTGTGAAAAATATGTGCACCATACACATGAACATTAATTCCGCTGCATTCTTTGGTATAAATGTTGCCGGCAATGTGGTCTCTCTTGTCTACCACAAGGCATGTCTTGCCCTTCTTAGCCGCCTCATTCGCAAATACCGCGCCATACAATCCTGCACCAACTATTAAATAATCATATTTACTACTCATATCATTCCTCTTATAATCAGCCCTGACAGGCAATAATTTTCAATCCTTGAATCATTATATTATACCAATTATTTATTGTTGTTGTAAATAGTGTTTATTATCAATCATAATATTTCTTAAAATATACTCTGTTAAATATTACAAATGTATCCTTAAACACTTTCATAACATCCTTGATTCCGATACGTTTGCTGTCCTTGTCACGCACATACTGTAATCTGACCGGCATCTCTTCAATCTTATAACCTCTTCTGTTAAGTGCCACTAAAAGCTCTATATCGTATGCAAATCCAGAAGTTCTCACAAGATGTGCAACTGATTTCAATGCATCTGCCTTGAAAAGCTTGATTCCTGTCTGTGTGTCCTGCACTTTTAAGTGGAAAAGCACCACAAGCATTATGTAATATCCAATACTTATAATCTTTCTTTTGAGCGGATAACTTATATGTGAGTCCTTGTGGAGCTTGCATCCGATAACCACATCTGCATTCTTACGCTCCATGCACTCCATATAATCCTTCAACTGGTCTGGTGGCAGCTCTAAATCCGCATCCAGAAATGCTATATAATCCCCTGTCGCCTCGGCAACCCCGGCTATAATAGCCGCCCCCTTGCCATGATTCTTGTCAGAAGATACTAATCTTACCCTTTTATCATCCTGTGTTGCTCTTATTATCTCAGCTTTAGTATTATCCTTGCTGCCATCATTAACCGCTATAATCTCAAGCTCTGGTGCAAATTCAGATACAATATCCAGAGTCTTTGTTATGCTGTTGTAGATTAATGCTTCCTCATTGTAGGCTGGCATAATTATAGAAAGTTTATAATTCATTACGTTGTTCCTTCTACATGTTTACACTGCAGTCCGCTGTTGCATGGTAAACACTAACCTCCTTGCGTCGCTTCGCTCCTGCCTCGGTAAGTGTTTACACAAAAACGACAGTAAAGAAGTTGCCCTCTCTACTGTCGTAATAAAATGCCGGCAACGGGAATCGAACCCGTATGGGAGTATAAGTCCCGCAGGATTTTAAGTCCTGTGCGTCTGCCAGTTCCGCCACACCGGCCTGCTAACAATAATAAATTGTAGCACATATTACATCAGTAATCAAGCTGATTCTTTATCATCAAAGTTGATTCTTTCCTCTTCAACAACTAATGGTCTGTTCATAAGTCGCTTATTCATGCTGAGAATATATTCTCCCATAAGACCTATGAAGAATAGCTGTAATGAACCAAGGAATGAAACAAGCAGGATAAGTGGCACCATACCAGCAGTAAATCTGTCCCAGTACACAAGCTTTAAGATAAGATAAACAATCGCGACAATTATGCTTACTGCAGCACAGATTGCTCCTAAAAATGTTGCAAGACGAAGTCCTATCTTGGTATATGATGTGAAACTTAACATAGCCGCATCATACAGTGTATAGAAGTTATTATGTGTCTTTCCTGCTCTTCTCTGTGCCTGTGTATACTCTATCTCAGTCTTTTTAAATCCAAGCTCTCCAACAATTCCTCTTATGAATGGAATTGGGTCTTTCAGGTCACGAAGTACCTGCACGAATGACTTATCATATAATCCAAATCCTGTAAAATGCTCTATCTGCTCAACACTTGACATCTTCTTGATAAGCTTGTAATAGCATGAACGCAGGAAATACATTATCTTGCTCTCCTTACTTGAGCTCTTGATTGCACACACAATCTTAAAGCCCTTCTCCCACTCCGCAACAAGTCTTGGAATGACATCTATCGGATCCTGGAAATCAGCACATACTGGAATTGTACAATCGCCTGTAGTCTGCAAAATTCCATAATATGGCGAATTAAACTGTCCAAAATTCTTAGCGTTAAATATCGCCTTAATCTTAGGATTAGAGGCACATAACTGTCTTAACTTAACTCTTGTTGTATCACTTGAATCGTTATCTATGAATAATATCTCATAATCATACTGTGGAAGATCCTTTGCAAACATCGCAATAATTGCCTCACTCAGAGGTACAACATTCTCTTCCTCGTTATAACACGGAACCATTATACTTATCTTTTTCATCGCTAATCTATCCTTTCGTCAGATGACCTCTCCACCAGTCAACCGTCTCTCCAATTCCCTGCTCAAATGTATATATAGGTGTAAATCCAGTATCTTTCGTAAGCTCCTTAATATCTGCACACAGATGCATAACCTGCTTATCCGAATATGGAATATCGCCGAATCCAATCTCCACATCATTGCCGACAGCATCCCTGATAAGATTAATATAATCCTTAAGCGGTCTTGCCGTACCGCCTCCAAGACAGTACACCTTACCATCAACGCCTCCATCTGCAAGCATCATAAATGCCCTCGCCGCATCCTTGGAATACAGATAATCCCACATCTGTTCCCCCTTAGTGCATGATGGCTTCTCGCTATTCATAAGCTTGATAATAGTAGATGAGACCATTGTCTTATCGCCATCATATGGGCCATATATGCTTAGTATTCTCGTCCATATATGTCTTATACCCTTCTGCTGGCACGCAATACGCGTCATCTGTCCTGCACAGAGCTTGGCAATGCCATATCCATTCTCAGGAAATGCTGGCACAGATGCATTAAGGTCCCCCTCAAACCGTCCATATTCAGCCTGCGAACCCGCACCTATGAAAGTCTTACATCCTAACTCATATGCAGCATCAACCGCATCAAGCGCATACTTCACATTGTTATTCTGCAGATACATATTATTACGGCTGTCGCCAAATGTTCCATCCCACGCAAAATGATAGAACACATCCGCTCCACCTTCTATAAGCGAAGGAAGCTTATCCAACTCCTTCAGGTCACAATACACAACCGATACATGCTCTGATTCACTGATTCTGTCCGCTCTGGCTGAACCCGGTCTTACAACCGCAACAACATCAATTCCATTATCAGCAAGACACTGTATAAGAGCCATTCCGATAGCACCAGTAGGCCCTGTTATAACCGCTTTTTTCACTATAATCCTCCATTATGACAATGGCTTTATAATCATATTACTGTAGAACTCATCCCTGTCAAGGAATGGTCCAAGGTCTTCCAGTGGTGGTGATACAAGTGTTCCATCTGGAAGTCTCTTTGTAGCTGATTTAGGCTCAAAATTCTGTTCTGTTGATACGAATATCTCACAGATTGCAGGGCCATCTACAGCAAGTGTATCTTCTATCGCCTTGCCAAGATGCTCATTGCCGTCACAGCTAAAATATGGATATCCATAGGCAGGTGCAAGCTTGCTCATATCAGGGAAACTAAGATCTCCACTCTGAGGGCCTATACCAACAAAATGCTTATTAAACAGATTAGTCTGTGTCTGTCTTATTGAATGATACCCCTGATTATTAATTATAAATATCTTGATTGGCATCTTGTGATGAATAATTGTCTGTAATTCCTGAATATTCATCTGAATGCTTCCGTCACCTGTCACAAGAATAACATCATCTATATCCTTGCCAAGGGAACGTCCATAGAGAGCTTCGTCCCCAAACTCAGCAACTGTAGCACCAATCGCTGCAGGGAGGTCATATCCCATAGATGCAATCGCAGAATTAATGATAAATCTCTGTCCCTTTTTAATAACGTATCCGTGGCTTCCTACTACACACGCAGAACCATTGCCGACAACTGTAACCTGATTCTCATGTAATCTTCTACTCAACTCTTTAATAAATGCATACACATTAGTATGATTCTTATCTTCATAATGCTTAGGAAGCACAACTGGATACTTAGCCTTCCAATCCTGACATCTCTTAACCCAGTCAGATTTTTCAGATAATGTTTCCTTAAACTCACCAGCCTCTTTCATCTTAGTAAGCTTAGCCAGTAATTTTTCTAATAATTCCTTTGCATCCGCCCAGACCGGCATATCAACATGGAGTGTAGGCTTCTTCAACTCAGCCTCATCCACATCATTCATAATTACATAGGCTTCTCTTGCCCATGTTGTCCAGCTATATCCAACCTGTCTTATGCTTAATCTGTTACCTACAGCGAATACGAGGTCAGAGTTCTGTACCGCAAAATTACCAGCTCTGTCTCCCATGATTCCACCACGGCCTACATAATATGGATGCTCGTCATATATAGCATCAATACTGTCCCAACATGTTGCAACAGGGATTCCAAGAAGTTCTACAACCTTAGTAAAACTGTCATATCCACCAGATATTCTTATTCCGTTACCAGCATAGAATACAGGTCTTTCAGCATTTTTAATCTTATCAATAATCTCGTCCACAACATCATCTGATACATGTGGAGCAAGAATTTCTTCACACTCATCCGGATTAAATCCTCTAAGCTCATCTGTCTCTACATATCCGCCCTGAACATTAAGTGGTATGTCAAGCCAGCATGGGCCCGGTCTTCCATGTGTAGCCACATATAATGCCTTTTCAAGGCAATATCTTATATCAAGAGGATTGATAACCATCTCGGCATACTTTGTCATAGCCTGTGCAGACTTAGTTATGTCAAACTCCTGGTCTCCCATAGCTCTCAGAGGCAGCCCCGTACTTCTTGCTGTAGTGTCGTATCTTACCTGTCCTGACAATACAAGCATAGGAATTGAATCAAGATATCCACCAACAACTCCTGTCATTGCATTAGTACCACCCGGACCAGTTGTTACACATAATGCAGCAATTGTATTATGAATTCTTGCATAGCTCTCTGCAGCAATAGCACACGCCTGCTCATGATGATTGTATACACATGTCAGCCCTTCCTGATGTCCGAGGCTGTCATTAAGGTGCATAGCTCCACCACCAGTAACTGTAAATGCATGTGTTATCCCATTATCAACAAGAAATTTAGAAACGTAATCGGATACCTTAACCTTCATAATTGTCTCCTTTACCATATGGAAATATATGTTTAAATGTTACTTTTTCCCAAAAGCCCATAACTTATTCATAAAGAAATTGATTGGAATATTGATTATAAGATTGATAATAGGCGCAATCATCTTGTTCATTCCAAGTAATGATACCCACAGATAAAGGAGTATATTATTCAGAATCAGACCTGTAAATCCATATGAACAATATGTCTTAAACAATGCAGCCCATATATTTCTCTTTTCTCCGTCTTCTGCCGCAAATACATATTTGTTATTCCAGTAGAATGACCAGAGAACGCTCAACAGGAATGAAACAACATTAGCGATGAAATAATCAACCTTAGGGAATAATCCCGCTCTCTGAAGAAGTAAAAGTGTCACAGCGTATAACGCATATGAAACAATAGTATTAGATACACCTACAAGCCCAAACTGTAAGAACTCCTTGAATGTCTGTCTTGTTTTATCTGTGAGGTCCTTTTTTAATATCTTGAATAACAATTCAATACACCACATGTATATTTTTTCAATTATATTATATACCTTACTCAAACTTATCCTCCATGGCATATGCCCTTTTACAATCAGCTAATGGATTCACCCTGGCAGGGACTTGAATCCCCTGTCAAAATGAATCCATTGGCAATTACTGATTAACAGCTTCTTTAATTGTCTTTGCCATATAATCTATCATCTCGTCTGTCATTCCTGGATATACACCAACCCAGAATGTATCCTTCATAATTCTGTCAGTTGTCTCTAATCCACCGACAATTCTGTATCCTTCTCCAGTAGCTCTCATCTCATCAAAGCAAGGATGCTTTGTAAGATTACCAGCGAACAGATTTCTTGTCTGGACACCGTGGCTCTCAATATACTTAACAACAGCTCCTCTGTCGATACCTTCTCTTACTGTTATAAGGAATCCGAACCAGCTTGGTCTTGAATTCTCACATGCAACAGGGAGAATAACTTTATCCTCAATATCAGCTAACGCTGCTCTTAATCTGTCAAAATTATGTCTTCTTCTCTCAACGAATGATGGGAACTTCTCAAGCTGTGCACAGCCTACTGAAGCCTGCATATCTGTAGCTTTGAGGTTATATCCAAAATGTGAATATACATACTTGTGGTCATATCCTAATGGAAGCTCACCATACTGCTTGTCAAATCTGTGTCCGCAAAGGTTGTCCACACCTGATGGACATAAGCAGTCACGTCCCCAGTCTCTGAATGAACGGATGCACTTGTTAAGAAGCGGGTTATTAGTGTACACTGCACCACCTTCGCCCATTGTCATATGATGTGGTGGATAGAAGCTGCTTGTTCCGATATCACCAATTGTACCTGTAAACTTCTCTTCTCCATCAATTGTGTACTTAGAGCCAAGGGCATCACAGTTATCCTCTACAAGCCAGAGATTATGCTTGTCGCAGAATGCCTTAACTGCTCCGAGGTCGAATGGATTACCAAGTGTATGTGCAATCATTACAGCCTTTGTCTTATCAGATAATGCTTCCTCAAGCTTAGTAACATCTATATTGTACTGTGGAATTGTAACATCAACAAATACTGGAACTGCACCATACTGTATAGCTGGTGTTACAGTTGTTGGGAAACCTGCCGCAACAGTGATGACCTCGTCACCTCTCTTAATTCTTCTCTCACCGAGAAGTGGTGATGTAAGTGCCATAAATGCATTAAGGTTAGCTGAAGAACCTGAGTTAACTACTGATACATACTTAACACCAAGGTACTCACCAAGCTTCTTTTCAAATTCATCTGTATATCTTCCAGCTGTAAGCCAGAATTCAAGTGCACTGTCAACAAGATTCATCATCTCTTTGCTGTCATACACACGGCTTGCGTAAGATATTCTGTCACCTTCCTTATACTTCTTCTGGTTATGATACTTCTTGCAGTACTCATCTACCATTGAAAGTATCTCTTCTCTTGCCTGTGACTCAGTCTTATTATCGAACATTGTTTCCTCCTAATTGAAAAACTCTTTGATTTCTTTATCCATGCATGCCACAACGTCTCCTCCTGCGGCATAAACCTTAGACCATTCTACTGACTTTTCTATAGCTGTATCAAAATTCCATCTAGGCTTCCATCCAAATGTAGTTTTAAGCTTAGAGCAGTCAAGTTTCAGGAAATTAGCCTCATGTGGGCCACCGTCAAACTTATCAATCCATTTAAGCCCGTCACCCCATTTGTTGCAGAATGTATCCACAAGATTACCTGTTGTGACACAGTCACTCTCATCTGGACCAACATTATAGAATCCGGCATACTTCTTGTCCTTATACTGCTCCATGGCAATCATAAGATATGCTGCTAATGGCTCTAACACATGCTGGTATGGTCTTGTCGAATGAGGATTGCGGACTATAATGTCTGTTCCTGCCATAGCAGCTCTCACGCAGTCAGGAACAATCCTGTCATTAGCGAAATCTCCGCCACCGATTACATTACCAGCTCTTGCTGTTGATACAGCAACTTCCATGTCATTAAAAAATGAATTGATATAACTATGTGTAACAAGCTCTGAACATGACTTGCTGTTAGAATATGGATCATATCCGTCAAGCGGCTCATTCTCTCTGTAGCCCCATGCCCACTCATTGTTCTTGTACACCTTATCTGTAGTAACATTAAGAAATGATTTAACACATGGGTTCAATCTGACACATTCGCATATGTTAACTGTTCCCATAACATTAGTCTCATATGTGTATACAGGGTCTTTGTATGAATCTCTCACAATCGGCTGTGCTGCCAGATGAAGCACTATCTCAGGCTGTGCCTCTTCAAACACCTGCTTTAAATGTGCAAGGTCACGGATATCTCCTATAACCGAATTCATATGTTCCTCAACATCTGCTATCGAAAACAGGTTAGGATTAGTCGGTGGGTTGAGCGAGTATCCTGTCACCTCCGCACCTGCATTGATAAGGATTCTGCATAACCAGCTTCCCTTAAATCCTGTATGGCCTGTTATAAGAACTTTCTTTCCCTTATAAAATGATAAATCCATCTTAAGTCCTCATTTCTGCACTAATGTGCTTCTTAGTCCCAATTCTTCCATGGTGCGTTGCCTGACTGCCAGAGTTCTTCGAGCTTTTCCATCTCTCTCTTAGTATCCATGCACTGCCAGTAACCATTGTGAATATAAGCCTTTAACTCTCCAAGCTCTGCACACTTTTCAAGCGGCTCTTTCTCAAATACTGTTGAATCACCATCTATAAAATCAAATATCTTTGGCTCTAAAACCATGTAACCCGCATTAATACGGCTTCCATCTGATGTCTGTTTCTCTCTGAATGAATTGATTGTATTATCTCCATCAATATCAAGGACACCGAATCTCTGACCTACTGTAACTGCTGTCATTGTCGCAATCTTACCATGAGACTCATGGAACTTTACAAGATCATTGATATTGATATCACATACGCCATCACCATATGTGAGCATAAATGTCTCATCACCTACATATGGCTGGATTCTCTTAACTCGTCCACCAGTCATTGTATTAAGTCCTGTATCTACAAGTGTAACCTTCCAAGGCTCAGAGAAGTTATTGTGGACTGTCATCTGTCCACCCTTAGTAAAATCAAATGTAACATCTGAATTGTGGAGTGCATAATCCGCAAACCACTCCTTAATAACATACTGCTTATATCCACAGCAGATTATAAAGTCATTATATCCATAACTTGAATACTCTTTCATGATATGCCACAGAATTGGCTTACCACCTATCTCTATCATTGGCTTTGGCTTAAGATGACTCTCTTCGCTTATTCTTGTTCCAAAACCGCCTGCTAATAATACAACCTTCATCTTAAATACCTCTCCAATAATCTAATGTTTCCTTCAATGTAGTCTCTAACTTAATCTCAGGAACCCAGCCAACCGTATTCTTAATCTTAGTTATATCTGGCTCAATGATTGGAACGTCAACTGGTCTTAACTTATTCTTATCAACTTCAACTTTAATATCAACACTTGACTGCGATATTATCATGTCAAGTATCTCCTGTATAGCTATGGCATGTCCTGTTCCGACATTGTAAGTCTCGCCTTTCACTCCGCCCTTGACAAGCATTGCATAAGCTCTTACAACATCCCTTACATCTGTAAAGTCTCTCTTTGCACTCAGATTGCCTACATAGATTACAGGCTCAGTAAGCCCCTTCTCTATATCAGCTACCTGCTTGCAGAAATCTGCGACAACGAACATCGGAGTCTGGTTAGGTCCGATATGGTTAAATGCTCTTACCATCATGATATCAAGGTCGTATGCATCAGAATATATCTTACCCATCATGTTCTGACATGACTTAGTAGCCGCATATATATTACCCGGACGGAGAACATTGTCCTCAACTATAGGGCACTCTCCCTCCTTAATATGTCCATATTCCTCACCCGAACCTATAAGAAGTACTCTCGGCTTATAATCAAGCTGTCTTACTGCATCTAACAGATTAGCACATCCCTTGATATTAACGTCAATTGTAAGTCCCGGATTCTTCCATGAATAAGCAACAGATGACTGTGCCGCAAGATGGAATATATAATCAGGTCTCAATCTTCCTAAAAGCTCTGTAATCTGATTGATGTCAAGAATATCAAGATTGTATACTCCGACATTATCCAGACTTAAATTCTCTTTTTCAGTCTTGGTAACATCAACTTCCATTCCCTGATTATCTACAAGTTCCCTCACAAGATATGGACCTACGAAACCGCCACCGCCAATAATTAAAGCCTTCATCAACGCCTCATTCCCACACTGCTAATATTACAGTTGTGACACTTTCATCTCTTTTTCAACAAGTTCAAGGTCATTCTTAACCATTCTCTCTACAAGCTCCTGGAAAGATATCTCTCTCTTCCATCCAAGCTTAGACTCGGCCTTGGCTGGATTACCTATAAGAAGCTCAACCTCTGCTGGTCTGAAGAACTTAGGATTAACTGATACTACAACCTTGCCTGTTGCCTTATCCTTACCTACTTCATTAACACCTTCGCCCTCGAATTCAACATCTATTCCTGCTGCTGCAAATGCTGTCTTGGCAAATTCTCTTACTGTTCTTGTCTCATTAGTTGCGATTACATAATCGTCTGGCTCATCCTGCTGGAGTAAAAGCCACATAGCCTTAACGTAATCCTTAGAATGTCCCCAGTCACGCTTGGCATCCATGTTACCAAGCTCTACATGGTCTAATAAACCAAGCTTGATTCTTGCTACTGAATCTGTAATCTTTCTTGTAACAAATTCCTTACCACGTCTCTCTGACTCATGGTTGAAAAGAATTCCTGAGCATGCATACATATCATAGCTCTCTCTGTAATTCTTAGTAATCCAGTGTCCATAGAGCTTTGCAACTCCATATGGGCTTCTTGGATAGAATGGTGTTGTCTCATCCTGTGGAATAGCCTGAACCTTACCAAACATTTCTGATGTAGATGCCTGATAGAAACGACACTCTGGCTTAACCATTCTTATAGCCTCAAGCATGTTAGTAACACCAATAGCATCGATATCTGCTGTTGTACATGGTGTGTCCCATGATGTAGCAACGAATGACTGTGCTGCAAGGTTATACACCTCATCAGCCTGCGAAATCTTCATTGCATTGATAAGTGATACGATATCCTGCATATCTGCATAGATAAACTTAATCTTATCCTTGATATGGTCTACGTTGCCATAATCAACAACGCTCTTTCTTCTCATAAGTCCATATACATTATAGCCTTTCTCGAGAAGAAGTTCTGCTAAATATGAACCATCCTGTCCTGTTATACCTGTTATTAATGCATTCTTCATACTCTTATTAAATCCTCCACGATTTATAAATACTGTGTTTTTCCTGTCTCTCTTAACTTGGCAAGTACCTGCTTAATCTCTCCAGCATTTTCCTTAGTTGATATAAGTGTTGCATCCTTAGTATCCACAACAATAATATCTCTTAAACCAACTGTTGCAATTAATTTGTCTGCACCTTCAATTACGCAGTCCTTAGTATTAACAGCTACTACATTACCATTAATAACATTGCCTTCACTATCGTTCTCTTTGATTCTTCCAACTGCAAGCCATGAGCCTACGTCATCCCATCCGAAGTTTCCTGCAAATGTATATATGTCAGAAGCTTTTTCCATAATTCCGTAGTCTACTGACTGTGATTCAAGCTCTGGGAACTCTTTCTCAAGAGTGCTCTGGTAGCTTTCAGTTCCAACGCTGTCTTTAATCTTCATAAGTCCATCATATGTTGATGTCATATATGACTTAAAGCAGTCAAGGATTGTAGATACCTTCCATACGAACATTCCAGAATTCCAAAGATATGTTCCCTCTGCAAGATATGACTTGGCTGTCTCTAAATCTGGCTTCTCTACGAAATTCTCAACCGGGAAGCTGCCATAATCTGCTGAATCCTTGCTATACTTGATATATCCGTATCCAGTCTCTGGATAGTTAGGTGTGATACCCACAGTAACAAGGTTCTTTCCCTGCTCTGCCATCTGGCATGCCTGTTCAAATGTATCTTTAAATATATCGTTATTCTTGATAAGGTGGTCTGATGGAAGCACAATCATAACTGCATCATCATACTTCTTAGCCACATGGACAGCTCCAAGTCCTATACATGGTGCTGTGTTTCTTCCGATTGGCTCACAGAGTATATTTTCCTCTGGAAGTCCTGGAAGCTGCTCCTTAACTAATTCTCTATAATTAGCATTAGTTGCGATATATACATCCTTGATGTCAACTAATGGGCTTATTCTCTCTACTGTTAACTGAATCATTGTCTTACCATCATCTGTCAATGATAAGAACTGCTTAGGAAGGTTTACACGGCTTCTTGGCCAGAATCTTTCACCCTTTCCCCCTGCCATAATTAACGCTGTTTTCTTCATGATAATTCTCCATTTCTTATGAAGTCTATAGTTTCAAACATGAAAATAGGCGCACTATCCCAGTACACATATTTTGTAAAATTATATATCCTATTCCCTCCGTTGTCAATCACTGGTCAACCGCTTTGTATGGAGGGGAGATGGGGACGCCCGCCTGGTGTGTATATATAACTCTCAGGCACGCTCCCGCTAACCTCGGACGCAGCGGTACTAAGGTGCCTGAAATACGTCACCTAAGTACCGGCGCCCTCAGATTACCTGAGAGTTATATATACACACCAGGCGGGCTCACGCTTCTCATCCTCTACATAAAGCGGTTGTGCGGCTGCGCCGCATGCACCGCTGAAACGTCCTTGCACCCCACACACATAATCTCTCCATATAACACTCTATAATACTCTTAACTTGACGCAAACCGACACTCACTGACAGCAACGTACCGCCCACACTGCCGCGCACCGCAGGTGGCGCGCAGCCACAGAAATGCGGGAAGTGAGCGGGAGACTGCGTGCTATGTGCTAAGCAGGTAATCTGAGGGCGCCGGCACTTAGGTGCCGTATTTCAGGCACCTTAGTGTCCGCTGCGTCCGAGGTTAGCGGGAGCGTGCCTGCGTGTACATAGCATGCAGTCTCCCGCGGCCTAGCCTCCCGCCTATTTCTCCAACACATAATAGTATATATTTCCCTGCAGGCTTCTGTATGCGCCCTGGTCAACACATGTATAGTAGTTTAATGTTTGATCAAGCATTTCCTGCTGGTCAATTCCACGATAATAAGGATTGATTATAAGGACAGCTTTATCAGCCAGACCACGTTCATCAATATGAAGGCGTTCTACCAGCTTATAATCATTCATAGAAGCTGTATTGAGATTCGTATAGAACACTCTTTTTCTTTTTACTTCATCCCAGTTAAGACGGTACATATTACCATTTATAAAATTACCATTAGATGTAGGAATTATAATGTCCCAGCTTGTATCGTAACCAGTCTTTTTAAGTATATAATCATAGGCTTTATCTATATACATATACTGTGTGTTGTATACAAGGTAGTCTCCATAAAACATATCTTCATCTGCAATATTTTTATTGCCTGTATAACATATTACAGGACCACCAGCATCAAGCATTTTAAATCCCAATATAGTAAATGGATCTATTGTTACATAGCACTCAATCAGTACAAGAATCCCTATTATCACCTGTGACACTCTTATAGGCATTACTTTTTTTCTCAGCCTTGTTACCTTGACAACTCTCTCGATTACATACATTGCAATCATGTAGAGCAGCACATCACCCACAACATTATATCTTGCCATCGGTGCTGTTATATACAGACATGAGAATGCCACAAATGCTGCGAACGCACTTATCATGCAATGGATATACTCATTCTTTTCTTTATTGCGCTTATCCCTGGCACAATATATTACAAGAACAATAATTCCAAGAATTATAAATAACGTAAACATCCAGTTAAAATTAAGCACAAACTGCTGCTTTAACTTTGTAATTATATATGGAACGTTAAAGCCAAGGCAATTCGTTCCATTGTTGTCCCACACAAGACCTGCCGGTTCCTCTCCATACTGTGTCCAGTTAGACACACCACCAATCGTCTTCATGTATACAAGCTGTAACACTGTTGATATAAGCGTTGTATACAGGCATCCGTCCATTGCAATCCTTACGATAACGCTTTTATCCTTAGTTCTTCCACTGCATATATATCTTATAAATGTTCCTACAACCAGACCGAACACGATAACTATACCAGTCTCCTTAGTCTGGAAGCACATAAGGCTGGCAACACCTGCCACAACAGGCTTATTATAGATAAACGCATACAGTGTTATGACAAAGAAACATGCCATCGCGTAGTCCGGATTAAAATATGTTGTCGTTCCATAGAACAATGGTGCGAACGAGATCAGAGCTGTATATATCGCTGCACTCTTCTCACTCGTTCCTTTGACGCATCTTAAAATTATGCGGTACATACACCACAATGCAATCGCTGTAAATATATAGCTTATTATTGACACACCTATAATCTTTTCTGGGAACAACAGCTCACCCGGAAGATATATAAGGCTGAACATCATTGTCGGATGGTTACACAGACAGAACAATTTCATATACTCCGTGAAATTAGTAAATGTAAAATCCTGTACAGCCTGGCTGAATCTCCAGTAGTACTCACCAGAATCCCATCTCTGCATCATGCTTATATATGGAAGCCTTAAAAGAATCGCCGCTGTTATCACCAGAAGGACATATTTATTCTTATCAACCCAGGAAGCAATATCCGTCTGTTTATTGACAAATAATATTGCCGCACACCATAACAGATAAAACGAAAATGGAAGTAATGAAAATACAACATATATAAGGCTTCCATCATAATTAATGTTATTCTTGGCAGACAGCATAATCGCCATCGAAAGTACCAGCGGATGTATGAACACTGCTACAAGCTGCTCATTAATTTTCCTTATGTTCTTAAATTGACTGCCATATACAGCTGCAAATACTGTAAACAAAACAAAAACAACTATAAACAGGCCATTCTTCTGGTATTCTTCATAATATCCCCACGAAAGAAGAGTCCATAATGTAACCGCTAACAGATAACCTAATATAAGTTCCATCTTTAACAGAAGTCTCTGTTTCTTCTCATAAGTACCATTTTTGTTATTTTTCTTATTTTCCAAGCCAGCTTCCTCAACCATACTTAATTATATGTATTCTATTATTTACAAAAAGACCATCATAGATGCACATTAATATAACATCTATGATGGTCTTTTTCTACAATTTAATAGTTTTTTTATACAATGTCAAGGTCATCTCTGTCTCTTAACATATATTTTCTTAATGGAGTAAGGCTTGCAATCCAGTATAATAATCCACCAAATATAGCTGTGAAACCACTTCCCGTTGTCACAAGGAATATAGGGCTCTTAACTGCCGCCGTAAGTGGATTGTATACAAACAGCATAGCTGTCACAAATGAAATTATAAGCACTCCGACACCTACAAGATTAACACCATTAGTAAACTTATATGAATCATGACCTTCCATGAAATATGCTGATTTAAGTGATATCTTAAGCTTCTTTACAATAAGATAGTCCACAACAATCATACCTATAATTGGCCCCTGAAGGTACGCCGCAAGTGATATGAATGATGAGAAATGATCCATTACCCATCCCCATACTGTAAGTATGCTTACATACACACATGAAATCCATACAAGCAGTTTATAGCTGATATTAGGAAGTCCGCTCTTTACAATCATACAGTTAACATATGCACCACTTCCCTGAGTTCCTATGTTAGCAAATGCAACCATAAGAAGACTTAAAAGTGAGAATACAGGGCCACCTAATGTGGCAAGCATAACTGTTGGGTCACTCTCATAGTAACCACATTTTACGAACATGGCAAGTGCCATAACACCGCCCGCTGCTACGAAGAATGGAGCAACTATTCCATATGATAAAGAAGTTGCCCAGTAACCTTTTCTTTCATCCTTACAAAGTCTTGGCATAACAAGTGCCTGTGTTGACCATGAGAATGCAAATGCCACATTACCCTCTGCTGATGACATGAACGCAAGAAGAGGATTGTTGTCAAAGCTGCTTATATCTGGCTGTACAGCCATAATATCTGAGAGAGGAACTGCTGTGAAGCATAATCCTACTACTACAATACCTACAAAAAGCAGTGCTGTTACAAGGATTCGGCTTGTCCACTTGATAACATCAGGACCGCCAAGTGCAATAAATGTTCCCAGCAATACACATAACACACCGAGAACTGGTTTCCATATTGATGCATTCAGCGTGATTCCGAAATATCCAAACAGATTAATCATCGAAGATGCAAATAATTGGGAATCGACCGCATACCATCCGAAGTTGGCAAGACTTATCACCGTTGCAAGAATAGCAACACCCTTCATGCCAAGCACCGACCTTAACCATATCCATAAGTCAATTCCATATCTTACTGCGAATAATACAGGAAGACATTCAATCAATACAAAAATGATGTTAAAGCAGAATATATTAATTATCATCTGCTTAAATGACAAATACTGTGCAGCATATGCACCCTGTGTATAACACCATGTTGCTATCGCGAATCCACTTGTTGACAGGAACAGATCCCAGAATGAATACTGCCTGTCGCTTTTAAGCATAGGCACAACTCCTGTTATTGTCTCCTGACGGATATAATCCGCATTTCTTGAAGAAGCCATCTACACAATTACCCCCGTCATACATAGTATAATAAGCACAAGGCTTACAGCAACAGCACCGACAATTGCAATTACATCGCCTCTGCCAATCTGTTTAGGGAATTCATAGTCATCTTTTTCCATGATTTCCAGACGTTTCTTAGTCTCGTCATAGATAACTTTTTCAATTGATTCCTGTGACATATCATCTTTCTCCTTTACTTTAGCGTTTATTGTAGAGTTCTTCTGCCTTTTCGCAGTATAATTTGCTGTTCTTATACCACATATACAGCCATTCTCCTACCGAATTACCTCTTGTCTCCTGATATAGTGCCCATACATACCAGTAATATGATGCTATAGCTACATATCCGACATAATGAGCTAATGTCTCATTGTCAGGCTCACATTCAAGATACTCCTTGATAACTGCAACCGCCTCATCATATGAATATGTAGAACAGCATATGAATGTTCCTATATCACTTGCCGGGTCATCATTACCTGAATACTCCCAGTCGATAAGATACATTTTATCATTCCCATCAAGCAGGAAATTAGGTGAATAACAGTCATTATGGCACAGACATTTATCTGCCTTGGAATCACTCATTATACAATCTTTAAGCTTTTTCATCTTCGTATGAAGCTCGCCAAATTCATCAAAGTCAGATTTACCAGTATCATTTAACTTCTCAATGAATTCCTCTGTCTTATCCCATATTCCAAAATCATATTCAGACACAATTCTCTCATTGTGAAGCTTTCTTATCATATCAAGTGCCATGCTGACTTCCTTGGCATTGTCATAATCAAGCTCTCTCGCATTATCTATGAAACGTGATATCTTATACCCATGCTCTGCATCCATATATATAAATGTGTCATCAAGCCCAAGCTTAGCCGCTACATCCATCGAGAATGCTTCGCTCTTTCTATTAATATACTTAGATGTTCCAACACCGGGATGTCTGTAGACATAACCCTTGCCATCAACCTCAAACTGGAATGACGTATTAGTAAGACCTGCCTTGATTGCCTTAATGTTAACAATATGCTTCATCTCACAGTGAAGTATATCACATATATTCTTAAGTATCGCTGAATCAGCATTGTTGATATATTCTTCGTCAAACGCTCTTAACTCATCAAGCGAATCGAACTCAAGCACTTTTCCAGCATCATACTTTCTTACATAAAGGTCAAGCTCATCCATATGCTTCATATATAAGTCTTCCCACAGATGTTCCTTAGTGTCTGCTTTCTCGTACTCTCTTTCAAGTATGGCTTTGAACTTATCACTGAACTTTCTGTCATAATACACATGTCCAAGCATATACCAGGAATCTGAACCACCTACTGACACACCATTAATTCTGTCATCATCGTCAAAACTTAAACAATATTCATCAGTCTCTCCATCTGCATATACCGCAGAATAATATCCACGATATACATATGGCTCAAATACATTATCCACAAAATAATTGTCGCTTGAACAAATATATGTGTTAGACAGCTTATCAAGAACTCTTATAAGTGTTGAAGTATTGTTGTATCTGTAGTAATCCTCATTAACCACAATCTTAACGCCGAATTTGTCATCAAGATAAAAGAACTTCTCCTTCATATATCCGACAACAACTGTTATATCTGTAATTCCAGCCTCTTTTAACTGCCGTATCTGCCTCTCAATAAGAATCTCGCCCTTGACATTAAGAAGTCCCTTTGGTTTCTCATACGAAAGAGGTGCGAATCTGCTTGACATTCCAGCCGCCATAATTATTGCATTGTCAACCTTGTATGGCTTTAACTGTTCAAGCTCGTCTGCGCTGATACTGCCACCTACTCTTTTCTCATTAAGTATATTAAATTCACTCTTAGATAAGGACATTGTTACTCCTCCATTATCTTGCTTGTATTATGCTAATTCATTTAACGCATCAATCAATGCATTATTGTCATTTTCATCTCTCACAGCTAATCTTACGTATTCTTTACCATTTCCGACCTTATGTGTAAGATTTTTTATGATAAATTTTTTATCAAGCATCTTACAGCACAGCTCCTCTGCTGTCATTCCATCAACTCTGCACATAACATAGTTAGCCTGTGTCTCATATGGGTGAAGGTAAGATACATTCTGTAACTTCTCAATGAATTCACGTCTGCTCTTTCTAAATGCTTTCAATGCGTTCTTATAATCTTTATCATACTTTTCTTTAATCTGTAAAAAGAACTCACCAAATGAATTGATATTCCATATAGCCACATCTTTTTTCATGTCAGCTATCAGCTCCCCATCAGAGCTTGCAAGTACACCAAGTCTCGCTCCCGGCACACCATATGACTTAGAGATACTCTTGACAACATATAAACCACTATACATATCAAGCACTTCATCTTTGATAAGCGAAACATCTGCTATCTCTGCATCATCACTCATCTCTACGAAATCAACAAAACTTTCGTCAATAATTATCTTACTCTGCTTTTCCTTTGCCCAGTTGATGAGCTTAACCAGCTCATCATAAGGAATATAATTGCCGCTTGGATTATCCGGATTGATAAGTACAATCGCTGTAAACTTCTTATCCTCGTAAAATCTTATAATATCATCTGCGCTGTATCTTAAATCCTCTGTCTCTGGCTTGTATGATATTACCCTGTCTCTTCCAAATCTGTTAGGATATTCTTCAAATGTTGGATATATACATGCTATCCTGGCATCTTCCTCACGGATAATTCGCTCTGTCAACGCCTTGATAAGCTCTGCCGCACCATTTCCGACAATTATGTGTTCTGTGTCCACGCCAAACGCTCCTGCTGCAAGAAGTGAATTGACAGCCATTCCCGATGGATACTGTGTGAGAAGCGTATCAAAGTTGGACTTCATCTCCTCCTTCATCTTCTCTGGTGGATAATACGGATTGACAAGATAACAGAAATCAATAAGCTTAGGATATCTCCAGAAGCCGCCGTAACGTCTGTTAATCTTATCAAGATGCTCCTTCTGTGAAGTTGCAAATAACGACTCAGCAATATTCAGATCCTGAATATTATCTATCTCATACCATGTCTCACCATTAAGTCTCTTCGCTCTTATCTCCTTAGTCTCAAGCATTGCTATAAGCTTGATAACTGACTCATAATACTCATTCTCGCCCATTGCCTTCTCATATGCTGTAAGGAATGGCACATATGTATTAGCTGAGAACTTTGCACTGAACTTATATATATTAACTGTCTTGTAATAATTTTCTTTTTCACTGAATTTAAGGTACTTGCCCGGAATGAAATCACTAATACAGTCATCCTCATCAATTTTAAGGCATGTTCCGTCCATCCAGCTCTCGAACTTATCAACAAGGGCAAGATTAGGACGTTCATCGTCAAGAAGTTCATCTATAACGCTCTCTTCAAACACAAGGTCTGACTCAAGAAGCAGTGTATCCTCTGAGCACAGATAATCCTTGGCAAGTGCAAGTGAATATATGTTGTTAGTCTTATCATATATTGGGTTATTAACATATGTTATAGGTGTGTTAATATTGAGTGTCTCAATATAATCTATAAGGTTCTGTCCCTTATAGCCTACGACTATAACTATTCTTGAAAGATGCTTCTTATCAAGAATACGGAGTGACCTCTCTATCATAGTCACACCATTAACCTTAACCATACATTTGGTATTGCCACTTGTTAACTTCTTTAATCTTTTGCCCATTCCGGCTGCTAATATAAGTCCCTGCATAATAAATAATCCTCCTTTGTCTACTCCAGCTTCATCTTTCCAACTACCATAATTGCTATTATCTTGATAAGGTTCACTATAAGCAATGCCCACGCCATTCCCCATATCTTCCATATGAATGTCATAGGAACTGCAAATATAATAAACACAATCATATAAACTATATGGATGTATAACTGATATTTCTCATCTGTAAATCTAAGCAGTACAACTGTCAGTGTATTAGACAGGAAATAATATATCTGTCCAGCATTTGCAATCCACAGATATGGCTTTACATCTGCATATATATCCGGGTACATAATCATGACAAACACTATTGATACACCGACACACAACACATCAAGCACTGCTCCAAAGCCTATAACAGCCGCACACAATTTAAGGAATGCATTACCACTAAGCTTGCCGTCATATCTTGCAAGATGCCCCATAATAACACCATTAAGAGGCATTGATATAAGTGAAATCATCTTACCGACAAGTGTTGCCGCATAAAATATGGTAACTGCAACACCGCCCGCAATCGCCTGAAGCATAAGTCTGTCCGCATTCAATATGACCGATGCGATAAGCTCTGTGAGCGACAGAATCACAACTGATTTCATATTATCTTTGAAATAATCGGACTTTTTAATAAATGCCCCTTTATACAAAGAACCTCTTAAAAATACGAAACCAACTGCAAGTGCTTCACCTATAAGCATTGCAATAATCCACGAATGTGTAACTGGGAATATAACTATTCCCACAACATATCCAACTGATATAAGAATATAATATATGAGGAATCCACGATAATTGACATTCAACCTGAATTCAACATCACTGTAGTATCTGAACACAGTCATAACCATAAGCACAAGGAATCCGGCAAACATAAGCACCGAACCATTGCCAAGCCACATAAGTCCTGCGATTGATACTGGAACACACAGCGCAGCGATTATAAGAAGGAATATATTATAATCACCCTTACATTCAATCTTCTTGGTCTTGGCAACCATTCTTGAATAATTAGCTGCGGTTCCGAATGTTGAACCCATAATTGAAATAATTGACAGGAGAGTAAGAACCTGTCCGAAACTCTCCGTTCCTAAATGTCTTTGAAACCCAGGATACAGTATAAGCTGAATAACACCATTCATTGCTATTAGTCCAAGCATACTGTCTATAAGGTCTCTTGAAACGCCTTTTACTTTATCTAATAACTTCATAAATTCTCCTATGGCTGGTTATTAACATGCCATATCAAAACTATATAAGAACATGATCCGGAATCTGCTTCTCAACTGGTGGAAGCTGCATATAATCGCCATATGCTGCTTTAAGCACATTATCGTAATCTATCGGTGCATCAAACATATCATCATCAACAGACACTTCTACAACATCCCTGAACCATTCCTTTTTAACATCAATGCCTATAAGGTTGATTGGATAATTGCTGTAAAAATATCTGCCAGTCTCACCCTTAACAGATGTGCTTATCTTGTCATATCTGTTATAAAGGTAGTTAAGGCTGAAACACTTACCGAGAACTGCAAGCACACCGACAACAGCCTTAGATACACCACTGTACTCTGAAAGGTCAATATAGTCTCTATGTCCCATAGCAAGTCCGTACACGAATGTAAGTCTCATTCTAAGCAGCTTCTGCTTGAAAGCGCTGTCATATGCATTGTCAAGAATAAAGAAATCTATTCCTATTCTATCCTTGAATTCTGGTTTTAACTTCTTAATGCACTTATCATATGTCTTTAATGGCACTTCATCCCTCACATTGATAAGTCTTGTGACAACATCAAGAAATCCACCTGGTGTAAGCTGTCTGCTTGTAACAAGCTTAAAATCATCGCCCCATACCTCTGCTGGAAGCGCCATTATCTTGTTATACTCTTCCCTTGTGAATGCCACATCAATATCGTCATCCCAAGGAATGAATGACTTATGTCTTATTGCACCAATAAGTGCGCCTGAATCATAGTAATATCTTATTCCATACTTGTGACACACCTCATGAAGCTTTCTCATTGTGTATCTGTTAGAATCCTGTGCTTTCTTTAAATTCTCGTTCATCCTGACATACCCCTCAATTATCTTGTGTTCTTTTCAAACCTTTTAACCATACTGTTGTATATAAATTAATCATAAATATCCAAGCAATAAAAAAATGTGCGAAAAATTTACATGTCATTAACATTTTTCACACATTTTTCACAAATATATTACTCTTAAATCAAATAAGTGTCAACACTGTTATCAGAACTTTACAAACCAAAGATTTCCATTGGCACTACTTGTAAATGAAGCTCTTGCTGCACTCTCTAAACCGCTCTTTAATTCTGCGAATTCATCGTCCAGATAAGCCCTTTTATCTACATATATCCCTGCAAATCCCTGTTCTTTTAGATATGAAACCATATTGTCATAATCCATCTCTGACACACTCTTGTTCCATGCATCCTCTGAACGCCCTTTAATTGAGCCATAACTCCATCTGAGGGTATCAGAATGAACATATCCTACATACAGATGATAATCCCACATATCATTGACTGGACCATACTCCGGGTACTCATGATATGGAAGCTGATATATCATCGAGCCTGCTGGGACTGAACTTTCTATAGACTTCACAAAATTGTCATCACTTGTATATTCTTCCTTGATAGTCGCATAATCAGGTGTTGCAAGATTAGGACAACCCTCCCATATGCTGAATACGCACACGAGACCAAATACAGCATACACGCCATATAACACAATCTGTCTTCCAACATTTTTTGCGGCAGCCTTACATTTATTCTTCAATCTGTCTACCCATGCATCAAGCAGAACCGCCATAGCAAGAATAGATGCATATTCTATGAATATCGAGATTCTGTTATAACCTCGTAACATAGGACTTACAAAAAACGCAAACATCGCCCCAATACCACCTATAGTTCCAAGCAGAACCATGGTTATATTAAGTTCAGAAAGATATCCTAGTCTTTTTGACAATGCGCTGTCTTTCTTTGTAAAAAGACATAATATAAGTGCTATAAAACCTATCATTCCAAGGATTCCAAGATATGCTGTTGAATTCTCATTTACAAGAAATGCTGTTTCATTATATATATCAATATACTTATCATAGATTCCATGTCCATTTACAGGCATGAACAACTGTGCAATCTTTAATCCATACAGTTCAGCCTGCTCAAAGCCTGAACGGTCAATCGCCGCTGCATTCGTGCCATTAATCATTGTATATATCTTACCTGGCAGTATACTTAACACTACAAAGAAACATACCATAACTGTTGCAATGACACCGCGGAGTCCCTGCTTTATCTTACCTGTCTTTATAAACTTGGAAACTGCTGTCACCATAAATATAAAGCATGTAAAGAATGGATAATATGCTATACCATTGTTAGCTATAAGGAATGTAAAAAAAAGTACAACATAATTAATCTTTCTCTTGAAGAAATTCTTATCAAGTACTAACACATCATCTCTTTCATATATCCAAAGACATATAAGAATTGATAATGGCACAAAATAACATTCTGCAAGCACTATATGCCCTATATTTCTATAGAGCATATATGGAGACAATGCAAATACTGATGATGCAAGGCTTGCTATCCAGCAGTTTATCTTTATATTTCTCATAACAAAATATGAAATTATACCAGCAATGAAGAAAATAGACAGATAAGTAAGATTCATGGCTGCTGCCGCATTACCTGTTATAACAGCAAATACCTTCATAACTGCAAGTCCGACATTGTGCATCATTGATGATGTAAAATCATAATACTGCACAGTGTATGGTACTCCAAGCCTGTCACTTGTCATATTCCAGAACTGTTCAGTAAACTGCTTTGCATTAACAAGAACTCCCATATCATCACCGCCAAAGTATGACATTGGAATATCAAGTTCAAAATCCTTTAGTCCCATAAGATGATACATCATTCCAAAGATTATTATTATCATTAGTAAAAAGCTGCAGTAATCCTGCCATCTGTTCTTAAAATGTTTTGATAACTCTGCCTTCATATGCAACCCTTTCTTTACTCACCTATAACAATAGAACTAATATCAATATCATTTGAAAAATCAAAATGATATACACTGCCATACCGGCCTGTCCTAACAACATTTCCATCTGACAGATTAACTCTTATTCTGCCGCCATTGATATCTTTGCATGTAAATGTATCTGGGGAATAATCATAAACAAACATATCCATTCCTGATACATACGCCTTGTACTCATATCCTTCATTTCCAAGTTTTAATTCCAGATTATTGCAATCTGCCATAACAACATACCATTTGGCGAGATGATTAACGACCTTAAATCCCTTATTCTTCATTCTGGTGTATTCATCATTTAATGCTGCTGTATTGCCTTTATCTGCGTATATATCATCCCAGCCACGCGCCTTGCATTTCCTTCCAAGCCACGTTGTGTACGCCCTGTTGGTATAATCTCCATCAAGTGTGTATGTTGAATATGATGTATCAAGAAAATATTCATCCTCTCCTATAGCATCAAACATACCCGAATCTATGCTGTCAAGCATTGTGTCAACATCATTCTGATAGAACATATTGACATCTTCAACCGAATAAGCACCAACAATATTGTCAAATGCGAATATTCCTGTAAATACAAGTGCCGCCGCAACATTAAAGCATATAAATGCTTTAGAATTAACAATTTTCTTTCCAATCATAACAACCGCCGTTGCAGCTATCAGGGCAAACCCCCAGCTTCCGAAGTATGATGGAATGTATCCCTGAAACCAGTCAACTTCCTTCTGATACTTGACAGACACACTTATAAGCAGCGATGGCATCACAACAAGAAGTGCACCCATCCAGAACATTGACGAAAGCTTATTAACCGATACATCTTTTAATCTTAGTAATACATATATTAAAGCTGCAAACACCAGCACATATGTCAATATCTGTATAATTCCTACATACTCAGATATATATTCTTTCCAGAATCCCGGCTCCTGATTTTTCCAATCAGCCAGTGCAGCACCGAATCCAAGTGCACCTGAACACTGTTTAATAAATGTAATTATTATCTTACTTATTGAAAAACTTGGGGTAGCTCCATCATAATCGCCAGTTGCAAGCATTCTTGCTATAACATTGGCAACCACCCAGAAAATCATTATTATTATCTGTGGAAGTCCTGTCTTAATTGATTTCCAGAAATTATTTTTCACATAATCCCATCCATCAATACATATAAGAGCAACTATAAAGCATACACACAAAACATATGACACCTCATACATTCCAAGTGCCATAAACCAGAAAACACAGCTTGCCACCTGATACGCTGTCTTTTCCGTCTTACGATATCTTATGTAACAATATACTGCACTGAGCACAAGCAGCAGACATAACTGTACCAGCCCATGAAATCCATATACTCCTGTGTAATACGTTGCTCTCATTGACAGCACTGCCGGAAATATAATAACTGTAAGATATGATAACCTCTTAGAGCCTGTAAGTTCTTTAATAATGCCTGCGAGAACTAATCCATCAAGAAACATGGCGGCAACTATCAATCCCTTGTATACAACAAGAGGCAGATAACATAATGCAAACTCGCAGTAAAATGAAAATATAAGTATTCTTCCATACGACGAAGCCCATCTGTGTATGCTCTCTAATACCATCTGTGTTACACTTGTATCATTGCTTATGGCTACACCCTTGTCTATATATGTCCACATGTCATCAAACATATATCCACTCTGTATAACTATCTTAAAGCACAACACATATAATACTGCAATTGCCGCCCACATTATATATTTCTTATAATCAATCTTTGTCATGCGATGAATTTCCCACTCTCTCAATAATTCTGTCAAATTTCTTCATGATATCGTCCCACTGGAAGTAGTCTTCAACATATTTTCGTGCATTAGCACAAAGCATCTCGTATTCCTCTGGATGTTCAAGCATATAATTAACACATCCTTCGAATTCAAAATAATTCTTGTAATAAAGACCACCATTGCTTTTAACACAGTGTCCCTTTAATACATCACATATACCATTAACAATAACAGGAATCGAGAGTGTCATTGCCTCAAGAACTGATATTGAAAGGCTCTCAAATTTAGATGGAAGTATAAGCGCTTTTGCGCCCTTGATTCCATCAAACTTATCCTCATCACTCACAAATCCAAGACTTATAATGTCAGGACTCTTAGGGATATCACACACAGCCTTTCCCATAAGAACAAGCTTTAAATTATTCTTATTTCTCTTCTTATACTCAAGGAAATACTTGAAAAGTCTTGGACAGTCCTTACCCTCATCAATTCGTCCTACATATATAATATACTCATCAAGATTATATTTCTTCTTGAAACGCTCACTGTCCACCTGTGCTGGCACATCTACGCCGACACCCATAACCTCATATGGAACATCTTCGTTGTGGAAGATTGCATGTACAAGGTCTTTCTCCTCATCAGTGAGGAATACAAAGGCATCTGCTGCCCCGAACACCTTCTTATACATATCAAAATGTATGAATGGCTCCTGATGTGCTGTAGGGATAAATATAGCCTTATCCTTAATTCTTACTATGCTCTTAACAGCAGTATAATAAAGGTATGTGACTACAATAATCGCCTCATACTCATCCTGATGCTCGTCTACATATTCAACAAGCTCTGGGCAATATGGTCCCATATTCTCTATCCATTTATCAGATGTCTCAACATCTGCATCCGGGTTAGAGAGCATATATGAATCAAGTGCTGAGAATATCTTAGGAATTCTCTCATGAACTGTCTTAAATCTTCTTACTGTTACGCCGTTGATTGTCTCAACGCCCTCTTTGTAATAGTTAGACCATTTGACATATTCAACAGCACATGAAGTTAACACTTCCACATCGTACTTGGCAATAAGTCTCTCTGCAATCTGTCTTGAGTAAAGCTCTGAACCACCATTTACTTCAAGTCCATATCTCTGGTTAATAATAGCAATTTTCTTCTTCATATTCTTATCCAATCGCTTTCATAAATTTATCAATCACAATATCCCATGTGAAGTTATCAAGTACATACTTTCGTCCATTAAGTCCCATCTGATGTGCTATTGATTCATTATCAAGAATGTAATCAACACAGCCCTCAAACTGGAAATAATCCCTGAAATACAATCCCGCATTAGACTCTCTGGCAAAATTAGTTGTCACTGCACAGCCCTCATGGACAAGCACCGGTCTTTCACATAGCCAGCTCTCCATAATAACAAGCGAGAAGCTCTCATGCAGTGATGGCTGGCACAGAAGCTCCGCACCTGCATACGCATCAAACTTATCCTGCATATCAAGGAATCCCATATCTATGATATCATTCTTAAATTCCTCTGGAATTGTGACATCACCGCCGCCAATCATTATAAGCTTTAACTTATCACGGTTTGGATTGCGCTTCTTATATTCGCAGAAATACTTAATAAGAGTGTAGATATTCTTGCCCTCATCTTTTCTTCCTGCATACAAAATATACGGATAATCTATATCATATTTCTTGCGGAATCTGTCAGCATCATACTCAAATCCTGTATCGACACCAGCTCCCATAACCGTCTCTTTTACCTTGGACAACTTCCATAATCTTCTTGCAATCTCCTGCTCCGGTTTTGACAGATATATAATTCCTGCCATATTGGCATATGCGTCCCTGAATGAACGGAAGTACGCATAACACTCCTCATGAAGACATGATATAAGCACTGATTTGAACGGACACGCCTTGATTCCATAATATGTTGGCCCGAACATGTAAGGGATATAGACAAATTTGTGGTATTCCTCACTGTGGTTCTTGATATAGTCATACAAGTCCTGGCTGTTTACCATCTCATGCAAAAATGTCTGCTCTTCATCAATTGATATGCTCTCGCCACGCATCAGTCTGGCATTGATTGCATGAAATTCCTTCATGTTGCCTTTTCTGACCTTGAATCTTCTTACTGGAATCCCCTCAACTATCTCAACGCCTTCCTTGAAATAATTCTCTGTCCAGTCAGCCGAAAATTCTTTGACACATGTCGTAAGAATCTCTAACTCCACGCCTCTTTTGTGAAGCTGTGTAACTATTCCTTTAAGCTCAAGCTCTGCTCCACCCCTGATATCCTTGTGATACCACGGAATGACAAATCCTATCTTTTTCATACGCTATCACCTTTGCACAAATTCAGTAATATATCTCTTTAACTGCTCTGCAATTCTTTCATACTGGAAATCTTTAACTCTCGCATTGCCAAGTTCCACAAGTGTTTTTCTTAAATGTGAATCTGTTATAACTTTATCAATGCATCCTGCCGCTACTATAGGGTCGCTGCTGTCCAACAACATTCCCTTATAATTCATTGTCTCTGGAACTGCCGCCACAGCCCTTGCCACAACTGGAACCTGAAACATCATGGCCTCAACTACCGGCACACAGAATCCCTCATGCTCACTCATGCATAAGAACACATCTGCCACTTTATATGCGGCAATTATATCATTGAACTTGATATGTCCTGTAAACACAACATCATCCTGTATTCCAAGCCTTGTAACATAATCCACAAGTCTTAAGTAATATGGGTCTTCTGCGCGGTATGAACCAGCAAGTATAAGTCTTGCCTTATTATTGTACAGCTTTCTGTAATAGTAAAATGCCGCTATTACATTCTCCTGTTTCTTGTTAGGTGCAATTCTTCCTGTGAATAACACATTTGTGCGGTTATCACTGCCATAGTCTATCATAAACTCCCTTGATGGCTTCTTATGATAATCGTCCATAGGTATTACAATTGGAAGAACATCTATCCTGCACTTATATCCCATGTTAACCAAGTCCTGCTTGTTAAATTCTGACACAGCAAGACAGTAATCCACCTTATCAGCAAGATACTTAGCTCCCTCCAGACCATACTCACATATGTCAGCAAATCTGTCATCATTACCCCTGAAAAATTCAGGTGGTGTAACATTATGATATACAAGAATCTTTCTGCATGGGAATTCTGCTATATCATAATTAAGCTTCGTTCCTGTCGAAAAATGATACATTATTATGTCCGATTCTTTCAATTCTCCAATTTTCTCTAATGGCTTGGCAACACCGCGCTCAACATTCGACACGATACTCTCTGCATATACGCCTGTCGAATATCCCATCTCTTTGATGACCTTATCAAATGCTATTGCATCATTGCTTACAGCATCACCATTAGCTATAGTTGATAACACCTGAATTATTCTCATACCTAATCCTCAACTCTGCGTAATTACTTGTCTGACTTTCCTTCAAGCTCGCTTATCTTAGCTTTAAGACTCTCTATCTCTTTATTCTGCTCATCTATATAGCAGCTCATCTGGTTCATCATTCTTACAATTGAAGCATTGAAGCCATCCTGTGCCATAACAATTGGCTCTACGAAGAAATATACAAGCTTTCTTATAACCTTCCTAAAGAAAACACGTACCTTTCCACCCTGGAGTGGTCTGTATGGATTAACCTCCCACTCATGATTGGCAACATACAGGTCTTCATTGAACTTCACACGGTCAAACTTGACTACATTCATAGAACTTACATCAACTACTACATCATCAAAGCTGAGTAAGTCATTAGTATATCCCTTAGCAGATATATCATTTTTTATCTGCTCCATTATATTCTCAATATTAATATTATTCTCTTCTGCCATAACGACCTCCACCTGTTTTAGAAGTTTGCATATATAAATGACTGAACGCCATTAGTGTAACCAAATATAAATATGATAATAATAAGTGCATAGTACACAAACCATCTTACTGGAAGTGATTTTGCTGCCAGTGATTCACGGATGTTAATGCCCTTTTCTTTCATAATGCTGATAACGAATACTACAAGGCATCCAACTGCGATTACTATATAATCACGCATGCCAAGTCCTAACATCATCATGCTTCCATCCGTAAACTGTGAGAATGAGAAGCTGACAATTGAATATTTCATCATGATAAGAGCAACTGTGAATGACAGTCCCATATCAAAATACCAGCCTATATTAGTAAGTATGAATGTTCTTATTATCTGGACAACCTTCCATGGCTTACTCTCAGGATTAATGTGTGTTATCTTAAATCCCTTCTCATACACCGGTTTAAGAAGTGCTGATATCGCCATTATGAAACCATTGTAAAGACCATAAGCTATATACTTCCATGAAGCACCATGCCATATACCTACTACAAAGAATATAACTATATCAGCAAAACATATAGGGAGTGCCTTTCCAACGAAATCACCAAAATGCTTTCTTCCCCATTTGCTGAACTTGTTCATTCCCTTAGATAGAGACATCGGATAGAATATATAATCCTTCATCCATGCTCCAAGTGTTATATGCCATCTTCTCCAGAACTCGCCTATTGACTTAGAGAAATATGGCTGTCTGAAGTTCTCATCCATAGTAACGCCAAACATCTGCGCTACACCTATAACAATATCCATACCACCTGAGAAATCCATGTATAACTGTACAGAATACATAAGAACTGCCCATATATATATAAATCCGCCATAGCTTTCATAATTGTTGAATACTTCATTAACAATAACTGCTGCCCTGTCGGCAAGAATTATCTTCTTGGCAATACCCCAGAGAATTCTCTGTGCTCCGAACTGGAGATTCTTTATATCAAGTGAATTGCCATTAAACAACTGTGGTGCAAGTCTGTTAAATCTTCCGATAGGTCCCTGAAGAAGCTGTGGGAAGAATGACACGAACAATCCCAGCTTGAACGGATTCTTCTCTGCCTCATACTTTCCCTGATATACATCAATAATGTAAGATACAGACTGGAAAGTAAAGAACGATATACCAAGAGGCAATGCCCACTTAACAAGAGGAACTGGATTAGCTCCAAAATGCGAAATAACCGCGTTGACATTTTCAAGTGCAAAGTTAGTATACTTAACAACTGCAAGCATTCCAAAGTTAAGTATGCAAGCCACTGCAAGTATAGCTCTCTTTTTCTTCTTTACTGTCTCTTTGTATGCCTTCTTTTCTTCTCTTGTTATTGTTTCCTTGTTAGTGGCAAGATATTCCTGTGACTGTTTAATTACCTTGTCGAGCAATATTCCACATATGTAAATAACAGCAGTAGCATACACCATGAACAGTGAACATTTCACGCTTGATACGAAATAATATCCGTAACTTACGATGAGAAGCCATATCCATCTGTACTTCTTAGGAAGCACATAATAACCTATAAGCGCAGCCGCAAGAAATGCAAAGAAATATAGTGTTGTAAATAACATGATTATAAGCCCCTCCATTCTCTTCCAGTTACCTTAGTATAGTCACTCTTCATATTGTTATACATATCTTCAAATGACTTATAGAAATACTTACTGCTGTCATAACTTCCATCCCATGCATCCGCAAGGAACTCTGCAAGCTTTGCAGAATATACTTCTGCAAGCTCTCCACCCATATGACCTTCCTGGTCACCATAATCACAGTCTGACCTAGGGATGAAGCTCATAAGGGCATCATTAAAATCATAATATTCAATACCACACTCATCTGTTATAAATGATGTGAGTGTATCGTGTGCGTACTCCATACTGAGAGTCTTTACAACTGATGGAGTGATTGGTGTTGTGACACATATAAGTCTGTAATTGTTATCATTGCAGAACCTGACAATATTCTTAAATACAGCCTTGACGTTCTCATCAAGCGCATCATCACTTCTTCCTACCCATGTCTGGACATAATCCGCTCCCGGTGGAAGCTTGCCATATTCTGTTCCTTTTCTGTCAAAGAATCCTTTGCCAACATATGGGCCGTCTGCGCCCTCTACAATCCCGTTATCTGCATATGCTGATTCAATTGTAACATTCTTATAGCTCTCAGATGTCTTAACGCTTATGTTGCGCTTAACAGCAGATGGTGAAACACTCCAGCTAAGTCTGTTGGCAAGTACATTTCTCATATCCATTACATCTCTGTTCTTGGCAAGATACTCTGCCTTAACCAACGGATTTTTAAGCTGCTGGTATATGAATGACCTTGTAAAATGTGCTGTAGGCTGTTCATACATCCAGTACTGGTAATCTATATCAAGTATAACTGTCTTGATATCATTGCTTCCTGCTATATCCTTTAAAACATAATATGAATCTTCGATTGTCTCACCTGGAATTGCCATATTAATTGCATTTGTTCCAAGCTTTTCATCAAGCTTTGCGGGGTCAATCGCGCCTCGGCAGTGTGAAGCGCCAAGTACGACAGTGTCATAACTTGTCTCCTTCTTCTCCGCCTCGTTAATTATGAATCTTACATATCCAGTCTGTGCAAATATAAAGTCGCAGCCCTTCAATATAACTACCAGAAGCACCAAAAATACAAGGCTTCTGAGCCATGGCTTAATCTTGTCCATCTTTCTCTCCATTTCACTACTCTTATGCTAACAATTCGTTTAATTTATGTGCTTGTTTGTCCCAGCTATACTTATCAAGTATTTTCTGTCCGTCAGCCACATGCTGTTCAAGTAACTGCTCAATATTGACATATGGGTCATCTGGCGATATATACACAGCCGCATCCCCGAATATCTCTGGAAGACTCGCCCTGTCTGATACGATTATCCTGCATCCTGTGCTTAGCGCCTCAAGTGGCGGTATTCCAAATCCTTCATAATATGAAGGAAATATGAATGCCCTGCAATATGTCATAAGCGATTTAACCTGTTCATCACTCGCAAATCCTGCATATATTACATTCTTGCATTTCTGGCTTTCAATTATCCGCTCAAGATTTTTGCCAGCTATCACGAATGTCTCATCAGGATTAGCTTTGGCACATTCCAGAACCCAGTTGACATTCTTATTCTTATTAGGCGAGCTTACTGTAAAGAAATATTTTCCCTTAGTCAGATTAAACTTATCAAGAACCGTATCATCAGTTTTTACTCCTTCAAAGTGCTGCCATCCATTGCCTATTACAGTAATTTTATCTGCGGCTATTCCAAGCCTGTCCATAATCCTGCCCTTGGAAAACTCTGATACAGTGATTACCCTGTCTGCTTTTTTCTTGATTCTTTTATATATATCATTAAACCATGAAATCTCATCCTCTGGATAATCTTTAATCTGTGGGAATAAATCCTCACTCTCTGCATAGCACACATCATGCAGACATACAATTCCCCTTGGTGCTATCAAAGATACCTCATTACACAGATTAACTGGTATACGCCCAGTTTTTCTGGCATATATTCCAAATACTCCCTGTGTCCACATCTTAGAGCTTCTCATAACAACTTTTTTGATATTCTTATAATCTGGTGTATTCTTAACATCTGGCGGAATAATAATCTCAATATCCTTGCCACCACATATCTTATCCAGAGCAAGAACTATGTTATATGCATATCTGTCAACCCCTGATGACATCTGTGCCAAAAATCTTCCATCTATGCAATATTTCATAACTATCTCCCCTAAAAAATGCTTCTACTGAATGTTCTTATCATCAAACTGCCAGTTGTGTGGCATCCTTAATACTCCCACATCGCTCACATTAGACACAACTTCAAATCTCATGGCTTCCTTGTAGTAATCAACCGGATTACCCTCGCCCCACTCGATTGTTATATCAACCCAGTATTCGCCCGGAATAAGCATTATATTCTCAAGCTTTACTGTATAATGTCCATCCTTATCAATATCAAAGTTATTAAACCTATCTATTCTTGTGTTCGTTCCATAGCACCATAAGCCATCACTTCTGAATATACCGAATCCAAACACACCGTCTGTAATCTTTTCATTGATATGGTAGTTCAGGTCAAGTGTTATGCTCTCGCCAGTTCTGAATGTCTTCTGGACTTCACCGGCATCATTAAGCATCCTGATATCTGTAAACTGCGCCCTCTTATCTCCATATCTCTTGATAAGTCTCTCCTTGGCAGCCTTAGTCTCCTCACGAATTCTGTCTTTTTCTGCCTGATCCATTCTCTCCTTGTTCATGTAATCAAGGTACTCAAGATGGACATCCTTAGGAGTTCCATCCATCTCAATATGACCTTCCTTAATCCAGATAGAGCGGTCACATATCTGCTCAATCTGTCCAAGTGAATGTGATACAATTACGATAGTTGTTCCTGCCGCCTTGATTTCTCTAAGCTTGTTAAAACATTTTGCCTGAAAATTGGCATCTCCAACCGCAAGAATCTCATCAATAAGAAGAATGTCCGCATCAACATTGATGGCAACCGAGAACGCAAGTCTCATATACATTCCTGATGAGTATGTTCTTACCGGGTTATCTATGAATTCATTAAGTTCAGAAAATGCAATTATATCATCAAGTCTTGCATCTATCTCTTTCTTGTTGAGTCCAAATATCGCCGCATTAGTGTAGATATTCTCTCGTCCGCTCATATCAGGATGAAATCCTGCGCCAAGCTCGATAAGGCTTGATACTCTTCCGCACATCTCGATATTGCCGCTGTTAGGATATATAATCTTAGTAAGAAGTTTAAGTGTTGTACTCTTACCGCAGCCATTCTTGCCGATAAGACCTACTGCCTCGCCCTTCTTGATTGAGAAGCTTATATTGTCAAGCACCGTTCTGTTCTCGTACTTATTGCGCTTCCAGAATAATACCTTCTCTTTTAATTCACTTCCCTTGTCATAATATACCTTGAAATGCTTGGTAACATTATTTACCTCTATGGCGTTGTTCTGATCTTTCATCTTATCCTCCATATTGCATACACAAACTAAAAGTTCTCTGCAAATCCCTTCTGAAGCTTATTAAAGCATAAGAAGCCAAGTGCAATGAATATTATTCCTATACCAAGTACATACAGTAAAGACATAAGATGTGGTATCTCTTTGTAGTACAGTATCTGTCTGTACATCTCTGTTATTGGTGTCATAGGGTTCGCCTTAAATATTGGCAGAGCCCAGTCTGGAACCATCTCACTTCCATACATAACTGGTGTCATATACTGTAATGCCATTGTTACAATTCCAAGAATGTACTGTAAATCCCTGAAGTACACTGTAAGTGCAGCAACTATCATAGCAATTCCCAGGCACAATATGTACTCAACAATCATAACTATAGGCAGACATAACAAAGCAAGAGGATTAACGCCTCTTCCAGATATAATCAGAACTACGAATATGACTATAAACGTAAGCATCATATTCACAAATCCGCTTGTTACTGTAGCTATTGGCATAACCTCTCTTGGAAAATATATCTTCTTAATCATGTCTTTTTCTCTGATAATAGATATAGAACCATCCTGAACGCTTGATGCAAAGAACATCCAAGGCACCAGTGCAACGAATAAGAACAGATAATACTGCTCATATCCAGCTCTCATAATAATCGAGAAAACCATTGTAAATACAAGAAGCTGAAGCAATGGATTGATGAAGGTCCATAAGAATCCAAGAACCGAGCCCTTATATCTTCCCCTCAGGTCTCTCTTTACAAGGCTTATTATCATCTCCCTGTACTCATATAACTCTTTTAAATGTTTCACTTGTTTTCCTCCAGTGTATCACTTTATTGGTTAATAACATTAAGTCTGTCTCTTGCAAATGCCGATGACTGCTCCATCGACAGCTTTTCATGCACATATTGACGCGCATTACTTTTCATTATACCATAAAATTCCTTATCATCAAATAATCTTCTCATAAATGCTGCCGCCTCATCACAGTCTGCCTCTGCCCACCTGTATCCTTTCTTGAATGGTGGATAGTCCTTCTCAAGTTCAACCATCCTGTAACCAACCATGCAGGCACAGCTCTCATTCATAAACTGTGTAGTTGCAGACCACGCCGTTGCTATAACCGGCGTTCCAAGCACCATCGCCTCGGCACATATAAGCCCGAAGCCCTCTGCCCTGTGAAGTGACACGAACACATCAACACACTTTATAAGGCTGTTGACTTCCGTTCTTGACATATTTTTATCAATAAAATATATGTTGTCATATCCTTGTGTAAGACTCTTAATATACTCAATGTCTGCGTCACTGTTCGCTTTCAGCTTAACTACAAGACCGACTTCCGTGTTATCTGGTTTAAATGCTTTCTTAAAGCTCTCTATAACCTTTCCCGGATTCTTCCTTGGCGCACCGCTTCCACCATCATACATCATCATGTATAAAAATCTGTCATCTGGCAGACCGAAATATTCTCTGTCATACTGCTCATCAGCCTTGGCTGTAACTGGATATGATACAGTGTATACTGGTTTTTCTGTATATTTTTTAAATATCTTATTCTCAAAATCTGATGGAACCCAAAGCTCATCTATCAGATTAAATGCCGGCATCCACTCTTCCGGAAAATCCTCCATCTCCCAGAGCCAGAAGCCTATATCATAATGTCTGTCAAAGAACTCTTTCCCTAAATCCATGAATGCAACTGCCATCTCACTTGCATTGATATGGAATATGTTGATACTGTATTTTAACTTATCCTGAATCTTATCATCACACGAATGGTCTGACATATTCATTCCCGGTGGCACATAATAATTATATATAAGATTAGGCACACCTGCGGCATCAAGAATCGCAGACACATATCTCATGCTCTGTCCAAGTCCGGTATCAACCCGGATATCACCTATAAGATTAACCCCGAATGGAAATGCATCCTTATCAAATCTCTCTATATCTATCTGTGCAATGCCTCTGGCCTCACGGTTAATCATCCCTGCCTTGACCTTCGACAATACACTCTTAGGTATACATCTTACAAGAACCGGACGAAGCTTCTCTGCTCCTTTAAGAACTATCTTTGACAGCCCGCTCATATCTATCTGTTCTCCATTATAAAATCATAAACTGTTTTACCCAGCTTCTCAGGCGCATACCTGTCCACTGTCTCCTTGTAGGACTCCTCATCCACAACGCTGTTATATCTGAAAAGAATCCTGCTAAGATTATCTATCTGTTCCTTCTCCCCACAATTAATATCAAATGTATTGATATTGCCCTGCGCTATCTCATCAAATATAGGAAGATTGCTTGCTATGATAGGCTTGTTAAACTTCATAACCTCAATAACTGGCATGCCAAACCCCTCCGCCTTAGATGGAAATACAAATGCAGACATTTTGGAATATAACTCATGCTTCTTATCATGGCTTATATAATCAAGATAAGTTATATTGCCATCCTCCTCTATCGCAGAAGCAACAAGCTGTCTTATATCCTCCTCCTGCATCTTGCCGGCAAGAACCAGCTTCTTGTCTCCACCGTCTGCGCGGTATCTTCTATATCCTTTAATCAGAAGGTCTACGCCTTTTCTCTTCTCCATATTGCCTACATACAGAAAATATCCTTCATCACTGCAATCCCACTTATCCTTCAATGGGTTTGATATTATATATGCATTGCAGTTAGTAATATTCCTGCTTCTAGGGAAATATTTTTCCGTTGTCATCTTGGTCTGCATCGAATTATACAAAATCATGTCCGTATTTTTCAATGTCTTTGAAAGTCCATGTCGGAAATACAGGCTGTATACCCTGCCAAAATACTCGACATACTCTATAGGGAACATGTCATGTACTGTTATCATTGTCTTAAAGCTGCCTTTAAGCTTAATCGGAATAACTGTATTGACTTCCCAGAATATATCTGGTTTTACCTTATCAAGAACACTCTGCACATATGAGAAGTATGAATATACTCCCGCGCTGCGATACACCTGCTTTCCCTGTGTATACACTTCTATCCCATGTTTCTGGAAAAACTTAATATATTCACTCTCTGCAACATCTGATATAAGAACGAATTCCAAATCTTCATACTTAATAAGCTGCTTCAAAAAATCATTAAGATACATGCCAACACCGCTTGGTCTGCTGCCAAGTGTTCTGGCATCAATCGCTATCTTCATACAGCCTCCCTGTCCATACATTCACACAGCTTCTTAGCCGATTCAAGCCATGAATGTTTTTTTAATACCTCTACAACACGTTCCTCATCAAGATACCAGCCATCAACCAGTGAATCCAGATTAACTGCCGGATTATTACAATTGATGTATTTCGCCACATCCTCATATATCTCATGCAATACTGGTATATCACCAAGCACTACCTTTGCTCCCATACATAACGCTTCCATAGGTGGTATTCCAAATCCTTCATAAGTCGAAGGGAACAGGAATGCCTTGCAGTACTTCATAAGTGCCCTTGCTGTGGCATCTGACACATATCCTACATACACAACATTAGGATATTTTGTTATATCTGACTTATCTCCCAGCGATTTACCTGCAATAACATATGTCGAATGTGGATTGTTCTTAGCATTCTCCGCTATCCAGCTAAGATTCTTGTTAGGCGCAAGTGATGCCATGTAGAAATAATAACTGCCACGCTTAATCCTGCTCGCATACTGGTCAAATATATGCTCATCTATATTGTCCGTGTTAAAATGCTGCCATCCATTGCCTGCAACAATTATGTCCGGATTTTTCAATCTGTAATTACCAAGTATCTCTTTCTTGGAAAATTCGCTTACTGTTATAACCGCATCTGCTTTCTTAAATGCGGTGCGGTACATAAGCTTTCTGAACAATATCTCATGCCAGTCTCCCGGTTCTGTGAAGAACCCCGGATGTGTCTTGAATGCTATATCATGTATAACAGCTATTCCATTCTTCATGAATAAAGATACCTCATTACACAGATACACTGGCTTTGCATTTTCCTTTTTAACATATCTGTTAAAATCTATCTGATCCCATTTTCTTCCTGCCACACCATCTATCACAACAACCTTTATATTGCTGTATAACGCCTGATATTTGCTGACAAATACAGATGTCCCGTCACTGTCAATTGACGGCATGACAATCTCTACCTCATATGGCTTATCTTTTATTAACTTATCTAGCTGAGCTGTAATCTCTCTTGCATAACGCTGCACACCAAGCACAGCACCATACAGAAAATTACCGTTAATAACGTATTTCATCCACACGCCTCCAGATTATTGCTTAGGTCTATATGTTGGAACCATCTCTTTAATATATTCACGCACATCCTTCTCTGATTCCGAATATGCGATTTCTTTAATTGTCTCGAGCTTGTCCTCAAAGCCTTCCTTATCAAATTCTATAGGCTTTCCAATATGGATAAGCTTGTTCGCTGTATCCTGAAGTCCCTCCTCATCCATAAGAAGTTCCTCATACAACTTCTCACCCGGACGAAGACCTGTATATTTAATCTCCATATCAACACCAAGTGTATACCCTGACAGCCTGATAAGATTCTTTGCCAGGTCATCTATCTTTACAGGCTCACCCATATCAAGTATAAATATCTCACCACCTTTGGCATATGCACCAGCCTGAATGACGAGCGATACCGCCTCTGGAATTGTCATAAAGTATCTTATAATATCAGGATGAGTTACTGTCACAGGTCCTCCCGCTTCAATCTGCTTCTTAAAAAGCGGAATAACTGAACCATTGCTTCCAAGTACATTACCAAATCTTACTGCAACAAATTCTGTGGCTGACTTTTCATTAAAATACTGGATTATCATTTCACAGATTCTCTTAGTTGCACCCATTATGTTAGTCGGATTAACCGCCTTGTCCGTGCTTATCATAACGAAACGCTTCACATTATATTTATCAGCCATTCTTGCAACATTAAGTGTTCCTATTACATTGTTCTTAACAGCTTCATTAGGGCTGTCCTCCATAAGTGGAACATGCTTATGTGCCGCTGCATGATATATAATATCTGGTCTGTAATTGTCAAATATCCATTCAAGTCTGCTCGTATTCCTTACTGAGCCAATAAGCGTGACAACATCTGCATCTGGATAATCCCTTTTAAGCTCCTGCTGTATATCGTAAGCACTATTTTCATATATATCAAATATAATAAGTCTTTTAAGCCCATGCTTTACAAGCTGACGGCATAACTCCGAACCTATAGAGCCGCCACCACCAGTTACAAGTACTGTCTTACCTGATACATATCCCATAATAGATTCAAGGTCAACATTAATCGGGTCTCTGCCAAGAAGGTCGGTCACATCAACATTTCTGATATCCTTGACATTAATCTCGCCATCCATCATCTGGTATACGCCAGGAATTATCTTTAAGTTACAAGGTGTCTCCTTACATATGTTAAGGATTTCCCTCTTTGTCTTGGTAGAAGCTGATGGAATCGCAAATATTATCTCATCAACTTCATAATATCTTGCATACTCCTTGATATTGTTCCTGTTACCAACAACTTTTACGCCTCGTATAAATTTGCCAATCTTTAGTGGGTCATCATCAATAATCGCAACAACCTTGGAATTATCAAGATATCTTGAATTGGCAATCTCTCTCATAAGTACATTAGTTGCCTCACCAGCACCGATAATCATTATGTTAATCTGTTCTGATGTATGTCTGTAATTCTGGATTAATGTTCTTATTATTCTGTACATGAATCTGCTTGTACACATGGCAACTGTCATGAATACACCGGCAGTAAAATAGCATGATCTTGGAAGCATCTTACCCCATATAGCTGTCATGGCAAGATAAGCAATCTCCGCAACTATACATGCCTCAACTATCTTGTACAGCTCTGCAATACTCGCATACTGCCATAGGCTGTGATACATCCTGAAAAACCAGAATATAATAAGCGTAATTATAGTGAATAATATCCATGTATCCTTAAAATTATCTATATACTGCGGCTCAATTAACGATATATTCACATCAAATCTCATAACCAATGCAAGAATAATGCTTCCATTAATCAGGACTATATCCGTTATGATAAGAAAAAATCTTCTTACCAGTAACTGCAACTTATCTTTCCTTGTCTCTTCCATCATTGGACTCCTTTTTCAGTATTCCCGCAAGGGTTCCCACGCCATAACTTACATGAAGCATAAGAAATAACGCTGGCAGTGCTATATTGGTCTTATTGCGCTTCTTGCCAGCACCTATGGCTGCCACAACTGACATAACTACAGCCAGCACCCCATATGCTCCCCACATAAGCTTTGTAAGGAATTTAATTATATTGCCAAGCTTTTTTATGAATATGCTGTATCGTCCTGCCAGCCCGGTAAACACCAGACCTATAGCCGACAAACCGATGGCACTCACAAATGCAAACGGCACAAAATGATACACTGATAAACACTTTGGACACTTCTTTGCCGTTATGCCTATCCAGTATCCATTAGAATACTTCTGTTTGAGCATCTTAGGCAGACTGCTTCTTATGTGCTGGTAAGACACAATATCCGGGTCAAAGCACAGCTTGAAGCCCGCCTCCCTCATGCGGTAATGAATCTCATTATCCTCAGTTCTTACAAGCTCCTCGTTAAAGCCGCCTATCTTGTCGAATACTTTCCTTCTGTATGCCCCATGAAACAGTGATTTCACGTATGTCTTTCCCGGATTGTTCCTGTATGGTGCAATGCTTGAGCCAAACATGCTGTTCTCTGCAAGCAGGAGTGTCTCTTTCCATGGTGTAGACTCATCTAATATAGCTGGTCTTATGCCGCCGCAGACATCCTCGCCGCTCTCAAGCACCTTTATATTCTTGCTGACAAAATCGCTTGGAATCTCAGCGTGGGCATCAACTTTGATTATCACATCACATTTATACTCTGCCAAAGCCACATTCCATCCACTTGGGAGTGTCTTTTTAGGGTTATCAAGCACAACAATTCTCTTGAATGGACTATCAAGCCTGCTGTTATTATCAGCATATTCCTGCATTATAGCCTTCGTATTATCTGTTGAAGCCCCGTCAACCAAAATAACTTCACAAAGATTATGGCCATAATCCTGACTGCTGATACAATCAAGTATGGTTCTAATCGATTTTTCCTCATTATACGCAATTACACATATGGTACATGTAAGCATTGTATTTCACTCTTTCTGTCACATGCAGCCATATGACTATTTGATAACTGACTTAAATGTGTTCCACAGTACCGAACAATCCTCTATAACACCGAATCTTCTAAGGCTCTCAAGATTATACTTCATCTTGACTGGAAGAATCTGTTCTACATAAACCTTGTCCGCATCATCTGCATCTTTTAAAAGCTTGTCCTCATCTTTATAGGCAATGCTTGTCCTCGATGTAAGTCCTGCTGGAAGAAGAAGTGTTGCATACATCTCATCTGTATACTGGTTCACATATTTAGGCACTTCTGGTCTTGTGCCGACAAGTGTCATATCTCCTGCAAGGATATTGAATATCTGTGGAAATTCATCTAATCTGTATTTTCTTAATATTCTGCCAACTTTGGTTATTCTTGCATCATGCGCAACTGTAACCTGTGTCCCAAGCTTCTGTGCATTGTTAACCATAGTTCTGAACTTGTATATTCTGAATATACGTCCATACTGGGTTACACGCTCCTGCCTGAAAAACACAGGCCCCCTCGAATCAAGCTTAATCATCACTGCGATAACAAGCATCGGAAGTGCCAGAACCACAAGCATTATCGAGCTTACAACTATATCCATTATACGCTTTACCTTAAACCACCCTGTATGCCTTACAAGTATATTATAATATCGTCTGACTTCTTTGGTCTTCATCCTGTCAGGAAGATGATTCCATCCTTTAAGCCTCATATATCCTCCTTAATCGCGTTTATCTTGTGAGCTGGTTAAAGTTATCAATAACATATTCAAGCTGCTCATCTGTTAAACGTGTGTGTAACGGAAGTGTAATCTCACCCTTATACATTTCATATGAATTAGGGAAATCTTTAATATCAAAACCAAGATTCTTGTATGCTGTGTGCATAGGAAGTGGTTTGAAGTGGACGTTAGTTGCTATTCCACGTTCTGCCATAGCTGTTATAAGGTCATTCCTCTTCTGCACATCTGCATCCTCAAGCCTTACAAGGCAGAGATGTCCACTTGAACATACATGCTCGTCATAATGTTTAATAACACTTATTCCATCTCTTTCTATTCCTGCTGTATAACGCTCAATCATCTGCTTTCTTCTCGCAAGCATTCCATCATATCTTCTGAACTGTGCAAGTCCGATAGCTGCAAGCACATCTGTCATATTGCATTTGTAATATGGACCTACTATGTCATATTCCCATGCACCGAGCTTAGTCTTAGCCAGCGCATCCTTAGACTGTCCATGAAGCGTAAGAAGCATGAGCTGATGATATATCTCCTCATTGTCAATGCCATCTATGTCTCTCCAGACAAGCGCACCACCCTCTGCTGTTGTGAAATTCTTAACAGCATGGAATGAAAAGCTTGTGAAATCTGCCGCCTGTCCACTCATGACACCATCTCTTGATGCACCAAATCCATGAGCTGAATCTGCAAGTATAAGTATATGTCCAAGTGCCTCCTGCATCTTGTTAGCTGGCTTAAATATGCCCTTTTTGCTCATGACAATCTGCCTTATCCTGTCATAATCAACCATGACACCGGCTATATCAACAGGTATTATAGCCTTAGTCTTGTCAGTAATAAGCTCTTCTATTCTGTCATAATCAAGATGATATGTGCCCTTCTCTACATCTATCAGCTTAAGTGTGGCTCCGACATGGCACACAACACTCGCTGATGCAGTGTAAGTATATGCAGGAACGATAACCTCGTCTCCTGGTCCAACACCGAATATCCTGAGAGCCATCTCCATGCATGCAGTCGCAGAATTAAGTGCTGCTGCCTTGCTTGAATGTGTATACTCCGCAACTTCTCTTTCAAGCTCCTTGGTCTTAGGGCCTGTAGTTATCCAGCCTGAGCGGAGTGCCTCTGTTACCTCTTTAATCTCCTCCTCAGTAATATCTGGTGGTGAAAATGGAATATTCATATCTAATTACTTCCTTCCTGTGTCTTAACCATTGATGGAAATGCGTATGTCAGATCCCCGGCTCCGCTCTCTATCGAGATGGAATAGCTAACTGTATTATACCCACTTTGTGTAAGTGTTATTGTCTTAGTTCCTTCTGTTTTCTTAAATGTACATGGAACAGTTCCCGCATAAACACTGTCTACATACAGCGCAGCTCCAGCAGGAGAGGTTACCTTAACGCTGTAACTTCCATCACTATTAGCAGTTGTAGCTGCAGCAGTAGTCCTTGTCGTAGACTTTGTTGTTGCTGATGTATTACTGCTTGCAGTTGTTGAAGCCTTTGTTGTTGCACTTGACTTTGCAACCATATCTATAACCTTTGTCACATATGAAGATTTAACTACAAATGTCTCTGTATACTCCTCATAATGATTCTTGACAAGCGTAAGCTTATGTGAGCCATATGATAACTGGACTGGCACTGAATAGTCCACTTCCTCACCATCTATAGACATAATGGCATCTGATGGCGTAACGCTGAAATTAACCGTTCCCTGAAGCTGTGCTGGCTGTACATATTCACTGAAATCCAGCTTTGTCTCCTGTCCGCTCTCAACTGTCACTTCTTTAGTTGCATCTATAGTTCCATTCTCTATCTCAACATTGTATGTGCCAACAGATGCTGTAACTATCATATCCTCTGTGACATTATACAACTGGCTCTTTCCAATCTGTGCATATCCACCTATAAATGCATCAATACCTGTAAATCTTATATATCCATGTCCCTTATCAACCACAACCGAATATACTGTATTACCAATTCCGCGCAGCGTTACTTCATCCTGCTTCACCACTTCTGCTATAGGTATCTTATCCTCCCCAGATATAACAAGCGCCTTTTCACTGTATATATAAGTCGATGCACCTGAACTTATTCTTCTGTTAGATTCATTAACCTCGACATTATTGAATCCACTCACCTCAAATGCATCTGGATTACCCTTTATCGAAGTGGCAACACCTCTCTTGTTGCACACAACATCATATATCTCTCCAAGAATAAGATTAGATGCTGCAATTGCTGTTCCGTACTTTGTTGCGAACACAGTTCCCCCCGAATATGGAACTTCATATTCAACGCCCGAATTAGTATCTATAAAATTAGCCTTCTTACTGTCTTTATCAATATATGACAATACGCCTGTCACTGTTATCTGCTGTGAGGCTCCTGTTGTTGCTTCTGTTATATTCTTCTTAGGTGCTGTGAGTATTGAACTTCCCGGTGTTATCGTTCCGCTTTTATTACCATTGCCTATACTACATCCCACCAAACTTAACACACATATCACAAGCCCCATTATAAGAGCTGTCATTTTTCTCATTGCAGATGTATGTTTATCCATAATATCAGATTGTACCTTTCTTAAGAGTATAGTTACCCAGTTTTTATGTATACTACGTTGATTCTATCACAATGCACATATAGTTGCAACAAAATCAAGTCTTCTGACATTCTGTTCAATGCATCCATTAAGCTTTTCAATACTTTTAGGTGATACCCATGCCTTATTCATGTTGTAATAATGATTTACTATCTTCCAGAACTTTTCTGGAAATGCAAATAAAACTGACATGATTCCTATATCCTCGTCACTTATTCTCTTAATTCTGTCATATTCGTTCAGCATTTTATACGCAAGGTCAATGTCCCAGTTATATTTTTCAAGAATCTTTCTCATAAACTGATACAAATCAAACACCTGTGAGTCAACTCTGCATTTCTCCATATTAGTCACAGCAACGCCCACATTACTTATAATAATATTATGATATGTATAATTTCCATGTATAAGACTGTTATTACTGTCCGCCTTTGTGATTCCATCTGCCACAATCTTATTATCAAGCATTCCGACAGCCTTCTGTGCTTCTTCATAAAAACTGCTCATATTCCTATATATGCTCATTTCATACTCCGTCTTCTGCTTCTTGTTCTTAAGGTAATTACCTGCCATTCTCATTTCTTTAGTATGTCTTATAATAGTCTTTGCAACATTTCCTCTTGCAAGAACGAACTCATTGTCATCACTTATTATGACGTCAGCTGCCTTATCAAGTGCGATATGAAGCCTTGCCATAGCTGATACCGCATCAAGAATATCACGGATACTTCTGACATTGCATTCACTGCCTGAATACATATCCTTTAATACATATTTCCTTCCATCTTCTACCGCCTCGGATATTATCTCTCCGTCTTTATTCTTTACATATGTATCCAGATACTCATATCCACTCTGCTTAACAGCTCTCGTAATCACATCTTCCCTTTTGTAATATTTGTCCTGTTTTACACACTCCAGCAAGAGCTTATCGCCCTGATCTGTTACAACTATCATGCCTCCCCTGCCCCGCACACTGCGGTATATATTCAAATCATACTGATCAAGTACTTCAAGCGATTTTTCATTCATTGACAGTCTCCCCCACACTCATTAATCATAACTATTATTATGTAGGGTATAAAAAAATAATGCCCTCAAGTTTAAAAACTTGAGAGCATTCCCACCAACATCTTTAACTAAACCTGCGTGTGGCTCAGCCCGTGTGTACCGTATGCCCCTTGCAGGCTGTGTACCTATACCAGAATTGCTGGTCCTTTGTGTCTAGTGGCTCTAAGGTCGGCACGACAAAGTATATTAAAGCCGGATTGCTAAAAACGCGCTTCGCTTGAACGGTTTAGCATCCGACTTATCTTATGTCTAACACCGACCTAAGAGCCACACGACAGTCGTCATGCAATTCTGGTATAGGTACACAGCCTGCAAGGGGCATACGGTACACACGGGCTGCGCCGCAGGCAGGGTTTAGTTGAAATGTTCCAGCATCGCAAGCAGCGTCGCCTTGTCATTAAGCTTCGGATTATCCATCACAACATGAAGCAATTCATTGAGCGTCTTGCCAATCTGCGGTCCCGTCATTCCATATTCAATTAAATCATTCCCGGTTATATCAAGGTCTTTAATCGTCACACAATCGCCTCTTGCTATAATATCATCCATCATCTTCTTAACGGCAGCTATATGATTATGCTTTCCCGGAAGGATTATTCCTGTAATCTCCTCCTTGGCTGTCGTAAGAGCCTCATCATGTATGATAAGATTGTCAAAAAGTTCTCTTCCATAACGATTTAATGCCTCTCTTATCGCCGGCTCATTCTCATCTATCGTAACCTTGGAATTAGCAACGATAGCAGTCACACTGTCAACAGTGTGGTTGTCCAGCTTAAGGCTTCTAAGAACTCCCTTTGCCTTATCTGGCTCAAGAGAGTTAAGAAGTGCCGCATATCTTAATATAACAGTCTTTTCTGTATGTTTTAACATACTAATGGCATTCTGTCTGTATCTTCCCTCAAATATAGCTGCAACATCTGGTAAAACCACCGAGAATATACCAGTCTCGTAATACAGCTCCACCTTCTCCGGATTATCAGACATAATTGTCTTGGTAAGCTCCACCTGGATTCTTTCCATGCTTACCTGTGCGATATTAGTAGACAGCTTTTCAATAGCCTTATATGTCTCCTTATCTATCTCAAATGAAAGCTGTGCCGAGAATCTTATAGCCCTCATCATTCTTAGGGCATCTTCTGTAAAACGCTCTATAGGATTACCTACACATCTTACAATCCCGCGTTCAAGGTCACCTTGTCCGTCAAATTCATCGACAAGCCCGTTTTTATCACTATACGCCATTGCATTGATAGTGAAATCTCTTCTTTTAAGGTCTTCAAGAAGATTAACTGCAAATTCTACATTTTCAGGATGCCTGCCGTCTTTGTACTCACCATCAATCCTGTAGGTTGTGACCTCATAGCCGGTCTTTCCTATCATAACAGTCACTGTGCCGTGTTTAAGCCCTGTATCCACAGTTCTCTTAAACATAGATTTGACCTGCATAGGAAGTGCTGATGTGGTTATATCCCAGTCATATGGTGTCTTTCCAAGCAATGTGTCTCTTACACATCCACCGACAGCATAAGCCTCGCATCCATGTTCTTCAATTGTGCCAATAATCGCTCTGACATCCTCTGGAAGCTGCATATAGTCTCCTTACCAAATAACTTTAATTAGTACGCCTTACCCCAGTAAACCATCTTCTTAGCTGGCTTTCCACAGCATACACATACATCACTGAGCTGTTCCTGCGCAAATGGCATACATCTTGATGTAGCTGTTGTATCTTCCTTAATCTTGTCCTCACAAGCCTGGTCGCCACACCACATAGCCTTAACAAATCCTGGCTTATTGGCAACTATATCCTTGAACTCATCATAGTTAGTTGCAACATATGTGTGTGCATCTCTGTGTGCTCTTGCTCTCTCAAGCATCTCAACCTGCATTGTATCAAGTACTTCCTTAATCTTGTCTGCAAGTCCATCTATCTGTGCTTCAATCTTTTCTCTTGTATCTCTTCTTACGATAATAGCCTTGCCAGCCTCGATATCTCTTGGTCCCATCTCTACACGTACTGGAATACCACGCATCTCCTGCTCTGAGAACTTCCAACCTGGATTCTTATCGCTGTCATCAACCTTAACGCGAAGTCCTGCTGCCTTGAGTGCTGCTGCAACCTCTGCCGCTTTCTCAAGAACGCCTTCCTTCTTCTGCATAATTGGAATAATATCAACCTGTACAGGTGCAATTCTTGGTGGAAGAACAAGTCCGCTGTTATCACCATGAACCATAATCATAGCACCGATAAGTCTTGTTGTTGAACCCCATGATGTCTGGTGAACATACTTTAACTTATTATCCTTATCTGTATACTGTATTCCAAATGCTTTGGCAAATCCATCGCCAAAATTATGGCTTGTACCAGACTGAAGTGCCTTGCCATCATGCATGAGTGCTTCGATTGTGTATGTTGCCTCTGCTCCGGCGAACTTTTCCTTGTCTGTCTTACGTCCCTTGATAACTGGCATAGCAAGTACTTCCTCACAGAAATCAGCATATACATTAAGCATCTGCTGTGTTCTAGCCTCTGCCTCTTCTGCTGTTGCGTGTGCTGTATGTCCTTCCTGCCATAAGAACTCTCTTGAACGAAGGAATGGTCTTGTCTCCTTCTCCCATCTTACAACTGAACACCACTGGTTATATACCTTTGGTAAATCTCTGTATGACTGAATCTCATCCTTGTAGAAATCACAGAATAATGTCTCTGATGTAGGACGTACACACATTTTCTCCTGAAGTGGATTAAGTCCCCCCTGTGTTACCCATGCAACTTCTGGTGCAAATCCTTCTACATGGTCTTTTTCCTTCTCAAGAAGGCTCTCTGGAATAAACATTGGAAGATATACATTCTCAACTCCAACCTCCTTGAACCTTCTATCCATTTCTTTCTGTATGTTCTCCCAGATTGCATATCCAGCCGGCTTAAATATCATACATCCCTTAACACTTGAGTAAGACATAAGCTCTGCTTTCTTGCAGACATCTGTATACCACTGTGCAAAATCTACATCCATAGATGTAATAGCTTCAACTAACTTTTTATCCTCTGCCATTGTTATGACTCCTTTTAATAATAGTGTTTTTTAGTTTATCATTTTATCTAACGGATTTCAAGCATGGTATTCCACCATTGTGGTGTCACACCATACTCTTTTCCATCCACGTTGATAGAATGGGCACACAATGCTATTTCTCTTGGCTTCATGCCCATCTTTTTTAACGCTGTTCCACTTACCGGTTCTATGTTTAAATGTTTCTCACCGCACGCAGACATGTACTTCCCATCCCCGATAATCGCATGCCCTCTTGAGGCAAGCTGAATCCTTATCTGGTGAAAACGCCCCGTGTGAAGATTAATCTTTAAAAGAGAAATCTCTGTCCCATCAATCTCAGTCTCGCTTATAACCTCATAATCAAGCTCAGCAAGTTTGGCATTTTTATTATCTGTCGCAGATATACTGCTATCACCGCTTATTACTGCTGTGTTATCTTTTGTCTTTTCTATATAATCTGACAGCACTGCCTTGGGTTCTTCCATTTTTCCATACACCAGCGCATAATACTGCTTGCAAAATCCCTGCTGCTGCATAATCTTAGAATATCTCGCGGCACTCTCTTTATTCTTTGCCATCAGCACAACTCCACTAACCGGACGGTCAAGTCTGTTGATAACCGCCGCATACGACGGTTCGCCCTTTCTTTTACGATAATTCATAACCTCGCTTACCATATCGAGGTCAAAATTTTTCCCACTCTGCGTAAGCTGCCCCGCTTCTTTTTTTAGAATTATCTTATCTTTGTCTTCATATATTATTTCCATGTGGTTCATCCTTTAAAATATACTTTATTATTAAAATTATAATCTAACTTCAAAATACATTTGCATATTGTTATTATCTTATATTATTACCTGACTGTATCTAAAGTCAATTTATACTTGACGCATTACTTATGTATGTTTATTATGTTTTTAGGGTTAAAAGCTTTGAACTTGTACCCCGCAAAACATGAGAAATCAGCAATTTATATATTAAATTATGCAAAGAAATGAGGACATATATGGATAATTATACACCAGATCCATTCTGGAACAACCAGAACCAGGACCCAAATGAATCTTCTGATAACAGCCAGCGAAACTACGGCAGTTATACAGATGATTATTCTAATGACCCAAACAAGGAGTATACATCTTATTCAGATAATACAAATACGCAGAACAGCCAGTCTGATAGCTCTGATTACAACAGTTATAATTCGCAGAATAATAGTTATGACAGCCAGAACAATAATTATACCTCACAGAATAACAGCTATAATTCACAGTATAACGACTATGGTGCTCAGAACAACAACAGTTATGGCAGCCAGAACAGTTATAATACCGGCTATAACAGCAATCAGAATAACTATAACTCTGGTTATAATAATTACAATAATCAGAACAACACCTATAATAACCAGCCTAATGGATACAACAATGGCTATAACAACTACAACAAGCCACAGAACTGTCCTAAGTTCACTCCACTGCTTGTATTTTCAATAATCTGCATCATTCTGTTCAGCAGATTATTTGGTATTATCGCACTGATTCTTTTATTTAATGCCAACAATAATTTCCGTTATGGAAGATACGACAAATATGAATCCTGCATTAAAATATGCACTATCATGCTTGTTATCTCTGTAGTTTTTGGCATCTCATGGACAGTAATTATCGGAATAGCATCATCTGCTTTAGATGCAATAAGATAATAAGATTATTAATATGTAATTATCCTTACACCCTCAAAGAAAGATTTTCTATGAGGGTGTATATTTTTTATATATTTTCATTCTTTTCTTTTTAATATATTTATGTTATAATAACTATTGTTGTTGTACTCATTCTGGCAACAGAAGGGAGGTGTCTACGTTGGATATTCTTATATCTTTCCTTATTTCTATCATGGCAAGTGTAGTTGGCTACTACATCTGCAAATGGCTAGATAGAAAGAACAACGACAATTAACCTGACGGATGCTCAACCGATTAAAACGAGAAGAATCCCCATGAGCTGCAATCTCATGGGGATTCGTTTTGTGTCTACGCACTCTTATATCTTTCTTGGCTATCGCCATTATAACATATGCTAATAACCAATTCAAGTATTCCACAAATTTTATTTTATATACTTATATATAATTTCTACACTCTTACACCGCCGCATTCAGATATGGAACAACCCACAGAATCATAAGCATTGCGAACACAACAACTCCGATAAGAATTGATGCCTTAGTCCATCTGAGTGTTGACTTCATCTGTGCAGGGTCTTTCTCTGACTCTGGCATAACGAATAATGCCGCTCTAGCCTGCTTCTCCTCATCTGTAACCTGTGTAAGTGCTGAACCTATAACAAGCGCAATCACATTACATACAATTCCGACTATACTTGGGTCAAGATATACCGGAAGGCTCACTCCGCTGACACTCGTGTACACCTTTAAAAGAAAACATCCAAGCATTCCAAAAAGCATTCCACAGAACGCACCAGTCTTAGTAACCCTCTTGCTGAATATACTTGCCACAGCAACCGGCATCCATGAACTTGCCGCAACAGCACCACCAAGGAACATTATCCAGAATATTGATGGTGGATTCATAACAGCTACAACAAGAACTACAACTGCAACTATAATCATAGTAATTCTTCCGTAACGGATAGATTTATCATCCTCGCTCTGCATGCAGTCATTAGCAACAGAAGCACCTATAAGTGATAAGAATGTTGTTGCTGATGAGATACCTGCTGAAAGCACACCTGTAAGAAGAACAACACCGAGAACCTTAGGCATAAGATTCATAGCTGCCCATATCATAACATTTGATGAACTCTCCATGTCTGGATAAACTACATTAACCATAACAGCAGCCATACCAACAAGGAATTCAAGTATAAATACACCAATAGCCGCTATTGGACCTGACTTGATAACCGCATGTTCATTCTTAGCCATAAGATAACGGCTTGACTGCCATGGGCCAACCATACATACAGACATCCATACAACACCATATGCAAGTCCCCATATAACATTTTCAACACCAGTATTATATAATGGGCCAGGCTTGCCTCCCCATGACAGATAATCTGTAAGAGCAGGGTTAGATGCAATTGACTCAATCGCTCCAAACCATCCACCTGTATTCTTGGCTATAAACACCATTCCAACAATAACAGCTATTGTGAATATACTTGCCATAATTGTATCAGTTATAAGTACACCTCTCGAACCAGATGCAACAGTAAGAACAGTAAGCACAACCATTGCAAGAATCATGCATACATTGATATTAACACCTGTTACAAGTGACATAAGTGTACCGATTCCCTGAAGAACCGATAACAGATACACTGACATCATTATAATAGCTGTAACAGCCGCAAGAACTCTTAATTTTCTTGAGCAGAAACGCTTTCCAAAGAATTCAGGAATTGTAAGCACCTGGCTTCTTCTAAGATATCTTCCGAAAAAGATTGCACCGATTATGTAACCTGCCGACTGCATTCCCGCAAATATAAGTATAGATGTGAATACGCCTTCATAACACTGCGCCGCATCACCCATAAACATACCTGTACTTGTGTAGGATGCTATAAGCGAACCGGCTATCAGGATAATAGGTGCCCTTCTACCTGCAACATAAAATTCATTGGCAGAATTAACCTTCTTGCTGACAACAAGGCCAACGATAAGGTATATCGCCATAGCAATACACATTCCTATAAAATAGATATTCATTTACTTCTTTTCTCCACTCTCATTTTTAAAATCCTTCTTTAGCTGTATGTAACCAAGAACAGCCGCTGCACTCAGCCATACACCTAAGAATACACATATTGCAATTTCCATGTACTCCTCCCGTTATTATTTAATATACAGCTCTTCAAGCTTATGTCTGTCAACCTTGCCATTAAGATTGAGCGGCATAGAATCAAGCTTAATCTTAGTGTTAGGAAGCATGTAATCAGGAATGAGGTCTTTTAATCTGTTCATGACCTCTGATTCCTCAATATTGCCCTGATAAATCATAACAATCTTAGATTTCTTAGTGTTATAGAGACAACAGCATGAATCAATCTCCTCAATTGAAGATATCGCTGTCTCAATCTCGCCAAGCTCTATTCTTCTTCCCATATGCTTAATCTGGAAGTCTTTTCTTGAAATGTATACAAGCTCACCAAATTCATTAACTCTGGCAAGGTCACCTGTTCTGTATATCTTATCCTCAAACAGCTTGTTAAGAGGATTCTGTACGAATACCTCTGCTGTCTTATCAGGCGCATTGTAGTATCCGTTAGCAATACCGATACCTCTTACACATACCTCACCGATTTCTCCGTCCGCAACAAGCTTATCATTCTCATCAAGAAGGAAAACTTCCATATTGTGGCATGCTCTTCCCATTGGAAGGCTCTCCTGATTCTCAAAATGTCTGTTAACCTCATAAAATGTACATGTATCCGTTACTTCTGTTGGACCATAGAAGTTGACATATCTTACATCTGGATACACATCTATCCATCTGTTAAGCTGCTTTACCGGCATAACCTCTCCGCCAAAGAATACATTTTTCAACTCTGGCAGATAAGGACTCTTCAACGCACCTAATGTTGATAAGAAAGTAAGTGCTGATGGAACCCAGAATACAGTGTTAATCTTATTGTCATACAGATACTGCATAAGCATCGCTGGCAATGAGAATAACTTTGATGGTATCAGATGAAGAGTTGCTCCATTCTTGATAGTCTCATACACATCAAACACAGACATACTGAAATAAAGCGGTGTCTGGTTACCTATAACATATGTGTCATCCATGTTGAATTCCTGTGCACCCCACTCAACGAAGTCCACAAGTCCCTGATGTGATATCATAACGCCCTTAGGCATACCAGTAGAACCCGATGTAAATAATACATACATGATATCTCTTGAAAGGATTCTTGATGTTGCACCTTTGATAATCTCCTCATCAATCTCCATGGAAGCGCAGTCCTCAACACATACGATATCAGCCTCAACCTCTAAAGCCCTGACATCTTCCACATGATTCTTATCAGTTATGATACATACTGGCTGTAATGTGTCTGTTATCTTCTTAATTCTTGATACAGGCATCTTGACATCAATCATTGTATAGTAATTGCCTGAATACAATGTTCCCATAAATGCAGATATACACTCACAGCTCTTCTCAAGATATACCGCTACCGGCTTACGGAACATCCCCTTGCCGATAAGTTCCATAGCTATACCCTTAGATTCCTTCTCAAGCTCTGCATATGTCATCTTGCGGTTCTCATCTACAACCGCTGTTTTGTCTGAATATTTTCTGGCACTCTCGTCCAGGTAATCTGTTACTAACATAAGTTCTGCCTTTCTAATTTACATTTTAAATCTGTAACCGACACCCCATATAGTCTCAATATACTGAGGCTTAGATGTGTCGAGCTCAATCTTTTCTCTTATCTTCTTGATATGGACAGTAACTGTCGCTATATCACCGATTGAATCCATATCCCAGATTTCTTTGAATAATTCATCCTTAGTATACACATGATTAGGGTGCTCTGCAAGGAATGTGAGCAGATCAAATTCCTTAGTTGTAAATATCTTCTCCTCACCATTGACGAATACTCTTCTTGCAGTCTTATCAATCTTGATACCACGGATTTCAATTATATCATTGTTCTCCTTCGTGCTGCTTACAAGTCTTTCATATCTTGCAAGATGCGCCTTAACTCTCGCCACAAGCTCACTTGGGCTGAAAGGCTTAGTCATATAGTCATCTGCACCGACACCAAGGCCTCTTATCTTGTCAATATCCTCTTTCTTGGCTGAAACCATTATAATAGGTGTGTTCTTCTTTTCTCTCACCTGACGGCATATCTCAAATCCATCAACACCCGGAAGCATTACATCAAGAATACAGATGTCATAATCTTCATCAAGTGCAGCTTCAAGTCCGCTTGTTCCATCTGATTTAATAGTCACTTCAAATCCACTGAGTTCAAGATAATCCTTTTCAATCTCAGCAATAGCTTCTTCATCTTCAACAATTAATACTTTGCTCATGTGTTTGTTCTCCTTATTATATAAATGCTTAACTTGCTAATCTGCTTTTGTCTCAATAGCTTCAGTGGCTTTTCTCAAGCATATATGCATTGTGGTTCCTTCGCCCTCAACGCTCTCAGCCCATATCTTACCTTTATGGTCATCAATTATCTTTCTTACAATTGCAAGACCGATTCCACTTCCGCCCTGTTTACTATTACGCGACTCATCTGTTCTGTAAAATCTTTCAAATATGTGAGGGAGTTCAGCGGTTCCGATTCCCTTACCATTATCTGTCATGATTATATGAGCGTAATCCCCTTCGTCATATATGTCAATACCAATCCTGCCTCTTCTTCCTTCCTTCATGTACTTAACAGAATTACTTATAATATTATTGATAACTCTCTTAAGCTGTTCAACATCAGCATATATATATACATTGTCAACATTATGACAATTATATACCAGATCAATATCCTGTGCCTCAAGGTCAACCTTTATCTCTTCACAGCATGCATCAAAATAATCCTTTATATTAATCCTGTTAAATGAATATGGAATCCTGTTAGTATCAAGCCTTGAATATATAGTAAGCTCATCTATAAGCTTGTCCATATCGTTAACCTTATTGGCAATTGTCTGAAGATACCTCTGCTGCTTTTCCGGTGTATTAGCGACACCATCCATAATACCTTCGACATAGCCCTTAATCGCCGTCAGAGGTGTCTTTAAATCATGCGAAATATTTCTAATAAGCTCTTTTTCTTCTTTATCAGAATTAAGCTTCTCCTCTGAGGTTTCTTTAAGTATAACACGCATCTCCTCAAAGTCACGGCATACATCACCAATCTCATCCCTTGATACCTTTGGCATCTCAAAATCCAGATTCCCCATCTTAATGTTCTGGGCAGCAAGCCTTAATTTATCAAGTGGTTTTACTATTGAGCTATACAGCCATAAATCAAGCACCAGACTTGTAAGAATCAATATAACAAGTACCGCTGCCAATGCCTGCAGCGCAAGCCACTTTATCTGCGGAATAACCTGGTTAAGTGATGTGATTATGTATACACCGATTGTATCACCATTCTGTTCTTTGAAATTAATCTGCTTAACAATGCAGTGATAATCACCGCCCTTGTATACGCTCTCATTAAATGCACTATCAAGGCTTGTATACTCTGGTATAAGTTCTTTTATCTCATCACCCTCAAGTGACCTGGAAGCATATATTATATCATCATTTCTCGAAACCACCAGATTTGATAATCTTGCCGCAAGCTGTACATCAAGTTCTTTAAGATATTCCATATCTGTGTACTTCTCAGGAGTCTCAATTGCAACCTGCTTGATAGACTCATATATCTTATCTGTTATTTCACTCATAATAGTGGCTGACGAATACATATTTTCAAGCTTTACCGCCTCATCTACGCCATACAGCTTCTTAATAGATGTACTCTGATACCTGAATATAATTCCTATTGCAAACACACATAGAATAAGCGGCAGTATAATCATTATAAAAAATGATAACTTGAGCTTGTCTCTTAATTTCATTGTAATAACACTTCCTTTAATATACAAAAACACATTCTAAAAGAGAGCTGTTATATAAGCCCTTTTAGAATGTGTTCTATGATCATCCAATCTTTAACTTTGCTTTCTGGGCATCACGCTCAGAATCAACTCTTTCTATAACAGCTCCGAGCATTGAAAGCTTACCCTCAAAATCCTCGTATCCACGCTGTATATATTCTATATCATCTATCTGAGATATTCCCTCTGCCGCAAGTGCCGCAATAACAAGGGCAGCTCCTGCTCTTAAATCTGGAGCAGACATCTCAACACCTGTAAGATGATCTACACCCTCAATATAGGCTGTATTACCTTCTACTTTAATCTTGCATCCCATTCGATTCAATTCATCAACATACTTGAATCTGTTCTCGAATATACTCTCTGTAACCATACTTGAACCATTAGCCAATGCAAGAACAACTGCCATCTGTGGCTGCATATCTGTTGGGAATCCCGGATATGGAAGAGTCTTGACATTAGTGCTCTTAAGCGAGCCCTTGCCGATAACCCTGACCCAGTCATCACCTTCTACAACCTCACAGCCAACCTCAATAAGCTTAGCTGAAAGTGACTCAAGATGCTTTGGTATAACATCTTTGACAACTATATCTCCATTAGTAGCTGCTGCTGCAAACATAAATGTTCCAGCCTCAATCTGATCAGGAATTATAGAATATGTTGTTCCGTGTAATCTCTTTACGCCCTTGATTCTTATAACGTCTGTACCAGCGCCTTTGATATTAGCACCCATTGCATTAAGAAAATTAGCCACATCTACTATATGTGGTTCCTTAGCCGCATTCTCAAGTATTGTATCGCCATCAGCAAGACATGCTGCAAGCATAAGATTGATAGTAGCACCAACTGATACCACATCAAAATACACATGACCGCCTGTCAACTTATCAGCCTTAGTGCTGATTTTGCCATGGCTTATCTCTACTTCTGCACCAAGAGCTTTAAATCCCTTGATGTGCTGATCTATAGGTCTGCTTCCTATATTACATCCACCTGGAAGTGCTACCTGTGACTTTCTGTACTTTCCAAGTAACGCTCCTAATAAATAATATGAAGCTCTTATCTTCTTAATATATTCATAATCAACATTCATATCGCAGATTCCACCACCGTTAATCTGGACAGAGTTGTTATATACGTATTTTACCTTGGCGCCAATCCCCTCAATTGCCTGTAATAATACTCTAGTATCTCTAACGTTAGGTACATTTTCAATTGTTACAGTTTCATCTGTCATAATTGCAGCCGCAAGTATGCCTAAAGCAGCATTCTTAGCGCCTCCAATGGAAACCTCTCCTGTAAGAGGATTACCACCTTTAATTATATACTGTTCCATCTAGCGCACCTCAATTGAAATGATAATTAATAAGGATAAAAATCCTTATGTGCATAAAACACCACTATTTGATATTATATGTAGTTTTTTTGCATTTGTAAACCTCTAATGAGAAATTTTTGTGTAAACACCTGTCATTATGTCAGCACAACCATTCTGGCAGGTAAAAAAATAACCGTGCTTGATGCACGGCTATTTCTTTGTATTATTTAGTTCTTATTAACATAATTAAGTGGGTTAACAGATGAACCGCCAATCCATATCTCAAAATGAAGATGTGGACCTGTACTGTTACCTGTATTACCTGAGCGGGCAATTAAATCGCTCTGATTAACTTTCTGTCCATTAGAAACTACGATAGAACTTAAATGTCCATATCTTGTCATCGAACCATCTGAATGACGAATCTCTACGCAGTATCCATATCCTGAATACCATCCAGCTCTTACTACTGTACCAGATGCTGCTGCATATACTGGTGTACCTACTGAACATGACCAGTCAACACCTGTATGCATTGCTCCATCTCTGTAACCATAACCAGAAGAATATCTTCCATTAACAGGCTTAAGATATGTTGGTGGTGTAAGTGTTCCAACAGAAACAACCTTTGCAACAGGCTCTGCTGTTACTGTCTCTTCAACATACTGGAGTGATGTCTGAACTCCGTTAACAGTTGTGATATCAGCAGTTACCTTATGGTGTCCTGACGAACCCTCTGTAATAACCTTGCTGTATCCTCTGTACTGTGTATCATCATCAACATACTGGACATCCGCATCGAAATCCTCTTCGTATGTCTTTCTCTCTGTAACAACAACTGAAAGCTCTGACTTAGGAACTGTAACAACAAGTACATCTCCTGGAGCAATCAAAGTATTCTCTGTCAAGCCATCATTAAGTGAATATAAATCATTAAGAGAAATGTCACACTTATTAGCTATGATAGAAAGGCAGTCACCCTGTTCTACAACATATGTTGTCTTAGCTTCCTTTTCCTTAGTTATAGCATCATATGCTTCCTGAACTGTCATTATATTAGCACCGCTTGCCATTGTCTCATTAATAGAAAGCTCCTGCTCAAATCCAATTCCTACAAGCCCATCCTTAAGTGAATGAGTCTCTTCTGTATTAAGACCAGACTCACCATTAAGTGCTGATGCAACTATATCTGTAGCTGTTTCTTTAATATCAGACTTAACAACCTCTAATGAATATGTTCCATAGCTGCTGTCTCCTGACGCAAGCTTTACCTGAAACTCATTCTTAGTATCATAGTTAGCTGTAACCTTTTCCATTAACTCTACTATCTCTTCCTTGCTTGAAAGAGTAACTGTAAAGTCATCCATTCTTAATGTATATGCTGTAGCATTCTCTTTATCGGATACACATGCAAATAACGTACTGTAAAGAACATCCTCAAGCTCACTCTCGCTCATTCTTGATGCAACAGCCTTAGACTGCTCTACAATATCAATGCTGTTATCCATGTAAATAACTGAATCGTATTCCTTGCTAAACTTTAATCTTGCAGCTGCAAGAGCATCTTCTGCCTCCGCTCTTGTATTGGCAGCACCAACCTCCTGTCCATTAAACTGAATACTGTAATATCCAGCCTGATTATTAAAAAGTTTCTTTTCAACAAAAGGAATTGCAACGATACACGCTAAACACGCTACTGACATGCCGCTTATTAATGTCATCTTTAAGCGTCTGCCATATTGTGTAAAATGCATTATTATTGTCCTCCAAAATCTTAAAACGTAATTTGTAATTTGTTTGTAACATTTTTGTAACAATCACATATTAACACCAAGGTACTAATTTGTAAACCCTATTTACATATAAATCACAATAATTAACAAAATGTTCATTATTTAGTTCTGGCTACAGAATATCCAAACTTACCAACTTTTTCGCCAAGCGTATAATATTCTCCATGTGAATAAGCTATTGGCTCTGCCTTGGCAAGGTCAAACCTTCCATTCTCATCCATATATGCTTCATCCGCATGTACTGCAACAACCTCTGCTATAAACATATCATGTGAACCAAGCTCTTTAATATCAACAACCTTACATTCTATATTAACCGGACACTCATCAATCAGTGGGGCAGATACCTTTGAAGCAGCTACAGGCGTAAGCTTCATCTCCTTAAACTTGTCCACATCTCTTCCAGACTTCACTCCGCAATAATCTGTCGCAAAACACGTATCCTTTGTTGTAAGATTGACAACAAATTCTTTTGTTTCCTTAATTATATTATGCGAATATCTCTCTTTTCTTACAGATATAGAAAGCATCGCCGGGTCTGAACATATAGTTCCAGCCCACGCAACTGTGATAATGTTAGGCTTTTCTCCTTCACGCTGGCAGCTTACCATAACTGCTGGCACTGGATATAACATATTTCCTGGTTTCCACTCCTGTTTTGACACAATATATACCTCCATTTCAAATCGTGATTAAATCTTTCCACTACATATAGTACCAATTGGTACTAAAGCACTATATAAATATCAATTTATAATCCATTTATTTGTTAAAATGTTAACCCAGAATTATTATAAATTTTACACTCTGCTTACTATAGATGATATACATACCAGACTGTGCTGTCAACGATACTATTTTTTCAGGTTGTGCCAAATATAAAAATATGATAAACTTTAAACATAGAAACTTCGTGCCAGTAATAGAATAATATAGCGGAGATGATTGGAGGATTATTATGTTAGGTAATGTTATCGTTGGCCAGTCAGGGGGTCCAACATCAGTTATTAACTCTAGCCTTGCAGGAGTATTTAAAACAGCTAAGGACAGAGGTGCTAAGAAAGTTTACGGTATGCGCCATGGTATTAAGGGTCTTCTGGACAGACAGTATGTTGATATGTCTGAGAAGATTAAGACAACTATGGATATCGAGCTTTTAAAGAGAACTCCTTCTTCATATCTGGGTTCATGTAGATACAAGCTCCCAGAGATTAAGGATGATAAAGAAACTTATGACAAAATATTTGAGATTCTTGATGAATTAGAAATCAAATATTTCTTCTACATAGGTGGTAATGATTCCATGGATACTATTAAGAAGCTGTCTGATTATGGTGTTCTTATCGGAAGCGACATCAAGTTCATGGGTGTTCCTAAGACAATTGATAACGACTTGGCTGTTACAGACCATACTCCTGGTTTTGGTAGTGCTGCTAAATTTATCGCATCTACTATGAAGGAAATTATCCGCGATGGTCTTGTATATGACTACCCAACTGTTACAATAGTTGAGATTATGGGACGTAATGCCGGATGGCTTACTGCCGCTGCTGCGCTTGCCAAGGGTGATGACTGCGAGGGTGTAGACCTTATATACCTTCCAGAGAAGACATTTGATATTGACCATTTCATGGGAAAGATTAAAGAACTCAACTCACGTGGACGTTCTATCGTTGTTGCTATCTCTGAAGGTATCAGAGTTATGGACGGAAGATATGTATTCGAGCTTTCAGACCATGTGGAATTCGTAGATGCATTCGGTCACAAGCAGTTAGCTGGTTCTGCTAAATTCCTTGCTAACAAAGTGGGTGCTGAACTTGGAATCAAGACAAGAGCTATCGAGTTATCTACTCTCCAGCGTTGTGCTGCACATATGACATCAAGAACAGATATCACAGAGGCTTATAACGTAGGTGGTGCTGCTGTCAAAGCTGCATTTGAAGGTGAATCAGGTAAGGTTGTTGTATTACAGAGAGTTTCAGATGATCCATATATGTGCATCACTGCAACACATGATGTTCACCAGATTGCTAACATCGAAAAGAAAGTACCTCTTGAATGGATTACAGAGGATGATTATGTAACTGATGACCTTGTACATTATATCAAACCACTTATTCAGGCAGAGCTTTCACCAATCATGGTTGATGGTCTCCCACACCACCTGAATGTTGAAATGTAATGTTTCGCATGTGGTGTAAGCTTGTTGACGATTCACGCCATATAGTCAGACAAGTCACTATCGAGAATCCTGATACAGACATCAATCGCACCAGGAAAGTATTTGATGGTATTGAGGAGGCTTGTGTTAAGTTTGATTTAGGACAACCTATATGGCTGGATGCCAATATAGCAGAATTTAAAAGAAGATCTAAAGTAAGATTCAATCAGGACAACTTCATTGAACATATAGAATTTGCATATATGGAAGTTGAGGTTATTGAAGAAGATTAAGAATTAAAGACCCCCGGCAATCGTAGTTAATCTACAATCGCCGGGGGTCTTTTGAGGATAGTCTATATAAAAGTCATGTGTCTCATTTAATCAATATAGTATGTCAGACTACTGAGCCTGATATATTGTAACTCCATGCCATGTTACAGAAACAACATCACTTGTGTCTATATATGTTGGGAGAATCCATGTTGCATCCCACTCTCCTGTGTTGCGGTTAAATCCACCACCCATTTTATTACCTGCATTGAATGATGTTCCATTCTTCATTGTAATAACTGGAGAGTAAGAACCACTTCCTGAAAATCTAGCATCGTCTCCCCCCAGAGTAATCGAACCTGTGAATGCAAGCTCTGTTGTAGATATCTTAACTGTCTTAATGTTCATTGCTGTACCCTTATAATAAGAATCATTAACAGTTATATCTGAATTATAAGCAATAGCTGTATCTGTTGAAGACACACTGCAATCAAATGCAACATCGCACTCATTGCTGCTAAGAACCTCTGCCTTATTAGACTCTAAAACTCTCTTCATAACAAGTGATGCAAGATGTGTCTCATTAGTATCTATATGAATATCTTTCTCTGTCTTAGAATATGCCCTGTCAAAGTCTGCTGCGTATGTCACCTGAATTCTGCCATCGCCCAGCTTCTTGACTCTTATAGCTGTTGGTCTTCCTGTTGTAGTACTCTGGACATTAACTCTTGTAAGCTCTGCAGCGGCTGTTTCATCAGATGGAACAATTGTCATAACAAAGCTCTTTGACTTTGAAGTTGAATCCTTAACCGTATATCCAGCGTTATCAATATAAGAGCCTGCATACTTATCTGAAAATTCAATATGCATCTTGCCCGGTGCTAATACAACATCAGAATCAGCGTAACCATACATTGAATTATCGCCTGTAAATTCATCTTCACCGGCAAGTGTAACGCCCTTAAACATATCTGCTACGCTGTCATATTTGAATCCAATTGACTCCATAACCTCATAGTATGAAGTGTAATCACCGAGCTTAAAGCTTATATTAGAGCCATCAAGAGTTGTCTTAGAAGGAACTGATAATGTTAACTTGATAGTTGCCTTGGATGCATCACTTGCATCATCAACTCTCTGCTGCATGCAGTAATCCTCATCTGCTCTTATGCTATTACCAGTGTTGATTGTCTTGCCATCAACTGTAACAGTTATTTTGTTAAATTTGTCTCTGGCAATAACAGCAACCTTATCCTCAGTTGTCTCATTAAGAGACGAACCATCGTTAGTCTTAACTGTAAATATGACATCTGCCTTGTTACCATCAACTACATATGAATCCATAGTAACTGTAATATTCTTATCGCTCTTAACAGCCTTAACATCTGTCATTCCGTCGTATGTGTATGAATTGCCATTATTATCAGTAATTCCATCAGCATAATTAAGAGATGATGCTGTATTAGTTATCTTATATATCTTATTAATAAGGCTGTCACCTGTAACCGCATTATATGCAAATGCAGCACCAGACGATAATACAACAATTGAACCACAAGCTACTGCCGCTGTAACCCATCTGTTAACTTTTCTTGTAATCTTCTTAGCTGGAGCTCCCTTATGCTCTTTAGCAGCCTTAGAATTGGCTTTGCAATAATCTAAAGTTTCCTGTATAAGTTCCTCAGATGCATGAATCTTATCTAATTCATCTAACATACTCCCCATTCCTCCTTAATATTAGTCTTTAATAATTTTCTTCCGCGTAATAATCGTGTTTTCACAGTATTAGGACTTATATCAAGTATCTTCGCAATCTGCTTGACATCTTTATCTTCATAGTAGTACAGATATATAACCTCACGATATATCGGAGCAATCTTTAGAACCTGTTCAAGCACTGTTCCGTGATAATCATATCCATTCTCTGCTGTCGCCGCATTACTTAGGAATTCTTCATGCTCAAGTAGCACGGAATTCATATCGTCAGACAGACTTACATGGCGATTCCACTTGTTCCTGTGTGTCTCGCAGCATTCATGCATAGCCACTGTCAAAAGCCATGCTTTTACATGCTCTATATCGTTAAACTTCTTATTGCAGGTATATAATTTTAAAAATGTATTCTGGAAACAATCCTTGGCATCCTCATCACTATTGCAGTGAACCAGGCACGCTCTCAAAATTGTATCTGAATAAAGACGTAATATGCTCTCAAAACTCTTACCTGCATATAATTCTTCTGAATCACTATTCATAATCTAATCTGCTCACCTCCACATAAGCTGCTGTGCACAACCTTTACATTTAATACACGGTAGAGACTCATAAAAAGTTTCATGGGTTTTGAAATTTTTTTAATAAATTTTGTCACACTTATCTCACACGCCTCTACAATTATAAAACTGTACCGCCACCGGGTGCCCTGCCAGCAGTAATCTGTCCCACAACCTTCCTGGGTCTCTGTGTCTAGCATCTCTAAGGTTAGTACGACATAAGCTTATTTAATCATAATGCTAAAAACGCGCTTCGCTTGAACGTTTAGCATTATGATTAGCTTTATGTCTTACACTAACCTAAGAGCTGCACGACACGCCGACATGGAAGGTTGTGGGACAGATTACTGCTGGCAGGGCACCCGGTGGCGGTACAGTTTTATAATTTTAGACCACTACGTTCTTTTCTTCCTTGCCATTTAAAAAGCTTTCAATGTTCTCGTAGACGAGGTTCATGAGGCGGGTTCTGGCTTCGTAGGTTGCCCATGCAATGTGAGGTGTTATAACCATTTTATCGCTGTCCTGTATTTCGAGAAGTGGATTATCTGCGGCGATTGGCTCAGTGGTTATTACGTCTAAACCAGCGGCAGCGATAATGTTCTCTTTTAAGGCTCTGGCGAGGTCAGCGTCATTGATGATTGGACCTCTGCCTAAGTTAAGAAGGACGGCTGATGATTTCATCTTTTTAAGATTGTCATAATTAAACAGATTTTTAGTCTTATCATTGAGTGGAGCATGGATTGATACTATGTCCGATTCTTTCAAAAATGTATCAAGGTCAACACACTCATATGGCACATACTGCTTATGTCCGCTGGCTGAATAGTATATAACCCTGCATCCGAAATCAGTGGCAATCTTAGCTACACCACGTCCGATATTGCCAAGACCTACTATTCCATATGTCTTGCCATACAGTTCATGGAATACATTATCAAAATGTGTGAAGCTGGCTGATTTGGCATATTCGCCACTCTTTACATATCTGTCATAATAATTCATCTTCTCAAATACATAGAAAAGGAGTGAAAATGTATGCTGTATAACAGACTGTGTCGAATAGCCGGCGACATTTGCAACCCTTATGCCATGCGCCTTGGCATATTCTATATCAATATTGTTATATCCTGTAGCAGTCTCAGCGACCATTTTAATCTCACTTCCTGCCTCGAATATGTCTTTATCAATAACCACCTTGTTAGTAACAACAATCGTTGGATTATGCTCCTTAACTCTGGCTACCGCCTCTTCATGCGTGCTGTTGCTATATGTGATAACCTCACCAAGCTGGTTAAACTTATCAAGAGAAATGTCATCTCCGTATGTAACAGTATCAAGCATAAGTATCTTCATTCTGTATTACCTCTTTTCGTATAATTAAGGGGCTGCATTACTACAGCCCCTTGTTGGTTATTTTATAATCTTGAGGTTCTTAATCTGTTTATGCAGGTACGAACAGATTTCACCCTTACATCAGTATTAAAGTCTCTTTCTTAAAGCCTCGCCCTCAGCTTCAAATCCTGGCTTGCCAAGAAGTGCAAACATGTTGTGCTTGTAGCTCTCAACACCAGGCTGGTTAAATGGATTAACTCCAAGAATATATCCAGATAAGCCACACGCAAATTCAAAGAAATACATAAGCTCGCCAAGATAGAATGCTGTCTGCTCTGGAATCTTAACCATAAGGTTAGGAGTATTGCCATCTGTATGTGCAAGAACAGTTCCGTTCATGGCACATTTGTTAACGAAATCAACTGATTTGCCAGCAAGATAGTTAAGTCCATCAAGGTCTTCATCCTCTGCTTCAATAATTATCTCTCTGCTTGGCTTCTCAACATTAAGAACTGTCTCAAACATAATTCTTGAGCCATCCTGAATGAACTGACCCATAGAGTGAAGGTCTGTTGTAAGGTCAACGCTTGCTGGGAATAATCCCTTGTTATCCTTCCCCTCTGACTCACCCATAAGCTGCTTCCACCACTCAAGTGTGTAATGAAGGCTTGGCTCATAATCACAGAGAATCTCTACTGATTTACCCTTTCTTAACATGATATTTCTAAGAGCTGCATACTGCATAGAATCATTGTTATCAAAATCATTCTCTATGCATCTCTTTCTTGCACTTGCTGCACCTGCCATAAGATCATCAATATCAACTCCGCTTACTGCGATTGGAAGAAGTCCAACTGCTGTAAGGACTGAGAAACGTCCACCTACATCATCTGGAACTACGAATTCTTCGTAACCCTCTGCGTCAGACAGCTTCTTTAAAGCTCCCTTTGCCTTGTCTGTTGTAGCATATATTCTCTTGGCAGCACCATCTTTGCCATATTTCTTCTCAAGCATCTTCTTGAATACTCTGAATGCAATAGCTGGCTCTGTTGTTGTGCCTGACTTAGATATAATATTAACTGAGAAATCCCTGTCACCGATAGTATCAACAAGACCTGCAAGATATGTAGAACTGATGCTGTTACCAACAAAATAAATCTCAGGAGATTTACGAATCTCCCTGCTTACTGAATTAAAGAAATTATGTCCTAAAAATTCAATCGCAGCTCTTGCACCAAGATAAGAACCACCGATACCTATAACAACAAGTACCTCTGAATCATTACGGATTTTGTCTGCTGCTTTCTTAATTCTTGCAAACTCGTCCTTGTCATAATCTACTGGAAGATCTATCCATCCAAGGTAATCATTGCCTGCCCCCTGCTTTGACAATAATAACTGTCTGGCACTCTCTGTAATTGCTTTCATTGACTCAACTTCATGCTCATGCACATAGCCCATAGCTTTGGAATAATCAAATTTAACCTGTCCCATACCTTCAATCTCCTTTTAAATTAAAATTAATATTACACATATGGCTTCCAATGCATCCCCCTCAGACTTCCAGAACACATTGTTAAACATAAGACAATTATACTTCCCTAACCAGTTTTTTTCAAGATTTCTTGGTATTGTTTATTAAGCTTTTCAAACTCAATTGCGGCACTTCCATGAAGCCTGTTATTCTTCCCCATATATGCCACAAATGTTCCCTCAGTCCCCAGCTTAATCTGGCATCCGTCCAGACCGAAAAGATGCCCTTTGCTAATCTCCATAATCCGCCCGCAAAGCTCGTCCTGACAACCTGTAAGTGTTGCCAGAGTGTCCAGTTTTATCAACCAGATTCTGTGTTCACGTACTCTTTTATCCACGAATCCATGTACGTCTTCCACTTCTATTCCAAGCTTTGAAAGCTCATTATAGCTTCTGACAAGATTGTACCCAAGGCTTGTCCTCAGCTTTATAATATCACGCCCACTATCTTTCTTCCCCGGATAAGTTATAATTCTCCCCAGAACCATAGCCCGTCCTCTCACATCAAATGCAGCCTCTCTTAAGTATCTTTTCAAACTCATCCTTAGAATCACGAATATTATTACAAATGCAACAATACATGATGTCATATTCTGATGAATCCTCCCGGCATTTTGCTAAGCATAAGTATATCGGGTTTCCGGGGAATGTTCCACTTAATTCGTTCAACAAATATTCCCTGTATACGACAAATTATCATTTTGACATTTCCAGTGCTTTGTGATAGTGTTTGGTTAGTAATATCTAACCAATAATTAATTTTAAGGAGGTCGGCACTATGACACCTGAAAAATATAAACAGCTCTCTATCAAAGAATTTACAGAAGCAGCTAAAATATATGACAGCGGACATTCTGGCATTTATGAAATGTGCAAAGACGATTATCCACCAATTCTGGCAGAATTAGAAAAAGAGAAATTCAATGATGTATTAGACTGCGGCTGTGGAACAGGGCCAATGATTCAGCTTCTCCACGACAAATACCCAGATAAGCACTATGTTGGTCTTGACCTCACACCTGAGATGATTAATGTTGCCAATGCAAAAAAGCTTTCCAACACTGAATTTGTTGTGGGCGATAGTGAAAATCTGCCATTTGAAGAGAATTCATTTGATGCAATTATCTGTTCAAACAGTTTCCACCATTACCCTAATCCTCAGAACTTTTTCAATAGTGCATACCGCGTCCTGCGAAAAGGCGGACGACTGATTCTGCGTGACTACACATCATCTAATTTCGTAGTATGGCTGATGAACCATTTTGAAATGCCTCTTGCAAATCTGTGCGGTCATGGTGATGTGAAAATACATAAAGTTGACGAATTCATTGCAATGGCTGAAAAAGCCGGTTTTACAGTACTTACTATGGAGAAACAGAAGTCTTTCCGCGCACACCTTGTCGCACGAAAATAAATACCGATAAATTCACATCCCTCCTGTAATGAATTATTGCAGGAGGGTATTTTCACTTCCTGCCCTCCGTATTCCACTTAATTGCAATCCACCAACACCATCTTGCAGTCCCTGCAAGCCCAAGCCTTTGTGCGGTCACTTGTCAATCCATTTCCAACACGTATACGGATTGCTCCATTATTTAACGCATTTCTTAACGTCATAAAATTATTGAATTTGTTCTTAAAATATTCGTTATCAGCCCAGAACAGTGACCCCTTTTCAGTTGGTCCAAGTGCTCCAGCCTGCATTTCTTTTCCACATTTTGGACATATCATTTTATTTTGCATAAGTCACTTTTCCCCCATCTTTGCTATAATCAAACTTTCCATCGTTCTTCTCTTCTATAGCTTTTATAATGTGATAAGTATATTCATTATACGGTGTTGGAATCCCCAGCTCTTTACCCATTCGTACAAGCGCGCCCGAAAACATATCAATCTCTGTATGACGTCCTGCATCAATATCCTGTAATGTAGAATATCTCGTTGATGGTGGGACAGCACTTCCGTGATTAGAAGACACATCTGCCTTGCTCATATCAATTCCTTTTGCTGCCGCAATAGCCTCCAGCTCCTGTCTGAGTCCATTGCTGATATGTTTCATATGAGCACTGTCCTGATAACAGCCCACTCCTGCGCCAAGAACCGCCTGTGGCAGATTATTGCTGACATTTAAGCGGAATTTACTCCATATTTCCTCTCTGATATGTTCTGTAATGCGGTAATGAAGCCCAGTACCTTTAAAAAGTTCTTCTATTGCCTGTACACGTTCACTCTGATATGGTGCAGATATTTCGCCAAATATAATTCCCATTGTAGTTTCCGGATTAAAATAAAATCCGTCACCCTCTTTATGGGAAGCAACTTTTATCAATGAATGGATGACGTGGCAAGCTCCTATTCTGGCAGAAATGATTTCTTCGCTGTCCACACCATTCATAAGGCTCATAACTGTTGTATTCTCCCCGGTAATCGTGCTTATGCTGTCCAATGCGCCCGGTAAAGCTCCATATTTCAAAGACACAATCAGAAGGTCTGTTCCTTTCGCTTCCTCTAGTGTCCACACCTCTGGATGATATGTCACATCATTAATCAGGCAACCCTTCTTCATCCGCTCTGCACGCTCGCCCTCTGCAATAACTCCTAATCTTATGTCTTTACGTTCTGATAGTCCCCATATCACATAAGAGCCAACAGCTCCTGCTCCGAGAACTGCTACTGTTTTTATCTTCATTTTATGTATCTCCTTTTATTCACCAATTCCTTATCATGGTACTTTTATTCACTGACACTACAATATCTATATCGCTACGCTCTCTGGCTGTCCCTTTGGCGCGTGAACCATATAAAATCACTTCCTTTGCCCCATACTCCCTGCAAAGAGCTGCAACTTCGCTTATAATCTCATCTGGTTTCATAAATATCTACCTCTCCTGCACTTCCTTCTCCATCTGCATTTATAAAAAATGTTTTTCTGATTAACCCCATTCAATGTTTTGGGCGGTTCCCTGCTGTCCAGTTTTTCGGATTAGTGTCATCTGGTGCCAGCCCGGCTAGGATAGTCTCATAATGCGCCACCTTCTCATCCATATATTTTGCAGTTGCCTTGGCTTCTTCCACCCGCTTGTAGGCTTCTGTCCGCTGCTTTAAGATAATTGCATACCTCGCACGCAGATTTTCCTCCGATTCTTCCAATAAACACAAGTGGCAATACTCCTGAATATCTTCTATAGATGCACCACAGCCTTTCAAACATTTAATGCCCTGCATCCAGTTAACAGACTCCTCATTGAACACCCTGCGGTTACCGCCATCACGCTCGCATGGCAGCAAGCCCTTGTCGGTATAGAAGCGCAATGTGTGTTCCGTGACATTGAACATTTCAGCCATCTGCTTAATCGTATAATACATGACCTCACCTCAAAAAATCCTCTTGACTTCGTGTTACACGAACTTATTAGAATAATTGTAGCATAGAGAGTTGCTCTAAGTAAATACAATGATGGAGGATATAACATGGAATATTTGACTTTGAATAACGGCGTTCAGATGCCGCTTGTCGGATTTGGTACATTTATGCTTGGTGGTGAGACCTGTAAAAATGCAGTTGCGACAGCAATTGAAAATGGCTATCGAATGATTGATACTGCCGAAGCCTACGGCAATGAAAAAGAAGTAGGCGAAGGCATCAAACAGAGCGGAATTGACCGCAATGAGCTGTTTCTCGTCACAAAGGTGAATTTCAAATCTTATGAAAATGCAGAGCAAACAGTAATTCAGTCACTTGAAAATCTACAAACTGACTATATCGACCTGTTACTTTTGCACTGGCCATTTGCCAATTATTATGCGGCATGGCGTGCTCTTGAAAAGCTGTATGATGCAGGAAAGGTTCGTGCTATCGGTGTTTCTAACTTTGAACCAGACCAGCTTCTTGACCTGATTGCCTACAATAAAATTATCCCTGCTGTCAATCAGATTGAAACCAACATTTACTGCCAGCGCAGTACAGAACGTAGCTGGATGGACAAAAAGCAGGTCGCACACATGGCTTATGCACCGCTCGGTCAGGGCAACCGCAACGAAATGTTTAATGAGCCTGTGGTTCTTGCACTTACCAAAAAATACAATAAAACTCCAGCACAGATACTCCTTCGTTTTCTGACACAGAAAGGCATTGCCGTTATTCCGAGAAGCACCCAGCCAGAGCACATCAAAGAGAATTTTGATTTATTTGATTTTACTTTAACTGCTGATGAAATGACACAGCTTGCTGCTCTGGACAGAAAAGAGCCATTGATTGGTAAACCAGAAACACCAGAATTAGTGGAATTCTCATTGACATGGTAAATTATTTCCACACATTTAATGTTTAATAATCGGTTTTCCTCATATTAATCTACTAAAAAGCTATTTATCTCCTAAATTTCAATACAATTTAGGAGATAAATTAATATAATACGATATTACTTTGGTTTCTTTCTCTTTCCTGTAATCCTTTCCACCTCCAAAACATACACAAGTGTTCTAGAAATCGCTGCTGGATTAAAATAAGCCTCTTTTCCCATGTGATAATGAGCCATGAGATTTTTTAACGCATCCATTTTTTCTTCTTCATCAAGAATTCTGATTCGTCCTCTTCCAATCACACTTTCATATGCCATCGTACAGTAGCCTTTTTCCTCAAAATACTGAAGCTGATGCTTGCAGTCCATCTCGAATGATGCTCTGTTATCCTTTTTTATAAGCTCCACTTTATATCCTTCGAGCGCACTGTGAAAATACAGCCTGACTTTGCCATCAACAACTTCCATACCGAAATTTAATGGTAAAATGTAAGGATATCCGTCATCATTCAGTACAAGTCTGCACACATCACAATTTTTCATAACCTCTATTATTTCGTTGAATTCTTTTATTTCTCTATCTTCCTGTCTCATATCTTTAATCCACCTCAACAAAATTTGACAATCAACATATTCCCAATTAACGGACCACGGATTTTATCTTTATTTCAATTCATCCTCAAGAAATAATGCTGCATCCTTCACGCAGTCAATACATTCCCTTTTTACAACTCCATCCGTTATTCCTTTTAATTCCTTACATATAACTGTGCCATTCTGTTCCTTGAATCTATTTATTATTCTTCTTGACCCCTGCATTGTTTTCTGTGCATCTTTATTAATCATACCTAATACATTAACTGCACCGATTATTGCACCACAGGTTGCCTCTGTACTGCCACCCATACCTACCGCAAAGCCCTGCGTAAGATTCTTTGCTGTTTCTTCATCAATCCCAGCCATATCACAATATGTGCATGCTACAGCCTGGGCACAATTATAGCCGCACATTTTTCTTTGAGCCGCCTCATTTACTTTTGATTGCATAAATATATTCCTCTCCTATCTGTATTTTATAATAATTTTCACCATCTTAATGTGAAGCATACTTAGACAATTCATATACTCTTTCTCTGGTAAGCTCTGCCGCCTTACTGTTTTCCACCATAGACTGCATTGTACCACCTTGAAACTCTTTTCCTGCTTCCTTTACCTGGCTGTCTTTATTCTTAATCCAGTTGCGTTCATCCTCTTTCAAAGTGCTCATTGTAGCATTATCCAGTGTATCTTTAAGATAAGACCAGACCTTATTAAGCTCATTATCCCAGAGTTTATAAAGTTCAGCGGTCAGTTGATTCATCTCTGTCTGCGTAAGAATTTCATTTTGCAATTTATTGTTAATTGCCGCTGCCTTCTTCTCAATTTGAGCAAGTTCATTTTCTATATCCAGTGATGATTGTGTATTTTCTTTCGATGTTCCAACAAATCCAGCATCATCTTTTTCATTGTATATTCCATAAAATGGAAGTTTATCCGCTCCGTTTAAAGACATATCAGCCCAGCTTAAATACCCTGCTGGAAGGCTGTTAACTGGTGTACCCTGAACATATACATACACTTTCGCGCCATCTGATATTCCTGCCGGTGCTGTGTATGCATACTTTATTCCGTTCTTTATCTCCTGTGTACCCTCTTTCTTTTCAGTTTCAATCTTTTCAACCTTCATTGAATATGAATAACTGTCTATCTTCTCTGGTGTCGAAAACTGTCCCTTAAACTGACAATCATACTGCGTTCCATTCGGATTCTTAACTCCTGAATCTCCCATGTCCATATCATAATAATGTCCTTCAAATGAGCCATCTGCATGTACTTTAAGCTCCGTAGCCCATGCGCCTGCTCCACTTGAATAATAAAATAATTGTCCGTCAATCTTCTCTAAAATCCCACTATCTGCCTTAGTTGCTTTCTCTATACCAGTTGTAACCTCTGTATCGGCTGTCGTCTCTGAAGATTGTGTTACATCATCTTTCACCTTCTCACAACCTGACATTGATGCAGCTGTAATACTTATCACTGCTGCCATTGCTAATGTTAGTAATCTTCTTTGCATCTTACGAATTCCTCCTTTTACTACTGCTGCCTTATGCTGTTCTTATGTAATTTCTTTTTTCTAATACAACCGGAGTTACATTGCCTTCATAAAATTTGTAAGCTTCTCCAGCAATATTATCCTCCCATACCACAAACAATTTTTACAGTAGCATCACGGGCGTCCATATATATTTTATCAATTCCCATATCAAATAGTTCATCAAACGAAACTTTTGCCAACTTTGTTCCAATATGTTTTCCCCTTGCAGCCGGAAATACTACAAAACGTCCCCAGTGAGTTTCATCGTCCTCCTGCCATGCGGCAGTCGCCGCATAGATTTTTCCATCTGCCTTTGATTCAGCACACCAGCAAATAGGTTTCTTATCTAAAAAAGCATTAATATCATCTGCCGGAATTCCCTGTTCACCATGAAAAATATCTGCTTGCATTGCAAGAATACGTGGTATTTCATCTTTGGTTGCTTGTCTAAAAATCAAATTATCCATAAAAATCCTTCCTTTACAAATCACTCCCAATATTTGCCCGACATAGATTTGCTATCGACCACTATTACCGCTGTTCCTCTAACCATTTTTCTGGCAAAGGTTTATTTGACAACTGTGGCGTGTATTTCTCGCCAATTAGCCCAAACACAGATTTTTAGCATCCATTTCTGTTAAAAACTTACAAGATATTTTTCTAATAAATCAACAAACTCACCAATATGAATTCCATCAACAAATGAGTGATGAACCTGTACAGATATAGGCATCATTATTCTTCCATCTTTCTCATAATACTTTCCCCAGTCAAACAAAGGAGTAGCATTATCTTTTTTACCAGAATTTGTATGAGAAATATGTGTGTACGTTACCCAAAGCATAGGTGAACATTGAAAAATATCATTTCCAAGTGTTCCTGTGAAATAGGCTTCTTGTTCATCTGCAATTTTCTTAGCATTGATACAATATTCTCTAATGTCATCCAACATGGGAACATTCACTACTTTAAGAAAGATTATTGTTTTTTACGTATTTTTTAAATTCAGTAACGTCTGCCTCAAATGTAACACAAAAGGCTGGTTCTACACTATTTCTGAAAATCATGCAGTGCATTGCTCTTTCCCATGTAGCTTCATCTATTACGCTATATGAATTTGCCATATATCCATTCCTCCAAATTTTGATTTTCTTAATTCTACAAACTTGAATTGAGATTTCATATATTCCAAGGGATTTAATAACTGTTATATTTTATTATCAAATATCTCTCAATCCCTTGAAAACACAAAGTTTATCGCAGGTGAGCTTTCCCTTATTGTTTCCCTTGCGTTATATCGTCCCACCAGTGTTTACGAACTCTGATAAGGGCAAAAACAAGGGCAAGAAAATTATATAAAACAGTATAACACAAAATAAAAGTGACATTGTGAACTGATTGAAATGCTTCTGATTTTTGCAACAAATGATTGATTTAACGATAAGGAGATTTGATACGATGAGAACAATATTTGCAGAATACAATCCCAAGCGCAACAGTATTGATGTTTACACCTCTGTTGGCTATATGCTCCGCATTGACTGTTGGGAAGCTGAAAAGAACTTAAAAACCACACCAGGATCAGACTGTGCATTAAACGCACTCGCCATTGATGAACCTCTTGAATATGCCAAATTATATCTTGATGGAAATTTGCAGATGTGGGTAGATGCGGAAGACTCATTAGATATTTTTTAATTTTTAAACAAATACAACAGTTTAAATCGCTATTAACCACAATATTTCCGGAAAATTCATCATAGGTTTGTGCAAATGCAAAGAAACGGCGGCTCTGAAAATCAAAGCCGCCGTTTCATAGGCGCGTGAAAATGTGTCTGCTCTGCGACGGCTTTTTTTCTTTTGCCGTCGCGCTGCAGATAACCTATTCGTTCTATTTTGAACTTCTTTTATGCTACCTGATGTCTGCAATAGGAATGAATCGCCAAGAATGTAAACACAAATAATTCAATTCCTGCCGAAATCAAAATAACATGCGGTGTCCAGAAACTCATTCCACCGATATTCAGATAATTGAAATCTGCAAGCTGAGAAAGGAAATTGTTCTGCATACCAATTCCGGCAGATGGAAGTATGGTAGAGAGCCATGTTGCTCCCATCGCTACATAAGCAAAAAGCGGCATGAGAAGAACTACAATAGAGATCAGCAAAACTGTCAATGTGTCTTTACATTTTGCAGACAGGAACAACGTACAGCTAACCGTTGCTAATACAGAAAGTAAGCCCGCTGCTGCGAGAATTATCTGCAACTGCCCCAGATTGATGTTTGGCAGATTAATGATAGAGTATCGCATCTGAAACGATGTTTTTAAGCAATCCGTCCCGAACGCTGCATCTAAAATCAGAATGTGTATCGTGATCCCGACAAGGAAAGTAACAACGAAAAGTGTAAATACCGCCAGAATTTTGGTAATTGCTAATTGTTTATGCCCGTATTTGGTGGTTCGCAGGATGCTGTCACCGCCCGTTTGATATTCTCCGGCGAAAGTAGATGCTGCGATTGCCACACACAAAATAGCAAGGAACAAAATATAAAACTCAATATAATCAAATGCATCTTTTGAAATTCCAGAATGAAGATAAAATGGCGTATCAAGTTCTGAATATTTTTCAAGAGCTTTCTGCTGTGCGGTTTCGTTTTCTCTTTGCTCATTCCGCATGACATCCTGTAAATGTTCTGCGCACTTTTCATAATAGGCTCCGTCAATGTCATTCGGGTCAATATCCATTAAATCAGCACCAATGCCTGTTACTGGATCAGCAAACGCTTCGGACAGACCCATCAGCAAGTGACGGAACGGGACGATTTTTTCAATAAATACAGCCAGAGGAAAGCCCTCTTCCTCGACTGGCCCATATTCTCGAACGCAGCTTTGATAAGTTTCCAAAGCCGATTTGATCCTATCCGGGGTCACTTCACCAGCGGATGTTTTATATAAATCTTGTTTGTACTTGATAGCTGCCAAAGGATTGTATCAAGTGCCGCCCTAAATGTGTGCCGCGATCTCCGGCAGCTTCCCGCGTCCATGCAAACTCAATATCGGCGGTTTCCAGCCCGCAGCCGAAAGAGGACGCAAGCAGCTTCCCGTCTGTCTTTTCGGGATTTAAGATATAGTCTATCGCAGCCTTTAAGGTTGATTTAATAGGGTGCGTCTTTGTAACCGCCATATCTCGTCCACCGCCTTTTTAATGTCCTCTATATCCTGCCTGTAAACCGTCCCCGTCGCATTGGCGCGTTTTGCAATTTGGTTGATGTTCCGGCTCACCGCTTGCAGTTCCCGGATATATGCTTTTGTGTCGCTTCGGTCAACGACAAGAATATACCCGTCTATCGCCATTTTACGGAAGTATGCCCCATACTGCTTTATGGGAAGCTGCTTCATCTTCTCGTCGATCAGCCGCTTTTCTTCTTCCGTAACGTAAAACTTCATCTGTATATTTCTCTTTCGGTTTTCCATTTCCGCACCGCCTTTCGGTATAAGGGTTTGGGATTATCCCAACAAGCATTTTCCGCAAACGGGTACTCGTTTGCTGTGCTTGCTATCTACTCCATACCCCCACCGAAAGGCGGTATTTGTTGCGCGTTCCTTTGATTTTGGACGCAAAAAAAGATTGCAGCCGCCATGCGCTGCAATCTCCCGATTTCTCATATTGTGAGGTTAATCCTCTGCTTTTTCGACTTCCGTTATCTCCCTTGCTGTTGCGGTTACAATCCGTATGCCTTTATCGCTCATACCGTCCAGCAGCGCGTCAAGCTGCCGCCGCCCGGTGGATTTCTCCGCATTGCTGTTCGGGAAGAAAAATTGATCTACCGAAATATGATACCGGGTTACAAGGTCATAGAATACCTGTAAACTCGGCTGTTGTCCCTTGT
>JBNMKL010000005.1:0-89764 GCA_050874305.1 Lachnospira sp. | reverse complement strand
TCTATACGGATGATTGTTTTGTCGCAGATTCAATTATACTGATTATTTAGGGGGTAGTCACTTTTTTTATGCAAAAATATGTGAAAACCCTTGAAATATAAAGAAAAATAGAAAAGTGGAGTGTCAGAGTTGACACTACCACATTTCAGAAGGAGGGTTTTATAATGAAAGAACAAAAGAACAAAGTAACGGAGATTAAAGAAAGGGTAGCATATTCAATAGCTAAGCATTATGCTAATGTGTCTTGTCCACTTTTTACATATCAGACAAAGATGCCGGATAGCGTTAAAAAGATGAGAAAGTTTTAGTGAAACATAAACTGCTAGAGAGTGGAGAGTTAATGCTGGCATGAAAAATTTTTATATAGAATTATCTAACGTATCTAAAAAAATTGGACATAATATTGTGCTTAATAATATCAATATTCGTATGGAATCAGGAACTATATATGGTTTAAAAGGCAAGAATGGAGCAGGTAAAACAATGTTGATGCGTGCAATATGCGGTCTGATAATAACAGATGGAATGGTTAATGTAAATGGTGAAATTATTGGCAAAGATATTTCATTTCCAAGAAGCATAGGTGTTTTGATTGAAAATCCTGCATTTATAAATGGATATACTGGAATAAAAAATCTTAAGTCATTGGCATTGATTCAGAATATTATAGGTGATGAGCAGATAATAGATTCAATGCATTGTGTGGGATTAAATCCTTATGATAAAAGAGTATATGGAAAATATTCTTTGGGAATGAAGCAAAAGCTGGGAATTGCAGCGGCAATAATGGAATCCCCTGATATTATTATATTAGATGAACCATTTAATGCTTTAGATACAGCTGGAGTAAGTCAGGTTAAAGATTTAATATGTCAGCATAAAGAAAGAGGGGCGATTATTATTATTTCAAGTCATGATGCAGAGGAGTTGGAGAGCTTATCAGATGTTGTGGCTGAGATGAGGGATGGGACAATCATTAATATAAAACAGAAATACAATTATTAGGAGGATACTATTATGAATAATAAATTAAAATATTGTTTTTCAGAAAAAATAAAAAAATTTACAGGAGTTATGCTGGCTGCAACATTTATATGTTTGTCAGGTACTCATATCGTTTTAGCAATGCATCCATATGGAGAATATGATTTTGATTTGGACTTTAGTTCAGGAGATCCATATGCTTATTCTAAGTCTGTAGAAAAGTGGTCTAAAGAAGATGCTTTAGTAGCAAGTAATGCAAATTCAGAATATGATTTTACAGCAACAGTTTTACCTGATAGATATTCATGGTCATTTCAACATACTGATGTTGTTATATATCCAGGAGAAAGTGAATATATATCGGTACCATGGTTTAATTCAAAGAGCACAAGTGCTGTTTTAAGAGGCGAATCAAATTATGATATATGGTATAACGTGTATGGTGCGTGGACAACGCAGCCAAGTTATAATTATCCACAGGATTAAGGCATGTTAAAAAAGAAAATAACATCAATATTTTTTGGATTAAGTATTGTTATATGTATATTGTATGCGATTAACAATAATTATGAAAAAATTGAGTCTGTATTAAAAGGTAATCAGGAAGAATCTGAAAGTTTATCTGATGACAGTAATTTTGTCATTTCAGAACAGAGTCAGCTATGCATGACAGCTGATCCTGTTGTTATTAATTATACTAAAAAGAATATAAAAAGAAGTTTACAATTTATAATAAGTGATATAACAGTTACAAGAATTTTGCCAGAGCAATATCATGATAGGGTATATGATCGTTCAATTTTAAAAATAGATAAGAGTATAATGGATGATAATTATGATTTTGTAAAGGACTTTTATTATTTAAATATGAAAGTTAATGTCAAAAGTTTGTCTGATGGTAATAATTTTAATGTCGCTTCTTTGAATTATGTATTAAAAAATGGTAAATCATTTACGGATATAGATGTTGGAATGGGAATGTATAATGGCACGCCGTATGATTCACAAGTACTTTACTATAAAGAGTTGGATGGAAAGCATTTAATTACAAATATATTTGCTAATATTGATTCGTTTGAGAACGGAGATAATCTTGAATATGAAGCATGTTATATAGTTACAGATGAAGATATTAATAATAATAATATATATATGGTTTATACATTTGGAATGAATGAAGAATTAAGAAGGGAAAATTCAGAACAAAAATATATATGGCTGGATATGGAGAAAACTAATGTGGAGAGTAATTAAATCGGAATTGAAACGAGCCTTTACAAGTTGGGGATTTGTATTTTCAATGTTAATAGAAATTTTAATCATTTCTGTTTATATAGTATTTGAATTAGCCCCAATTGTGAATGATATGATTCCGCAATATAGAGAGTTGGCAAAGGAAGGAATGGTAAATTATATACCAGGGGCATTTTATTCATGGCTTGGAATGTTAAATAGTACTACACATAAGTTATTAAAAGCTATTATTCCTATTATGATTGCAATTCCATATGGAGATTCTTTGTATGTAGATAACATAACCTGCTATATAGATAACGTTTGCGTAAGATTAAAAAAAGGAACGTTTTATTTCGTTAAAATAATAGTTATGTTTATATCTGGTGGGTTTGTTGCGGTATTTCCATATTTAACATCATTTTTAATTGTAATGGCTGTTTTGCCGTTGGAAACAGTATGTGCATCTAATTTTAACTCAATTGGTAACATTGCTTTATTGTCGGATATTTATTATTCAAATACATTTTTGTATGTCATATTATATTTGATTCTTACATTTGTTGGATTTGGGATACTTAATTGCTTATGTTTTGTGGCAACATATATTATGAATAATAGATTTATGGTTATGTTGTTTCCTTTTATTGTGGATTATTCTATGGAGGTTATTGCAAGTTTTTTTGTTGGAAGACATCATACACCATGGATTTATTTAAATATATGTAATTTCTGGAAAACAGATGTAAATGCTGCCATTATACAGTTTTCAATATTTATAATTTTGATAGTAATTACACTGGTTATTAAAGGAAATAAGAGGACAGATGTGCTATGAGGAGAAAAATATTTTTAATTACTATTATTGTATCTGTAATTATATATATATTACGGGTTACATATATTAATATTTCCAGTGAAGGATTCAGAGTAGAAACAGATACATACAGTATGGGTGATAGTATTTATTTAGATGAATTTTTATATAATATGCATTCTTTTAAATTATTAAACAAGGATGATCTAAATAATCAATATGGTATAGATACACATGATGATTCTGATAAAACAGTATATATTTTAGGAGAAATAGAGATAAAATATATAGGTAATAGTGATGAGATAATAGCACCTGTTAGGTATGGGACATTTGAATCATTTAGTTGGAAAAATGGTATGGATAATAAAATATTTAATGAGTTAAATGATAATAATATGGTTTTTAGTAAAGATGAAATAAAAAATATATTTGTTATATCTAAGGCTGTTACAGCACAGTTTTCTGATAGTGAATGGAAAAATGTTAATAATCGTCATTATTACTTTGTATTGGATACATATCCAAGAAAGGTACAGATTAAATGTCAATAAATATAAAATCAATGGGGTCATATGTATACTTTTTGTTTTTAAATATAATGAATATAATTAATATTCTTATGAAAAGCATTGGCAAAGGACATATAACCTGCTTAGAGATATTTTCTGATATAACCATACCAGCAAAAATGATTACGATTATAATAATATTTTCAATAAGTTATATTTGGAATAATAAAATGGAATATAACATTATGGAAATTGTTTTGTATAAAAATAAGAAAAAATTGTGGTTAAAAAGAGTGGACAATATAATAATCAGAGGATTATTTGAAGTACTTATAATGGGAATTACGGTTATGTCTTTTTTACTCTACAGAATAAAGGTACAACAAAATATAGAATATATATTAGCATTTGTTATATCACTTTATTTTCAACTTATGGTTGGATATATTTTTATTGAGCTTATGTTTTGGATTTTTAGTTCAAAAATTATTGGAATTCTTTTTATAATTTGCATAGCAATTTTGGATAGTTTTACAGAATTCATACCATTATTTTACGGACAAGTTTGTATTTATAATGAAATAAAAAATATGAATATATCTGCGATTGCTATAAAGAGTGTAGATTCTGTACTAGTGTGTTGTTTATTAATTATGGCTGGGGTTATATATGCTAAACGAAAAGAATTTATATAGGGGTTGTATTAAGTGAAAAGATTATTATTTGCCGTAAAACATGATATTAAATATGGAATTAGATATTGTTTTTTACTACAGTTTATATTATTTGTATTCTCATTTCTTTCAGCATATTTTATGCGTATAAGAATTGAAAGAATAAATTTTAAAGGGAATAATATATCTATTCCAAATATATTTGACAGCTATATTAACTTTTGGGGTGGTGTAAAACTAAATATTGACAGTAATAGTATAGAGATTCCAATTACTTGGCTAACTGCAATTACATTAATAACAATGATATGCTATATATATCCTGTATATCAATTGTATGGTGGAGCACAGGCTATTATTTTAAGATATGGTGATAGAGATATATGGTGGGGATCAAAATGCATATGGTGTGTGATTCAGGCAATAGTTTCATTGCTTGTTATTAATTGTGGATTTGCGATAAGTTCTGTTGGAAATAGCGGTTATTATATACATTCGGATATATTATCTTATATGAAGAATATTAATGCTCAAGATACTAACTTTTGCAAAGAATACATTTTTTCAATATATTTATATGTGATTATGATTGTACTCGTGCAGATAAATTTGGAACTTAGGTTAGGTCCTATAAAGAGTTTTATTATTGTGTTTTTATATAATATTATTTCTATTTATGTAAATACTCCTTTTTTTATAGGAAACTTTGCAATGTTATATAAAAATAAAGTATTAATTGAAAATGGCTATAATTCATATTTGGGAAGTGCATTATGTATATTAATCTCTGTAATATCAATTTTAAGTGGAATTAGTTATATAAAGAGAAAAGACATTTTATGTTAATTGGTGGGATTAGTTATATAATGCTTTAATAAAAATATATTTAAAGATAAAAATAGAAATATATGGCAATGAATATATACGAAAATATTAAAGAATATGATGAAGAAATAATAGAATATGGAATGGATATGTTTAAGACAATGGTTATAGGTGTAATCTGTTCTGTGATTATAGCATTTATATTTGGTGAATTGCAGAAAGGATGTGCTTTTGTATTGTTGTTACTTCCATTAAGGCAGAATGCAGGCGGATTACATATGAAGACAAGGGGAAGGTGCGCTGTTGTATCAGCAGCTATTTATGTAGCTGTTTTATTAGTTTTTAAATATATATGTATCGCAAAAGAAGCTCAAGTGATATTATATTTATGTCTATCCGTAGTTCTGGTGATGATGGCACCTGTTCAGAATTCAGAGAGATTACTTAATAAAGAGGAACTAAAGGTATATGGAAAGCGGTCACGTCTTATATTAGAAATAGAAACAGTAATTTTTATGGGATTAATTGTTATGCATAATGAGCAGTGGGCTATGGTGTTGTTATGCGTGCTTATAGTGGCAGATTTTCTGATTATTACAGGGAAAATCAAGAATATATTTAAGGGAGTCTGAATGATAAGATACAGAATAGGAATATGTGATGATGATATTTCAGTTGCTACAGGATTAGAAGATAGCATATACAGATATTTTCAGAATAAAGAAGATAATGTTGATGTAGAAATCTGGACATCAGGGGAAAACTGCATTAAAGATTTAAGCGGTGATTCAGGGTATAATGCGTTGTTTCTTGATATAGAGCTGCCTTGTATGAATGGTGTTGATGTCGGTAACTATATAAGAAATGGATTATCGGAATGTACAATGCAGATTGTGTATATCTCTGCCAAAACATCTTATGCAATGGATTTATTTCAGACACACCCATTCGATTTTCTGGTAAAGCCATTCTCGGATGAGAAAGTATATGATATATTAGATAAATTATTGCAGTATAATAAACAGGATAGTGGAATGTTCCGGTATACATGCCATGGTGTAGAAAATGCAGTAAGATACAAGGATATACTATATATCGAGAGTAATGACAAGCATCTGGCAATTCATCTTACAGATGGCAGTGTTAAAACATATGTTGGAAAATTAGGTAATGAAACAGATAAATTGCCAGAGTGGTTTACAAGAGTCAGCCAGTCGTATATAGTTAATCTAAAATATATAAAAAGCGTGGAACGTACAGAAATAACGCTTGATAATGGAACTATTATTGTGGTAAGTGCAAAATACAAGCAGGAATTTAAGGAAGGGTTTATTAGATTCCTCGGAGATAAGATATGATAGATGCAAGTGGTTTATGTGAGATTATTATTATAGAGGTAATAAGAGTATATGTGATCGTATTGTATCTTGATGTATTTTTTGACAGAGAAGATAAAATGCGTTATAGATATGCGCTATATGGTAGTGCGTTTACTATAACGCTTTTGCTGTATCTTTTATTTGAAAATGTAGTTGTAAATGTTGCAGTTACATTTATAGCAGCAGTGATGATAGCGATGGCAAGGAAAGGGCAATTAACCAGAAAGTTATTTTTTGCACTGTCGGTCACAGGAATCAGTGTGTCTATAGATTTTATTGTTGGGTATTTATTTACAGAGATTCCATCTGCCGATAATCTGGGATTTATAGCATCATTAGCTTCGGTTGTTGTGTATTTCCTGTCTTTTATAATTATTTCACGATATGTAAATTTGAATAAAAAGGATGTATTTTCTAAGCAGTTATCGGGGCTTGTTATAGTTCTGATTACAAGTATAGGAACCATTCTTATAATAATTCAGGACAATAGTATATCGCGTGACATGATACTGCTGGTGGGAGCTTCATTTCTTATTATAGATTTTATAATATTCTATCTGTATGATGCTATATCTAATAAATACGTGATTGAACAGGAACGGAACCAGATATATGAACAGATGAAAGCTTATGAGAGCCAGATTAGGATGGGTATAGACAATGAAAGCAAAATCAGGGCTATACGTCATGATATGGTGAATCACATAGCAGGAATATATAATTATATATCGGATGGTCAGATTGATAAGGCTAAAGGTTATATTGAAAGGCTGCAAAAGGATTTAACAGATACCAGAAATTATGTTAACACTGGTTCAATAGGAATTGATAGTGTTATGAATTACAAGATATCAGAAGCATTACGGGCTGGAATTATGGTTAAAACGGATATCAGCATACCAGAAAATATGGTTATGGATGAATTTGATATTAATATTATAATGGGAAATCTGATGGATAATGCGATAGAGGCTGTTTCTGTGATAGAGGAAGAAGCCAGAGAACCTATCTTAGTATGTATTAAGTATAGAAGTGGATTCCTTATAATAAAAGTTGACAACATATGTATTGAATCAAATCTCAGATATAATAAAGATGGTAAAATGCTGAGCACAAAATCAGATGTCTCACAGCATGGATATGGTCTTAAAAATGTGCGTGATGCAGTGATAAAGAATGATGGTCTGATGGATGTCAGAGTAGATAATGGCTGGTTTCATGTTATGGTTAATTTTCCGATAGGCTAAATATTTTATATATCAGGTGGACATATGAAAAAGAGAATCCAAAAATTCCAGAGTCAGATAATGATGGAATGGTGATGACATTTAGCAAGAGATTTGATAACAATCTGTTAGATGCCAGAAATATTTTTGATGATTTTGAGATACACATTTACAATACGGATTATGGATTAAGTTCATTTGATATGACTGTTACATATAATGACAAGGAAATCAGGATCGTATCAAAAGACAGGGAATCCTGACACATTTCATTATAAATTGTGCTTATCGTGTCCTTGACACAGGTGCATGATGCAGGTTCATTATAAATTTAGTACATTATTGCTTCGGATTTTGGGCATATATGTATGATTTCATGGGAAAAATCCAAAATAAAGCAAAGTTAAGCCCTAGACACATAGAAAAAATATGTGGTTGGCTGAATATGAATAAAAGCTGCAAAAAAATCCGAAAATTCTTTGAAATGCGGATTTTTTTGCAGCTTTTTGTAATCCAAGCCAGAAATGTAGTTTAGCGAAGTGTAAAACTGGCTATTTTGGATTTTTTCACGGCTTTTGGTGGATATAAGCCAAAAACAAATATAAGCTAAAAACGAATATAAGCCAAAACAGGATAAAACAAATAGGAGACCTAAAGCATATTTTATCGAAACATCAGAATAGAATATCCTGATTTTGCTATCAGCATAATATCAAGAATAATCCATTTAAACCACATGCTTCACCGCATTCAGCAGCAGCGTAACTTATGCAAGAGCTGTCTTTTTCTCATCGCCGTTATATCCATCGCCAAAGAAATCATTGTACCATACAAGGAACATGTATACAGTCCAGATTTTTCTTGAATTATCAGCCTTGCCTTCCTTGTGTTCGTCAAGGTACTGGACAAGCATGTCGGTGTTGAAGAATTCATTAGCGGCATCGCTTGTGAAAGCCTTTTTAATCATGTTGTAGTATTTCTCGTCCTTAATCCATATTCTGATAGGAACAGGGAAACCAAGCTTCTTCTTCTCAGCAACCATATCTGGAAGATATCTGTGAGCAGCCATTCTCATAGCGTACTTAGTGTTGTGCTGGTTAACCTTGTATTCAGTAGGAATGTGTCTTGCAACCTCAAATACCTTCTTATCAAGGAAAGGAACACGAACCTCAAGTGAGTGAGCCATGCTCATTTTATCTGCTTTTAAAAGAATATCCCCGATAAGCCAGAAATTAATATCAATGTACTGCATTTTAGTTACATCATCGAGGTCTTTAACCTTGTCATAATATGGCTTTGTAAGCTCTGTGTGAGGATACTTGCCAGTTGGATTTTTAAGAATCTTCTCACGCTCAGCCTCATTGAACATAAATGCATTGCCGATGAAACGCTCTTCAAGGCTCTTGCTTGCCCTTACAAGATAATTCTTGCCCTTGAATTTGAAAGGAATAGCAGTAGCAACATTTGCAAGACCTTTTCTGAGACCAAGAGGAAGCTTCTGGAATCCGTTAAGGTCAAATGGTTCGTGATAAATGTTGTATCCGCCGAAGAACTCATCAGCACCCTCGCCAGAAAGAGAAACCTTAACATGCTTGGCTGCTGTCTGGCTTACAAAGTAAAGCGCAATTGCAGCGGGGTCAGCTAAAGGCTCGTCCATGTGGTACTGGATTTTAGGGATTGCATCCCAGTATTCCTCGCTTGATACAAGCTTGCTGTAATTATCAATCTTAATCTTATCAGATAATGCCTTGGCATAATTAATCTCGTTATATTTTTCGTAGTCAAATCCTACTGTAAATGTCTTGTCTCCATTGAATGTAGCGGCAACATAGCTTGAGTCAACACCGCTTGAAAGGAAAGAGCCAACCTCTACATCGCTGATTTTATGATGCTCAACAGAATCGTGCATTGCATCATCAATCTCATTCACCCATTCATCTAAAGATTTGCTGTTGTCTGGTTCAAATACTGGCTCCCAGTAGCGTTCAATGTTAAGCTCGCCATTTTTTACATCATATGTCATGCAGTGAGCTGGCATAAGCTTGAATATTCCTTTGAAGAAAGTCTCTTCAAGAACAGAGTACTGGAAAGTGAGGTAGTTTTCCAGAGCAACCGGATTAACTTCCTTTTTATATGAAGGATGAGCAAGAATACTCTTAATCTCAGATGCATATATGAGATGTCCATCATCTGTAACTGTGTAGTAGAAAGGCTTAATTCCAAAGAAATCTCTTGCTGCAAATATAGTCTCTTTCTCGCTGTCCCATATAACGAAAGCGAACATGCCGCGCAGACGGTTTAACATGTCCTTGCCATATTCCTCGTATGCATGTATAAGAACCTCTGTATCAGAGTTGTTAGCAAATATATGTCCCTTTGCAATAAGTTCTTCTCTTAATTCTCTATGATTATATATTTCACCATTAAATGTAATGACTATTTTTCTATCTTCATTAAACATAGGCTGGCTTCCGTTATCGAGGTCGATAATACTAAGTCGTCTAAATCCCATGTATGCCTTGTCGTCAATGTACTGGCCAGCACTGTCAGGACCTCTGTGAATGATTCTGTTCATCATATCAGTGAGTACGTCTTTACCATTTTCCAGATAGCCTGTAAATCCTGCAAATCCACACATATTAATCCTCCTTGCCATCGCTATATATATTATTATAACTTCAAATCCAAATTATATCAGAGCCACGCCCATATTACAATCAAAACATTTATAACAGCAAGTTCTAAACAGCATATAGTTAGTACTCTGGAAATGCCTGCGTGTGGGAGCCGTGAGTGGTCTGTGTCTGTGTGCAGGGTCTGTGGTCTGTAGGCTTGGCGGCTGTGTACTGTGCTGGAATGGCAGGTCCTTTGTGTCTAGTATCTCTAAGGGTGGCACGGCAAAGCTGATTAAAGTCACCTCGCTAAAAACGCGCGTTGCTTGAACGTTTAGCAGGTGACTTAGCTTTTGCCTAACACCGCCCTAAGAGATACACGACAGTCGTCAATGCCATTCCAGCACAGTACACAGCCGCCAAGCCTACAGACCACAGACCCTGCACACAGGCACAGACCACTCACAGCTCCCACACGCAGGCATTTCCAGAGTACTGAGAAGGAGAAAGGCTTTGTTCCTGCTGTCATAAATGTTTTGACCGTATATAAAAAATGTGGTATCATGATGACTAGATAAGCAATAATCAGGAGGGCAAAAAGCTATGAGCAGAATTAACATGACAACTCCATTAGTTGAGATGGATGGAGATGAGATGACAAGAGTTTTATGGGGACTTATCAAGGAAGAGCTCCTTACTCCATATATAGACCTTAAGACAGAGTATTATGATCTTGGACTTGAACATAGAAATGAAACTAATGATCAGGTTACAATTGATTCTGCCGAGGCTACCAAGAAGTATGGCGTTGCAGTTAAGTGTGCAACAATCACACCTAATGCAGCACGTATGACAGAGTATAACTTAAAAGAGATGTACAAGAGCCCTAACGGTACTATAAGAGCTATACTTGATGGTACTGTATTCAGAGCACCTATTATTGTTAAAGGTATTGAGCCTTACATAAAAACATGGAAGAAGCCTATCACTATCGCAAGACATGCTTATGGTGATGTATATAAGGGCGTTGAGATGAAGATTGCAGGCAAGGGTAAGGCTGAGCTTGTTTTCACAGATGAGAATGGCAATGTCTCAAGAGAGACAATCCATGAATTTGAAGGTCCTGGCATTATTCAGGGTATGCATAACAAGAATGACTCAATCGAGAGCTTTGCAAGAAGCTGTTTTGGTTATGCGCTTGATACTAAGCAGGATTTATGGTTTGCAACTAAGGATACTATATCTAAGAAGTATGACCATACATTCAAGGATATATTCCAGGAAGTATATGACAAAGAATATGCGGATAAGTTCAAGGAAGCAGGAATAGAATACTTCTATACACTTATAGATGATGCAGTAGCAAGAGTAGTTCGTTCAGAGGGTGGATTTATCTGGGCTTGTAAGAACTATGATGGTGATGTCATGAGTGATATGCTTGCAACAGCATTTGGCTCACTTTCAATGATGACATCAGTTCTCGTATCTCCTAAGGGATATTATGAGTATGAGGCTGCTCACGGAACAGTACAGAGACATTATTATAAGCATCTTAAGGGTGAGGAGACATCTACTAACCCAATAGCAACTATATTTGCATGGACAGGAGCTTTAAGAAAGAGAGGAGAGCTTGATAACATACCTGAGCTTGGAGCATTTGCTGATAAGCTTGAGGAGGCTTGTATCAAGACTATTGAGAGCGGTAAGATGACTAAGGATCTTGCTATTATAACAACTCTTCCAAACCCTGTAACATGCAATACACAGGATTTCATCAAGGAAATCAGAAAGACACTTGACAGCATATTATAATATGAAGTCAGAAAACAAAAGATTTCAACATGCTTTACAATGACAGCTTGTAAGCATAAGTTAATCAAGGTAGGGGAAGATAATGAGCGATATAATATTCAGAGGCATGACGATAGGTCAGCTTGCAATATGGTTTTTTATATACAGCTTTCTTGGCTGGATGATGGAGTGCATAGTCATACGAATCCAGCTTGGACGCTGGGAGAACAGAGGCTTTGCCAAGATGCCTTTCTGCGTTATATATGGCTTTGGTGTATTTATTGCGTTCAATATCTTCAAGCCTATTGAGAATAATTATATTGCATTATTTGCATTTGGAAGTATATGTGCAACAGCATTTGAGTTCTTGACAGCACAGGTTATGCTTAAATTATTTGGCGAGGTGTGGTGGAATTATGACCATCTTCCATTTAATTATAAGGGTATCCTGTGTCTGGAAAGCACAATAGGCTGGGGCATTATAGCAGTGCTTCTGTTCGGATTTGTCAATCTGTTCATAGAGTCACTGGTAATTCTTATCAATCCGCAGATAGTAGCCGTTGTTGGTGGAATCCTTACACTGGCATATCTGGTGGATTTCAGTCTGAATTTTACTAAAAAGTTAAATGTCAATATTCCAAAGATAGGAGAGCATCAGCTTGAAGAGCTGGTGTCAAGGATTAGAAAAAGATAAGAGATGGTTGACTGATGTTTTTAGGCGTTAAGGAAAGTATAGGCAGGCTTAAATCCTGTGGCAGAAAGATAATACTATTTGAGCTTGTATACAAGCTGGGTGCAACAGCCATTGTATATCCTCTTCTAATACTTTTGCTTGAGGCAGTCCTTAAAGTATCAGGTGTCAACTATCTTACGAATGAATATATATTAAAGATTTTATCCAATCCGGTTACATGGATTGTTGTGTTTGCAGCTCTTATGCTGTTTGTGGCATACTGTGTGTATGAGATGTCGTACCTTTTAGTGTGCTTTGAAGCGGACAGGCAGGGGAGCAGCGTTACCATGCTTGATATTGCTATCACAGCATTTAAGAATGTAAGATATATTTTTGATTTTAAAAAATTCCCGGTAATAATGTACTTCTTTGTGTCATTGTTGACGGTCAACATAGTAGTTACTTGTAATCTGGTTCTTACGCAGACAACAAGAAATGTGTTCCGTATGTATGTTATCAATGGCTTCTGGCTATATAAATGGCTTCTTGTAATAGGTCTTGCGGCATTATTTATATATGTAATTCCAAGAATTTTTGTTTTTTCAATAGCGATGCTTACGGGCAGGTCTATAAAAGATGCATGCAGTGAAAGTGTCCGGATTGTAAAAGATAATCTGATAAAAGTAATATTGTCACTTGCGCTGTATAATATTATAATTCTTGGCGTTGTTGCCCTGTTTTATATTATAATATCAGTTATACTTGTTGTGGGTGTGAAGCTGCTTGATATGGCATATATGGGAAGTGCCATATATCTTTCAGTGCTTAAATATATAAGAGTCGGAACTAAATTTATTCTATTGTATACAGCGATTCCATTGTCATTTGCTCTAGTTTCTAATATGTTCTATACATTTTATGAAAAAGATGATATAGAATTTGAGATAATAAGATGTACACGAAGATATAAGTTAAGGCGTAAAGAGGTCTATTATATAATTCTTGCATTTTCAATAGTGGTTAATGTTGTGTATATTGTGATTGGATTTAATAAAAACCCATTTGAAAAGATTGCCATATTCCATGAGACTAATATAACAGCACACAGAGGGTCAAGTCTGTCAGCACCAGAGAATACAATGGCAGCATTTGAACAGGCAGTTACTAATATGTCGGATTATATTGAGCTTGATGTCCAGATGACAAAGGACGGGGAGCTTGTCATAATGCATGACAGTAACGCATTGCGTACCACTGGTGTTAACAGGAATATATCAGATATGACACTAAAAGAGGTAAAATGCCTTGATGCAGGTTCGTATTACAGCAAGGAATATGCTGGTGATCAGGTTCCAACATTAGAGGAAGTGCTTGATTTTGCCAAAGGCAGGATTAAAGTTAATATTGAAATTAAATCAGGTAATTATGGATTGTCTGTTGCTGACAAGGTTGCAGATATGATTGAAGATAAAGGAATGCAGGATGAGTGCGTTGTCACATCATTTGAGATTGAACTTTTAAGAAGAGTGAAGCAGCTCCAGCCGGATATCCAGGTAGGATATATACTGGTAGTCGCATATGGAGATTTCTACAATATGGATGATGTGGATTTCTTCAGCGTCAATGCGGCATTCCTTACCAAGAGAATGGTTGATGCCATACACAATTCAGGCAAACAGATTCATGCGTGGACGGTTAATAATCAGTCATCAATTAAGAATCTGACTAACAAAGGTGTGGACAACATTATAACAGATGACCCGGTTCTTGCGCGAGAGACGGTATATTCAAGAGATACGAGTGAGACCATAGTTAACATGTCAAAGTATGTATTTAACAGATAGGCTTTGGGAGGATAAGGAATGCTTAGAGGTATTGGAACATCAGGTGGAATCGGAATTGGACATGTGCTTTTGATTAAAAATGTGACGGACAGCAAAGAGGTCAGTGGTGATAAATCAAAGTCTGGTGAGGAAGTCAATGCGGCAGTTGAGAGGGAACATTTTGATAAAGCACGGCAGCAGTTCATAGATAATACCAACGTGATGATTGACGGGCTTAAAGCGAAGCTTAACAGTGATGATAACACAGCACTTATCTTGAAAAACCAGATATATCTTGCCTCTGATGAGGAGCTTGTCAATGGCGTATATGATTGTATTGATAATAACAATATGACGGCTGAGGATGCCATAAGACAGGTGTGCGGGATGTATGCCGGAATGTTTGCTGCTATGGACAGCGAGGTCATGAGACAGAGGGTAGCAGACATAGAGGATGTAAGAGACAGGCTTATATGTATTCTTACAGGTGAAGAAAATGTTGATTTATCGAAGCTTCCAGAGAATACAGTTATTGTTGCAGACGAGTTAAGACCATCAATCACAGCTAACATGGATACACAGCATGTGGCGGCAATTGTTGCCATGAAGGGCGGCGAGACATCACATGCGGCGATACTTGCAAGAGCTCTAGAGATTCCAGCGGTATTAAGTGTGCCTGATATATGCAATGAGGTTGCAGATGGCGATGATATTATTGTTGATGGCGAGTACGGCGAGGTATTCGTAAAACCTCTTGATAAAACGGTTGCTATCTACAGGAAAAAGAAAAAAAGATACGATGAGCGTATTGAGGAACTAAAGCAGTACATAGATAAAGATACAAAAACTAAAGATGATGAGAGGTTCTGTCTTGCGGCTAATATAGGCAATGATAAGGATTGTGCCAAGGCTATGAATCTCGGCGCAGAGGGTGTGGGACTGTTCCGTACAGAGTTTTTCTTTCTGGAGGGCAATTCAATGCCTACTGAGGAAGTACAGTTTGAGGCATATAAGCGCGCGGCGGTACTCGCAAAAGGAAAATTTGTAACCATCAGAACTCTTGATATAGGTGGTGACAAGGATATTCCATATATGGGACTTGCCAAGGAGAGCAATCCGTTCTTGGGGTACAGGGCTATAAGGTATTGCCTTGGAAGAGTTGATGTATTCATAACACAGCTTAAAGCTATTATAAGAGCAAGTGCGTATGGTAATATAAGAATAATGCTTCCACTTGTAACTAATGTTGATGAAGTGATATCAACCAGAAAGATAATATCTGACATCTGTAAAGATTTTGACAAGAAAGAGATACCTTATGATAAGAATATACAGGTTGGTGTTATGATTGAGACCCCCGCGGCAGCGTTGATTGCCGATATATTGGCGTCAAAGGCGGATTTCTTTTCAATAGGAACTAATGACCTGACACAGTATACAATGGCAGTTGACAGAGGCAATGAAAATGTTGCATATCTGTATTCTGTATACAATCCTGCTGTTTTAAGGTCAATAAGACATATCATAAGCTGTGCGAGACAGGCTGGGATTGAAGTTGGAATGTGTGGAGAGGCAGCAGCCAATCCGGGAATGATTCCGCTTCTCATATCATTTGGACTGGATGAATTTTCTGTATCGCCATCAAGAATCCTTGAGACGAGAAAGAATATAGCAGGATGGACAAGAAAAGAAGCCGACAGTGTGGCTTTACATGTAATGAAGCTTGAATCGGAAAAAGAAGTGGCTAATTATCTTAATGATTATATATCGGCAAAATCAGAGAAAGAGAGGAACAATAATGAGAATATTAGCGTCAGTTGATAATAACTGGGGAATCGGCAAGGATGGAAAACTGCTTGTAAATATCCCGGAGGATATGCAGTTGTTCAGACAGGAGACATATGGCAATGTTGTTATTATGGGAAGAAAAACATTTGAAAGTCTTCCTAACAGCTCGGCACTTATCGGAAGAGTGAATATAGTTCTTACACATAATGAGTCATATAAAGCAAAGCAGGATAATGTTATAATTTGTCACACCATTGACGAAGTGCTTGATAAGGTTGACGAATATCCTGACAAAAAAGCATATGTCATAGGTGGACAGTCTATCTATGAGCTGTTTCTTCCATATTGCGAGGGAGCAGACCTTACAAAGATTGATTACGTATATGACGCGGATAGATATTTCCCAGACCTTGACAGTGATAAGGACTGGCAGGTTACAGATAGAAGCGAAGAAAAGACATATTTTGATATCATATATGAATTTGTAAAATACGAAAGAATAAAGCATCTGGTTGTAAGAAAGAAAAAGGTAAGAAAATTAAGAAAGAGGGCAAGAGGATAAGAATGGAAAAAACAGCGAAAAAAAGAGTTACACTGGCGGCTGTTATAATTGCTTTGATATGTGTTATTGGTGCTGGCGTATATTTTGCAGCGCCATATATAAAAAATGTTACAGACCCTAACAATAAAGCGATTCAAGCGATGAAGAATACAAGCGTTGAGCTGTCTGATAATATTAAAGCAGATATTGATAATATCATAAAAGGTATAACAGATGGAAAAATTAAGTCATATACAGGATATATTACATATGATGATTTAACATACAAATCAGATAACATGCTTGATTACATCAAAACGAACACAATCAGGTATAATTATGGTATTGATGGAAAGTCCAGGGCAATTGGTGGAAGCATTTTATTAGCTGCTGATGAAGCTGGTGCAGACGTTGCTTCACTTGATTTTTACATTGATGACAAGGCATTATATTTTAAAGTACCACAGCTTAGTTCATATAATTATAAGATGAGTCTTGAAGATGTTATTAATAATCTTGATAAATCATCTGTTGAGGCTGGCAATTCAAATCTCGATATTGGTTTTGATAAAGGTGATATAGATTATATGATGAAGCTTCTTGATTCTGTCGATAAGGAAGAAGGCGATTCATATTCTAAAGCAATCCAGAGCGTTGTTGATGATATACAGAAAGGTCTGGCAAAGGCGGCTGAGGAATTTATTTATTCAAAGGTTGGAAATAAGGAATATTCGAGTGGTTCATATAAGCAGACTACAACATGCTATAATGTGACAGTTACTAAGGATGCACTTATAGATGGTGCAGATGCTGCGATAGAGGCTATATATGATGATGATTCAATATCTGGATATAGAACACTTATAAGTTCATATTATAAGAATTCAAGAGAGAAGCTTAAAAGTGCTGTGAGAAAGCATCTTGAGAATTTTGAAGGATTTGATATGACAATATATGTTGGTGATGGAAATCGTATCGTTGCATATGAAATTAACAACAATGATGATAATGGCAGTGGTGCAGTTGTTGTAGAAAGCTTTTTGAAGGGGCAGATAACCAATCTGTCATATAACATGTCATACAAAGAAGATACCCTGGTATCATCTTTTGAGAGAGCAGATGAGAGTACATATAATATTTCATCACAGATTAATTCCAGTGATATTAAATTATCTTATCATGGGCAGACAGGATTATCTGATGATAACAGGCTTACAGTAAGTGCTGCAGATTTTACAAATGCTATAGATGTGGCACAGCTTACTAACAGCCAGTATCAGACTATAGTGTCAGAGGCTATGAGTAATATTAAAGTGTTGAATCAGATTATATCAATTGATTCATTTATCCAGTAGGGGACAGCTAGAATTTTAGGTAAATAATTTGCATGTACGTGTCCACTGCATGGGGTACATTATAATACATTATAATATTATGATTTGGCTGGATATGAATAAAAGCTGCATAAAAATCCGAGATTTTCTAAGAAAGAGGATTTTTACGCAGCTTTTTTTATAAGAAATCCAAAGCGCTTAAAATTCTGGTGTGAAATTCATGTGTTTTGGATTTATTCTTTAGTTTTTGTATGATTAAGCCAAAATTTGAGTTTAGCGAAGTGTAAATTGCACTTATCTGTATACAATATACGTATTGTATCTATAGCGTCTAAGACGCTGTTCCATCTTGATTGCGTTGGTAAGATACTGGAAAGCGCCAACTTGGACTTTGTAGAGATTATCCTCATACAGTATAAATGCAGGAAAACCTTCTATTGTCAGAGAATCAAGCATTCTGTCAGCATTTTCTTTGTTAGAGAAAGCACCAACCTGAACTCTGTAGAGTGCGGCATCTTCTTCCATACAAGGACAGTCACAATTACGTCTGGCAAAAGAACCTGATGTGTCCTGCGGTATAGGATTATTATTCATGTTCATATTATCATCAACAGATACAGGTTCAGCAGTGACGGGTTCATCTGCGATGGAAGTGGAACTGCCAGCTTCTGTTATATTAGTTTCTGAATATATGCTTTTTAAGATTCCATCGGCAATTCCCTGGGCAATTTCGTTAAAATTATTGTCAAATATTTTATTATCTGTATCGGAGTTAATAAAGCCAACTTCGACAAGGACGGCTGGCATTCTGGTCCTTTTTAATACAACAAGGTTAGGGCGCGGTGTGATTCCGAGATTCTTAAATCCAGCTTTTTCGAGATTAGCATTGATGTTTTTTGCGAGTGTGTTACGGATTCCGCTATCTTTGAATACAAGTGTTTCAACTCCGTTATACTGGTTAGGTTCTTCGGAAGAATTGCGATGTATAGATATGAAATAATCAGCACCGGCATTATTGGCATCAGTTGCTTTTTTCAATGGAGTCTCATATTCATCACTTTTTCTTACGTAGAATACATTAACGCCGCTATCTTCAAGAATTTTACCGACTGCTTTAGTCAGTCTGAGAGCATCGTCTTTTTCCATTCTGTTTCCATATACTGCGCCGGGGTCGCTTCCGCCATGTCCGGCATCTAAGGCAATTGTAATATCAGACATAAGAACTCCTGATAATGAGTGTCATCTTATTATATTCGTATGCTGTGTAAGAGTTACAATCCAGATGATATAGATAAATGACATACATTTCCTATATACAGCATATATTTGCATGTGATTATATTGCATGGAGGAATATCCGTGAATGTTAACTATGTGAGAACGTTAGAAAACAGGATGAGCGCAGATGATTATGGTGGACTAAGGATTAATGTTGTGGATGAAGAGACGATGCGCCCGGTATCAAATGCAGTGGTGGATATATCGTATACTGGTGAGCCTGACAACGTTATTGAAGAGATAAGAACAGATTCAGATGGTGCGACGCCTATGTTACAGCTGGCAGCTCCTCCGCTTGAGTACAGTATGGAGCCAAGCGATAACCAGCCATATTCACAGTATACGGTCAGGATTGCTGCGCCTGGATATGAAGATTATGTTGTTGGTGGGGCAGAAGTGTTTTCGGGGATTAACAGCTTTTGCAATGCGAGAATAAGAGGAGCAAGGATTAACCAGGCACCTGATGTCATATTAATTCCTGCTAATACACTTTTTGGCAATTATCCAGAAAAAATTCCAGAAAGAGAGATACAGCCAGTCAACAATCAGGGACAGATTGTTTTGTCACAGGTTGTTATTCCAGAGACAATCGTTGTGCATGATGGAGCACCTACAGACTCAACGGCTAAAGATTACTATGTCGGATATGCGGATTATATTAAAAATGTTGCGTGCTCTGAGATATATTCAACGTGGCCGGATGAAACAATCAAAGCCAATATACTTGCTATTATGTCATTTACATTAAACAGGGTATACACAGAGTTTTACAGGAATAAAGGTTATAACTTTACCATAACATCATCAACAGCATATGATCATAAATGGATATTTGGGCGTAACATATTTGATAATATTTCTAATCTTGTTGATGAATTGTTTAATCTTTATCTGTCAAGGCCGAATGTCAAGCAGCCAATACTTACACAGTACTGTGATGGAAAGAGGGTAACATGTCCTAACTGGATGAGCCAGTGGGGCAGTAAATATCTTGGTGACCAGAAGTATAGCGCAATAGAAATATTAAGATACTATTATGGTGATTCAATGTATATTAATACTGCTGAACAGATTGCAGGCATTCCATCATCATGGCCGGGAGCTGACCTTGATATAGGTTCTTCAGGTCAGAAAGTACGCCAGATACAGCAGCAGCTTAATCTTATAGGGGAGTTTTATAACTCAATCCCTGCGCTTGTAGCTGATGGAATATATGGGGAGAGGACAGCGGAGGCAGTCAGCAGATTCCAGAAGATATTCGATATGCCGGTTTCGGGAATAGTGGATTTTCCAACATGGTACAGAATATCAGCTAAATATGTTGCTTTGTCAGGTATTGCAGAACTGCAATAGATATGATATACTTCAGCAGTTATCACAGATAATATCAATTGCAAAATATTTTAAATTTTGGTTGACAACTTATTTAATCAGTGATAATATACTACTGTTGTGAAATTAAAGAAGAGTATCCACTCTCACCTCAGCGCAAGGGCGACTCGGGTTAATACTTTTTATTGAAAGCATTTTTATGCTTTTGTGATTGGTTGTTCAGTGGATAGTCTAAGCTATCCACTTTTTTTATTTACATTTTTAGGAGGTATACAGCCATTAGCGATTTATTGATTAACGAACAGATCAGGGAAAAGGAAGTCCGTGTTATTGGTGCGGATGGAGAACAGCTTGGGGTTATGTCATCTAAGGATGCATTCAAGCTTGCTAAGGATGCAGAAGTAGATTTAGTTATGATTGCACCATCTGCAAAGCCACCTGTATGTAAACTGATTGATTATGGCAAGTATAAGTACGAATTAATCAGGAAAGAGAAAGAAGCCAAGAAGAAACAGAAGACAGTTGAGACTAAAGAGGTCAGATTATCACCTAACATAGATGTTAACGATCTTAATACTAAGTGCAACGCTGCAAGAAAGTTCTTAGAGAAGGGTAACAAGGTAAAGGTTACATTAAGATTCAGAGGACGTGAGATGGCTCATATCGAGAGCAGCAAGCATATCCTTTCAGATTTCGCTGAGAGATTAAGCGATGTTGCAGTAGTTGAGAAAGCTCCTAAGATGGAAGGCAGGAGCATGATGATGTTTTTAACTGAAAAACGTTAAAATATAATTTACTATTTGATTATTTTCTAGGAGGTTTATTATGCCAAAGGTAAAGACAAAGAGAGCAGCTGCAAAGCGTTTTAAAGTAACTGGTACAGGTAAGTTAAAGAGAGCTAAAGCTTTCAAGAGCCACATCCTTACAAAGAAGACAACTAAGAGAAAGAGAAATCTTAGACACGCAGCTATGACAGATGCAACTAATGTAAAGACAATGAAGAAGATCATGCCTTACCTTTAATTTGCGGGTAGGTATAGAAGGAGGAATATAAAATGGCAAGAATTAAAGGCGGTATGAACGCAAAGAAGAAGCACAATAGAGTATTAAAGCTCGCTAAGGGTTACAGAGGAGCTAGATCTAAGCAGTATAGAGTTGCTAAGCAGTCAGTTATGAGAGCTCTTACAGAGTCTTATAAGGGCAGAAAGCAGAAGAAGAGACAGTTCAGACAGTTATGGATCGCTCGTATCAATGCTGCTGCAAGAATGAATGGTTTATCATACAGCAAGCTTATGCACGGTCTTAAGCTCGCTAATGTAGATCTTAACAGAAAGGTATTGTCAGAGATGGCAATCAACGATGCAGAAGGATTTGCAAAGCTTGCAGAGCTTGCTAAGTCTAAGCTTGCATAATTAATTATTAGTATAATAATAATTGAACATATTTAAAGGTCTTTGTCAGTTTTCTGGCGAAGACCTTTATTAGATTATGTGAATTATTTATGAAAATGCTATGAAATATGCGCTTTTTATGGTATTATTATCAAGATTGTTTGAAATCGGAGGATATATTTATGCGTAATATTAGTACAGTTAAGAAGATAAGTGCATGTGTGGCACTTGTTTTACTTACTATTGGAACATTTGGATGTAATACCAAGATTACCCCATCATATGGTTATAATCCAACTGATTATGTGCAGTTAGGAGAATATAAGGGCCTTAAATATTCAGTTGATACAGACGCCATTGAGAAAAAGATTATCAATGACAGAATGACAAGTGACCAGAAGGACAACATAACATATCAGGAGATAACATCAAGAGGAGCTGTAGATACAGATAAGGTTACACTTGATTTTTCTGCCTCTATTAATGGTCTTAATGTTTCAGGTTTCTCAGATAATGATTATGAGCTTGTTCTTGGAACAGACACATTCTATATTGATGGATTTGTTGATGAACTCTACGGAATGAAAACAGGAGAAACTAAGATTGCACAGCTTGTTGTTCCTGAGACATTTACACAGGCATCAGAGTATGCAGGTAAGAAGATAGTATTCGAGATTACCATGACTAAGATTGAGCAGGCTAATGTGCCTATGATTACAGATGCATATGTACAGGCGCATTTTGATGTTAACACAGTTGATGAATACAGACAGAAGCTTAAAGAAGAACTTGCCGATTCAATTAATGAAGAGATACAGGAACAGACAAAGAATGCAATCCTTATCCAGCTTCAGGAGGTTTGCAAGGTTACTGGATATCCAGAGGATTTCCTTAATGCTAAGAAGGATGAATATGAGTCATCTATCAAAATGTATTCTCTTATGAAGAACCAGACTGTTGATGAGTACTGTCAGGAGAATATGAACATGTCATTTGAGGATTATGTTAAAAAGAACATAGCCCAGGAGATGATTATATGTGCGATTGCTGAGAAAGAGGGCATCACAGTAACTGAGTATGAGTACAAGGGAGACCTTGAGCAGTTCGCATCTGATAATAATTATGGTGATAAAACAGCATTTGAGCAGAAATATGGCAAGGACAAGATTGTAGTTGCTATGGTTATGCAGAAGACACAGGATTTTATTATTGAAAATGCAGTAAACACACAGAATTAAATAAATATGGGAGAAATTCCCACCGTTGCTGCCTTACAGCCCGGCACTCTGCCGTAAGCACATATATGACTTGCGGGGACTTTGTGCCTAGTGGCTCTAAGGATGGCACGACAAAGCTTATTAAAGCCGACTTGCTAAAAACGCACTTCGTTTGGACGTTTAGCAGTCGGCTTAGCTTTTGTCTAACACCATCCTAAGACCCACACGGCAGTCGTCAGGCAAGTCATATATATGCTTACGGCAGAGTGCCGGGCTGTAAGGTAGCAGCGGTGGGAATTTCATTTATTTAATTGTGAGTAGACTAGTAGGCTAGCGTGGTAGTTGGCAATCGAACATAGTTGAGTTGATGTTGCTTACATTTATATATGGAATATATTTATAGGCGGTTTACGGCGTCTAGGGCTAGGGCGGAGCGTTCGCATTCGTTGGCGGAGAGGGTTATCTGCCAGCAGAGGGGGCTGCCTTTCATGTATTTGGCGGCGTAGGATAAGCCGTTGGTTTTTTCATCAAGAAATGGTTTATCAATCTGGTTTGGGTCGCCTAGGAGGATGATTTTGGTGTCTTCGCTGGCTCTTGTGATTATGCCTTTGACCTGATTAGGGGTCATGTTCTGGGCTTCGTCTATTATAAGATATGTTTTGGCGATAGAACGTCCTCTGATAAAGTTGAGGGCTTCTGTCTGGATGATTCCTCTTTCAAATATCTCTGAAATCTTATCTGAGAGTTCCTGCTCATCTTCATAGCGGTTTTCGGTGTCAGAATCAAGAATCTGTTCGAGATTATCAATTACAGGGCGCATGAGTGGAGCAATTTTATCCTGTTCACTGCCAGGAAGGAAACCGATGTCGTCATCAAATTGAGCATTAGGGCGGCACACTATGATTCTTCTGTATTCGTTAGTTGGATTGTTAAAAACTTTCTCCATTCCGACAGCGAGTGAGTAGAAGGTTTTGGCGGTACCAGCCATGCCTTTTATGATTACAAGAGGAGCTTTCTTGGCACAGGTCATAAGGGCTTCCTGAACAAAATATTGTCCGACATTGCGCGGAGATATTCCATATGGCTTGCTTTTCTTGTATTCGAGTGGAACTACCTTTTTGCCGTGGACGCGTCCGAGAAGAGTTTTCTTAGGAGACTGGTCAGCGCGCAGAGTTACGAATTCATTTTCAAATAATTCTGGGTGGAAAACATTGCCTTCTTCGTCTGTCTGGTATAAATGTTCTGATTTAATACCATTTTTCTTAAATTCCTTGATAGAATCCTCTGGAATGTAGAGTTCAATTCGTCCAGTATATCCAGCATCTTCACTGCTTATCTGTTCTGTTGTGAAATCTTCAGCTTTAATTCCTATAATCTGGGCTTTAAGACGGAGTACAATATCTTTAGTTACAAGCACAATCTGTTTATCTGGAAATTCATCGGAAAGACCTATGCATACCATAAGAATTCTGTTGTCCGGTTTGTCATCGGGAAGGTCTTGTGGGAGTGATACGTTGACATAATTTTTCTCAATTCTTATAGAACCACCATTTTCTGTGGCAATGCCAGCAAGAAGGTCGCCTTTGATGCGGTATGATTCAAGAATTCTTACTGCAGCTCTTGCATTTGCACCTTTATCCCCGTCTGATTTTTTCAATCCGTCAAGTTCTTCAAGAACGACAAGTGGTATAACAATATCATTGTCATCAAAACAGTTGGTAGCGTAAGGTGCCTGGATAAAAACATTAGTGTCGATTACATAAGTCTTTTTCATAGATTGTCTCCTTTAAATCATGCGTTGACCATTGATTACAAGCCAGAACTGGATTCCAAGTTTCTCAGCAGCTTTGCGGCAGAGAACCATTCTCTCTAAGAATATTTCAAAATAATCCATTACAGTACACATAGATGTATCAATCTTGATTGTAAGTTCGATATGTGAATCCTTTACAATCTCAACTGTGCTTTCTTTAACTGAATAATTAACCCGGTCGTGAATGTCAAATGTAGAAATGTCCTGATTGCGGACTCTTGTGTATCGCACATCTGTCTTATCTGCGATGATAAGAGCGGCGGCAACGGCGTTAACAGGATAAGCTGTCGATTCATCATGGTTGCCTATAGCTGCTATAACTGTTGCAATATCTTCTGAATCAGCCCCCATCTTATCTAATATTCTAAATGCCATGACAGCACCAGACTGTGCATGGTCAATTCTGTTGATAACATTTCCAATATCGTGAAGATATCCTGCAATTCTTGCCAGTTCAGCCTCTCTGTCGCTGTATCCAAGCGTTGTAAGTATATCCCCTGCCAGTTTTGAAACCTTATTAACATGAGAAAAGCTGTGATCCGTATAACCGAGAGCAATCAATGATTCATCAGCCTTCTCGATATACGTATTCACAGCTTTATTTTTTCTGACATCTTCAAAAGTAACCTTCATATAGTAGTCACCTCCTTCTCTGTATATTAAGTATATACATGAATTTGTAAAAACTACCATCTATCCGTTGTAAAAGAAATGTAAATTTTAAAATTTACACTTATTTTACCCCTGTTGAGCCAAATCCTCCTTCACCTCTTACAGAATCTTCAAGTTCGTTAACTTCTGTAAACTGTGCATGGTAATATGGCGCGTAAACCATCTGTGCAACGCGCTCGCCGTTGTTAACGACAAGAGGTGTCTCAGAATGATTGTAGAGGGCAACGATAATCTCGCCTCTGTAATCAGAGTCAATTACGCCGACTTTGTTGGCTGGCGCAACACCTTTCTTGCATGCCATTCCGCTTCTTGCATAGATAAGTCCTACAAGTCCTTCTGGAATTTCCATGGCAAGTCCTGTATGTATGAACTGAGTTTCGCCGGGATTGATAGTGATGCTTTCATCAGTACAAGCGTAGAGGTCTGCGCCTGCGGCAAATTCTGTGCCATAAGTTGGAGTAGTGGCAGCAGGGTTTAATTTCTTGATTTTGACGTTAGTCTGCATAATATTCATATTTTTAAATCTCCTTGATTAATTATAAATAAGTTACATAGCTAATCTGGCTATGGTTCAAGCTATTGCATAAATATATCGCTAGATGCTGTCCAGATCGAATAACACAATATCACCGGATGCAAGCGAAGCCTGTACATCAATTGTGCGCTGGTTGCTTGAGCCTTTGAATTTCAGCATCATATCCTTTTTATCCATCATAAATGGCCCGTCGACAAGGACATCTATGTAGTCAAGAATTTCTCTTGTATGTGGAAGATTCTTACACATATTATCGAGGATATCTTTGTCAAAAAGGTATCCGGTAAAGCACCAGACGGACTTGGAAGGGTATTCTGCCTTGATTTTCCGAAGAAGGTTGAGAACCTCTGGCTGATTTTCTGGCTCAAATGGTTCACCGCCAAGCAGTGTAAAGCCTGTTATATATCCGGGCTTAAGTGAGTCCAGTATTTCACTGATTGTCTCTTCTGTGAATGGCTTGCCGTAGTTAAAGTCCCATGCAATCTCGTTAAAACAGCCTTTGCATCTGTGTGTGCAGCCGCTTACAAAAAGAGAAGTCCTTACGCCGGGGCCGTTGGCAATATCACAGAATTTTATCTCTGCATAATTCAAATTAATTCACTCCATTTACTATATAATAATTCAGATAGTTGTCTGAATCATACAGATGTTAGTATATCAGATTTTAAGTGTAAGTCCTATATTAATTTATAAAAGAATGCTATTTTTCTGTAAAATTGCATAGAAGATATTTTATTTTAGTGGAGACTAACCTGGTTATATGTTAATATATTAACAACATATAAGAATTGATTGAATGTAAAGATGATTTTACAGAATTTATGATTTACAGATAATTTATTGATTCAAATTAAAAAATTTTTGAATAAAAGGAATTTTAAAGGAGATGTGATTATGGCAGATATGATTGATATTATGTTTGATAAGCTATATAGATATGACAGGATGGCTGAACCATGCGGCGTGTGTATTCCAGTTGGCAAGGGAAAGCTTTATAATACAGATAATGTGTCAATATATCAGAATGGTGTGAAGATGCCTTCACAGACCAAAGTTACATCAAGATATCAAGATGGGTCTATAAGATATATGTATGTAAGATTTCAGGCAGACCTTCCAGGTAATAAAGGAACAACACTTAAACTGGCACTTGATGGTGCGGGAAGTATATCAGAAAAGTCAGACTATATGAAACTTAGTGTTACAGACAATGGTGATGGATATACAGTTGATACAGGTGTGCTTAAATTCAGCGTTAAAGATGATTCAGATGGAATATTTGAGAGTGTACATGATGGATATAAAGATTATACGAAGGATAACTTTTTGGGACCATACCTTAAAGATGGCAATGGAATTAAATATGATGTCAAAATCGGTAAATGGTGCATAGCAGAGCAGGGTGATGTGTGCACTATTCTTACAGCCGATGGAAGTAATGTATCATCAGATGGTGACAATACATATAAATTCCAGATAAGGCTTACTGCATATGCTGGGAAACCATGGGTTGAGATTTCATACAGATTATTTAATACGAGCTCTGGTTCACTTCATGTTGCATCGTTGTGTTTCTATGCCAAGGCAGACAGGGACTCTGCATTAGATGACAGATTATCAGCCATGGAATATGATTCAGAGCCAGATTCAACAGGCTGTGGTGATAAGCTTACAGATAATTCTAATACAACAGGCCCTGTATATTTTACAAGAGGTATAACAGAGCTTCCTATGTTTGATGAAAGAATTGATGTGTCAGGCGTGAGGACAATAGCGGCAATCTCTAATTACAAGACAGACTTCTTTATAGGAAGAGATGGCTATGAGGTTAACAGAGTAATTGATGACAAGCACCTTATTAATGAAGCTAATGAGCATTTCGGAGAGGTATTCTATGGAACATTTATGGCAGACAGAACTGATAAGGACGGCGGTGTGTGTATCACTGTCTATCAGGCACAGCAGAATTACCCTAAGGCAGTGAAGGCAGATAAGAATGGTATAGTTATTATGCTTGTGCCAGAGGGAGTTAACAAGGTTGTTATGCATTCTGGAATGGCGAGAGAGCAGAAGTTTTTAATGCATTTTCATACTCCATCAGAATCAATACTTGAGCTTGATAACAGAAGCCTTATATACCAGATGCCAGATAAGCCATATATTAGTCCGTCAGTGTTCAAAGAAGCTGGTGTTATGATAGATGTGTTCCCTGATATTTTAGATGATGATGTGGAGATTGCACTTATTACAAAGGGCGATTCACATTCAAGATGTTATGGAATGATGAACTGGGGCGATACAATAGATGCCAATTATACCCGTCAGGGAAGAGGTAACGGAAGGGCTGTATGGAGCAATAACGAATATGATTACCCACATTCATGTGCCTTACAGTATGCAAGAACTGGAATAAGAAGATTCCATGATTATCTTGTGACAGCCGCATCACACTGGATGGATGTGGATATATGCCACTACAGCGATAATCCTTTAAGAATAGGTGGACAGTGGGAGCATACAGCGGGTCACTGCGATAACGGACTTATGGTGTGCTCACATGAGTGGGTTGAAGGTCTTATAGATTATTATCACTTTACAGGTGATGAGAGAGGACTTGAGGCGGCACTTGGCATAGCTGATAATGTGTCAAGGCTTCTTGATACTCCTATGTATGCAAAGCCGGGCGAGGCTAATGCAAGAGAGACAGGATGGGCGTTGAGAACACTCACAGCCATGTATGTTGAGACTGGTGATGAGAGATGGCTCGCCAAATGTGAGTGGATAATCAACAGCTTTAAGGCATGGACAGATGAGTACGGCGAATGGCTTGCTCCTTATACAGATAATACAACTGTAAGAGTGGGGTTTATGATTTCAGTAGCCGTTGGTTCAGTAATGCGTTATTACAGGGTATTTCCAAGAGAGGATATCAAGGAAATGCTTCTTAAAGCGATTGATGACTTAATAGAGAACTGCCTTCTTGATGTGGGACTGTTCTATTATAAAGAGCTTCCTAGCCTTGCAAGACTTGGCAATAATGCACTGCTTCTTGAATCGCTTGCGATAGGATACGAGCTTACAGGTGATGTCAAATATCTAAAGCCTGGTATTAAGACATTTAAAAAGGCAGTGGCTAATATGGCTAAGACATCGCTTGGTGCCAAGAAAGTTGTCGAGGATGCAGTTGTTGTCGATGGAGAAGGAACCAAAGGATTTGCACAGGGACTGATTCCGATTATTACATATTATAAGGCCATATCGGATACAGGACTGTGGAAGCCACAGGCATAGTGGATTGTATAACTGGATGATTATTATAGATACGCCTTATAGAATAATCCTGCTATAGGGCGTATTTGATATTGCAGGTACAGGTTATCCATAGCTTTAAACTATGGATAACCTGTATTTTTATCTATTGTACAGAAAATATAGCCCACTTTATAATGAAAAACAGCTCTGTAGTGCTTAATTGACGGAATATTCTAAAGGTAGTACAATGTAATATATTCATGAAAATTCGTACTAACAGGAGGATTATCACATGCGTTTAGGTATCAGAGCACATGACGTGGCATATGCGCCACTTGAACAGTTAATTCCTAATATTCACAATCAGGGATTTAAATGTATGCATATAGCATTAAGCAAATCAATCAAGGAGTTCAAGCCAGATATATGTACAATGACTCCGGGACTTGCTATGTATATGAAGGAACTTTGTCAGGAGAATAAGGTAGATGTTGCTGTACTTGGCTGTTATCTTAACCTTTGTAATCCTAATCCAGAGAAGCATGCACAGATAGTTGAGAAGTACAAGGCTCATATCAGATTTGCAAGCATATTAGGATGCGGTGTTGTTGGAACAGAGACAGGTGCTGTCAATGAAGAGTACAAGTACGAGCCAGCTAACCACACAGAAGAGGCTTTAGAGGAATTCATTAAGAATTTGAGACCAATCGTTAAATATGCTGAACAGTTCGGCGTTATCGTGGCTATCGAGCCAGTATGGAAGCATATCGTGTATACAGTTGAGAGAGCAAGAAAGGTTCTTGATGCAATCGATTCACCTAACCTTCAGATAATATTTGACCCGGTTAACCTTTTATGTGTAGATAATCTTTCACAGCAGGATGAGATTATAGAGAAAGCATTTGAACTTTTAAGAGATGAGATTGCTGTTGTACACTGCAAAGATTATATTGTTGAGGGTGATGAGCTTAAATCAATAGCAGCAGGTACAGGCGGACTTAATTATCCACTTCTCTTAAAGAAGATTAAGGAATACAAGCCATATGTACATGTTACTCTTGAGAATACTGTTCCAGAGAATGCAATAGCAACAAGAGAATTTATGGAAAGAACATACGCACAGGTGTAATAATATGTGGGTTTTAATATTTTTATATCTGTTTGTAGCCAATGTTGTAACATTTGTGATATTCGGCATTGATAAGCACAAGGCAATTAAGCATGAGTGGAGAATACCAGAAGGTTCACTTATGGGATTTGCAGCGTTAGGCGGGGCACTTGGGGCACTGCTTGGAATGAAGTTTTACAGACATAAGACTAAGCATGCGAAGTTTACAGTTGGTGTTCCACTGATACTTGTTACACATATATTTTTACTTATAATGCTATACATGTACATTCCGTATTAGGTGCAGGTCTGGAGATATTGATGAGCGGGAATAATTATAAGTTTTTCTGTAATCGTGATTGTGAGTATTACCCATGTCATAAGATGCCTGAAGGAGAGGAATTGAACTGTCTGTTCTGCTATTGTCCGCTGTATGCACTTGGTAAAGAGTGTGGTGGCAATTACCGTATAACAGCTAAAGGAATTAAAGATTGTACCAACTGTACAGTCTGCCATGGCAAAGACGGATATGAGCACGTCAGAAGCAAGATAGGCGGGGTTATCAGCAGAGTTTCTGATAATCTGTCTGAATAACGACAATGATAAAAGGGGAAAGATAATGATTAAGAAAAACATTTTCAAAAAAATTGCAGCCTGCGTAATGATAGCAGCTATGGCTGTGTCTGTTGTGGCATGTGGCAACACTAATGCTGACAGCAATAACAAGACAGCTAATGAGGCATCACAGTATTCAGGCAAGCTTGAGCTTGACCACAGCGTTGAATTTAAGTATGCAAAAAATGTATCTATAGATGTATACAAGGGCGGATATAAGATGATTAAGATTACACAGAACAATCCATTCCTTGTAGTTCCAGAGGGAATGGCAGTTCCAACTGATATTGACAGTGATGTATGTGTATTACAGCAGCCAATTGACAATATCTTAGTATCATCAACACCTACAATGTCATTACTTAATTCATTAGATTGTCTTGATAAGGTATCTCTTACAACAACAGACAAGAGTGGATGGTATATTGACAGTGTTAAGAATAAGCTTGAATCAGGTGACATTAAGTATATTGGTTCTTATCAGGAGCCAGATTATGAGATGATTGCAGCTTCAGGTTCTACATTTGGTGTATTCTCAACTATGTTAAAGGATGAAGTTGCAGACAAGCTCAAGCAGCTTAATGTCAATTACATTCTTGACCAGTCAAGTGCAGAGGATCATCCATTAGCAAGAGTTGAGTGGATTAAGGTGTACGGAGCTTTATTTAACAAGGAAGCTGAGGCTGATAAGCATTTTGCAGAGCAGGAGAAGCTTGTAACAGATATCCAGAATAATTCTAAGTCAACAGATAAGACTGTAGCAGTATTCTATATAACATCCAAGGGTGACCTTTATACGCGTAACAGTGATGATTATATGACTAAGATGGTAACACTTGCCGGTGGTAAGTATGTTCTTGATGGCAAGGTTGGTGTAGGTAAGACTGGTACAACTAAGATGGAGGCAGAGGCTTTCTATTCTTCAGCTAAGGATGCAGATATTATTATCTATATCTGGAGCATGGGTGGCAAGCCAGCTACAATAGCAGATCTTGTTGCAAAGAGTGAAGTACTTGGAGATATGAAGGCTGTTAAGGATGGCAATGTATGGTGTACTACAGCAGATTTCTTCCAGACATCAAGCACAATCGGTAACATAATAAGCGATATCAGCAAGGTTGTATCATCATCAGATTCTACTACAGATAAGTATACATATCTGTTCAAGTTAAAATAAAATGAGTAAGACGAAATTGTTATCAAATAAAAATAATGGGCTCAGGTATCTGCTTGTATTTATATTCTTGATTTTTATGTTTGTTATGGCTGTTATTGCTAATATCAATACAGGAAGCGTGCATATTAATGTAAGAGAGATTTTTGACATTATTGTGTTGAAGAAGCAGACAGATATATCGAGTTATAACATAATATGGAAGATAAGACTTCCAAGAATGATGACAGCAGCGGTGCTTGGCGGGGCTTTGGCCCTGTCAGGCTTTCTTTTGCAGACATTTTTCCGCAATCCTATAGCTGGTCCATATGTGTTAGGAATCTCGGCGGGAGCTAAAATGCTTCTGGCGGCATTTACAATTGTGTTTGTACAGTTTTTCTCTTCTATGCCAGTGGGTCTTACAGTTGTTGTAACATTTGCAGGCTCAATGATATCTATGTTATTCGTATTGCTTTTTGCAGGATATGTGCATAATATGTCTGTACTTCTCGTTATAGGTATAATGGTAAGTAACATTTGCAGTGCGATTACAGATTTTATGATTAACTTTGCCAATGAGGCGCAGATTGTCAATCTGACACACTGGTCACTGGGAAGCTTTTCAGGAGCCAAATGGTCTGATGTCAAGGTCGCATCTGCTATTGTACTGGTGACATTTATAGTGACAATATTTGTAAGCAAGCCAATGTCTGCATATCAGCTTGGAGAGGGATATGCAAGGAGTATGGGTGTTAATATCAAGCTGTTCCGTATAGTGCTTATTATTCTTTCAAGCATGCTGTCAGCGTGTGTTACAGCTTTTGCTGGGCCTATAGCATTCGTTGGAATAGCTGTGCCACATATTACCAAACTTTTGTTGAAGACAGCTAAACCGATTATTATGATTCCGACTGTATTTCTGACGGGAGGAGTGTTCTGTATGCTGTGTGATCTGTGTGCAAGAACAATACTTGCACCTACAGAATTATCACTTGGAACAGTGACATCGATTGTTGGTGCGCCAGTTGTCATAGCACTTATGCTTAAACAGAGAAAGGGGCAGCAGTGATGGGAAATGCTTATATAAGTACGGATAAGCTGTGTGTTGGCTACAGTGGCAGATCAGTTGTTGATAATGTCAATATAGACGTAAAGAGAGGCGAGATACTAGCCCTTATTGGACCTAATGGTGCGGGGAAATCCACGATTTTAAAGACACTCACAAGACAGTTATCAAGGATAAGTGGTGTTGTAACGCTTGATAATACAGAACTCAACAAAATCAGTGTAAGAGATCTTGCAACAAGAATGTCGGTTGTGCTGACAGAAAGAATAGAGCCAGAGCTTCTTACGTGCAGAGATGTTGTTGCTATGGGACGTTACCCTTATACAGACGGATTTGGAAGGCTGACAGATGAGGATGAAAGAATTGTGCGGGAATCACTGGAGAGTGTCAACGGACTTGAACTTGCTGATAAAAGTTTTGATGCTATAAGTGATGGACAGCGTCAGAGAATCATGCTTGCAAGAGCCTTGTGCCAGCAGCCAGATATAATGATACTTGATGAGCCTACATCCTATCTTGATATAAGGTATAAGCTGGAACTCCTTAATATATTAAGAGACATGGCAAATTGTGGGATAACAATAATTCTTTCGCTGCATGAGATTGATCTTGCTTATAAGCTGGCAGATAGAATTCTGTGTGTCAATGGTAAAGAAATGCTTATGCTTGGAACACCTGAGGAGATATTCAATGGCAATACAATAGAGAAGCTGTTTGGACTTGATGATGGTGTATATGAAAATCAATTCGGAAGTGTTGAATTGAAAAAATCAGACAACAAGCCAGATGTTCTTGTAATAGGCGGCAATGGCAGTGGAATAGAAATTTACCGCAGATTGCAGAAGAAATGCAGAGCATTTTATGCAGGGCTGCTTTATGAAAATGACTGTGATATTCCAGTTGCAAAGGCACTTGCCGCAGATGTTGTGGTTCAGAAAGCATTTACACCAGTATCGGAGGAGAACAAGAATAGAATGTATAAGCTGCTTGAAAGTGTGGATTATGTAATTGACTGTGGATGTGAGCATGGCGAGTATGATAAGATTAACAGTGAAATTATCCAGCTTGCAGAGAGCAAGGGTAAGTTAACAGATGTGAGCGGCTTATGATAGTAACAGAAAATTAACAGATGCGGGCAGATTAAGATAGTATCAGCAAATTAACAAAAAGCAAGCAGTTTATAGAAATCTGAATATATAGGAGCAGATGACATGATAAAGAATAATCTTCCAAGAATCCTTATATCGGCGGCTTCGAGTGGAAGCGGCAAGACAACATTTACATGTGCACTGCTCTATTATCTTAAAAGACATGGATTTAAGATTAATGCATTCAAATGTGGGCCTGATTACATTGACCCTATGTTTCACAGGGTTATATCAGGTGTGGAATGCATTAATGTTGATCCATTTTTTTTAAATTCGGACAGTGATGCAGCATGCAGCCTGATTTCAAGATATTCAGCTGACAGCGATATAGCGGTTATAGAAGGCGTTATGGGGCTGTATGATGGGAAAAATGCAAAATGTGATTACAGCACATACTCGGTTGCAAGAATGACGAAAAGCCCGGTTATAGTCATTGTCAATGCCAAGGGCACTTCGCTTACAGCACTTGCGATGGCAGAGGGAATAGCAGGATTTGGTGATGATGGCATTGTCAAAGGCATTATATTTAACAATATGGGTGATGTGGTATATAATCAGGTTCTGGATGAGTATAATGAAAGATACGCTAATAATAAATGCAATTTTGAAATAATCGGACATATACGAACCATGCCCAAAGAGCTTATGATGGAAAGCAGACATCTTGGACTTATAACACCAGACAATACGGATGGGGTGAAAGACAGGATTGCCAGAATGTACGAGCATATGAAGGATTCGATAGACTGGGAGAAGCTTGTGCGTATCGCAGGGTCGGCACCAGAATATGAAGATACAGGAAGCAGTGCGGAGAATAGTTTGCAAGATAGTGTAGTAACTGGAAGTGATAAGCCGATTATCGCTGTTGCCCGTGATGAGGCGTTTAATTTCTATTATGAGGAGAATCTGCGTGCACTTGAGGAAGCGGGGGGAGTTATTAAATATTTTAGCCTGCTTGCAGATGAAGCAGTTCCAGAGGAAGCCAGCGGATTATATATTGGCGGTGGATATCCTGAAAGTTACACTGAAAAATTAAGGCAGAATGAGAACACAAAGGCTTCAATCAGAAATGTTGTTGCTTCACATATGCCTGTGATTGCAGAGTGTGGTGGATTTATGTATCTTACAGATTCTATTGATGGAGCGGATATGTGTGGTATTATTAAAGCGGACAGTATATATACAGGTCATCTTGTAAGATTTGGCTATACGACACTCACGGCAAAGAATGATAATGTTATTATGAAGGCAGGACAGAGTGTGAGGGCACATGAGTTCCATTATTATGACACTACTAATAATGGAGCAGATTATGTGGCTGCAAACCTTAAAGGCATATCGTATGACTGCGTGACAGCCAATGAGTGGATGTATGCAGGATTTCCACACATATATTTTCCATCATGTGAGGGTCTCGCAGAAAGATTTGTAGATAAGTGCAGGGATTATTCCAGCAAAAAGATATGTGAATAAGTATAGGTGTTATTTCTGTAAAAGATTAGAAAATAATTGTAAGTTTACTGCTGTGAAAAGATTGGAAAACAACTACAGGAGATATTTCTGTAGAAATATAAATGAATGTAGGAAATGTAATGGATAAGATAACTTCTATAGAACAGGTAGTTACAGGGATTAAGCCGGCTTCGGATAAGCTTAAGGCTGATACAAGAAAAAGAATAGATAATATTGCAAAACCGCTTAATTCACTTGGCATGTTAGAGGATGTGCTTGTAAGATTAGGTGGGGCAGGCATACTTAAAAAGGTATATAATCCATGTGTTGTTGTCATGTGTGCAGACAATGGAGTTGTTGCAGAGGGGGTGTCGCAGACAGGCAGCGATGTGACGGCGAAAGTTGCGGCTAATATGACAAGAAATATGTCGAGCGTATGCCTTATGGCTTCATCAATAGGTGTGCCGGTATATCCATATGATATAGGCATGATTACAGATGTTGATGGAGTTACATCAATTAAATCAATGTATGGAACTAAGGATTTCTATAATGAACCTGCCATGTCAGCAGATACAGCAAGAAAGGCTGTTATATCAGGAATTAATACGGCAATTGATATGTATAACCGAGGATTTGACATGATTGCAACGGGAGAGATGGGAATAGGCAATACAACTACTTCATCGGCTGTTGCATCAGTTCTTACAGGTCAGGACGTAACTGTTATGACTGGACGAGGTGCCGGATTATCAGATGATGCTCTTGCAAGAAAGATAGAAGTCATAAGACATGGAATTGATACACTAAAACCTGATAAATCGGATGTGATAGATGTTGTGTCCAAGGTCGGAGGACTTGATATAGCCGGTATGGCTGGACTTTTCCTTGGTGGTGCATATTGTGGCATACCAGTTATAATAGATGGCTTTATATCAGGTGTTGCGGCACTTGTGGCGGCGAGATTATCTCCTGCAGGTGTGGATTACATGATTGCCTCGCATATGTCAAAAGAACCGGGAGCAGCAAGCGTATTTAATGAGCTTGGGCTTAATCCGCTTATGTCTATGGGAATGGCTCTTGGAGAGGGAACAGGTGCAGTTACTGTAATACCCCTTATTAATATGGCAGTATCAGTGTATTATGGAATGCCGACATTTGACAAGCTTGATATGGAGGCATATAAAGATTATGATAGAGAAGACTAACCGTTTAGTGCTTGTTATCGGTGGCAGTGGAAGTGGCAAGAGTGAGTTCGCGGAGCATGTGGCACTAAAGCTGCATGACTGTAACAGAGTACATCTCTATTATGTGGCAACTATGGTAAGTTATGATAAGGAATCAGATGAGAGAATATACCGCCATGTAAGAAGAAGAGATAACACAGCATTTGAAACAGTCGAAAAACCAACTGACATCGGTGGTATGACTGTACAGGATAAAGATGTCATACTGCTTGAGTGTATGTCTAATCTTCTTGCCAATGAAATGTTTAAAGGCAGTATAATAGATAATGAGTGTGTCACAAGAATTTTAAATGATGTATACAGTCTTCATAACCAGTGTGACATGGTAATTGTGTCCAATGAGGTAAGTCTCGATGGCTGCGAATATGATGATGTGACAAGAAAATATATTGCCGATATATCATATATTAACAGACAGATTGCAGATGTGGCGGACACAGTTGTTGAGGTAGTGGCAGGTATTCCTATATATATTAAAGGCAGTGGAGAAAATTAATGAGTGTAATAAAGGCTTTGATAGCGGCATTTTCAACATTTTCAAGAATCCCGGTTCCGAGTGTAAGGCTTGATGAGAAGGATTTCCGGTATACATTGTGTGCTTTTCCCGCAATAGGATTTGTGATGGCATTGCTTGAAATGCTTATCTTTAAGGCGTGCAGTATGGCAGGACTGGGAGATATATTAAGAGTGTGCATAATGTGTGTGGTTCCAGTTATTGTTACTGGTGGTATTCATCTTGATGGTTACTGTGATACATGCGATGCCAAGTCATCATACCAGCCGGTAGAGAAAAAGCTTGAGATATTAAAAGACCCGCATATCGGGGCGTTTGGAGTGATACGTATTATAGTGCTGATATTGCTTTATATGGCGGCAGTGTCAGAGATTAAGAATGTATGGCTGTTTGGCCTTACGTTTGTTTTGTCGAGAGCATTTACAGCGATATCGGTTGTAAGCCTTAAATCAGCCAGAAAGACAGGAATGGGAGCATCGGAGAAGGATAATTCCAACAGAACAGGAGTTATCGTTTCGTCTGTAATATGGATTCTGGTCTGCATGCTGGCAGGATATATGGTGTCGGGTGCTGCAGGCCTTATTACCAGCATGTGCATGATTGCGGCGTGCGCGGTAACATATATGTTGTATGTGCGCAGCGTGTATAAGCAGTTTGGAGGCTTTACAGGAGATACCTCTGGGTGGTTTTTATGTGTTATGGAAAATGTGATGGCGTATGTGTGTGTAGTATGCCAGATGATTATGTGAGGTCATGTTATGATACTTGTTATAGGCGGTTACAGGCAGGGAAAATTAGATTATGCAAGAGTTAATCTTGGTGTGACAGATGTCAATGATGGATGCTTTGGCGATGCAGACTGCATATATAATCTGGCTTCAATGGTGGATGATGAAGCATTTGAGGCAAATCTTAGAAGCTATGTAGACAATCACCCTGGTTGTGTAATTATATGTGATGAGGTTGGTGGTGGAATTGTTCCATTGAAAGAATCGGACAGAGCACACCGCGAAAAGGTTGGAAGAACATGCTGTATGCTTGCAAAAGAGGCAGCGGCTGTATACAGAGTATTCTGTGGAATAGGAGTTAAGATAAAGTGATTGTCAGTCTTATACGTCATGGAAAGACACAGGGTAATATAGAAAAACGCTATATAGGAAAGACGGACGAACCGCTTGCTGACCTTGGAATAGAGGAACTTAAAAGCCATTCATATCCTGATTGTGATATTTGTTATACATCTCCTATGTTAAGGTGTACGCAGACTGCGCGGATTATATATCCTGATAAGAAGATGGTTATAATAGATGCGTTCAGGGAATGTGATTTCGGAGTATTTGAGGGGCACAATTATAGTGAGTTATCTGGCAATCTTTTGTATCAGCAATGGATTGATTCATATGGAACTATGGATTTTCCAGAGGGTGAGAGAATAAAAGACTTCAAGGAAAGAACAGTTAATGGATTTAACGAACTTATAACACACGCAGAATATCAAAATATTGCAATTGCAGCGCATGGCGGAACTATAATGACACTGCTCGAGCATTTTGAAGAAAAACACGACTATTATGCGTGGCAGGCAGGTAATGGCTGTGGGTATGTCTGTGAATATAATGATGGAATAATTAAGGTAACAGGAAAGATAGAGTGATATGGCGCATTTTATTGGATTATCGGTAATTGGAATGGTGGCAGGATATATTCTTGATATATTATTCGGTGACCCATATATTTCATGGCATCCTATAAGACTTATAGGAATGCTTATATCAAAGTATGAAAAAATACTATACAAAAAGGACAGATTAAGAGATTCCAGGAAATTAAGGCGCAGAGGAATAATGCTTGTGTGTCTTGTAATAATGACTGTATTTATATGTGTATTATGTATAGAAGCTGTTTCATACATAATACATCCGGTATTATATGCAGCAGCAGAGGCGGTTCTTGTATGGTTCGGACTCGCTCAGACTTCACTGAGGAAAGAGAGCATGAAGGTATATGACGCATTTGCAGTAAATGATACTGAAAAGGCAAGATATGCGGTGTCGATGATAGTAGGGCGCGATACAGCAAAGCTTGACGAGGCAGGTATAATGAGGGCAGCAGTTGAGACTGTGGCAGAGAATACATCTGATGGTGTCACAGCACCTCTGTTCTATGCGGCATTATTCGGGGCAACAGGTGAATATATCTACAAAGCTGTCAATACAATGGATTCAATGGTTGGCTACAAGAATGAAAGATATATTGATTTTGGAAGATGTGCAGCAAAGACGGATGATGTGGTTAATTTCATACCTTCAAGAATAGCTGCGGTGCTTATGATTGCAGCCTCACGGATTCTTGGAATGGACTATAAGAATGCATACAGGATATTCAGAAGGGACAGATTCAAGCATGCAAGCCCTAATTCAGCGCAGACAGAGAGTGCATGTGCAGGTGCTCTTGGATTACGTCTGGCAGGAGATGCGTGGTATGGCGGCGTGCTTTTTAAGAAAGAATATATCGGTGATGAGATTAAAAAGATAGACAATGAAGACATAAAACGCGCATGCAGTCTTATGAGTGTTACAGGAGCAGAATCATTTATATTGGCAGTGATTGCAAGATGTGTTATCGCTGCATTGTTTGTGTTAGCATGATAATTATTTTATTGGGGGAGAAAATATATGCTAGTTAATGAAAGATATGTACATGGTGGAAGATATAATGACAAAAAATATATAGATATGTCAGTCAGTATCAATCCATATGGCACACCAGAACCAGTTATGAACGCAATGCAGGAGGCGTTATATGAGGTATGTGGATACCCTGACGCTGCATGCAGAGAGCTTGTGGATAAACTCAGTAAAGAATACGCATTACCACCCGAGTGCATTATATGCAGCAATGGCGCAGATGAGATAATATATAATTATGCATCATTGCTAGGCGCTGGTGCCAGTACGCTTATATATGCACCGGCATTTGCGGAATATGAGAGAGCATTGTCGGCTTATGGAGTGAAAATTAATTATCATATACTTAATGAAAAGCGTGGATTTAAAATGCAGATGTCAGATATAGATGATGATGAGATTGCACAGGCAGATGCCGTATTTATCTGTATGCCGTCTAATCCGGCAGGACAGCTTATAGAAAGGAATGTGCTTGAAAAACTGGCAGATACATGTAAGAGGCTCAAGACAAAATGTTTTCTTGATATGTGCTTTTATGAGCTGACCATGGATTACAATATATGTTATGTTACATATCTTGTAAACCAGTACAGTAATCTGTGTGTATTGTCAGCATTTACCAAGACATATGCAATACCGGGTGTGAGACTTGGATATATGTTAAGCCGTGATACAAAGCTGATACATGATATAAGCAGAAGGCAGCAGTGCTGGAATGTGTCAGTAATATCACAGCGTGCAGGGATAGCATGTCTTGACTGTACAGATTATGTAGAGGCTTCAAGAGCATTTATTGAAAAAGAAAGAGAATATATCTATAACAATCTTTTAAATCTTGTTGATAAGGTGTACAAGTCATATGCAAACTATGTGCTGTTCTATGATGAATATATTAATTGTAAAATGCTTAACGAATATGGTATCCAGATTAGAGACTGCTTTGATTATGTGGGATTAAAAGCGGGATATTACAGAGTATGTATCGGAAAACATGATGACAATGTGAAATTAATCGAAGCACTTAAATACATCAAAGAAAAGAGGAGCGGATGTGGAGAAGAGTAAAGCAAGGCCGGTAATGATTCAGGGAACTATGTCCAACGCTGGCAAGAGTATTCTTTGTACTGCACTATGCAGGATATTTGCACAGGATGGATACAGGGTTGCTCCATTCAAATCACAGAACATGGCACTCAATTCATTTATAACCAAAGATGGATATGAGATGGGGCGGGCGCAGGCGGTTCAGGCAGAGGCTGCAGGAAAAGAACCTGACGTATATATGAATCCGGTGCTTTTAAAACCGACGACAGATGTAGGCTCGCAGGTTATTGTCAATGGTAAGTCAATTGGCAATATGAAAGCTGTTGATTACTATGCATATAAGAAAAAGCTTGTTCCTGACATATTAGAGGCGTATGACAGGCTTGCCGCAGATAACGATATAATAGTTATTGAGGGGGCTGGAAGCCCTGCAGAGATTAACTTAAAGCAGGATGATATAGTTAATATGGGGCTTGCAAAGCTTGTAAATGCACCGGTGCTTCTTGTCGGTGATATAGACAGGGGTGGCGTGTTTGCACAGTTATATGGAACGGTAAAGCTGCTTGAAAAGAGCGAGGCTCGCCGCATCAAGGGTTATATAATCAATAAATTCCGTGGGGACGTAAGTCTTTTGCAGAGCGGGCTTGACGAGATGACAAGTCTTATAGACATTCCATGTGCCGGGGTTGTGCCTTATGCATATGTGGATATAGATGATGAGGACAGCCAGAGTGAAAAGCTGGAAGATACAGGCGGTGCAGAGTATAAGCCACTTATTGACATAGTAGTTGTGAAACTTCCAAGAATGAGCAATTACACAGATTTTAACACGCTGGCAAGATATGATGGCGTTAATGTAAGATATGTAAATGATGCATCTAAGTTAAGAAATCCAGATGCAGTTATCATTCCGGGGACAAAGAGCACTGTCAGTGATATGAAGTGGCTTCGTGAGAATGGCATGGAATGTGCAGTGAAAAAGCTTATAGACAAAGGTATTCCAGTTATCGGAATATGTGGCGGATTACAGATCCTTGGAAGAAATATTGTGGATGAATGTGGCGCTGAGAGTGATGGAAGTATCATGGGGATGGAAGTACTTGATATTGACACGGTATTCAATGCAGATAAAAAGCAGTGCCAGACAGACACCATCATAGAAGGTCTTGATGGAATATATGCCGCATTTAATGGGACAAAGGTGCACGGTTATGAGATGCATATGGGTATCAGCAGTAAAGATAAATGCTTTATCCAGAAAGAAAATGTTCTTGCAACGTATATACATGGTTGCTTTGATGATGGACTTGATGATAAACTAATAGATATGCTTTTCAGATTGAAGGGATTGGACAGAAATAATGTCAATAAAAAATCTTTTTCTGAGTACAGACAGGAGCAGTATGATATACTTGCTAATGTTGTAAGAGACAGTCTGGATATGAATATGATTTATAAAGTGCTTGGATTATGAATGTGACAGCACGGATTATGACCTGGAGGAAGTTATGAAGAAGAACATTTTAAGCAGAATGCTGGTACTGCTTATGGTAACAGCAGCTTTGTTCACAGCCTTTACAGGATGTGGCGCAAAGAACACGAATGAGGAAGACAGAACAACATTTACAGTTGGATTTGATGCTGAATTTCCGCCATATGGCTACAAGGACACTGACGGTAACTATGTCGGATTTGACTTAGACCTTGCAGAAGAAGTGGCTAAGAGGAATGGCTGGACACTTGTCAAGCAGCCTATTGACTGGGATTCTAAGGATATGGAGCTTAATTCTGGCTCGATAGACTGTATATGGAATGGATTTACCCTTAATGGAAGAGAGAAGGACTATACATGGTCAACAGCCTATATTGATAACTCTCAGGTCGTTATCGTTAAGAATGATTCAGATATTAAGAAGCTCTCAGACCTTGCTGGTAAAAATGTCGTTGTGCAGTCTGATTCATCGGCACTTGCCGCATTTACAGGCGAGGATGCAACAGAGGATAATATCAAGCTGTGCGCCTCATTTAAGAGTCTTACACAGGTTGGTGATTATAACAGTGCTTTCATGAATCTCGAAGCTGGTTCGGTTGATGCTATATGTATGGATATAGGTGTGGCAAGCTACCAGATTAAGCAGAGAGGCGGAAAGTTTACAATCCTGCCTGAAAATGTATCAAGTGAGCAGTATGGTATCGGTTTCAAGCTTGGCAATACAGCACTCCGCGACAAGGTTCAGGCTTCGCTCAATGAGATGTTAAGCGATGGAACATTTGCATCAATTGCGGATAAATGGGAATTGTCAGACAGCGTGTGTCTTGGCAAAGCAGGAACAGACAGCGCATATCTTCAGGATGCACAGGGTAAGGAAGGCAGCTCATTTGGAGCTAAATTTGTATACATAGTAGGACAGCTTGCCAGGGGTATGCTTTCAACAGTATCAATATTCCTTCTCACACTTATCTTTTCACTTCCGTTAGGACTTCTTGTGTGCTTCGTAAGAATGTCTAAGATGGCAGTACCAAGATGGATTGCCAAGATATACATATCAATCATGAGAGGTACACCTCTTATGTTACAGCTTCTTGTTGTGTTCTTCGGCCCATACTTCTTATTTGGCGTGAAGGTTTCATCACAGTATAGATTTACTGCTGTAATAATCGGTTTTGCACTTAATTATGCAGCGTACTTTGCAGAGATATACCGTTCAGGAATTGAGAGTATTCCTGCAGGACAGTATGAGGCTGCGGATGTTTTAGGATACACTAAGACACAGACATTTGTAAGAATAATATTCCCTCAGATGGTTAAGCGTGTGCTTCCACCTGTGACTAACGAGGTTATAACACTTGTAAAGGATACATCCCTTGCGTTTGCGCTTGCTTATACAGAGATGTTCACACTTGCAAAACAGCTTGTTGCGGCAGAGGCGAGCATGATGCCATTGTTTATAGCAGGTCTGTTCTATTATATCTTTAATTTCGTTGTTGCTTTGATTATGGAACGTATTGAAAAGAAGATGCAGTATTACAGATAGACAGGAGGCATATGAGAGATGAAATTACTTGAAATAAATAATCTTGGAAAGAGCTTTGGAGAGAATGAGGTCTTAAAGGATATAACAATGAGTGTTGACAAGGGCGAGGTTGTAGCTATCATAGGCCCATCTGGCTCTGGTAAATCAACACTTCTTAGATGTGCAACACTTCTTGAGACTATGGATAAGGGAAGCCTTAAAATAGGAGGAAGACTTGTTGCAACTGACACTAATGGCAAGTCGGAATATGTTTCAAAGAATGAGTTAAGACAGATAAAGAGCCTGTTCGGGCTTGTGTTCCAGCAGTTTAACTTATTCCCACATTACACAGTCCTTAAGAATGTGATGGATGCGCCGGTTGTTGTTGAAAAGAGAGACAAAGTGGATGTTGAGAAGGAAGCAAGAGAGCTTCTGTTAAAGGTAGGTCTTGAGGGCAAGGAAAACAGTTATCCATGCCATCTGTCAGGTGGACAGCAGCAGAGAGTTGCCATAGCAAGGGCACTTGCCATGAATCCTGAGATACTTTTCTTTGATGAGCCTACATCAGCACTCGACCCTGAGATAACAGCAGGTATTCTTAAAGTTTTAAAGCAGCTCGCTGCTGAGAAGATGACAATGGTTATAGTTACACATGAGATTGACTTTGCAAGAAAGGTTGCTGACAGAGTTATCTTCATGGATGGAGGGGTTATTGTGGAGCAGGGGGCACCGAAGGATGTGCTGGATAATCCATCCAATGAAAGAACAAAGGCATTCCTGCAAAAACTTGATTTGTAATAAAAAGAGGGAATCTCCTGCATGCAAGCACCGGCTATATGGCTCTGGCGGTCTGACCGCGCGCCCACAGCCTGACAGCGGCATGCATATATATAATTAATTCGGGTCCTTTGTGTCTAGTTGCTCTAATGGCAGCGCGACAAAGCTGATTAAAGCCGACTTGCTAAAAACGCACTTCGTTTGAACGGTTTAGCAGTCGGCTTAGCTTTTGTCTAACACTGCCATAAGACCAACACGACAGTCGTCAGGAATTAATTATATATATGCATGCCGCTGTCAGGCTGTGGGCGCGCGGTCAGACCGCCAGAGCCATATAGCCGGTGCTTGCATGCAGGAGATTTTATTTTAAATGCGTTTTGCAGGGATGTGGGGGTGCGTGGAAGTTTTACTTGTATTTTTGGTGGGAAGTCTTTATAATTTAGGTATGTATACTTTGACGCGGAGGATGGCGTATGGCAGAAAAAATAGTACTTGAACAGGATTCGAATATTAAGACCAAGGCTGTGGAAAGACCCGTGGATACACCTGCGGATTTTACAAGCCCTGAGGAATTGTATCAGGATCTGATTGCTGAGATTAAGAAATATCATCCATCAACAGATTTGTCAGATATAGAAAAGGCGTATAAGACAGCATACAATGCTCATCAGGGACAGAAGAGAAAGTCTGGTGAGCCATATATCATTCATCCATTGTGTGTTGCTATTATACTTGCTGAGTTAGAGCTTGATAAGGAGACAATCATAGCAGGTCTGCTGCATGATGTTGTAGAAGATACTGTTATGACAAGCGAGGATGTCGCAAGGGAATTTGGCGATGAGGTTGCTCTGCTTGTAGATGGTGTTACTAAACTGACACAGTTAAACTACCAGCATGATAAGATTGAGGTTCAGGCAGAGAACTTAAGAAAGATGTTCCTTGCCATGGCAAAGGATATCAGGGTTATCATGATTAAGCTTGCCGACAGACTTCATAATATGAGAACCATGCAGTACCAGTCTCCAGCCAAGCAGATAGAGAAATCAAGAGAGACTATGGAGATATATGCTCCAATTGCCAACAGGTTAGGTATATCTAAGATTAAGGTTGAACTTGATGATTTGTCAATGAAGTATCTCATGCCTGATGTATACAATGATCTTGTTGAGCAGGTTAACATCAACAGACCGGGCAGAGAAGCATTTATTAAGAGCATAATCAAAGAAGTAGGAATGCATATCAGCAATGCTGGAATTGAGGCAGAGATTGATGGCCGCGTTAAGCATTTCTTCTCGATATATAGGAAGATGGTCAACCAGAATAAAACACTTGACCAGATATATGATATATTTGCTGTGCGAATTAAGGTTGATACAGTTAAGGATTGTTATGCAGCGCTCGGTGTAATCCACGAGATGTATAAGCCAATTCCGGGACGTTTTAAGGATTATATAGCCATGCCTAAGCCTAATATGTACCAGTCTCTTCACACAACACTGATTGCATCTAACGGACAGCCATTCGAGGTTCAGATAAGAACATATGAGATGCACAGAACTGCTGAATATGGTATCGCAGCGCACTGGAAGTACAAGGAAGGCAATGGTGCCAACACAACAGCCAGTGAAGAAGCTAAGCTTAGCTGGTTGAGACAGATGCTTGAATGGCAGACAGAGATGTCCGATAATAAGGAGTTCCTGTCATCTGTTAAGAATGATTTGAATTTGTTTTCAGATAATATATATTGTTTCACACCATCAGGAGATGTCAAGAACCTTCCTGCCGGCTCATGTCCTGTTGATTTTGCATACAGCATCCACAGTGCAGTTGGCAATAAGATGGTTGGAGCAAGAGTCAATGGCAAGCTTGTGCCTATAGATTACCAGTTAAAGAGTGGTGACCGTGTAGATATCATCACTTCACAGAACTCAAAAGGACCTAGCAGAGACTGGCTTAACATTGTCAAGAGTACCCAGGCAAGGAATAAGATTAACCAGTGGTTTAAGCAGGAACTTAAAGAAGACAATATTATCAAGGGTAAGGAACTTATCAATAATTACTGTAAGAGTAAGGGAATTAACTTATCAGATATCAATAAGCCAGAATTTGTTGAGAAAGCTTTGAGAAAGTATGGCTTCAGAGACTGGGATTCAATGATGGCGTCTGTCGGACACGGTGGACTTAAAGAAGGTCAGGTTGTCAACAAGCTTAATGAGGAGTACGAGAAGAAGAAAAAGGCTGATATAACTGATAAACAGGTTATGGAAGCTGTCACAAGCTTATCTAAGGAAGAGCATAAGAGCAAGGATACTTTATCTAAGAATAAAGGTGGCATTGTTGTCAAGGGAATCCATGATGTAGCTGTGAGATTTTCCAAATGCTGTAATCCTGTTCCGGGTGATGAGATTGTCGGATTTGTAACAAGAGGCAGAGGTGTCACAATCCATAGAACAGATTGTATCAACGTGCTTAATTTCCCAGAGAGCGAGAGAGAGCGTCTTATTGATGCAGAGTGGGAAGGAATCGAAGCTGGCGGAACATACGGAGCAGAGATTAATATATTTGCAATTAACAGAACGGGTCTTATTGTTGACCTTTCACGTATTCTTACAGAGTCTAATATCGAGATTAAGATGATGAACAGCCGTGTTAACAAGAAGGGTGTTGCAACTATAACACTTGGATTTGATATACATGGCAAGGAAGAACTTAACAAGATTACCGAGAAGTTAAGAAATGTCGAAGGCGTGACAGATATAGTAAGAGCTACGGGCTGATTGAGGAATATTTATGAATATTGAATTAAAATATGCAGTTATAGGAAGCATTGGAACTAACTGCTACATTTTAAAGAATACACAGACAAACGAGGGAGTAATGATAGACACTGCTGATAATTATGATGCAGCGGTGTCTTTCATTGACAGATGCAATTGTACGCTTAAAGCCATACTTTTAACGCATGGACACTACGATCATATGACAGTGGCGAGAGACATAGCAGATAAATATGGCATTAAGATATATGCATGTGAATATGAGAAGCATACGCTTGAGAATCCAGATATTAACCTGTCGTCTCATATGGGACGTGGTGGAATAAGCATGAGTGCGGATTACTGGATTAAAGATGGCGAGGAGCTTGATATAGCTGGAATTAAGATTCTGGCAATACACACACCGGGACATACGGAAGGTGGAATGTCGTATTATGTTAAGGATTTATCAAGCTTGTTTTCAGGAGATACTTTATTTGCAGAGTCAGTGGGAAGAACGGATTTTCCTACAGGAAGCATGAGCCAGATAGTATCTTCTGTAAAGGATAAGCTTTTTAAGCTTCCAGATGATACAGTTGTATATCCGGGACATGGCGAGGGAACTTCCATAGCACATGAGAAGAAGTATAATCCGTTTTGTCAGTAGATATAGAGGATGATATGATATATATAGATATTGATAATCAGGCATATTATGATGATGCAGTTGTTTTGGTAAGGTCATTCTATCCAAGAATGGAAGTTGCCATGCTAAAGGCAGATTCTGTTGTCACAGGGGATGACAGTGTTATCGTGATGCCTCACATTGATGATTCTTCTATGACTAAGAAGGATGCACACAATGAGTTTAAAAAATCATTGTATGATAAGCTGTCACAGGATACTGGTAAAAAGCTTCCATGGGGATTCCTTACAGGCGTAAGACCAAGTAAGATTGCCTATACAATGCTTGAAGAGGGCAGAAGTGACAGTGAGATACTGGATGAATTTACTAAGGCGCATTATGCCTCAGAAGAGAAAGCTGAATTGGCACTTAAAGTTGCAAAGACAGAGAAGGATATATTGGAAAAGCTTGATTATAAGAATGGCTACAGCCTTTATATAGGTATACCATTCTGTCCTACTACATGTCTTTACTGCTCATTTACTTCATATTCTGTAGCGGCATACAAGGCAAAGGTTGACACATATCTTGATGCACTTATCAAAGAGATGCGCTATGTGTCAGAGTGTTTCAAGGGATGCAGGCTTGATACGGTATATTTTGGCGGTGGTACACCTACAACATTGGAGCCATACCAGCTAGACAGGCTTCTTGGCGCGCTTGATGAGCTGTTTGATATGGAACATGTGGCTGAATTTACAGTTGAGGCAGGTCGTCCGGACAGCATAACGAAAGAAAAGCTTGAAGTATTAAAGGCGCATGGTGTACAGAGAATTTCCATCAATCCACAGACTATGAATGATGAAACTCTTAAGATAATTGGAAGAAGACACAGTGTTGCACAGGTTAAGGAAGCATTTAAGCTTGCAAGAGAAACAGGCTTTGATAATATCAACATGGATATAATATTAGGACTTCCGGGAGAGGATACAGATGAGGTTAAGAATACACTTAACCAGATAAAGGAACTTTCACCTGAGAGTCTTACAGTCCATTCACTTGCAATTAAGCGTGCAGCGGCACTTAATGTATGGAGAGACAAGTACAAGGATATGTCGCTCCTTAACAGTGATGAGATTATGTCACTTACACAGCAGTGCAGTAAAGATTTAGATATGGAGCCATATTATATGTATAGACAGAAGAATATGGCTGGTAATTTTGAAAATGTCGGATATTCACATAAGGGTAAGGAGTGTATCTATAATATTCTTATAATGGAGGAGAAACAGACCATCGTGGCATGCGGAGCGGGAGCTTCGACCAAGGTTGTGTTTGATAATGATGACGGAAGTGTCCGCATTGAGAGAGTTGAGAATGTTAAAGATGTAACTAATTACTGCGAAAGAATTGACGAGATGATACAGCGCAAGAAGGATTTTTTTGATAATTGTGGGAAATGTTATGGAAGAGATTGCAGATAATTATCTTACACATATAGATAATGATTTTAAAAACTGTATTTCACATGGAATCCTTGTGGCTAACCTTTCGTATGAGCTTGCATTAAGGCTTGGGCTGTCAAAGGATGAGGCATACAGAATCAAATGTGCAGGAATGGTTCATGATATCGGTAAGCTTAAACTTACAGAGTATCTGTATGGACGTAATTCAAGGGCATTGTCAATCACTGAGATTAAGTATATGAGGACACATTCAAAGATTGGATATGACTGCATAGAAAAGATGGGATTTCCAGAGGACATTGCACAGATGGTATTAAGACACCATGAATGCATGGATGGAAGCGGATATCCAGATAACCTTAAAGGTGATGAGATACCGTATGGTGCAAGGATAATAAGGGTTGTAGACGCATTTGCGGCACTTATATCAGACAGACCATACAGAAAAGCATTTGATTATGAGACGGCGATGCTTATAATGATAGATGAAATTAACACCTTTGATATGTGGATATTTTTACAGTTCCAGAGGTTTATACATGAACCGGAGGCTGCTCAAATTATTAAAAACAGTGAGATTAATCTTGATGATTTAGATATCCGTGGTATACTTGAGGTTAATGGATAAAGAGACTTTATTTAGGAGGAACAATTAAAATGGCTGAAGCAATGGTAGGCTTAAAAAGAACTCACAGATGTACTGAGGTTACAACAGCAGATATTGGACAGACAGTAACAGTTATGGGATGGGTTCAGACAAGACGTAATCTTGGAGCACTTATATTTGTGGATTTAAGAGATAGAAGTGGATTACTTCAGATAGTATTTGATGAGAATGTAATCGGTAAAGAAGGATTTGACAAGGCATATACACTCCGTAATGAGTATGTTATCGCAGTAGTTGGTAAGGTAACTAAGAGATCAGGAGCTGTTAATGCTAATTTAAAGACTGGTGAGATAGAGATAGTCGCAGAACAGTTAAGAATTCTTTCGGAGTCTGAGACACCTCCATTCCCAATTGAGGAGAATATCAGCACTAAGGAAGATTTAAGATTAAAGTACAGATGTCTTGACCTTAGAAGACCAGATATACAGTCTAATATTATTATGAGAAGTAAGGTTGCTACTCTTACAAGAGCATTTCTTGCTAACGAGGGATTCTTAGAGATAGAGACACCTATGCTTACAAAGTCAACACCAGAGGGAGCAAGAGATTATCTTGTACCTAGCCGTGTTCACCCAGGTAAGTTCTATGCACTTCCACAGTCACCACAGCTTTTCAAGCAGATGCTTATGTGTTCAGGTTATGACAGATATATGCAGATTGCAAGATGCTTCCGTGATGAGGATTTAAGAGCAGACAGACAGCCAGAATTTACACAGATAGATATGGAGCTTTCATTTGTTGATGTTGATGATGTTATCGATGTTAATGAGAGACTTCTTGCATATCTTTTCAAGGAAGTACTTGATGTTGAAGTCAAGCTTCCAATCCAGAGAATGACATGGCAGGAAGCTATGGACAGATTTGGTTCAGATAAGCCAGATTTAAGATTCGGCATGGAGTTAAAGAATATCACAGATGTAGTTAAAGATTGTGGATTCGGTGTATTTACAGGAGCTATCGAGAATGGTGGAACTGTAAGAGGTATCAATGCCAAGGGACAGGGTGAGATGCCACGTAAGAAGATTGATGCTTTAGTCGACTTTGCCAAGGGATATGGTGCAAAGGGACTCGCATATATAGCAATTCATCCAGATGGAACTGTGAAATCATCATTTTCTAAGTTTATGACAGAGGATGAAATGCAGGCAATAATTAAGGCGATGGATGGAGAGAATGGAGATCTTCTTCTTTTCGCTGCTGACAGAAATAAGATTGTATGGAGTGTGCTTGGAGCATTAAGAATTGAGCTTGCTGAGCAGATGGGACTTCTTGACAAGAATGAATACAGATTCTTATGGGTTACAGAGTTCCCACAGTTTGAGTGGTCAGATGAAGAAAACAGATTTGTTGCAATGCACCATCCGTTTACAATGCCTATGGATGAAGACCTTGATAAGTTAGAGTCTGATCCAGGTTCAGTCAGAGCCAAAGCATATGATATCGTTCTTAACGGAACAGAGATTGGTGGAGGTAGTGTACGTATCCACCAGGCTGATGTCCAGTCAAGAATGTTCAAAGCACTTGGACTTACAGATGAGGTTGCCAACGAGAAGTTTGGATTCCTTCTTGATGCATTCAAGTATGGTGTTCCACCTCACGCAGGTCTTGCATATGGTCTTGACAGACTTGTAATGCTTATGGCTAAGAGAGATAGTATAAGAGACGTAATAGCATTCCCTAAGGTTAAGGATGCATCATGTCTTCTTACTAATGCGCCAGATGTTGTTGATGCTAAACAGCTTCATGAGCTGTCTATCAATATCGAGGAGCAGGAAACTAATAATTAATATAATGTACGAAAAGAGGTATGCTGATGAATGATGAAATTAACGTACTGGATAATGTACCAGTACAGGAGAACGGGATGAATCAGGATCAACTGCCGCTTGGGGGAGATGTTGCAGCATCTGATAACACATATATGGAAGATGCTGCGGCATTAGAAGAAGCTGGGGTAGATAACGAGGAGTTATCAGGCAGTGATGCCAATAATACTAAGGCTAAGAAGCCTAAAAAACAAAAGATTAAAAAGGAAAAGAAATCAAAACCTGTAAAAGAGAAAACACCTAAGAAGGAAAAAACTCCTAAAAAAGCAGGAAAAATAAGTCTTTTCAAATCTAAAAAGAAACTGGATGCTGACACAAATGATGTATCTGGTGCTGTTATTACAGATGAGAATGCTGCAGCTAAGAAAAATAACAAAAAGAATGTAAAGATCAAGGATACAAAGGTTGCGGAGTTCCTTAATGCAGGGGTCCCAATCAAGGTTAAGCTTATTGGAGCATTTACTATACCGGTTATATTCATAATTATTCTTGGTGTAGTTTCTTACATGACAGCTTCTACGGCTATTAAATCAAGTTTTACAGAGGCGTCAGGTGCAACAGTTTCACAGGTCGCAGATTATTATGACCTTGTATTTGCTAATGTAAAGAGTGTTGCGAATGATTTCGTCAATACAGAGGATGTTAAGTCTTATTATGCAGGTTCACTCAAGAATGATGCAGTTAATGAGGCATCAACATACAGTTCAATCTCAACATCTCTTACAGTAAGCACTACTAACAATGCTGCAATTAAGAACATTCTTGTAATAGGTAATTATGGTAAGCTTATTGCGACAGGTTCAGCGGGTAATCTTGAGACAACAGGTGAGTATGCTAATGTAAAGAATTCTGCAGAAGGTAAGACAATTGATTCTTCAAGAACGGCATGGATTACTTCAAGAGAGTATATTGATACTAAGATGAAGACACCATATGCTGTTTCGTTTGCAAGACAGGTTGTTAATAGTTCCGCAAGGGGAATTGGTTATATGTTTGTTGACCTTGATACAGACTATGTAACAGAGACTCTTAATAATATGGATATGGGTAAGGGCAGTGTTGTAGCCCTCATTGCACCAGATGGTGGAGAGATATTCAGTTCATCAAGCAAGATTGATGGTGAGAGTGGAATTATATCTGGAACAGATTTTTACAAGAATGCAATAGAGTCTGGCGAAAAGTCAGGAAGCACAATGGTTAAATTTAATGGAAAGAAAAATCTTTTCATATACGGAATGACTGATGATAATTTTGCAGTAGTAGCTTTGATTCCACAGAGTACAATAGTTGCCCAGGCCAATGCAATTAAATACATATCTATTATACTTGTACTTGTGTCATTTGTAGTTGCGTTAGTTATAGCTGCATGGCTTGCCGGCAATATTGGCAATTCAACTAAAATGATTATGGAAAAGCTTGAAAAAGCTGCAAGTGGTGACTTAAGAATTGAAGTAAAGGTTAAAGGTAAAGATGAGTTTGCATCGCTTGCCAAGAGTACTAATGACATGATTGGCAATGTAAAGCATCTTATTGATAAAACAAAGCAGGTAAGTGTAAAGGTTGATGATTCGATTGATACAGTTACATCTAATGCAAAGGAACTCTTAACTGGAACACAGGAAATAACTACGGCGATTGAGGAAATTGAACATGGTGTTGTGCAGCAGGCAGAGGATTCAGAAGCATGCTTAAGACAGATGGACAATCTTTCTGAAAAGATTAATATGGTCTCAGAAAATTCCAATAACATTGCTGCAATTGCAGATGAGACTAATTCTATTGTTGAGAGTGGCATGGAGTCCATAGATGAGCTCCGTAAGAATGTTGAAAGTACAGTAGAGATAACGAGCCAGGTAATAGAAGAAATCAATGCATTAAAGCAGTCTTCTATGGCGATTGGCAAGATTATTGATGCTATCAATGAGATTGCAGACCAGACAAACCTTCTTTCGCTCAATGCCTCAATTGAGGCTGCAAGAGCAGGAGAAGCTGGAAGAGGATTCTCAGTTGTCGCAGATGAAATCAGAAAGCTTGCTGACCAGTCAGTATCAAGTGTCAATGAGATCAGAGCTATCGTTGATGATATCAATGTAAAGACTAACGATACAGTTAACATAGCTAAGAAAGCTGAGGATGTAGTAGAGATACAGGGTAAATCATTATCTGATGCAAAAGAGGTATTTGACCAGATTAAAACAAAGTTTGATCTGCTTATGACAGATCTGAATGAAATTACCAATGGAATTGACATAATTGCTGATGCGAAGACACAGACAATTGATTCAATCCAGAGCATATCTGCAGTTTCACAGCAGACAGCTGCTGCATCAGAGGAAGTTACAGAGACAGCTAACAGACAGCTTCAGCAGGTTGAGAAGTTAAATATGGCTGCGAGTGATCTTAATGATAATTCAGCCGAATTGTCTGATGCGATGAATATTTTCAAAATTTAATTGACGTATTCATATAATAATTATATGATTTATGATAGCTGTTATAATTGACAGACTATTAGAGAAAAGTAATTTGGAGGTAAAGGATGTATTCATTTGATGAAGTATTGAATTATGACCCAGAAGTTGCTAAAGCTATGGAGGACGAGCTTTCAAGACAGAGAAGCCACATCGAGCTTATTGCATCTGAGAATCTTGTAAGCAAGGCTGTTATGGCGGCCATGGGAAGCCCACTTACTAACAAGTATGCTGAAGGATACCCAGGAAAGAGATATTATGGCGGATGCGAATATGTAGACGTTGTTGAGACTCTTGCTATCGAGAGAGCTAAGAAGCTTTTTGGATGTGAGTATGCTAACGTTCAGCCTCATTCAGGAGCACAGGCTAACCTTGCAGCTTTCTTTGCAATGGTTGAACCAGGAGACACAGTTATGGGTATGAGTCTTGACTGTGGTGGACACCTTTCACATGGTTCTCCAGTTAATATTTCTGGTAAATATTTCAATATTGTTCCTTATGGAGTTACTGCAGAAGGCTTTATTGATTATGATGAAGTTTTAAGAATTGCTAAAGAGTGCAAGCCTAAGATGATTATTGCAGGTGCATCTGCATATGCAAGAGTTATCGATTTTAAGAAGTTCAGAGAAATCTGTGATGAAGTTGGTGCATACCTTATGGTAGATATGGCTCATATAGCAGGTCTTGTTGCAGGTGGACAGCATCCAAGCCCAATTCCATATGCAGATGTAACAACAACAACAACACACAAGACACTTCGTGGACCAAGAGGCGGTATGATTCTTTCATCTGCTGAGAACGCTGAGAAGTTTAAGTTTAATAAGGCTGTATTCCCAGGAATCCAGGGCGGTCCTCTTATGCATGTTATCGCTGGTAAGGCAGTATGCTTAAAGGAAGCTTTAGAGCCAGAGTTTAAGACATATGCTAAGAACATTGTTGACAATGCACAGGCTCTTTGTAATGGTCTTATGAACAGAGGATTTGATATAGTATCAGGCGGTACAGATAACCACCTTATGCTTGTTAATCTTATAAGCAAGGGTGTTACAGGTAAGGAAGTTGAGAAGCTTCTTGATGCTGCTAACATCACATGTAATAAGAATACAATTCCTAATGATCCAGCTTCTCCATTTGTAACAAGTGGTATCAGACTTGGTACAGCAGCCGTTACAACAAGGGGATTCAACACAGCAGACATGGATGTTGTTGCAGAGGCAATCGCACTTCTTGTGGAGGATGTTGATGCTAATAAGGCAAAGGCTGTAGAGCTTGTTAAGAGCCTTACAGACAAGTATCCTTTATATGAATAATTGATTGAATTTCCTTTTTATAAGGATAAAATAATATCATAATGATAAAAAGAACATGAGCGCATTCTTATTGCACCCATGTTCTTTTTACTTGTAATTATATTAGATTTGATTTAGAATGAACGTATATTGTTGAACGTGTTTATATAAGAGTGGGGATTATGAATATGAAGGCTGATACGTCTAGTAATTATACAAGATCATTTAATAAGTTATCACGAAAAAGCATATGGCCAGCGGTATGTCTTATGTTTGTATCAATTGCTGCAATTGTAGCTCTTGTGTTTGGTTTTGTATCGTTGTTCACAACATTTATTGTGGATATGAAGATGGAACAGTTAAGAGAGAGCAGCAGCAGAATCGAAAAGATGTATCAGATGAGAGGTGAATTCAGTTCGGACACTTCTCGCTCAGTTATGGATATGAGACAGTATCTTGATACAGATGAGAATATATGTGTTACTGATAACGACAATAATATTATAGCGACTTCAGGAATGGAATATCCTGATTTATCTAATGAGTTGAAGCTGGATTTAGGTTCGACATATACATTTTATCAGGACAGAATAGGTCAGAATATTGTAACTGAGGATGATTTTAATATTAACCTCAGCAAAATATTATCAATGACCAGCTCCAGGTTTGATAAGGATAAGAAAGACTGGATGGATAAGGATATGTTAAGGGCATCATGCTGGTTTGCATATCCACTTAAGGATGGAAGTGGATATCTCTATGTGAGAGAGGTCTTTTTTATCAAGATGCAGGAGACATTTTATATATCTTTAGTTGCCATAGCAGCTATGATTATATTATGTGCTCTTGTCTGCCTTCTTTTTATTAATTTCATACTTAATGTTGTTAATCAGAGAAGACTCCTTAAGCACTTGTTTACTGATATGGATACAGGTGGTAACAGCTGGACTTATTTTGTTGTACAGGCTGGAAGGATTCTACAGAAAAGAACCAACCGTAGGAAATCATTTGCAGCGGTTTCAATACATCTTGACAAATATCGTGATTATTGTGCATGCTATGGTGTTGCAGCTGGTACAGATATAATTAAATCAATTGATGGATATTTTAAGGTAAAGCTGGATAAGGATGAGGTATATGCAAGGCATTCAGCGGCAGATTTTGCACTTCTTTTAAAATACAGCGATAAAGAAAGTTTTACAAGAAGAATGAATACTATAATTGCAGAGATGATGGGATTAAGATCAGAGCAGAAGCTTAATTTTACAGCAGGGGCATATATTATAGAAGCTGTCCATAATAATCATGGTGGCCATTGTCATTGTAATCTGTGTAATGAGGAAGATCGTAAGAATATCCATATTGAACAGGCGTATAACTATGCATATGAAGCTGCGGAGAATGCAGCGGAAATTGGTATAGAGACAGTTGAGTTCTTTTCAACACAGCTTATTGATAAGCAGATGTGGGAAAGAAAAGTTGAGGATAATATGGAGCAGGCTCTGCGCAATGGTGAGTTTGTTGTATATTACCAGCCAAAATATGATCCGGTTGATAATAAGCTTGTTGCAGCAGAGGCACTCGTCAGATGGATTAGTCCAACAGATGGAATGATTTCACCAGGTAAATTTATTCCATTATTTGAGAAGAACGGTTTTATAACCAAGCTTGATGATTATATGTTTGCCAATGTTGCAAAGCAGCAGGCAGAGTGGAAGATTAAAGGGTATAAGACAGTTCCTGTATCTGTCAATCTTTCACGTGTGCATTTTGCACAGGAGGATCTTGCAAGAAGCATATGTGGAATTGTAGACTCATATGGTGTAGAGCATAAGCTTGTAGAGATTGAGATAACAGAGAGTGCTTTTATAGATAATAAGGATTCACTTCTGGACGTTGTTAATAATCTTAGAAGTGATGGATTTATTATATCTATGGATGATTTTGGTTCGGGATATTCGTCTCTTAATACATTGAAGGATTTACCACTTGACGTAGTTAAGATTGACAGAGAATTCTTTGTTGGAGAAGGGTATGATGACAAAGGTAAGCTGATTGTAAGCAGTGTAATTAAGCTTGCTAAATCAATGAAGATGAAAGTTGTAGCTGAAGGTGTAGAGGTTGAAGACCAGATTGATTTCCTTGTCAAAGAAAACTGTGATATGATTCAGGGATTCTATTATGCCAAACCTATGCCAGCAGATGAATTTGCAAAGCTTGTTGCAAGAGACGCATAAGATAAAGATATATAATTATGACAGCAGGGGGGGTGAGAAGATATGTATACATTATTTATAGGATTACAGTATGTAGGCATTATTATTCTTATTATAGGCACAATATTTATAATTAATCAGAAGCCATCAAAACAGCAGAACCTTGTCCTTATTATGTACATTGCTATGCTTATTAACTTTGTAGGTTATCTTCTCGAACTTAAGGCAACTACGCTTAATGAGGCAATGCAGGCAATCCAGATATCATATCTTGGCAAGCCTGTAATATCACTTGCTATGTTGTTTTTCTGCCTTTCATATTGTAAAGTTAAAGTACCTAAATATATATCAGCAGCATTGGTAGCGATACACGTATTTGTGATTTTTCTGGTACTTACATATCAGTACAATACACTTTATTATACGAGCACTACATTTGTTCATACAGGACTATTTCCTCATGTGGTACTTGGACATGGAATTATTTATATAATATATAATTCATTAATGGGGGTATATGTTATTGCAATGTATGCAGCGTGTGCATACAGATATAAACGTACTAATCTTGCTGTAGTAAAAGCACAGCTTAAGAAAATCAGATTTATATGTCTGTTTATGATGTTATGCTTTATAGCGTTCTTATGTGGAGCAACCAGAGGATATGATACAACACTTATTGGATATCTTGTTGCGACTGTCATATTATCAGTATCAATAGTTAGGGAAAAGCTGTTTGATACAATTACAATGGCAAAAGACCTTGCTATAGATGACCTTAATGACGGACTTATTGTACTTGATAATGAATCAAGAGTACTGTATTACAATAACAGGGCAAAGCATGTGTACGAAGAACTTGAATTAGACAAACAGTGTATATATGTATTTGCAGAATTAGATGATATTATTCTCGATAAAGGCAATCTGTTTAAGGGTGGAGAAGTTTATGAGATATCAAGCAGAATGATATCAAGTGGTAATGAAATTTTAGGTAAAATGTATGTGCTTAATGATTGCACTGAGACATATCATAATTACAGACAGATTAAAGAACAGTCTGATATTATGAAGGCTTTAAAAGAACAGGCAGAGCGCGCTAATGTAGCTAAATCAGCATTCGTTTCTAATATGTCGCATGAGATAAGAACTCCTATGAATGCAATTGTAGGTATGACAGATATTCTTTTGAGGGAGAATCTTCCTAAACAGGATGTAGAATATCTTATCAATATCAAGAATTCAGGAAAAGCACTTCTTGGAATTATCAATGATATACTTGATTTCTCTAAGATAGAATCAGGTAAAATGGAACTCGTTGATTCTGAGTATGAGCCAATGTCAATGCTAAGTGATTTTGGAATGATGTTTCTTTCAAGGCTTGCTGATAAGGATGTGGAGCTTGTGTTTGATATAGACTCAAGACTGCCAAGAGTTCTGTATGGCGATTCACTTCGTTTAAGACAGGTAATTATCAATATACTTAACAATGCTGTTAAATTTACGGATAAGGGATACGTTAAGCTTACAATCAAGGTTGTAAAGATAGTAGGAGATACCGTGTCTTTGTTTGTATCTGTCAAAGATACAGGACAGGGAATTAAAGATGAGGATAAAGATAAGCTGTTCGAGTCATATCAGCAGGTTAACAGCAAGAAGAACCATAACAAAGAGGGTACAGGACTTGGATTATCAATATCAAGACAGCTTGTATCACTTATGGGTGGTGAGATAGAACTTGAAAGCGAGTATGGCAAGGGAAGTGAATTCTATTTCACTATAAGGCAGAAGGTTGTAGAAGCTGAGCCAGCAGCACAGATTAAATCAGAGGATATGGCTGATAATCATATAACAGCTATATTCAATAGCGAAGTATCTGAAAATGCATTTAAAGACCTTGCTGGTGCATATGGTTTCCAATATATTAACTATGAACAGTTTAAGACTATGGATGTTGAGTTAAGCCATATGTTTGTAGATATTAGATGCTACAATTCCATGAAAGAGGAGATATCCGGTTATACAGACAGAATACAGGAATTATGTATTGTCCGTAATCCTTTAAAGGATGAAAATCCAATCAGTGACGAGAACCATTATAGAAGCGTATCTTATATGAATATGCCAATATATAGCCTTAGTTTCTGTAATACTATCAATCATGAGTTTATATCTGATAAATCTGATATGATTGACAGCTTTGATTTTACAGCACCAGAAGCTAAGATTATGGTTGTTGATGATAGTGAAATTAATCTTATGGTTGCCAAGGGAATACTTGCTCCATTGAAAATGCAGCTTGATCTTGTGCAGAGCGGAAGAGCAGCTCTTGAGAAGATTAAGAGTAAAGAATACGATATTGTATTTATGGATCATATGATGCCTGAGATGGATGGCATAGAGGCAACGATTGCCATAAGACAGATGGAGGAGTCGTCAGACAGACATGTGCCAATAATAGCACTTACAGCTAATGCTATTGTTGAGGCAAAGAATAAGTTCCTTGAAGCTGGAATGGATGATTTCTTATCTAAACCAATAGATGTTGAGGATATGTGTGCGAAGATTAAGAAGTGGCTTCCACAGCAGTATATAATTCCTAATGAGGAGTCTGGAATTAGTGGCAAGGATATGCAGAATTCTTATACTACCAAGGATGCATCCAGGAATCTTCCAAAGCTCAATAATATAGATGTGGAGGGAGCTATAAGATATCTTGGATCTAAGGAACTTTATTACGATATGCTTGGTAATTTCTATTCTATTATTGATGAGAAAGTAAGCAAGCTTGATAAATGCCTTGATGATAATATGATAAGAGACTACACTATTGAGGTTCACGCTCTTAAGAATACAGCAAGAATGATTGGTGCGTACCAGTTATCTGATATGTTTGCAGATATGGAGCAGCACGGCAATAATCAGGATGCTGAGTATATTAAGGGTAAGCATACAGAACTTATGGAGTATTTTATAAGTTTTAAGGATATTCTCAAATCATATGGCGAGGCAGACAATGCTAAGAAAAAGCCAGCAACAAGGGATGAATTTAATGAAATGCTTTCAGAACTTACCACAGCTGTCAATAATTATGATATTGACGGAATGGACAAGGCTATGGGTAAGATTAACAAGGTTAAAGTTCCAGCACAGTGTGTGGAATTGGTTAACCATCTGAGAGCGAGTGTGGCGGATGTGGCAATGGAAGATATCCTCGAATGCTGTGCAAGACTCAAAAGTGAGTTCATTTAAATAAAAGGAAAAATCCAGCACCTAGTCTCTGCGTGCAGCAACGGTATAGCCATATCCGTATGCCATAAGGTAGCTGGTGCATATCACAAATTTGTTAGTCCTTTGTGTCTAGTGCCTCTAAGGGTGGCACGACAAAGCTTATTAAAGCCGGATTGCTAAAAACGCGCTTCGCTTGAACGTTTAGCATCCGGCTTAGCTTTTGTCTAACACCGCCCTAAGAGGCACACGACAGTCGTCAGACAAGTTTGTGACACGCACCAGCTACCTTATGGCATACGGATATGGCTATACCGTTGCTGCACGCAGGGACTAGGTGCTGGATTTTTTATAATATAAAAAATGCTGTGCATTTAATGCACAGCATTTTGCGCCTTGCGGCGTGGTTTTTACGTTTAAATTGTTTATATAAATTAAAGATTCTTCTCGTTTTCGTTGTGCTTCATGGCTCTTACTTTTAATGAAAGACCGAAGAGGTTGATAAAGCCTTCTGCATCGTGGTGGTCGTAGAGGTCACCAGTCTTGAATGAAGCGATTGACTCGTTGTAGAGTGAATATGGAGAAGTTGTGCCGGCTTTGATGATGTTACCTTTGTATAACTTGAACTTAACTTCACCAGTTACATATTCCTGAGTTACATCAACGAATGCCTGGATAGCTTCACGGAGAGGTGTTTCCCACTTTCCTTCGTATACAATCTGAGCGAACTTATTGCCAAGGTTCTGCTTAACAGCAGTTGTGTCTCTGTCGAGGATTAATTCCTCAAGCTGCTGATGAGCTTCGTAGAGGATTGTTCCACCAGGAGTTTCGTATACACCACGAGACTTCATACCAACAACACGGTTCTCAACGATATCAATGATACCGATACCATGCTTGCTTCCGAGACGGTTTAACTCACGGATGATGTCAGAAACCTTCATAGTCTTACCATTAACAGATGTAGGAACACCCTTTTCAAATGTCATAGTAACATATTCTGGCTTATCAGGAGCTTCCTCAGGTGTAACCTCAGTTACAAGAAGATGATTGTAGTTAGGTTCATTAGCAGGATCCTCTAATTCAAGACCTTCATGGCTTATATGCCAGATGTTACGGTCACGGCTGTAGCTTGTGTCTGTGCTGAATGGAAGATGAATACCATGCTGTCTGCAGTATTCAATCTCATCCTCACGAGACTGGAGCTTCCACTTATCATCTCTCCAAGGAGCGATAATCTTGATATCTGGAGCAAGAGCCTTGATTGTAAGCTCAAAACGAATCTGGTCGTTACCCTTTCCAGTAGCACCATGACAGATAGCAACGGCACCTTCCTTACGTGCGATTTCAACAAGTCTCTTAGCAATAAGAGGTCTTGCCATAGAAGTACCAAGAAGATACTTATTCTCATATACAGCATGTGCCTTAACACATGGCATGATGTAATTCTCACAGAATTCATCAGTTATATCTTCAATGTAGAGCTTGGAAGCACCACAAGAGATAGCTCTTTCCTCAAGTCCATCAAGTTCTTCTTCCTGACCGCAGTCTGCACATACACAGATTACATCGTAGCCGTAGTTTTCCTTAAGCCATGGGATGATAGCAGTTGTATCAAGTCCACCTGAATAGGCTAAAACAACCTTTTCTTTCATAATTCGTATTTCCTCCTGATTTATCAGTAATTTCATTTCCTTATAATAATCTATTAGATGAAAAAATGCAATACCAGATTATGAATTATATGCAAGAATATTCATAATAATTGCATAATTATGAAAAATATGCAAAAAGGTATTTACATCATTAAAAAAGTTGCTATAATGAAATGAGTTTAAAAAGCCAGTTGCAGGAATGGAGAAAAGATATGATTAAAGTAGGTATAATTGGTTCAACAGGCTATGCCGGTAATGAATTAGTAAGAATTCTTCTTGGACATAAGGATGCAGAGGTAGTATGGTACGGTTCAAGAAGCTATATTGACCAGAAGTATGCAGATGTATATAGAAATATGTTCCAGTTAGTTGATGCTACATGCATGGATGATAATATGGATGAGCTGGCTAAGCAGGTAGATGTCATATTTACAGCAACACCACAGGGATTATGTGCATCATTAGTTAACGAGGATGTATTAAATAAGGTAAAGATAATAGATTTAAGTGCTGATTTCAGATTAAAAGATGTTAATATCTACGAGCAGTGGTATAAGATTGAACATAAGGCACCACAGTACATTGATGAGGCTGTGTATGGATTATGTGAGATTAACAGAGACAAAATTACAGATAAGACAAGAATAATTGCGAATCCGGGATGTTATACAACAACATCTATCCTTACATTATATCCATGTGTTAAGGAAGGACTTATTGACCCTGATTCAATTATCATAGATGCAAAGAGTGGTACATCAGGTGCTGGACGTGGAGCTAAGATACCTAATCTGTTCTGCGAGGTTAATGAGAGCATGAAGGCATATGGCGTTGGTACACACCGTCATACTCCAGAGATTGAGGAACAGCTTGGATATGCATGTGGAAGGGATGACCTCAAATTAATATTTACACCACACCTTGTTCCTATGAACAGAGGAATCCTTGTAACAGCATATGCAAATCTTAAGAAAGATGTTACATATGAAGAAGTTAAGGCTGTATATGACAAGTATTACAGTGATGAATATTTCGTGAGAGTACTCGATAAAGATGTCTGCCCAGAGACAAGATGGGTTGAGGGAAGTAACTTTGTTGATATTGGATTTAAGATTGAGCCAAGAACACACAGACTTATCATGATGGGTGCAATTGACAATCTTGTTAAGGGCGCTGCTGGTCAGGCTGTACAGAACATGAACATATTATTTGGACTTCCAGAGAACGAGGGCTTACAGATGGCTCCAATGTTCCCATAGAACATTTCTATTAAGAATAAAGGAGAATTACGATGGATATTAATTCAGAATTAGCAAAAGCACAGGTACTTGTAGAGGCATTGCCATATATACAGAAGTTTAACAGAAAGATAATTGTTGTTAAATATGGCGGAAGTGCCATGGTAGATGAGGAACTTAAAAGAAAGGTTATTCAGGACGTAGTTCTTCTTAAACTTGTTGGTTTCAAGCCAATCATTGTTCATGGTGGCGGTAAGGAAATCAGCAAATGGGTTTCAAAGTCAGGAATGGAGCCAAGATTTGTTAATGGACTCCGTGTTACTGATGAGCCAACTATGGAGATAGCTGAGATGGTTCTTAATAAAGTTAACAAGAGCCTTGTATCACTTATTGAGGAGCTTGGTGTTAAAGCCTGCGGAATAAGTGGTAAAGATGGTGGAATGTTAAAGGTAGAAAAGAAGCTCTCAGGTGGAGAGGATATAGGATATGTAGGAGAGGTTAAGGAAGTAGATACTTCACTTATCCAGTCTCTTCTTAAAGATGATTTCCTCCCGGTAATATGTCCAATAGGATATGATGATGATTATCATGCATACAATATCAATGCAGATGATGCTGCATGTGCAATAGCGAGAGCTGTCAATGCAGAGAAGCTTGCATTCCTTACAGATATTGAGGGTGTATACAGAGATTATGAGGATAAGAGTTCTCTTATCTCTGAGTTATCTATATCAGAGGCAAAAGAACTTCTTGCAGGCGGTACAATTGGCGGCGGAATGCTTCCTAAGCTTAATAACTGTATAGATGCAGTTGAGAATGGTGTATCAAGAGTGCATATTCTTGATGGACGTATTCCACATTGCCTGTTACTTGAGATATTTACTAATAAGGGTATCGGTACAGCTATCTTAGGTGACAATTCAGAGAGATTTTTCTCAACTAATATATAATTCAGGTAATGTAATATATAACGAAAGGCATGGTATAATTAATGGATACAAAGCAGATAATAGATGAGGCAGAGTCACATCTTATTCATACATATAACAGATATCAGATAGTTCTCGACAAAGGTGACGGAGTTAGATTATACGATACAGATGGCAAGGAATATCTTGATTTTGGTGCAGGTATAGCTGTATTTGCATTAGGTTATAATAACAAAGAGTACAATGATGCATTAAAGGCACAGGTAGATAAGCTTATACATACATCTAATTATTTCTACAATGAGCCTGCTGCACATGCAGCCAAGCTTATAACTAAAGCTTCAGGCATGGACAGGGTATTCTTTACTAATTCTGGTACAGAGGCTGTAGAGGGCGCTATCAAGCTCGCAAAGAAGTATGCATATCTTAAGAGTGGTTCAACAGACCACGAGATAATAGCTATGGAACACTCATTCCATGGAAGAAGTATGGGAGCACTTGCGGTTACAGGCAACCGTCATTATCAGGAAGCATTTGGACCAATGATTCCGGGAATTAAATTTGCAAAGTATAATGACCTTGAGAGCGTTAAGTCATTAGTTAATGATAAGACATGCGCTATTATATTTGAGACAGTTCAGGGCGAGGGTGGTGTATATCCAGCCAAGAAGGAATTTATCGAAGGCGTTAGAAAGTTATGTGATGAGAAGGGAATACTTCTTATCCTTGATGAGATTCAGTGTGGAATGGGACGTACAGGTTCAATGTACGCATATCAGCAGTATGGCGTTAAGCCTGATATCGTGACAACTGCCAAGGCACTTGGCTGTGGTGTGCCTGTTGGTGCATTTATGGCAACAGAGGAGGTTGCCAAGGCACTTGTTCCGGGTGACCATGGTACAACTTATGGAGGTAATCCACTTGCATGTGCAGCAGCAGTTAAGGTATTTGAATTATTTGACAAGCTTCATGTTACAGACAATGTAAAGGTTGTAGGTGAATATCTTGCAGCTAGATTGCATGAGCTTGCATCAGAGTATGACTGTGTTAAGGAAGCAAGAGGAATTGGACTTATACAGGGTATAGAACTCACTGTTAATCCTAAGGATGTTATCCAGAAATGTCTTGATAATGGACTTATCCTTTTCTCAGCAGGAACTAATGTAATCAGATTCGTTCCACCACTTGTTATTACTAAGGCTGATGTGGATGAGATGATAACTAAATTAAAGAAAGCACTTGATGATATTGCCTAAAGTCTTGGCAATATGGAGGAATACATGAGAGTACTTAAAAAGACTATAATTACAGTCCTTATATTATGTATGGTGATGGGATTAACTGCATGCAATAAAAGTGCAGCCAAAAGCCTTGATATAGAAGAGCCTGTCACAATTAATATATGGTATCAGGATGATAAGTTTACAGATTATATTGATTATGTTGCAAAGGCATTTTCTAAAGAAAATAATCTGGTTACCATTAATTATCAGCTTGTAACAGATGATAATTATGTTGAGCTTCTGTATGAAGAAAGTGTTCATGGTAATAATGCACCAGATATATTCTTTATGAATACAGATAATCTTGAGAAGGCAAGTCTTATGGGGCTTATCTCAGAGAATAATTCTTATGGTCAGTATTATACAGAGAAGAATTACAGCAATACAGCACTTACTGCGGCTTCTTATAAGGGTAAACTTTATGGATATCCAATCAGCTTTAATGTGGCATTTCTGCTATATAATGCAGATGTCGCATCTGAGGTTTCTAATTTTAAGGAATTAGAGGATTATTGTAATAATTATAAAGTTGATGAGAAAAATCAGAATATAACACAGCTTGTATTGTGGAATCCATCAGATATGTTTATCAATTACGCATTTTCATGCAACAGCATTAATCTTGGCGGTACCAATGGTGACGACAGCAGCCAGCTTTCAGTCAACAAAGAACTTTTGTCAAAGGGAATGGAGAATTTCCTGAAACAGAAGGATGTATTCGGTATAGAGCGTAATGCCTATACAATAGAGGAGATTATGAATCAGTTTGCAGATGGCAAGGTGGCATACACAATTACAGATGCCAATCATCTAAAGACAATCACTGATTCGTCAATTAATTATGGTATCTGTGATGTGCCTGATTTTGATGGTGGACTTAGCACAGTGAGTATATCGGAAAATATCTGTGTATTTGTCAATCCATATGCAGGACAGTTAAAGACAGCTAAGGCTGTTGCTCATGCACTCAGCTATGATTATTCAGATTCACTGTATAATCTGGCAGGCGCTGTAAGCTCTAAGGTTGTAAAATCAAAAGATGCATCATATGCGACACGCATGGGTAAACTGTATGATATATATGCGGCTTCTGATGTTAAGGCTAAGTTCATGGGAAGTGCATATTTTTATACCAAATATGATATTATGATTCATCAGGTCTGGGATGGTGAAGATTTCAATAAGACAATAGACAGTTTTGTCAATGAAATCCAGAATAAAAAGAATAATTAGAATATTTTTCCTGCCATTGGGGTATAGTATTAATAATTTATTAATACGGAGGTGCCAGATGGCAGGATTTTTAATTGCTATATTAAGCGGTGCGCTTATGAGTATTCAGGGAACATTCAATACAGGGGTAACCAAGGCGAGCAGTGTATGGGTGGCAGCAGGGTTTGTGCAGTTGACAGCATTTGCAACATGCCTTGTTATGTGGATTGTCAACGGAAGACCACAGATTATGGGGTTGTTTACTGTAACGCCAAAGATTGCCCTGCTTGGTGGTGTTATAGGCGCATTCATAACCTATACGGTTATTCAGGCTATATCATCACTTGGTGTCGCAAAGGCGGAGATAGTTATAGTTATCTCGCAGATTGCGGTGGCTTATGTAATAGAGCTTCTGGGATTATTTGGAAGTGAAAAGACGGCATTTTCGTGGGTGAAGGTGCTTGGAATCGGGATGTCGATAGCGGGGGTGGTAGTGTTTTCTTTGTGTGGGAATACGGGGAAATAGAAGAGGTAATTCTCATGCCTGCCTGTGACCAGGGAATAGGCAGGCGTGAGAATTTATAGTCGTATGCGTTGTCAAGGGAGGATAGATGTAATATAATGAAAACACTTTTATGACAGATAGATAATACATAGGTTAGTTTGGAGGATAAGATTAGGATGGAAGATTTGTATAAGGTACAGGGCAGTGTGCTGCTTAAGAAGGGTGAAGGAAGAACTATCAAGGCTGGCGGTATGTGGGTTTTTGATAATGAGATAGATAAGGTGGATGACGGGGTTTGTGATGGCGGACTTGTTGAGGTGCATGATTTTGATGGATATTTTATGGGGATTGGATTTATCAACAGAAAGTCTAAGATTACAGTGAGAATGTTATCAAGAAGAGAGCATAATGTTGACAAGGCATTTATAGAGGCAAGAGTCAGGGCGGCAGTTGATTATAGAATGAAGACTGTTGATACTTCTTCATGCAGAATGATATTCGGGGAGGCGGATTTCCTGCCGGGAATAGTTATAGATAAGTTTTCAGATGTGTTAGTTGTTGAATCTAATGCATTAGGAATAGACAGGCTTAAAATGGACATTATCGATGCATTAAAGGAGTGTCTTGCTGAAAATGGAATGCCAATAAGAGGCGTATATGAGCGAAGCGATGCGAAGGTTCGCCTGCTTGAGGGAATGGAGCGTATTAAAGGCTTTATTGGAGAGGAATTTGATACTAAGGTTCAGATAGAGGAGAATGGCGTTAAATATTATGTTGATGTTCAGGATGGACAAAAGACAGGATTTTTCCTCGACCAGAAGTATAACCGTCTGGCTGTCCGCAAGCTGTGCAAAGATGCGAAGGTGCTTGACTGCTTTACACATACAGGTTCATTTGCACTCAATGCAGGTTACGCAGGAGCTAAGAGCGTGCTGGGAGTAGATGCATCAATGCTTGCAGTTGAACAGGCGACAGAGAATGCAAAGCTTAACGGATTGTCAGACACTGTTAAGTTTAAATGTGTTGATGTATTTGAGCTTTTACCAGAATTAGAGAAGCAGGGTGAAAAATTTGACGTGGTAATTCTTGACCCACCAGCATTTACTAAATCAAGAAGCTCAATCAAGAATGCGGTTAAGGGATACAGAGAGATTAATCTTCGTGGAATGAAGCTTGTCAAGGATGGAGGTTTCCTTGCAACATGTTCGTGCTCACATTTCATGGATCCAGAGCTGTTTACTAAGACAATCGGCGAGGCTGCCAAGAATGTACATAAACGCCTCCGTCAGATTGAGTACCGCACACAGGCTCCAGACCACCCAATCCTCTGGGATTCTAATGAGTCGCTTTATCTGAAATTTTATATCTTTCAGGTTGTTGACGAGAAGTAAGCGGCTGAAAGTGGCGGAAATGCTTGATTTACAAGGGCTTGAGGGTATTTGGTGATTAGCTTGCAAACCTCGTAAAGTATCGCAAAATATCGTATCACAGTGGTATAAAGTGGTAAGAAAAGTGGTAAGTCTGAGTGGTAAGCACCTGAAATGTAACGAGTGGTAACTATGAAATGATAATGATACCGGAGAAGATTATATGTTCGCTCTTCATAATACGGAAATTTGTAGTATAGATGTAGCGTTTTGTGGTATACTATAGAAGAACAAATACCTTTCTGCGAAAGGGAAAGGAGAAAGGATACGCGTATGACAGTTGATAGAAGAGTAAGCAGTATTGAATCCAGTTTTAAAATGGAAAGCATGCCATTTGATGCAGAATGTCGTCAAAGAGTAAGGAATGTCTTAACCAAGAAAGTTTCTGCAGCAGATGCAATTACAGAATTAAATAAGAAATACAGAGTATCCAAGAAGCAGGTTGAAGGATCAAGAGTATGATTATTTCTATGATGATGAACAGGATGCTAAGTACTGTTATCCGGGAACAAATGTATTAAAGAATAAACTGGATATAAGAGATTTAGATACATTGCATGAGGCTGAAAGAGACTATTCAGCAGTACGCCAGGCAGAACTTGTAGGTCAAGGCGTTACTGGAGATTTCTCTTTTAAGCATCTTTGCTCTATACATAAGCATTTATTCAGTGATGTATATTCTTGGGCTGGCAAGACGAGAACAGTTGATATTTCTAAAGGAACCATTTTCTGTTTGGTGCGGTTTATCGAAAGCCAGTTTGATGATTTGTATCGTAAGCTGAAAAAGGAAAATTTCTTAGCTGACATAACCGATAAGGAAGAAATGAGCGAGAGACTAGCCTATTACCTGGGTGAGATTAATATGATCCATCCGTTTAGAGAAGGTAATGGAAGGACTCAGAGAATATACATTGAGCAGTTATGCTTGAACAATGGTAGATTTGAAATTGATTTTACCGATGTTTCAAAAGAGGAGATGATAGCCGCCAGTGTCAGATCGGCAAATGCCAGCAACGATATGCTGGAAAAATTGATTAGTAGTTGTCTTGTTGAAAAATAGTTTTAGAGAAGAATGTACGTTCCGCTTTGAGTGTAAAAACTGATCTTCGAACTGACCATATGTTAACGACAGGCTAACGATAGACTAACGACGGACTAACAAGAAACTAACGACAGACTAACAACGATATAATTGTAATGCCAAAATAGATATGATATTATTATCATGGATTTGGTAGGACAAAGCGATCAATCATTCGTGTCCACAAAAGACTACTATTTTATTACAAAAAACTACTATTTTACTACGGTTTCAATACTTGTGTCGGCGAAACAGGCGTGCTATCATTATAGTGACGAAAAAAACTAATAAATTTACGTATAAAACTAGTAAAAAACTAATATATAGCTACTTTTATTTTTATTGTGGTTGCAGTAAGATTATTATGGCAATCGAAACAGAGATGTTCCGGTTGCTTTTTTAATGCTATGGAGAGGGTGAACTTGATGGAGTTATCTATGAGAGAGAAGGAACTGTTGGTTATGTTTGGAAGTGAGAGAAGACTTGATACGCATAAGCGCTTGAAAAACGCTATTCCGTATATGACAGATTCTCTGTATAAGGTGGCTGCTGTTGCTTTATGGAATAATATAAGCAATGAACAATACAGATTATGTATTGGTGCACACGAGCAGAACAGACTGGTATTCGTTATTGCGGGGATGTGGCGTGAGTGCTTTAAGAATTTATGATATGTATGAAAGTGAAAAAACATTTTTTGAAAAGCATTGACTTGCCCCTGGGACAATGTTCTATAATGATTTTGTCAGGAGGTGATTAGATGGGATACAAAGTAAAGTGGGTTGAAGAAAATTTAGGTGTAACACGTAAAGCATTACGTAATTTTGAAAAACATGGACTTATGCCTGCTAATGAAGGTGGTGGTTATAGAGATTACTCTGACGAAGACATTGAGCGAATATGGGCAATTCGTCTTTTTCAAGGAATGGGATATACGTTAAAGGAATTGGTCAAGCTGTCAGAGAGTGATGATTTCGATTTTGATGCATCCCTTGAAAAGAAAATCCAAGAGTTGGAAAATGAGAAAGCTAAAATAGAAAGACATCTTGGTTATGCTCAACATATTAAACTAACCGGTCGATTTCCATCAAGACCAAAGAATATGGGAACAATCACGTTCGAAGAGTTTCAAGAGAAATCTCTGAATCAGTGGAATGTAAATTCTGACCCTAAAGCTAAAAAATATCAAGAAATAGCGGATTTAATTCTTAACACTCCAGAAGACGAGTTGAAAGATACAGATATTGGTCGGTTGTTTGAGTTTTTGATAGAGCTGCAGGAACAGATGTCGGATATGGATTCATTATTTATAGAAAAAGTGATTCCAAATGAAATAATTAAAAGGATAGAAAATGGACCGGAAGATGAGGAAGTACAGTTGCTAGTCAAAATGATGTATGAAAATCGAATTAGTAGTATATCAGATATGGCGAAAAGTCAATTCGTAAGATTTGAATCCTCAAGCTATATATCAGGAGATATTGCTCGAATGCACGAGAAAGAGTATGGAAAGGATGGTTGCCGGTTTATTGCAGACGCTATAGCTGTTTTTGGCGGGTATAGTTGCTATGATGAGGTTGAAGACTAAAGAAAGGGTGGATAAAAATGCCAAGAGTTTCAAATAAAGAGAGCAAAAATATTTATTTTTCAAGAAGGGAAGAACTTAAGCTTACAAGAGATCAAGCGAGTGAGTTGTTGGAGTCAATTCCACCAGAGAGAATTGAAAAGATAGAAAATGAAAGAGTTGAGCCACATCCAGAGGAAATACTCATTATGGCTCAGAAATATAAATCTCCAGAGTTGTGCAATTACTACTGTTCAAATCAATGCCCGATTGGCCAACAGTATGTGCCAGAGGTAAAAATACAGGATCTTTCTCAGATTGTATTAAAGATGGTCGACTCTTTAAATACAGTCCAAGATAATCAGCGTAGACTTATTAGCATTACAGCAGATGGTATTGTTGATGATTCTGAGATAGATGATTTTGTAAGTATTCAGGAGGAATTAGAAAAGATATCAATAACTGTTGAGGCTTTACAACTATGGACAGAGCAGATGGTTGCTAATGGGGCAATCGACATGGATAAATATGAGGCTCGAAGAAAAAGGAACTAATGTAAATCTACGGCGTCTTCTTTCAAAAAAGGAAGAGGGCGCTATTATTTTACTCTTTTTAGTGAAATAACCTAGTTATCTCACTGAATCATTTATGTTGTTTTGTCTTGCATGGCTTTATCATTTAAGTATGAAAACAAGAGAAGGGAGCGACACGAAATGAATGTTAAAGAAAGAATTATTTCTCTTAGACTCATTAAAAAGAAAGAGGAGCACATAGAGTTTTTAGAGGAAATTGGTGTAGCTGCCACAGTGAAGGCAAATGACAGTAACTCGGAAACAGAAGAGAAAACCAGTTGTACTAAGGAGGAAAAATAATTATGGTAAATTACACGGCAAACGAGATTTTAGTAAATCTTAATGAACAGGGTATTTTAACAAGAGAAGATTATACATTCATCGAATATGTAGAACAGCTTGTGAAGTTTCAGGAAGCAACAGCAAAGCTTGTAATCGGTGAAGAAAATGCACATCTTGTAAGAATGACAGAAGTTGTAAGCCGTTGCGAGGCAATTGCTAGAGAAAAGAATCTCTATTCTAATCCAAAGGTTTCAGAAGGTATCAGAGCTTTAAAGTTAATCAGCAAGGAAATCGCTGTGGCTATGGCAGGAAAGCGCGGAGAGGATAGAGTAGCAAATACGTTCCAGTATGTTACAAGACCGGATGCAAAGTTTTTTAGAAATGTTTATATTACGGATGGTGTTGAAGAAACAGAAATGGATTCGGTAGTACTTACAAAGAATGGATTTATTATTCTTGAGATAAAAAATGCAAAAGAAGATATCACTCTTGCTCCTGATGGAAGAATTCTTTTCAACAACTCATCTTGCTATCATGACATCAGCATTGGCGAGAAAATGGATAAGAAGAGAAGACTTTTAAGAGCGCGCCTTGAAGAAGAATTTGCAAACAGAGGAATTGATAAGGAAGTAAAAATTGATAGTCTTTTAGTTTTCTCTACTCCTAGTGGGGTAAGAATTCATGTACATGATCAGTTCAAGCAGGAAAACTACTGCTTTAGGGGTTCTCTCTTCAATCGAATTGATGGTTTTGAAACAACAGTTGAGTATTCAGATGAAGAACTTGTAGTGTTGGATAAAATTCTGCAGCAGATTGAAACAGAGCAGAAAAGATTCGTACTTACATTTAATCCAGAAGATGTTAAGAGAGCCTTTGCTGAAGCATATGAAGCACTTACATATGTACCAGAGACTGAGAAAAAGACAGTAGAGAAGAAGGCACCTTCAAAGAAGGATAATAAGCTTGTAAAGTGGCTTAAGAAATACTCTAGTCCAGCAGTAGTAGCAAGTTTAGTAGCTGTGTCGGGTCTGGCAATTGGAGCTGCTTCAAGAATATATAAATAAGCGAAAGAGAGGTACAGAGTATGGCATTTCATGAATTAGAAGAAGGCGATGAGGAATTTCTTGAAGAATGTCCGGTATGTGGTAAAGGATATATGGTTCCAGAATTCGGTGGATGGTACCAGTGTTCTGAATGTGGAGTAGAAGCACAAGACAATGGTTATGGGCTCTTAATGTTTGATGAAAGTGTAAAATCTGAAGGTGAATAATATGATCACATTGATATTTGTTATTTTATTGATTGGTTTTCTGGGAAAGATGATTGCTTGGGCATTTAAAGCAACATGGAGTATTGTAAAGGTTTTGTTAGTAATAGTATTTTTCCCATTAATACTTATAGTCATGGCCTGCACTGGTCTGATCTATATAGCTCTAATATTTTTGATAATTGGATGTATTATCTCATTGATTGCAAGAGCCTTTGCTTAGTATATTGTCTTGGAGAAAATAGTACTTCCTTTATGCTGAAAAGGTAGAAATAACAAGGTTATCTCACTGAAACGTTCATGTTGTTTTGGCGAAAAGAAAGGTACAATAAAACCATAAAGAAACAATAAAAACTTATTACTCAGGAGGTAATACAAATGAAGAAGGTATTGAATTTCTTTTTGGCTGGCGCAGGACTTATCGTAGTATTTTTCTTACTAGTACTTATAACAGCATGGATCTAGGAGGATGATGAAATGAAGATAGCAAAAGGCGTTAGAGATGTTATAGCAGTAGTACTTGTTTTGGCAGTTGCATTTGGGGCTGGTTATTATACAGCAATGAAAACAGTTGAACCTGAAGAGGTGGTAGTAGAAAAGATAGTTGAAAAGCCAGTCGATATTGAACTGCCGGGAGAAGTAGAGAAAAGAGTCGTTACAGTGGAAGAGGTTGAATCAAAACTTATGGAAATGGCAGAGCTTTCAACCTATAGTGGAGAGTATACGGTAACGCTTGGTAAGGATGAAACAAGATACTTGCTTGATAAAATTATGGTTTGGGGAACAACAAATTCTATCGAAATTACAGCTAGCGGAATTGTTAAAGTCGGATATGACATGAACGACATTGTAGTGAGGGTTGATGATGACAAGATTTATATCAAGCTTCCAGAGGCTCAGTTAAATGACAATTATGTGATTTGGGATACAGTAACTTGTTCGGAATCAAATAACATTCTCAATCCAATTGAGTTTTCGCAGTATCAGGAAATTGTGGATGAAATTGAAGAAATGGGACTTGCGGATGTTGAGTCTAAAGGAATTTATCAGAATGCTTCTGAGAATGTTAGAAAGATCATGAATGGATTTTTATCTGAGTTTAAAGATTACGAAATCATATATATGTAAAAGATTAAACAAGGTGCATATGTCAACCGAAAAATCGGTCCCGTGACCTAAATTTAGATTAGCATAAACACAAGGAATAATTTAGAAAAACATGATAATGTTTTGGCACATTCTGCTATTAAATAAACGAGGGAGAAAAGGTATGCCATATAATTTCAAGGGAGATTTATATAAGTGTGAAATTGTTAAAAAATTACAAGACAAGGGGTTTGATGTTAAAAGCGTAAACGCTTTAAATAAGATAATGGAAAAAATGGGTGTTTTGGTTCATTATGGGAATGGATGGGGAACTACGGATAAAGGTGCTAAGTTTTCAATGTGGCATAAAGGAGTATTAAATTCTAATGCATGGCATCCAGAACTTATCGATGAAATTATTAAGTATTTGAACAGTAAATAGCATTTACGGGATTAAGTTTTAACATATTTGATTGAAAAGACAGGGCTTATGCAATGCGTAAAAGAAATATTTAGCAGGTCAAGGGTGCAACCATTGCCCAGTTAGTGGCGGCTCGCCACTAAGTACTGGGTATTACATGGCGAAAAACCGCAGGTTTAAGATAACGGCTCCGCCGAAAAAAGAAAATTGAATTACGTAGGTTTTGGCAACATGAAAGGAATTGAGTAAAATCAGTTCCTTTTTTTATTGCATAACAGAAGTACGATGAGCAATGTACCATGCAAGCTGGCTTGCAATGGGACATTTCAAAATCGGACGGCCTAACGAAAATCGAGAATCGTAGCTGCGTAAGCAGCGGAAAGCAGTGGAACTGCGGGATTCGAGATTTATGTTAGGGTTATGCGATGAGAAAAACAAGAATCAGGAGGAACGCAATGGGAATGAAAGTAACTAGACACAATGGTCGTGCCGGAAAATTCGGTGCTTACAATGTAAAGCATAATGACAGAAATTTTGATGTAAGCAATTCAGAGCATATTGATGCAGAGAGGGCAAAAGGAAACATCTACTGGGATTGTTATCAGGGATATTGTCTGCCGGGGATGGAAGATAACAGGAAATATACGTTTTCTGAAATCGAGAAAGAATTTTATTATGAGAATTATCACGAGTTCGTGGAAGGACAAAACCGAAGAAACAGGGAAGCAAGACATACGGACAGGCAAAAGACGATTGAAGGAATCCTGGAGAATACTAAGACTTGTCCGGAAGAAACGATTTTGCAGTTAGGGAATATTGACAAGACTGTGGATGCTTCAGTGTTTGCTGAGATAGCCGCGGAATATTTTGAAGAATTTCAGAGAAGGTATGGCTCACACATACATATTCTTGATTGGGCATTGCATCTGGATGAAGGTACTCCCCATATCCATGAGCGCCATGTGTTTGATGCTTTCAACCGGTATGGAGAAGTTTGTCCGCAACAGGAAAAAGCACTGGAAGAGTTGGGATTTGAATTGCCCGACCCGATGAAGAAAAAGAGCAAGTACAATAATCGCAAGATTGTTTTCGATGCAGAGTGCAGAAAGCTGTTTTTGGAAATCAGTGCCAGACATGGATTGGATATTGATATGGAACCGGTCTATGGTGGTGCAAGTTATCTTGAAAAAGCAGATTATATCGTTAAGAAATTGCGTGAGGAAAATGCAAGGCTTACGGAAGAAAATGAGGTGCTTAAGACTACGCAGGATGAACTTGCAATGAAGATATCGGATGTAGAGCAACTGATCGATGAGGTCTCTGTCACAGCGTATGAGAAGGCTGTTGAGGTGGTTACAGATACGGTTAAGGCAGAGACAACGAAGGCTGATATGGAAACAATCAGTGATTATGAAAAGCATATTTTAAAAGGAAATAGTGCACCAGAGGTAAAGAAAATAGCAAAGTCGCTTATATCCGGTGTTATGAAAGCTCTTGAGAAAGCGTCGGCAAAGGCTCTTGCAAAAATCAGGGAATCTTTTGCTGATCCAGTGATTAAGAAAGATAACATTGAATCTGTTAAAACGCTGGCACATCAGTCCGTAAAGGATAAGCTGGCAGCTTATCAGCAGAAGGTCAGAAATCAGGATGCGAAGGAACAGCTGAAGCATAGAAAGGAGCAGAGCCTTTGATGAATATGTTTGAAGCTGTCCGCGTGAATGTAACTGCAAGAGTGGTAGCAGAATATTACGGATTAAAGGTAAAACGCAATAAAATGGCTTGCTGTCCCTTTCATTCGGATCGAACCCCAAGCATGAAAATTGATAGGAGATATTATTGCTTTGGTTGTGGGGAAAAGGGAGATGCGGTTGACTATGTAGCTAAACTGTTTGGCATTTCTCTTAAGGACGCAGCTATAAAGATATGTGAAGATTTTGGATTGTCTTATGAAAAAGGGGCAGTCCGATATCAACCAAGGGCGAAGCCCCTAAAGTCTATGAAGTCGCAGGAACAGATATTCAGAGAGAAAGAAAATAAAATTTATCGTGTTCTCTCTGATTATTATCACTTGCTTATAGAATGGAAAAGTAAATATAAACCGAAGTCACCGGATGAGGAATGGCATCCGTACTTCATGGAAGCCCTGCAGAATCTTGACCAGGTAGAGTATCAGCTTGATATGATATTGACTGGGAATCTTTCTGACAGGGCTTTTCTTGTCAAAGATTACGAAGGGAAGGTAACAGAGATTGAGGAACGAATACGAAAATACAGATCTGATATGGTACGACGGAAAGGGTATCAACGAGGTTGAATTTGCAAGGTATTTTAGAGAAAAATATCCATTGATGTATGTAGACGGTAGATTTTACGATATGGACGGACAGATTGATAATGAAGAATTGGAAATGAAGATTCTAAGAGAGGTAGAACCGTATGTATCGCGCAGCATTGCAAAGAAGGTGCAGACGCTTCGGGATTCTTTGAAATATTATGCAAGGACGGAGCGGCTGCCGCTGCATGAGGATAGAATCCATTTTAAGAATGGAACATATTATCTGGATGGAAGATTTATACCGGATAAGGAGTTCTGCGCAAATAGATTTCCTATTGAGTATAAGGCAGATGCCGGAATACCTGTATGTTGGTTGTCATTTTTAGAACAGCTTCTGGAAAAGGAAGATATTCTGACGTTGCAGGAGTTCATTGGATATAGCATGATTCCCACTACTAGAGCACAGGCAATGATTATGATTATAGGGAATGGTGGAGAAGGCAAGTCAAGAATCGGTGTGGTTCTCAGCCGTATATTTGGCAGAAATATGAATTCCTGTCCGATTCATAAGCTGGCTTCTGACAGATTTGCTCCGATTGAGCAGATGGGGAAGCTTCTTATGATAGATGATGATCTGAATATGAGTGCATTAAGCGATACAGGAATTTTAAAGCAGATAATAACCGCAGAAGGTGCTATGACACTGGAAGCTAAGAATAAACAGGCGGTTCAGGGGCAGCTTTATGTCAGGCTCATGGCATTTGGAAATGGAAATCTGGACGCTCTCTATGATAAATCAGATGGATTTTACCGTAGGCAGATTCTTCTGAAAGCAAAGGAATGTCCAAAAGGCAGAAAAGATGATAAACATCTAAGTGAGAAACTTTTGGCAGAACTTGACGGAATTGTGTTATGGGCGCTTGAAGGACTAAGGCGTCTTATGGATAACGACTTTCACTTTACGATTAGTGAGAAAACCAGGACAAATATGGAAGAATCCCGCAGATGTGATGACAACATGATAGATTTTTTTGAATCGGAGGGCTATCTGCATTATCAGGAAGATGTTTCTATCCCAACGAAGGAACTGTATGAAATATATTGTGAATGGTGTAATGATAACGCAGAAAAACAACGCTCAGAGAAGTCCTTTTCCAACAAGGTAAAAGAAATCAGCGGCAGATATGGGTTAACTTACAATAAGAATGTGCCTGGATATAATGGAAGAAAAGTTCGTGGATATGATGGTGTTTGCAGGGCTTGTGGGGCAAATCCATTTAGCGATTAGGCATTTAGGCGTATAAGGCATCTGTTTTTGAATTATTTTCAGAATGAAGTGCCTATGCGCCTAAAACTGTATTTTTATGGAATACAAGTGCCTATGTATGTGACTGAGAAAGGCTGTTTATAGAAATATGAGGTGAAGATGATGAAGAAAAAGATAGAACCGGCATTGTTAAATATGGAAGAATTTTGTGCGTATTTGTCGATAGGAGAGACAAAAGCAAGGGAGTTGCTGCATGATCCGGCAAATGGATTTACGGTCAGAATAGGAAATCGGCTTTATGCGCATAGAGGAAATGTTGACAAGTGGCTATTAAAGCAGTTAGTAGCCTGAAAATACTACCTTAAAAGCCGTAGAAATTAAGTGATAAACATGATATATTTATGGAGAAGAGAGAAATATAATCTTCTCCATATTTTTTTGGAGGAAATTATATGGGTAAAACAAATAAAGGAAAAGAACTGGGAACAGGAATTTATCAGAGAGCAAATGGCACTTACGAAGCGAGATATATTGATCGCTTTGGAAAACAGAGAAGTGTATATGCTAAAACAATTACAGAGGTGGGAAAAAAGCAGAGAGAGAAAATCTTTGAAAATGAGAAGCAGATCAATGTCATAGATACAAAAATGACATTGGATGAATGGTATGAAAAATGGATTACGGTATGTAAGAAGCATTGCCGTACCACTACGAAAAGGACATATGAGATACAGTATAATCGTTTGAGGGAAAGCCTTGGATGGAGAAAGCTGACAAGCCTTAATCTGATTGTGCTACAGGATGCGTTCAATGAATTGGGTTCAGATAAGTCGAGGAGTGACTGTAAGGCTTTGCTTGTAGATATTCTGAATCGTGCTGTGGAAGCGGATTTGCTGATTAAAAATCCGGCAATAGGCATCAATCCTATTATTGACGGCAAAGTGAAATCGGAAAAGCGTATCTTATCCAGAGAAGAAATGGAGATTCTTCTGGAAAATTCTAAGGGTGGAATGATGTATCCTATTTTTGTGGTGGCACTTGGCACGGGAATGCGTATCGGAGAGATTTTGGGGCTAACATGGGATTGCATTGATTTTGACAATCGTATTATCACTGTCAAGCAGACACTTACCTATTTGCCTGGGGATGGACATAACGCACAGTATGAGTTTCATCAGCCTAAGACAAATGCAGGATTTCGCAAGATTCCAATGATTAAGAAAGTGCATGATGTGCTTATATATCAGAGAACATACCATAAAGACATTGCTACTCGGTTTTCTCCGAGAGAAGGATTTGAGAATCTGGTATTTACTTCTAAGACGAACAATCCTATCAATGCAGCTAACATCAAAGATTCTATCAATTATATTGTAGACCGGATTAACAGAGAGAATCCGGAGCAGTTTTTTGAACACCTGACACCACATGGTCTGCGACACACTTTTGCTACTAACTGTATCGAGAATGGAATGGAGCCCAAGACTTTACAGAAGATTTTGGGACACAATTCTTTGCAGATGACAATGGATCTGTATTGCCATGTTCGAGAAAGCACCCTGACGGATGAAATGGAAAGAATTGCGAACTTTATATAATTCAGAAATGAGTGGTAAGTGAGTGGTAAGTTGAGAATCTGAGTGCCTCAGAACCCAGTAAATTCAAGCAATTATCCATATAACACTTGAAGTTTTATATTTTCCAGGTGGTGGATGAGAAGTAATGAACAGAGAGCAATCGAGAAAATTCGGTTGCTCTTTTTTAGTGTGAATGAGGTTACATGTGATATAATAAAACAAATTAATGAATTGGAATTTTGGAGAGACGAAGCAGGTAAAATAATAGAATGCGGGATTGGGTCAGTCAGTTCTAGGTGAGATCCTAAGGGAGGAATCTATGATACGAGAAATTGAGAATAGAAGAAGTATAAGAAAATATAAGCCAGATAAGCTTGAAAGAAAGTTAATTGATGAGATTATATACAGTGCTTCTCTTGCACCATCTGCAAAAAACAGGCAGCCTTGGAAATTTATTGTATATCAAGGGAAAGAAAAAGATAAACTGGTTGATGTTATGCGTCATGGTATAAATTCAGAAAAAACAACCCATGAACTAATGCCTGAATGGGCATTTGCCATACCAGATGCTGAGAATACAGTCAGAATCATGCAGGAGGCTCCCTGTCTTATAGCAGTGCTTAATACTAATCAGCACACGCCGTTTGCAAGTATTGAAAATGAGAAACGAGTCGTTGAAATTTGTGATTCATTGTCCATAGGTGCGGCAATTGAAAATATGATTCTGACAGCAACGGGATATGGATTGGGTACCTTATGGATTGCCAATACTTGCTTTGCCTATAATGAGTTGGTGGATTTTATCGGAACGGACACACAGTTGACAAGAATTGTTGCGGTTGGCTTTGCCGATGAAGCTCCGCGTAAAAGACCAAGGAAGCCATTAGAAGAAATCGTTGAGTACAGATAGGAAAATCGGGAAATTTTGAAGAATGGAGAATATAATATGACCCCTATTGAAATTATGAAACGCAATGCTGCATATGCAAGCGGCTATGAAAATGTTCCTGCCGCAGAACAGAATAGGGCAAAGCAGCTTTGCTGGGAATATAACCGCACTGCTCCGGATGAGCAGGATAAACGACATGCCATTTTGCAGGAGTTGTTTGGAAGCTGTTCACCGATGACTGGTATTGAACCGGATTTTCATTGTGATTATGGCTTTAATATCCATACAGAAGGGCTGGTTGTTATTAACTATAATTGTGTTATTCTAGACACTTCACCTGTTCACATAGGAGCAGGTACTTTTATAGCACCCGGTGTCTGCCTGGCTTGTGCTGGTCATGCTATTGATGCTGTACAGCGGAGTCAGGGCATTAACACATCTGCTCCGATTACAGTAGGAGAAAATGTATGGATAGGTGCAAATGCAACTGTTTGTGGCGGAGTGACTATTGGTGCAGGCTCAGTTATAGGAGCCGGAAGTGTGGTAACACATGATATTCCTGCTGGAGTTGTTGCGGCAGGCGTACCTTGCAGGGTAATCCGTGAGATTACAGAAAAGGATAAGATTAGTCCGGAGAAAATTTTATTTTAAGATGACATACGCAAAAGAGTTTGGTATTGAATAGCATAAATTTGAGCTCAAAAAAGGTATTAAAACCACGAGATGTAAAGAAATTACAAGCAGTATTTACATTCTTAAATGATAATTTATATATTTTCGTTGATTTTTTCTAGATAATTGCATATAATATAAATGAGCAAGAACACTTGCTCGATTTAAGTGCGTTGCTACTTTGAGTGCAAACCTTTAATTTAAGTGCTTCACTACTTTGAATGTGAACCTTTAATTTGAGTGCTTCGCAGCTTAAAATGCGAATCGTTAGTTTCAGGGAGATAAGGTACTTATCTCCCTGTTTTGCTATACTATGGGGGAGAAAATATGGATTTTTATCGTATAAATGAGGAATACAATCAGTATCTTCAGAGATATGAGAAAGAAAAAAGAGGGATTACAAAGGTACCCAATATCAGATATACTGATCGAAATAAATTTGCTTTTGGAGCCGTTATGCAGGTTAATGGAATAAACTATTATGTGTCTGTATCTTCTTTTGACAAAAAGCAGGAAGCTAATATTTTAATCCGTATACCTGGAGATGAAAAAGAAATCAAGGGAGCTTTGCGATTCAATTATATGATTCCTGTGCCAGAGGAATGTATTGAAAGACTGGTTATTAAAGATGTAGAAGATGAAAAATACCGACTGTTACTGAACAAGGAATATCAGTTTTGTATGGACAATGCTGAGCGGATTCAGAAAAAAGCAAATAAAATATATGAAATGGTTATAACAAATCGAAAACAGAAATTAACGGACAACAGTTGTGATTTTAGCATTTTGGAGCAGGGATATCAAGAATATATTGATAATGTTTTAAAAAAGCATTAATAAACATAGCTGCATTATATAACTGTTAATACATAAATAGTTTTATATTTCCAAAGAATCTTCTAATCTCGTGCTGGTCTTTAATTTTTGTTTCCCAACAATCAAGGATAAGATTAGTCCAGAGAAAATTTTGTTTTAAGATTGATTGGGAAAATAAATGAGTTGAATAATTAGACAATTGTTCTGGCACTAGCCCCTTTGTCTGTTTCACCGGATTATCAGCTAAAAGGGATTGGAATGGCTTTGATAACTGAAGGATATAAAATTGCAAAGAATTTGGGATATGGTTATTCCGTTGTGCTTGGAAGCGAAAAATATTATCCAAGAGCAAGCTATGTACCAGCAGATACTTTGGGAATATCTGCTCCTTTTAAGGTTTCAAGAAAAAAATTTATGGCTTGTAAAATAAGTGAAAGCGCTCCGAATGTTCATGGTACAATGACATATGCAAAAGAGTTCGGTATTGAATAGCATAACTTACAGTTTGTGTATATGGAAGGATCTATAATATATAGGTGGATATTTTTGAAGATAGACATTATCGGTTCGGTTGCAAGTGGAAAGACAACACTTGCAAAAAGAATTTCAAAGAAGTATGGAGTTCCATATTATGAGAAAGACAATATTGTCTGGAAAAGAACTGCAAATGGAGATGTTAAAAGAAGTCAAGAGGAACGGGATAAATGCTAGTTACCATTGGTGCCTGGCACCGCATGCATGATGGAACCTGATCTGCTTATTACAATCATACTGACAGTAATTTCACTTGTATTTCTGCGACCGCTCATGCAGTTCATGAATAGTACTGTGTTGTTGATATTGGTTCAGTGATTTGCATTATCTACTTTCATAGAGAGCAGAATAGAGATATGCTGTCAAATGTTACGGCTGAATATATAACCGAAAATTTAAAGGCTCTGAATAACTAAAAGATAATCAAGAAAAGTATGAGGATAATGACATAATATGAGAAATCACAACTTGGTTTACCACATATATATGATGAAACTATGGTTTGGTGCTGATGTAAATGTTTTAGCTTGTGTAACCATAGGCAATGGTTCAATTATCGAAATCGGAAGCGTGGTAACAAAAAGTATTCCAACAGGAGTTATTGCGGCTGGAAATCTATGTAAAGTGATTTGAAAGGTAAATGAAGATGATCGAATAGAATAAATTTAATGAATCTTCTGCATCGACCCACATCTGCAAACATTGTTCTCATCGTATCATATCTCCTTATCATTCAATCATCAGTTACAAAAATCAGAAGCATTTCAATCAGTTCACAATGTCACTTTTATTTTGTATTATACTGTTTGTATGATTTGCTTTCTCTTACTTTCTTTTTTGTCAGAGTTCGTAAATCCATATGGGAAGATATAATATAAGGGAAAGAAAAATATTTATTTGATGAAGTTGAAAATCTTTATTGACTCTACAACCGTTATAGAGTTTATGATATTTTTATATCAGAAAAAAAGAGGAATTTATTATGGAAAAAAATCTTACGACTGGCAGTGTATTCAAAAATGTAATTTTATTTTCACTGCCGTATCTGCTTTCCTATTTTTTGCAGACACTCTATGGAATGGCAGATTTATTTATTATAGGACAATATGATGGTGTGGCAAGCACCACTGCGGTATCTGTCGGTTCACAGATTATGCATATGATTACTGTTATGATTGTAGGTCTTGCTATGGGAACAACAGTAAGTATTGCACAGGCAATTGGAGCTGATAATAAAAAACAGGCATCTAAGGCGGTTGGTAATACCATAGTTTTATTTATGGGAGTTGCTATTGCTGGAATGACATTGCTGCTTATGCTAGTACGCCCGATTGTATCAGTAATGTCTACTCCTGCAGAAGCTGTAAATGGTACTGTCACATATCTGACAATCTGTTTTATTGGTATTCCGTTTATCACAGCATACAACATCATCAGCTCTATTTTCAGAGGCATGGGAGACAGTAAAAGTCCGATGTATTTTATAGCTGTGGCATGTGTTGCCAATATTGTATTGGATTATCTTTTTATGGGAGCATTTAAACTTGGTCCGGCGGGTGCTGCACTTGGAACAACTATTTCTCAGGCAATCAGTGTACTGGTATCTTTGACTGTCATTATTAAAAGAAAGAGCATAGCTCTTATTAAGACAGATTTCAGACCTCATAGACCTGTTATGGGAAAAATATTATCTATTGGTATTCCAATAGCTGTGCAGGATGGTCTGATTCAGGTGGCTTTTATTGTAATAACGATTATTGCTAACCAGAGAGGATTAAATGATGCTGCAGCGGTCGGCATTGTAGAGAAAATTATGAGCTTTCTGTTTCTGGTTCCGTCTTCTATGTTATCAACTGTTTCAGCTCTTGGAGCACAGAATATCGGGGCAAATAAACCGGAAAGAGCAATTGCAACCTTGCGTTATGCCGTGATTATTGCAGTTGGATTCGGAATATTGTCGACTATTACAATTCAATTTACTGCCGGATCAATAGTTTCTTTATTTACCGATGGGAATACATCCGATGGAGCAGATGTGATACGACTTGGTAGTCAGTATCTGAGAGGTTATATATTTGACAGCATCTTTGCAGGCATTCATTTTAGTTTCAGCGGTTATTTCTGCGCTTGTGGAAAATCCGGACTGTCATTTTTACATAACATTTTGGCAATTGTACTGGTTCGTATTCCGGGAGTTTATCTGACATCAAGGATATTTAAGGCGACATTGTTTCCGATGGGACTTGCAACAGCAGCAGGTTCGTTGTTATCAGTGTTAATCTGTGTGATTGCATTTTATGTGATATACCATAAAGAACCGATAAAGAAGGGAGCGTGATGATATGGACAGAAAAGGGTTATTTTCTATAGGTGAGGTATCAAAACTTTTTCACATAAGTGTCAGCAGTCTGCGTCATTATGAGAATGTTGGATTGCTTCACCCAGAATATACTTCCCCAGATACAGGGTATCGTTATTATGGAACAGAACAGTTTGAGGTACTTAATACAATCAGATATTTAAGAGCATTAGATATGCCATTAGCTGAAATAGAGGATTTTCTGAAAAACAAGGATATAAGCAGCATTGAGGAAAAGCTTATGCAGCAAAAAAAGATTGTTCTGGAAAAGCAGCAGGAATTGAAACGAGTTGAACAGAAAATAAATCATCGTTTAAATGTTTTATCAGAAGCACAGAATACACCATTGGATACTGTGACACTGGTACAGCTTCCAGCAAGCCGGGTTGTGTGGGTGGAAACACCTCTGAAAATAGAAGATTCGCAGGATATGGAAGCTCCTATTAGAAAGCTGGATCAGTCAAAGGCAGAGGCGGTTGTATTTCTTGGTAAAGTGGGACTTGGAATTTCCTCAGAGCATTTACAGACGGCAGAATACCAAAAATATGACGGTATCTTTTTAATACTGGATGATGAAGATATCTATGATGGAGAGACAATGCCTGTGGAGGAATCATTATGTGTCCGCCTGTGCTTCCGGGGGAGTCATGCAGAAGCTCCGGAACAGTATAAGAAATTACTGGATTATATAAAAAAACATCAGATGCAGATCGTTGGATTTTCCCGTGAAATTACGCTGATTGATTATGGTATCACAAATGATCCGGGAAAGTTTGTAACGGAAATCTGTATTCCTGTAAAATGTGATTGATTGGAGGATTTGATATGTATTTTAGAGTTGAAAAAGAAATTTTTGATAAATTACCAAATGCATGTTTTGGTGTTGTTATGGCAAGAGGAATAGATAACAGTAAAGCATACCCTGAGATTGAAAGGCTGCTGACAGAAAGTATTCAGACAGCAGCATTACATTTTGATGGGAAAAAGGTAAAGGAAGAACCAGAAATCCTGCCATATAGAGAAGCGTTCCGCACACTTGGAATCAATCCGAACAAATATCTTTGCTCTATTGAGGCTCTTTTTACCCGTATTGCAAAAGGAAAGGGAATGCCATATATTAATCCGGTTGTAGATTTGGGAAATGCTGTTTCGCTGAAATACACACTGCCAATGGGCGCACACGATTTAGGTGGAAGCAGTGAAGATATCTGTATCCGCTTAGCAAAAGATGGAGATACGTTCCTTCCATTTGGTGCAGATACAGAGGAAACACCTGATGTTGGTGAAGTTGTATATGCGGTTGGTCAGCAGGTGCGTACAAGACGCTGGACATGGAGACAAAGCGAACATGGTAAGATTACTGCTGATTCGTCAGATATCTTCTTCCCGATAGATGGCTTCACAGATTTCAACAGAGATAATGTGATAAAGGCACAGACTGAACTGGACAGTCTCTTGAAAAATATTTTCCAATGCGAAACAAAAATTGGGTTCATAGATAGTAATAACAGGGAAATGAAATTATAAAATCTGGCTTGAAGCCGAAAACAATTTATATTACAATGAGTTCTATAAAGTGATTAAAAAGATTCCCAATGGGCAGGATGGTATTCCGTGAAAATTCCGGAATACCATCTTTTTGCGTTTTGGGGAGGAAACGAGGTAATTATGTGCAATCCAATAAAGACTCTGACAAGAAAAGAATGGACACTGTGGCTTGGCTCACTGGCTGCTGTGATTTTTTCAAATATCATAACCGGAAATATTGATCTGCTGACTTTAGCTGCTACCTGCATCGGAGTTACTGCATTGATTTTTGCAGCCAAAGGTAATGTATGGTCACAGATTTTAATGACTATGTTTTGCATTTTATATGCAATCATTTCATGGCGTTTTTGTTATTGGGGTGAGATGATTACTTACCTTGGAATGTCTCTGCCAATGTCAGTATGGTCAATTATTACATGGGCAAAGAATTCATCTGAAAGCGGAAATAGTGTAGCAATTCAAAAACTGACACTGAAACACATCGCAGGACTTATAATGTTTGGTGTTCTCACAACCCTGATATTTTATTTCATTCTTCGTGCATTAAACACACCTAATATTGTATTCAGTACAATATCTATTACCACCAGTTTTCTTGCATCAGCATTGACACTCCTGCGTTCTTCGTACTATGCACTGGGATATGCGTCAAATGATATTGTTTTGATTGTTTTGTGGATATTGGCTTCCTTCAAAAATCAGGTGTACTTGCCAGTAGCGTTTAATTTTATGATTTTTTTTATTAATGATTTATATGGATTTATTAGTTGGAAAAAAAGAGAAGCTATGGCTCTCAACGATATGAATAATTGATTTTTACATTGAAGTTGATGCAGTGAAAAAGAGGTTGCCACATGCGATATGGCAGCCTCATAAACATTTTTCAAAGTTCGAGAGAATCTTCCGCATCTACCCACATCTGCAAACTTCCATCAAGATATAATCGTACATATTCAAGCGGTTCATCAATGGCAAGTGCATTTAATGCACAATCTGATCCGGGTGTAGTCTTTAAATTTTTCTCTGCTTCCCAGCAATCAATGCGGAGCATATAGCCAACACTGGTATATACATCAATGCTGTTTCTGCGTGGATTGTATTCTGCAAATATTGTTCTCATCGTATAGAATCTCCTTATCATTCAATCGATCATCAGTTACAAAAATCAGAAGCATTTCAATCAGTTCACCATGTCACTTTTATTTTGTGTTATACTGTTTTATAGATTTTTCTT
>JBNMKL010000004.1:0-93481 GCA_050874305.1 Lachnospira sp. | reverse complement strand
TCACCTCGTCATGTTTGTGTTAATATTATAAAACATGACGATGAAAACGTCAAGTAAAAAGTGGCAAAAAATCAGAAAAATCAAGGGTTTGCGGCAATTCGTGACGTGGTATCCTCGTCACGTTTCCGAGAATCCAGGATTATAAGGACTATCATGGCAATGAGCTTTCAGAGGCTATCGCCTCATTTTCGGAAAAATATCCATTGGTAGATGTCCAGATTATGGTCGGAAGCCATGAAGAACTGTATCATGCGATGGAAAATAACGAGGTTGACATCGCATTAAATGACCAGAGGCGTGCATTTTCGGATGCCTATAACAATATGGTACTTGCTGAGAGCAGAATTTACATAGAAATATCTTCCAAAAATCCGCTCAGCAAACTTAAGCAACTGGAAGTATCTGAATTGAAGAATACTCCATGTATTCTTGTAATCAACCCGGCTGGACAGGAAGAGGAACAGAATTTCTATGAGTCGATTATAGGGCTTCACGGAGAATATCTTTTCGCTGATACGATACAGGAAGCCCGTCTTAAAATCATAACAGGACAGGGATATATGCCTGTTGATGTAATCGGCGAGCAGGTATGGTTTGACACTGCTGTCAGCAGAATTCCTCTCATCAGGAATTCCCAGCCTGTGAAGAAGACTTACTGTGCTTTCTGGCGGAAGGATAATTCCGGATATTATATTGAGGAATTTGCAGAAATGCTGGGGGAAAATTTTACAAAACTTTGAAATATGCATTTCTTCAAAGTTTTATTCTTGATTTTAGTGTATTTCTTCAAAGTTTTATTCCTAATTTTACTACATTTTTTCAATGTTTTGTGATTTCATCTTTATCAAAACACATGCTGACATTTTTAACAATATCTGCATCAATCCATCCTTTGCAAGCCATATCTGAAAGAATGCTGCATGCTTTTTCATGAGACATGCCAGCTTTGTAAGGACGGCTTTCAGTTAACGCCTGATAAATATCCACACATGCCATCATGCGCTCCTGCGTATTCAGTTCTGACGCTGTTTTTCCAAATGGATAACCTGTGCCATCAAGTCTCTCATGGTGAAATGCTGCCCAGTCGCGAATTTCTTCAAAATTCTTGATTCCTGATAATATGTAATACGAATACGCTGCGTGGTGCTTCATGCTCTGAAATTCCTCATCCGTCAGCTTTCCCGGTTTTTCCAGAATTTCATTGCCTATAGCAACTTTACCAATATCATGCAATGCCCCTGCAAGGTACATTTTTTCAACAGTTTCCTCGTCAAAACCCATGAATCGTGCCAGTTTCTCCGCGCAATTGGCAACACCTATTGAATGAGTGCTTGTAAATGGTGATTTATAATCTATTATGTCTGCAAAGAAATCTGCAACCGACTTTATCTTTACGAAACTTAACTCCTGCTCTATTCTTGGAACTTTCTCCCACAGCATTTTATCCAGATTATCATCATCAATCATACTCAGATTATCTTCCGAAAATGCTTTAAAAAAAGCTTCAACACATTCTTTATCAAACATTGTTCCTTCTGCTTTCTGAAGAAATTTCTGTGCTTTATTCCACCTATCTGCCGCATGATTACTGCTGCATGATATATCGAGCAGGTCACACAGATGAATTATCCTTGCAAATAGAGGAATTTCATCCCATTTCTTTCCAAAAGGCCCGCTGCCATCGGCATTTTCATGATGATATAAAATTACCCCAGACACATTTGTATGGAACGGAAGGCTCTGTATATTCTGCTCGCCCAGCGAACAGTGTACCCCAAGCTGTGGTACCTCATTAGTGACAGCAATCTGCGAAATATCATTATGAAGTTCTTCCTGAATATACTGTGTTAATGCGTTATCATGAAGTAACGCACATACCGCCAAATCCTGCAAGCTCTCGCCCTTAACACCCATTTCACCGGCTATGCCAACACTCATATAGGCAACTCTTTTTGCATGATTATTAGTTACATGAACAAGCTCTGCCTCCACACAATCCAATGCGTACGAACAGGCTGCCATCAATCCAAGAACATCTGTCTTCATAAAATCACCTTACTTTACCATTCCAGAATTACTTCTGTATTCTTCATTAATCTGGCGAAGCTCTTTCTCGCCATTGATGTATGGCTCATAAAATGCATCAACCGAACCACCACCAAGATTATCGCAGCCATTGCAGAAATCACATGCCCCGCCGCACTGGTTAAGCCCCTCCTGCACAATACGGATTCGCTCTTCTTTCGTTGTATCCTTTATGAGTACACTCTTAATCTCCATGTCGATGCCACTTCCTTTCTGACTTGTATTATATATTACTTCACTTTATTAAAAAAGGCATAAGATAAAATGGTTTCAATAATAGATTTTCCTCTTTTCCTACGTCTTTTTGTGATATCAAATATGCTTTATTGATATTTTGAGAAAATTTTCTGCAAAACTCTTTTATTGATTCATGCTTTCCCACACCAGAGGACTTAATTTCAAAGGCATTTACCTTACTACCTTCAGAAATCAAGAAGTCCACCTCATAATAATGTGTACTCTCATTTTTTCCCCATGTATGGTAAAACAATTCTCTTCCTGTAGCAGCAATCATCTGAGCTACAATATTTTCATATAGATATCCTAAATTTGCAGGCAGTTTATCAGAAAGTAATTTTGCATATATATCATTTTCTGTTACTGGCCGGTCGATAAACATCAATGTAACAAACAGGCCGGTATCTGAAAGATATAATTTATAGCTGTCAAAATCCTTTGTATCTGCTAAACTCACTCTTGGATTAGTAGAATTAAAACATGGTAAAACTGTTTTTGAATCTATCAGTTCATATAATAATTCTTCACCTTTTGCGTTACTATTTCTTCCTATTGCAGTTGTAATCCGGTACTTTTTTGTATCTTTTGCTAACTGGGCTGGTATTGAATGATATAAAGCGGACATTCTGCCAGATGGATCAATTTTTTTAAAATCTTCTTCATAAAGAGAGATAATCTGTCTTTTAACCATATCGATTTCTGAAAAATTCCTGCCACTTGTATAAGCTTCCACTGCCTGAGGCATCCCTCCAACTGCCATATATATTCTCAAATCACGCATTAGTTTACGATTAGTTGCCTGACCTATAGCAGCATTCATATCATATATCTGTTTTATAAGTTCATAGCTGTTACCTGTGGCATCACAAAACTCTTCATAATCCATAGGATAAACCTGTATTTTCATTTCCTCCGATGGAATTAAAATATCTTTTACATTTTTCTTTATTGATATTAAAGAACCTGTCTCCAAATAACTGTATCTGCCATCAGATACAAGATGTTTTATTGCTTGTCTGGCTTTGGGAAATAGCTGTACCTCATCAAAAATAACAAGAGACTCGTGTTCATATAATGTTATTCCTGTTTCCGCTTGTAACCGCAAAAAAAATATATTTAAATTTGCTATATCATCAAAACATTCTAGAATATTAGATGTTGTTTTTGAAAAGTCTATCAGAATATATGACTTATATTCGTTTTTTGCAAAGCTCTCCGCAATAGTTGATTTTCCAACTCGTCTTGCCCCTTCTAACAATGCAGCATATCTGTCTGAATAGAGCTTCTTCCATTCCAATAATTTGTTATATGCCTTCCTTTTAAAATACATAAATGCCTCCTGATATAAGTATGTTGTAACATAATATATGCATTTCTTCAATATTATTATATTATAAAATATGCATTTCTTCAAAGTTTTATTCATGTTTTTTATGTATTTCTTCAAAGTTTTTGCAGATATGCTATCAATTACTTGCTACTATTCCTGACAAGATAAAATGTTACATCTGCCTCCGTATCCTCTATCGGAATGCTCACACGGTTAGGATAGACACTCCTTCCGTTAGATATATAATCTGTCGTAAAACACGGAAGTGATGACGCGTTGACAATCTCATCAAATACCGATTCTTCCGTCTGCACAAGGAACTTGGATGTCGGCATCTTCTCACGGCAGAGTGTGTCCCAGAAACCAAGCTCTGTGCGTAGCAGAAAGTTAAATCCATTAAGCTCTTTAAAACTAAGTTTATCATGTTCTGCCAGCTCATGTTCATGCGGCACGCAGACAAACAGCTTTTCATGCATGAACTCCTCCGTCTTCCAGCCATCTACTATATAATTAAATGGCAGAATAGCAGCATCACAGTCTCCCTGGTTAATGAATTGCAGTACCTCATCATTCTGACATATAGATGATGCGATTGTTGCACCCGGATAGCTTGTTCCAAGTTTCTTTACCAGCTCCCACATTGGAGCCGGCGCACAGGATTTCACAATAATAGTTCTCTGCCTCTCATCAAATGCCCTGACCTGCGAAACCATCTGTTCTGCCTGTTCAATTAATTTTCTTGCACATTCAACCGCCATGTACCCTGTCTCATTCAACTCAATCCTGTTTTTACTGCGGTTGAAAAGTGATACTCCCAAATCCCCCTCAACATTCTGCATTGAACGCGTTATTGATGGTGTCGATATATGAAATTCTTCCGCGACCTTCGATAACGTCCCCGTATCAGCAAATGCAACCAATTGTTTTAATTCCTCTAAATTCAGCACATACATACCTCTTTATAATCTTTAATATACATCACATATGATTTTTTACATTTCATATTATGAAACGTGTATTTCTACATTAATAGTGTACTTCCGCGCCAATCCATTGTAAAGTGAATTTATCAAACAAATCACATTTCAAGAATTGGAGGTAAGAACTATGGAATATGTAACACTTAACAATGGAATTAAGATGCCCAAATTAGGTTATGGTGTTTACCAGACACCAGCAGAAGATACAAAGAGATGCGTACTTGATGCTATTGATATCGGATATCGAAGCATTGATACAGCACAGGCTTATTACAATGAAGAGGGCGTTGGTGAAGCTCTTGCAGAATGTGGACTTCCAAGAGAAGAATTCTTCCTTACTACAAAAGTATGGATTACTAATGCAGGATATGAGAAAGCCAAGGCTTCAATCGAGGAGTCTATGAGAAAGCTCCGCACAGATTATCTTGACCTTTTATTGATTCACCAGCCATTTGGCGACTATTACGGAACATACCGCGCTATGGAAGAATTATATAATGAGGGTAAATTACGTGCTATCGGTGTATCTAACTTCGGACCAGACCGTTATCTTGATATACAGCATTTTGCCAATGTAAAGCCTGCTGTTAATCAGATTGAAACTCATGTATTCCAGCAGCAGAAAGTTGCAAAAGAATATCTTCAGAAATATGGCTGCCAGATTGAATCATGGGGTCCATTCGCAGAAGGCCGCAAGGATATGTTCACTAACCCAGTTCTTACAGAGATTGGTGCTAAATATGGAAAAACTGCCGCCCAGACAGCCCTCAGATTCTTATTACAGAGCGATGTAGTCATCATCCCTAAATCTGTCCATAAAGACCGTATGCAGCAGAATTTTGATATATTTGACTTCACACTTACAGCAGAAGATATGGCTGCCATCGAAGCTTTAGACAGCAAAGAGAGCTTATTCTTCTCTCACTATGACCCTAAAACAGTAGAGTGGTTCATGTCAATTTTATAATATATAAAAACATCCTGCCGATATGTACCCAACCAAAATCAGATTATTAAGTCTGACTTTAGGTAAGTACAACCGGCAGGATGTTTTAAATATGTCTACTCCATGCCCTCTTCAAGCCACTTTGCTATATTAGAAAAGTCGATTGCAAGAGCACCATCATAGATATTCACTGGAACTGGCTTGTCAAATCCATATATAACCGGATAGACATCACTCTCAAAGAAATATACAAGAACCTTTCCCTGCGTAAAATCCACTATCCAGTATTCGCGCACACCCGCCTCCATATACTTAGAAAGCTTCAATGCGTAATCCTTTTTCTTGGTAGATGGCGAGATAACTTCAACTAAGAAATCCGGGGCACCATATATACCAAATCTCTTAATCTTAGAAGTATCACATACAATTCCAACATCCGGCTGAACCATCGTCTTATTGTCACAATCAAGCTGTACATCAACCGGCGCAATGAAAGGCCGGCAGCTTCCGCCATTCTCCATTATAAAATTCGCAATCTGACGATGAATCTCACCGCCAATCGACTGATGTCCAAATGTTGGTGATGACATATTATAAAAATATCCGTCAATCAGTTCAACTCTCTGGTCATCTGGCAACGCATAGTAATCGTCCAGCGTATAACTGCCGTTATGGTCAAAATTATAAATAGCTGTTGTCTCATTCACCATAAGCGGCTCTGTAAAAAGCCTCTCTAACGCCATAAGCGTATCATAACGTGGATTCTCCGTCTCACCTGAAAATATCTTCTGTATTGTTCCTAAAGGCACACCTGACAGCTCAGACATCTGCGCGTATGTGTAACCCCTTTCCCTCTTCTTGTCTTTCATCTCCTGAATAGTCATATGAATCCCTCCTTAGGAAATAATGAAACAATCGTTCTTGTTGTATTCATTATAGGATAGGAGTTTCCATGTGTCAACCGAGAATATATATAATTATATCCGTTTCCAAATTATATTTCCAAATTTTAACCGTTTTATAAGCTTAGCTTAACTTCATCTTATTTTTAAACATTTCGGCGATAATACGGGCAGTCTGCTCAACACCGAAATCGTCAGATTTGATGCACAGATTGTAATTCTTCACATTGCCCCAGTCTGTCTTGGTAAAATATCTGCAATGGACTGCACGCTCATGGTTAACCCTGTTAACCTTTTCAAGTGCGGCTTCCATAGAAATGTTATCTCTTGCGGAAGCTCTCGCTGCTTCTGATGCTGCATCCGCACTGATAAATACATGATATGCATTAGGCATGTCTTTCAATATGTAATTAGCAAGTCGTCCTACAATAATACAAGACTCTTTACCTGCAAGTTCACGGATAATCTCTGATTCCTTCTGGAAAAGCTGGTCAACTTTAGGCAAATCTGTCTGGTCAACTGGCGTTGCATACCACTCAAAGAAATCATGAAGAACTGGATTTTTAAGGCTCTGCTCATTCTTCTCTATGAATTCAGGTGTGTATCCACTCTTTTCCGCGGCAAGTCTTATAAGCTCAGAATCGTAATATCCATAGCCAAGCTGTTCAGCAAGAATTTTACCTATCTCACGTCCGCCGCTTCCAAATTCTCTTGAAATAGTAATCACATGGTTAGATGATGACTGTGCCGGGATAACAGCTTCTGCCACATCATTCTTTCCAAGCAGTGCATCCCTCTGCTTTCCAAATGTACGGTTTAATACACCAACAAGCGTACCTACAAGTACCGCTGCAATAATAGTACCTGCACCTACACTGCCAAGGCTGTGTAAAATAGTAAGACATGTAACCGCTGATATTACAACCATTGTACAGTCAAATCCGATTTTGACCCTGGAAAACTCAATGTGTGTAACAGAAGATACCGCCTGCATTGCACCTTCTCCAGCGAGCGGAATCAGGTCAGCAGGCAGATATAAAAAGATACCGAATGCTACGAATACAGTACTTGCAAGTACCATTACAACACGTATTACAATGTTATCTACTGTTGGAAGATAAGATACCATGTAGTTACAAAATGTTGTGAAATATCCAAATATAACTCCGACCAGAACCTGTAGCAACTGAACCGGCTTGAACTTCCTTCTAAGAAGCAATATCTGGATTAATACCAGTACTACATGAAATAGAATTGTTGCCTTTCCCATCTCAATGCCCCATACACATGTCATTGTGTATGGTATTGAACTGACAGGTGAAACTCCAAGATTAGATTTTACGGATAACGCGATACCTATAGTCATCACGAATAATCCAATAAAATACATTGGAATTCTTATCTTTAAATGTTTCATTAGTTTTTCCTTCTTTCCGCGTTATTCTCAATAACTTTTCTCTGCTATGCATTTCTTAAACGCATTAATCATCTTAGATTCATCCAGTGGCTTTGCAATATGAAGGTTCATTCCTGATATACGGCAGTTAATTATATCATCTGAAAATGCATTGGCAGACATAGCTATTATCGGTACTGTCGCAGCATCCTCTCTCTCCATCGCCCTGATTTTCCTTGTTGCATCAAGACCATTGAGCCTTGGCATCATAATATCCATAAATATCACATCAAAATAATCAGGCGCTGATTTTTCAAATATCTCTACCGCCTCTTCACCATCAACGGCACTCACTGTCTCAACACCATTATTTTCAAGCATAAATCTGGCAATCTCCATATTCAGCTCATTGTCCTCAACAACCAGCGCACGCAGTCCTTTTACTGAAATTTCATCATAATTAACCGGCTTACTGATTTCCGCTGCCTCACCTATCTTGAATGGAAGTCTGACAATACATGTTGTTCCAATACCTTTTTCACTCTGTATATCAATCGTTCCATCAAGTCTGTCAACAAGCCTCTTTGCCATGGCAAGACCTATGCCTGTGCCCTCATATTTTGACCTGCTTGTCTCATTTTCCTGTGAGAATATATCATATGCATGTGCAAGAAATTCTTTGCTCATTCCAATTCCATTATCAGAACAGCCAAATTCAAACACTACATTATTACCATCTGACTGCTCTTCCTCACACCACACATGCACACTGCCGCCTGGATTCGTGAATTTAATTGCGTTATCTGCAATATTAGATAATACTCTCTCTGCGAAAAGCGGATTTCCAATAAGATATTGGTGCGTAAATCCAGCCCGCTCCCAGTCAACAACATAATCAATATTCTTCTCTATGGCATTCTTCTGGGCTTTGGCATTGGCATTACTAAGCAGTTCTGTCAGGTCAAATGTCATCTCATGGCTCACTGTACTGCCTGATTCCAGCTTATTCATATCAAGTATGTCATTAACCATTGAGACAAGATACTCAGACGATACCTTAATCTTATCCCTGCATTTCTGCTGTATGTCCGCATCATCCGGATAGTGATTTGCAAGGTCAATCATTCCTATTATTCCATTCATAGGAGTTCTGATATCGTGACTCATATTAGATAAGAATCGCGTTCTGAATGCCGCCTCTTTCTTGGCTTCTTCTGCAAGATACAGAAGACTCTGCTCTCTTCGTTTAGTTTCACTTGTAATTCTTATCAGACATAGGACATGTGTTACCTCACCATTATCGTCCCTTTTTTTGACAACAAAACGGAGCATACGCCAGTTGCCATCTTTCGTGCGGTATTCTATTGCTATCATGTCATCATCTTTCAGACGTTCTGGCAAAGTTGACAAATCGAGGAATTTAAGAACATCCTTCTGGTATTCTTCCGATACATTTTTTCTACACTTTCTCAAAATGCTTTCATGTGCATCTCCCTGAACACCTGTAAGCCTGTGTATCTCTCCACCGCTTGATATCTCCTCAAATCGGTTATTCCTAATATCTATTCTCGAAATGTACTGATACGTCTTGCCTATTGCTGATATTATCTCATTATTAAGTCTTGCCTCATCCAGCGCATCCTGCAGCTTCCTCTGAATCTGCTTTTCTTTGTTAACAATATTATCAACATATCTGAATCCCATAAATACAAGGAACTGTTTATCCTCAACATGAACCTTTACAGCCTGTGCCTCAAAAAATCTCTGGCTTGCTCCATTTGGAATACTTTTATAGTGATATATAATCCGATCCTCATTCTGAAGCCTTTTCTTCAGATTACTGCATTTAAACCAGTCTAAAAATGCATCTCTATCTTCATCTGAAAGGTATCTCCTTGCATATTCAGCAGTATATTCATCAAAATTCTGATATCTGTCTAAATTACCGCCTATTATCTCCATTGCGTTAGTATTTTCACCTAATTTAAGCGTATCAAATCTGCCTGAATTAAGCTCTATATTGTACACAGCTGTAAAATCTGCACACAGTTTATCTAATACATATTTTTCCTTTTTAATCTGTTCAAGGCTTCTCTCAAGCTTCTCACTGCGCTGTATCTTCTCAAACAGATTTTTTCTGATATCACGTATAAGGCATGAGCAATATCCCTTTATTCCTACAGGCATAATATGTATATGAAGATATCTGTCTGACTTATCAGAAATCTCATCAAACTCACTTGGAACATCATCATACGCAGCTTCATAGAACAGATTAAGCCATTTCCTGTCAACTTTAGTAAATGTTTCAAAAAAAGGCTTATTCATCAGGTCATCAACTTTAAACTTTCCAATATCTGCTAATGCCTGATTACAATATCTGAAAATCCAGTCCACAGGCTCGCCGTCATCATTCAATACAAGCTGGCAAACACAATATGCCAATGGACTATGGTCAAATATATTAATATTAAACTGTTCTGAATTATTATTCATAAATTACTCCTGTGAAAGGTTTTATATTAAAATTATATTTCTTCAAAACTAAATCATCAAGGCAATTCATCATTATGTTTTCGACAAATATCGACAATCACCGATGGATTCCATTAAACTGATATTTTTCTTCAGACTAATGGCTTCCATCAAACTGATGCTTTTATTCAGAATAATGTCTTCCCTCAATTATAAATACTGGATTATTAGCCGACATCATATGGTATCCGCCGCGTTTTTTAACCTCTGTGACAGCTATCTGTACTACATCTGCACACATATTGTTCTTCTCCATCAGTGAAACCGCCTGTTCAAGTGTCTCCAATGTAACAGCGGTAATCACTATATGAACATGTGGATTTTTCTTTAAAATCTTTTCCAGAACACATTCAAGCTCTCCGCCGCTTCCACCGATAAACACGGCATCTGGAGCTGGAAGGTCATCTATCACCTCTTCGGCATTGCCATTAATAATCTCTATATTATCAAGTCCAAAATGTTCAGCATTCTTAGCAATCAGCTCACACCCCTCTGGTGTCCTTTCCACGGCATATACTGTTCCATATAATGCATGAAGTGCCAGTTCAACTGTGACAGAACCGGTTCCTGCACCAATATCGTAGATACACGCATCCTTTGCGGCTGCCATGCGGCTTACCACACTCGCACGTATTTCCCTCTTTGTCATAGGTACGTCACCGCGGATAAACTTATCATCTGGAATACCAGTTATTACAAGCGATTGTGGATTCTCATTATTAACTGCCATAACAGTTAACCCTTTGGCATCATAATCTGTAAATTCAGAAATCTTTCCATGCGTTATCTTCTCATTATCATATGAAAGATTTTCACCTATCCATACATTTGCATCAACAAGTCCGATTTTTTCAATTTTTTGGCATATCTGCGCCACATTTCCACCAGTCAGAAAATATGTCCATTCATTCTGCATAACAACAGGTATATAACTTTGTTTTTTGCCATGAAGGCTTACAAGAGCTGCTGTCTCCCAAGGCTGCCCTATTTTTGAAGCCAGATAAACTATAGAAGATATTCCCGGCAGTATTCTATACGAATAATTATCGCTGATAAGATGGCTCACAAGCTTCTTTGTACCGCTGTAGAATCCAGTATCCCCGGACATCAGTACAACAAACTTTTGTGCATCCTCATTTTTAATAATATCCATAATCGCATCTGCTGTCACTGCACAGAATACTTTCCTGCCAGTATCTGAATATGGCTCTGTCAGACGTTTGGAGCCTATAATAATCTCTGCATTTTCAATTGTCTCTTTAACTTCCTGTGTAATGCACTGCTTACCGCCCGGACCTAATCCTGCTATATCTACATGCTTCATGCCTGTTCCCATTCCTTCAGATATTCCACAACCTGTAAAAGACTCATTCCCTCTTTTTCCACTGGCCGTTTTAACACTATCGCTTCTATGCCTGTTTTCTTTACTGCTTCAATCTTTTCCTCATAACCGCCATTGCTTCCCGATTCTTTGGTTACAAGAACTCCTATATTTAACTGCCTGATTAATGCCTCATTAAATTCTTCTGTAAATGGCCCCTGCATGCCAATCAGATGTGCTGGATTAAATCCAGCATCTACAGCCTTCTGTATCATTTCTGGTGTCGGAAGCAGTCTAAGATACGCTCTCTCCCTGTAATTATCAAAATTCATGTATTCTGGAATATTCTTGCTTCCTGTTGTCAGCAGGATATTCTCATTGATATATTTTTCACTATTCAAGAGATTAACAGCCTCTTCCATGGTATCTACATATGTGATTCCATCACTTTCCTGTCCACCAACACATTCGGACACACATTCTCTTAATACCCTTATATATGAAACCTTTGCCTGTCCGCACGCCTCTTTAATATTGTGTGTCACCTGCTCGGCATACGGATGTGTCGCATCCAGCACAATATCGGGCTTAATACGGTTTAACTCATCACACATCTGTTGTTCATCAAGCTTACCCGTATGTATAATCAGCGAATCCTTCTCTGGAAGAAGCTCCCTGCCATATTCAGTTGCAACATATACATGAGTAATACACCCACTCTGTGCGAGATATTCACACAGACTGCGCCCCTCTGTCGTCCCTGCAAACACCATCAATGTCTTATCAATCATACGATTTTATATCCTCTTGGTGTAACCATTCTGCCACCAATAATTTTAGTCTTACTGTTTCCTATATAAACTGTCGTAAACATGTCAACTTCCGTATCTGCCAGTTCCTTTAATGTAAGTATACGTGTTGTCTCATTTTCACGGCCTATATTCTTCACATATCCGCATATTGTGTCTGGTGAATGTATCTCCATGACAAGCTCACAGATTTCTTTGAGATACCCTGCTCTTCTGCGGCTTGACGGATTGTATATACACATTACCATATTTGTCTGTGCTGCCGCAAGAACTCTCATTCTTATCATTGACCATGGTGTCATACAATCGCTGAGACTTATAACCGCAAAATCATGTGATAATGGTGCACCAAGACATGCTGCGCCACTGCTTGCAGCCGTAACACCAGATATAATCTTAATCTCAGGAACATCACCGCCCGCTGCATCCTTGTCTTCTTCTGCATTATCTGCATAGGCAAGCTCGTATACAAGGCTTGCCATTCCATACACGCCGCTGTCTCCGCTGCATACAAGCACAACCTCTTTTCCTGTCTTTGCCATATCTATCGCATACTGGCAGCGTTCCTTCTCCTTCATCATATCAGTTGAATAATACTCTTTATCTGGAAAATACTGCTTCAATATATCGACATAAGTTCTGTATCCAACTATAAGGTCAGCATTTGATATTGCCGCAGATGCCTCCAATGTCATATTATCCTGTGCTCCACTTCCAAAACCTACAACTTTAAGCATGTTTATTCTCCATTTCTGTAATCTTATAGACAGCAACCGTTACACCATCGCACACTGTCTTTCCCACTAATCTGTCTCCGCCGCCAGATGCCGCACACGCACTTCGCTCGCATACATTATCAACGCCAACTTTTTCTTTAACAAATGCTGACTCTTCAAAATCGCCTTTAATACCAGAAAGCTCCTCGGCTGAATATGTTTTATATGGCACTCTGTACTTCCTTGCAAACCCTGTTATTCCCGGCTCATCCGCTTTTATATCAATTGACGATACAACTGCAATCCGTTCCTTAAGAAGATTATTCTCTGCAAATGTGCTGTTAACTGCTTCCTCAATCTCCTGAACAGATTTTCCCTTCTTGCAGCCAATCCCGACCGCTATATCCATCGGTACAAGCTTCAACGTCTTCTTATATGACGCCTGTTCGCCAGTCTGCGTAATTATCTGTATTCCGCTCTCATATTCACCATTATTATTATCAGTGACATGAACCTGTCCATTCCATCGAGCCTCAGTACATCTTAACATTGGCATAAATGTTTCACTGCCTGTAAGTCCGACCGGCTCCCCATTAAGGATTTTCCCAGATATCTCCTTAATCATCACTGGATTGACAATCCTCATATTATGCCTTTTTGCAAACAAATCAACAGCAAACATTCCTCTTGTATCAGTCGCTGTCGTAATTACCGGCACTGCTCCAATCGCCTCTGCAAGCTCCTCACACCACTCATTAGCTCCGCCTATATGCCCTGAAAGAAGTGATATAAGAAATCTTCCACTCTCGTCAGCCACAAGCACTGCCGGGTCTGTCACTTTACTTTTCAGATATGGTGCTATGCTTCTTACTGCAATTGCCGCAGCACATATGAAAAGAATCCTGTCGCATGAATTAAATTCATTCTTTACAACCGCACCCACTGAATCAAATGGCATCACCGCCCCGCCGTAATCACCAGCACATCTGCTGTGGCAACAGATAACATTTTTTCCTTCCATCACAGATGATGCTTTTTCTGCAACTTTCATGCCTTCATGTGTAAATGTAATCACAACCGTTCTCATTGTCTGTACTCCGTCTTAAAATCAGGGTCATATAGCTTGGAAAATGCATATTTATCGCCTAAAAACTCTCCAACAAGCACAAGTGCTGTCTTGATAATATCTGCTTTCTTCGCCTCATTATCAAGGTCTTTTAACGTTGTGCGTATACATTTTTCATCATTCCAGCTCGCCTTGTATACAAGCGCACAAGGTGTATCTGGCGTATATGCACCTTTATATAATTCTTCCTGTAACTCTTTTAAATGTGATGAGCTTAAAAATACAACCATTGATGTTCCATGCTCTGCCAGCTTCGCTATCTTTTCATTATCTGGCACAGGAGTTCTTCCCGGCATCCTTGTAAGAATAACTGTCTGAGAAACCTGTGGAACTGTGTATTCACATTGCACTGATGCCGCGGCTGCAAGAAAACTGCTCACACCCGGACATATTTTACATGTGATGCCACGCTTCGCAAGCTCTTCTATCTGCTCACGTATTGCACCGTAAAGGGATGGGTCACCTGTGTGCAGACGGACAATTTTCTTTCCTTTCTCCTCTGCATCAACTATAACCTTAATCACCTCATCAAGATTCATATATGCACTGTTATATATTTCACAATCATTCTTCGCATACTCAAGAAGTTCTTCATTAACCAGTGAACCGGTATATATAATTACGTCCGCCTCATTTAGAAGCTTCATACCCCGCACTGTGATTAAATCTTTCGCTCCCGGTCCTGCACCGACTATATTAACCATATCATTCTCCCATCTAATCTGTAATGTTTTTTATAAGCTCATCTGCGAGCTTTGTCTTTCCAAGTATTCCATATTCATTAGAAAATACAATCGCTCCAATTCGTATTCTCTCTGAACTTCTATGCTGCAATACATTTTCTATTCTAATCATAAGCTGTTCCATTGCGCCATCAAGCATGTCCGATTCTTTCAATATTTCAAGCGCCGCATCTGTTGTCACACAGTCAAGAATCTGCTTTGCAGTATCAGCCCCGGCTCCAGCCTGTATGGCACATGCTGACAGAACTTCCATACGTCCATCCGCAACTCTTGAATGTGTATTCATAATTCCCGCACCAAGCTTTACAAGCTTTCCGATATGTCCAACCAAAAGCATGCTTTCTGCCCCGGCATCACACACCATATCAATTGTGTCACCTATGTAATTGCTACATTTGATGCTTCTTTTTAATTCTATATTAAGATTATTGAGCAGAAAATCCTGTCCGTAGTTGCCCGGAGCTATTAAAAGCGTCCTCTCTCCATCTGCCATATGCATATTAATCTCTGTACGGATAGTGTCAATTATCGCCTGCTCACTCATCGGCTCAACTATACCTGTTGTACCAAGAATTGATATTCCACCGACAATCCCCAGTTGTGGATTAAATGTCTTCTTGGCAATCTCCACTCCCTCTGGCGCGGATATAACAACTTTAAGAGTCCCTTCATATGAATACCTGTCTGCAATCTCACTTACACCGTCTGCAATCATTTTGAGCGGCACTGGATTAATCGCGGCCTCGCCTATCGTACGCTGCAAGCCCTTTTTCGTTATCCTGCCTATCCCTATGCCGCCATCAATGATGACTTTTTTGCCTGTAAAATGCGACACTTCCGCATATATGTAGATTCCATTGGTAACATCAGGGTCGTCTCCGCTGTCTTTCTTTATTGCACACGATACGCTCTCTGCGCTTCTAACTATCTTTTCAACAGGAAGCTGTAAATGTACTCCCATCGGAGTCTCCACATTTACTTCCAGAACATCTTTGCCAGATAAAAGCATCTGTGCCGCTGCCTTTGCCGCCGCACATGCACATGTCCCTGTTGTATAGCCGCATCTTAGTTTTTTCTGGTTTTTGTATACATATCTTTCTAGCATCTGCGCCACTCTTTATCATCATCCGCTGCCATATAAAGCAGTGCATTCATAATGGCTGCCGCAACATTGCTTCCGCCTTTTCTGCCTCTCGCAACTATATATGACATTCCGCTGTCTATAATCTCTTCCTTTGCTTCAACCACATTAACAAATCCAACTGGAACGCCTATAACAAGTTTGGGATTAAATTCTCCTTTATCATAGAGTTCTCTTATCTTCATCAATGCTGTAGGTGCATTGCCGACAACCATAATGCATCCCGGATTATCCCTTGATGCCTTCTCAACGCTGACTGCCGCGCGTGTCACCTGATTTTTTTCTGCCTCCTGCGCAACATTTTTATCAGCCATATAGCAGTTAATCGTACATCCGAGCTTTTCAGCTATCTTACTGTTAATACCTGATTTTGCCATATTAGTGTCGGTTACGATGTCCGTTCCATCTCGCAGTGCCTTAACAGCCTCTTCAATTACTCCTTCTGAAAATGTCATGCTTGTTTCATATGAAAAATCTGCTGTCGTATGAATAACACGCTTCACAACTGGCTTATATATTGCTGGAATATCCGTTGTCAGTTCTTTTTCTATAATCTCAAATGACTGTTTCTCAATATCCATAGGTTTCATATGATATTATTCTCCATTCTGTGTAATAAGCTGATCTGCCCTTTTGTATGGTAAATAATCTGTCTTTCTGTGCGATAAACTAATCTACCTTTCTGTATGATAAATACTCTACCTTGTTCCAAGATAATTCATGATTCCTGCTGCATCTGCCTTGGCAAGTGCATCAAGTTTGGTATTGCTGGATAAAAATTTACGATAATCTCTCTCATTGCTTAAAAATGCATGTTCAACGATAACTGAAGGAATTCCTGCATATGTAGCATTTCTTATAAGACCATAGTAATCGCACTCCGAGCCATCTGGATACGCTCCAGAGCCGACTCTTTGCAGGATTCCGTTAGTCTTATTGGCATTCCAGTCTGTCGTTATTGTAAGTCCCGTGTTTTTAAGCTGTGAAAGAATAGACAATGCAAGCTGTCTTGATGCGCCATACACATCATCATTGACTGCTGATTCAGCCTGATAATGACTGCATGTAGTGATTGCCATGCATCCTGATGGCTCTATATCATCACGGCTCTTGCTGTTATTATGAAGTGAAACTATGTAATCCGCATTATTTTCTTTAGCAAATGCTATTCTGGTTTCAAAACTTGGATCCTCGTTCTCACCACGATCTATGACTACCTCAATGTTGTCATATTGTTCAAGATATTTTTTAAGACGAAGTGCAATATAATAATTAAGATTTTTTTCCTCTATCTCAACATCATCATATACATAATGTGTTCCCTGACTTTCCCCTCCATGTCCCGGGTCAAGGCAGATAACAGTTTTCGCTGGCTGCGTTGGGGCTTCTGTGGCTGGCTGTTCTGCTGGAACTGGCTCTGTGGCTGACTCCGCAGTAGATTCCGCATTGGCTTGTGCATTGCTTCCTGCACCGGCTTCTGAGTTGTTTCCTGCATTATCTTTGTTCTGATTGTCTACAGCCGCTGATGAGCTTTTCTCTGCATCAGCCACTGCATCCGATGTTCCCTGCTGATTGTCATTATCGCCCCTGTTAGCTGCTCCTGCCGCTTCCTGTGTCACATTTGCTGTTGTGCCCTGTCCGCTGACACTAACCTGCGCCTGTTTACCACCGCAGGCTGTCAGAATGACACTTGCTCCAACTGCCATGATTAATGCTGCTCTATGACCTATCTTCTTTAAATAATCTGACTTACACATCTGTATATAGCATCTCCCAACTTTTTATGTCCGTCTGCGTTCAGATGCTCCTGATCAGTCTCACTGCATGAGGCATAATCCTGCGCTCTCAAGAAATGTATATTCCACTTATCAGCGATTCTTTCATATACATTTTCAAGATCCTTCGATACCTGTATTGATTCCTTGGAAAATTCCACATCAAATCCTTCCTCATACACCCTCTCACCGAGATAAATAGGCGATATAAGCAATACCTCGCTCTTAGGGCTATGCTGCTTAATCTGCTCTAAAAGACTCTCCACACCTTTACCGATAATTCCGGCTGTCGCACCATAGACAGTTTTGCAGTCGTTAGTTCCCAGCATTATTGTTATAAGATTGAGCGGATTGTGGCTCTCCAGAATTGCCTGAAAGCTTTCATTGCCATTACGTCCCGGACGAAATGGGTCATCAAATATCGTAGTTCTTCCACACAGACCTTCTTCAACAACATTATAGTCTTGCCCAAGCCTCTCCGTCAATATACTGGTCCATCTCACTCCCCAAGGAAATCTCCCGCTTTTATCTGGTATATAGCCATATGTATTAGAATCTCCAAAGCACAATATATTTTTCATAATCCCACGCCTCTCTTAAACTTTTTTGAACTTTTATACCTGGTTTTTATATATCTTTTGTAAAAATGTTTCTTTAGTTAGCATTAACTGAATTATTATTATATTAATTATTGTTATCAGGTATAAGTTTTAATTCATAGTTACTTGGTGGGATTAGTATAATTTATGATGTGATTAAAGTCAATAGAAGGACGTTATAATATGTGGGTTGAGCTTATACTGGATATTAATATCTAGCTATAGGAATAGGCTATAGCTAGCATTCATATTATTAAATTATTAAAGACACTTTCCTGTCACATCTACCATTAAAAACTCGCCTGATAATATTCTTGATATCTAGCATTATTATATATAGAAGAATTACTATTTAATCGATTTTTACAATTCCTTTACATGATGCTGATATTCAATTTTACATATACAGGTTATATTAGGAAATAATATTTGTTTGATTTAACTTGGGGGGATAGATTATCAATGAAACTTAGAATCATCCGGAAAATATACAGAATAATTCTACACATCATATTTTGCCTGTGTATATTGACAAGCATTATTACATTTATTCCGTATTTTATGTCTATGTTCAATTTCGATTATACCCGGACTTTTCTTGCAAACTTAATTGCCATCAGACATTTTATAACCATTGCCGCAATATTTCTTTTTGTATGTGATTTGATTTTCGCTTTTATTTTCCTTAGATGCCCGCATTGCAGGAAATTATTGAATTTTAACTGGGACTCGCAGTATATCTGCCATAATTGCGGTGAAAGACTTGATGAAGAGTGAATATACTTGATAATAAATGTATAGTTTATGCATCAATATACTTGATAATTGGATATATTTCCATCTTATCTGGCTCATTTCGCCTATCTCTCCCTCAAAAAATCCAAACCAACTCATTTTACACTTCGCTAAACCCCACATTTTTCTTTATATCCCAAAACAAGCAAAAAAATCCAAAATGTGTCACTTTTTCGGGTCTATGCACAAGAAATCTCTTGATTAATCCAATTCCCGATTTTAAAGCCGTATATTCCCCGGCTTCTGACACATTTTGGATTTATTATGTGAATTTAACTCATTTCAGCCAATTTAACAATTTATTTTTTGGCAGTTTATCTGTCACAATTTATTTAACAATTCATTTTGGGCAGTTTATCTGTCACAATTTATTTAACAATTTATTTTCAACAGTTTATCTGTCACAATTTATTTAATAATTCATTTGTAACAGTTATCTGGCAGTTTATTAGTAATAGTTAAATTTTAATAGCTGAATCTTCGCAATAGAATAAGGATTAGCCTATAGCTGCAAGCTGCTTTCCTATCTCCTTTAACTGCTCCTTAACGCTGTCGTCTGGTGCTTCCATGCAGATAACACCCTCTCCTGTAAGAACAGTTGCGCCTGCTGCTGTCATTCTGTCAACCCAGTCACGCATCCACTGTCCATCGCCCCATCCATATGAACCGAATAAAGCAATAGTTTTTCCAGAAGCAATCTTCTCTACCTCTGATACAAATGGCTCCATCTCTGACTCCTCAAGAACCTCAGCTCCCATAGCAGGGCATCCTAATGCAAATGCGGCTTCATTAGCAAGAGAAGATGCATCAAATCCGCCAACCTCAGCTACCTCAGCTTCACCGCCAGCGGCTGTAATTCCCTCGCCTACTACATTAGCCATCTCCATAGTATTACCTGTCTGTGACCAGTAAACAACACTTACCTTACTCATAGTTAATCCTCCATCCACTATTCTTAATTCTTCAAGCCTTTAAACATCTTAAATCCGCAGATTTACTATGCATATAATGCGATTACCTCTGGCATATTATATCCCATTGCGAGGTACCTTATTATATTTTCCTTGGCTTTCTCATAATTGTTGAACAATCTGAACTTCTCTTCCGGCTTGGAGTATACCTTCCAGTAACTTGTATACAGGCAGTTTTTTCCTTCATTATCAATATATCCTTCCACATCCTCAATCGGATAACCTAAGAATACACCCATTTCATCTGGAAATTTACATCCGCCTTTTCTGTATGAGGAATATCTTTGTGCAAATGTGTCAATCAGCATTTTCAAGTCATGGCTCCCAACGGCATAAGAGTCATATCCCATATTGATAAGAAGTCCGCAGACCTCAGGACTGCTAAGATACTCCATAAGTGCCTTCTCATGATACACCAGCACAGTTACTGTAATCTGCCACAACTGTCTTCCAGTCTTATTAACAGCAAGAACCTTCATATTCCAGCCTGATTTCTTAGCGATTCTTACAAGGTCAGCATACTGATCCTTCTTAACTGTCAGAAGATTAGACATTCTGAGTCCACTTATAAATGGGGCACATTGCAGTGCAAGCTGTGTATCCAGCGATTCCTTATCCATTGATTTGACAATTTCACATACATCTTCACTCATATTATTCCTCACATACAGAAGATTTCTACATTGTTACCTGATAAAACTTCAATTGTTGAACAGAAGTTTGTTCGGTTAGACTTAGTTTTGTTAGTTATATCTAACCTATGTAAGAATAATATATTTCTATGAATAAAACAAGTGATTAATGTGATATTTTTTTCTCATTAATTATAGTGTTGCCATTATTAGAGGAAATGTGTAATGAAATATCTGGAAACACTACACAGCCTTTCCCATCTTGTAAGCCTCATCTATCGCAGGCATTCCCTTGACATCTGATGGACCATCTGTGCCACATGCGAAGAGTATACCGCCCTCCTCATTGCCACTGGCACCAAAACAGCCAACATACTGACGGAAACTGTCAATCATTGTCTGCATATATTTTTCTTCTGGTGCACCTCCTGCACTTAAAAGATAAAACTTTTTGTCCGCAATAACTGGAAGCATTGCAAATGTACGGTCAATTACCCTCTTCATAAGCGATGTCCATGTATAAAAATAAACTGGCGATGCAAACACAATTGCATCTGCTTTCTTCATTGCATCATAGATTTCTGTCATATCATCTTTCTGGACACAGACTCCGCCATTGCCCTGACAGGCTCCACAGCCTAGACAGTCTCCTATGTTTTTTCTCTTAATACAAATTCAGTTACAGTATTACCGCTTTCCTGTGCCCCTCTGGCAAATGCATCTGCCATCGCAGATGTATTGCCATTCTTTCTTGGGCTGCCTTTTATAACTAAAATGTGTCTACTCATAATTGCCTCCCGCTCTATGATATAAAATCTTATTTTTTAATTAGTAATTCCAAGACTATCATTTACTCCAATAGTCTCATCCTCAATTAAATCATACATACACTGTGCAATGCCGGCTCTGTCAATATCCTTGTGAGCTGGCTGTACGCCTTCCTTTGTAAGGAAATATTCTGTATTATCTCCATCCTTGATTCCAGGACATCTGAGAAGTGTTGTAACTGCCTTACTAGCTGCAATTGTGTCCGCTGCCTCAATGTATTCTGGTCTCTGCTTTGCGTACATGTTAAGCATCATGCCTCTTACACCTGTTATCTCATGGTGAATTCCCATTCCTGTAATCCATATGATTCTCTTTACAGATGTCTGCTCAAGAGCAGCCACAATATTCTTTGCCATTGTAAGCACATCTCCCTCTAAAGAGCAAAGCATAATGTCTTGCTGCGCCAAATATAACAACCTTTTTCATGTTATACTCCTTTCTTTTCATTTATTTTATTTATGTGGTATACTAACCATAATCCCCTCGGGTAACACGAGGGCAATAGCATTTTTGTAAATTTATTGTTTTTTTAATATATTGGGGAGTTTTTTATGGATTATACAATTAAAGATGTATGTAATAAATTAGATCTGACTGTACACACGGTACGTCATTACTGCGATTCCGGGCTTGTTCCTAATCTGCGTCATGATAAGAACGGCAACAGGATTTTTGATGAAGAATCAATAAACTGGCTGCAGGGAGCTAAATTTCTGCGTGCCAGCGGGCTTTCCATTCCAGAAATCCGCCACTTTTTCTCCCTGTGCCAAATGGGTAAGTCCACTATAGAAGAAAGAAAGGACATTTTAATTAATTTAAAATCCAAATCTGAAAATGAGCTTTCTCTGATGCAGCAGCGTATTGACTGCCTTTCCGACAAAATCGCCCATTTCCAGAATGTTATTGATAATGATGGTGAAGACGACTGCAATCCACTGAATTGGTAGGAAATAAGCCAAGTGAGAAGGATTCTATTATGCAGTTATATCCCGATTACTTTACATCATAACGAATCCACACTGCACCACTGTCACATTTTTGCACATCAGTCAGCTTAAGCTGTGTCAGTGGGTAGTCCATGTCTCTTCCATCAAATACAGAAGGCATCTGCATTCTTCCGTCAATTCCTGCTCCTATCAGAATACTTATTTCATCTAAAAGCTGTTCATTTAAAAATGCTGTGTTGATTGCAGGGCCACCAACAACGCCAACTCTCTCAACACCGAATTCACTAAACAGAATTTCCATTGCTCTTGGCAGATTCACTTTATCTTTACCTGTGGCAATCCATGAAATGTGATTACTGTCGAGATATTCAAGATACTCCTTTGCAACATCTTCACTTGTGATAATCAGATATGGCTTATTCATACCAGAAGCATCTGGCCACAGTAACTTGCCGTGAGTATCAACAACGATTTCATATCCTGTGGCATCTGCCGCCTTAGAAAATCCCTCTTTGCCATAAGCAGCATTATTTTCAGCCTCGAATACTCCTGGATTTGCCATCTCAAGCTCTGCTGTCACACGTCCGCTTACAGTTGTAGGCACATTTAATTCATCCAATGTCCTGTAATAATCGCTCACGCCTGGAAGCTGCTCTGTCATTGCACAGTCAATTCTTCCATCTACAGATGTCATCATGTGACATATAATATATGGTCTATTGTTCATAATGATTCACACATTATCCTTTCTTTGTGTATTTCATTATTTACAATAGACCATAAACCTTACTTTAGGTCAAGGCTTTTACCTGACCTTATCTATTTCTCACTGAAATGTTCTTCCAGCTTCTTAGATGAATTTTTTAAATTGTCAATCTCATTAGACAATCTGATTACATAATCAGTCTGATTAACTATATTAGAGCTTATTTCTGCAACCATTGATGCGTTTTCCTCAGAGGTTGCTGCAACTGTTGTTAACTCCTGCTGAATATCATCAAATTCGCTTTTAACCTTGCCAATTACCTCATATTCACCTTTAACAACTTCTGTTGCATCACTGGCTGAACTGCTTACTAACTTAAGCTTTTCAATGAGTGTTCCAATCTTCTCTGAACTTGTATTAGCCGCCTGTGCACCAGCTGATATCTTATCTACCACACTGTTAACAGTCTCTGTGAGAGTATCAATAATAGCCTTAATGCTGTCAGCTGATTTTTTACTATCCTCTGACAAAGCTCTTATCTGATCTGCAACTACTGCAAAACCTTTTCCATGTTCTCCAGCTCTTGCAGCCTCAATTGACGCATTAAGCGATAACAGATTAGTCTGTCCAGCAATAGCATTAATATCATTAAGAATACCGCTTATCTCTTCCATCTGTGCAAGAAGCCCTGATGTTGCATCACTTGCATCACTTACAGTCCTTGACATCTCAGACATAGAATTCTGAACAGTCTTGGCTTCTTTATCACCCTCATCTACAGCATTTGTCACTATACCAAAACTTTCTTCAAGCTGCTTGGCATAATCATAATTCTTATCAATAAATTCTCTTGAACGGTTAAGTTTCTCACTTACACTCTGTATAGCCCTGCTTGATTCATCTACAACCTGCTCCATCTGCTCTGTAGATGTCTTTACTATCTCTGCATGTGATGTGACCTCTTTTACCTGATTGCCACATTCAACAATCTCATCATCAAGCTTAGCAGCAATCTGTGTAGCAACTGCTGAATTGTTCTTCACTTCTTCCAGCGCTTTCTCTGCCTCTATACTCTTACTCTGTCCATACCCTGTTCCAAGATACAGAAGAGCCGCAGTTGCAATCCACATAATAATCTTAGATGTTGCACCTACAAGATTTTTATCAATAATTGCAGGATATATTAATAAACTTAATATTACTGCAGCCATAAATGCAATTGCATAGTATTTAACTATTTTCTTATCAAAATATCTTACTGCCATTCCAAGTGTTACAAAGCTTGCTATAAATGTGACTGAATTACCTCCACACAATGCTGAATAGATAAGCATTGCATATGAAGGTGAAAGAACTATTGTCATAGCTTTCACAAAATCGCTTGCCTTAGTATATCTTACAATCATCACTATTACTAATGTAAGCCACAATACTGCTGAACATTTGATAGTCTGTGCTGAAAATCCATACGATAAAATCGTTGTTAATGTAAGTGCAACAACACAGCCAAATACGACCCATATGTTTGCTTTATGTACTTTTTCCATACTTTAATTTTACTCCCTGTTAACAATGGTTTTATTTAATATTTTCTATATATTTTCCCAACTCTTCAATATAAGCCTGCGCCAGATGGCTTACAACAGCTTTTTTATGACGAATATATCCTACATGCATATCGCCCTCAGCTTTAAGCGGAACTGCTACAATATCTTTTCCATTAAGCTCCTCGTCAATTATTCCGCTGCACACAGTATAACCGTTAACACCTATAACCAGATTAAACAAAGTCGCTCTGTCACGAACCCTGATATTCTTAGGTCTTTCTACATTGCTGAATATCTCTTCTGAATAATAAAACGAATTATGGTCGCCCTGCTCGAAAGAAAGGTACGGATAAGGCTTCAAATCCTCCCACGATACACATTTCTTTCCTGCAAGCGGATTATATCTCGACATGAACACATGCGGTTTTGCCGTAAACAGTTCAGTAAATTCAAGTCCTTTTTCTCTAAATGCCTTGTTAAGTATTACGCTGTTGGACTCATTTATATAAAGAATCCCTATCTCAGACTTCATAAGAGCGACATCCTCGATAATCTCATAAGTCTGTGTCTCTCTCAGGTTATAATCGTACTCCTCGCCGCCATATTTCTTGATAAGGTCAACAAATGCATTGACCGCAAATGAATAATGCTGGGTAGATACGCAGAAATTCTTACTCCACTCCCTGCCTTCCGCATATTTCATTTTAAGAAGAGCCGCCTGTTCAAGAACCTGACGCGCATATCCTAAGAAAACCTCGCCTTCCTTAGATACCACAACGCCCTTATTAGAACGCAGAAATATGTTGATATTCATCTCTTTTTCAAGTTCTCTTATTGCATTGGTAAGACTTGGCTGTGTAATAAATAATTTCTCAGCCGCCTCCGTTATCGTCCCTGTCTCTGCAACTGTAACAACGTATTGTAATTGATGAAGTGTCACTTTATTCCTCCATGCATGTCATGCCTGTGTAACATTTATCCTAGTTATACTTATCTTTAAGTGCCTTAAATGCTTTGAATGATCTCTTTATCATGTCCTCGTCAACGCAGTAAGATATTCTTACCCAGCCTGGACACTCGAATCCGTCTGCAGCAACTAAAAGAAGGTCTTCTTCCTTGGCTTTCTCGCAGAAATTAACTGAATCCTTCTCAAGAGCCTCAACGAACATGTAAAATGCTCCTGCTGGCTTATGGCAGTGATATCCCATCTTAGTTAACTCATCATAGAGAAGGTCTCTGTTCTTCTTATAAAGGTTAATATCACCTGTATTGCCAACGCATTTAGCGATAACCTTCTGGAACATGCTTGGAGCACATACATAACCAAGTGCTCGTCCTGCACCGGCGCAGGCTGCATATAATACCTTGCTGTCATCTGCCTCATCTGGCACAAGAATGAATCCGATTCTCTCGCCAGGAAGTGATAATGACTTGCTGTATGAGTAGCATACTACTGTATTGTTGTAATATTTAGTTACATATGGAACTTCAACCCCATCATAAACGATTTCTCTGTATGGCTCATCGCTTATTATAAATAGCTTGGTTCCAAATTCTTTTTCTTTCTTAGTAAGAAGCTCTGCAAGCTTTTTGATTGTATCCTCTGAATACACAGCACCAGAGGGATTATTAGGTGAATTAATGATAACAGCCTTTGTATGGGCATTAATCTTAGATTCAAGCTCGTCAAATTTAATCTGGAATTCGTCTGTATCTGCTGATACTACAACAAATTTAGCTCCAGCCGCGCCTGCAAATACTCTGTATTCTGGGAAAAATGGTGCAATAGCGATAATCTCATCATCACTGCATGTTGTCAGTGCCTTTAAAGTAATTGTGAGTGATGCAGCCGCTCCACATGTCATATAGAAATTATCTGCATTAAATTTTGTCTGATATGTTTTGTTAAGATAATCAGCTATAGCCTGTCTTGTCTCAATATCTCCCTGTGCAGATGTATAACCATGAAGTGATATTGAATCAAGATTATGTGTGAGCTCTCTTATTGTCTCATTAACGCAGTCAGGAGCTGGCACTGTTGGATTACCAAGGCTGAAATCATACACGTTCTCTGCGCCTACAACAGCGGCTCTCTTCTTACCATATTCAAAAAGTTCTCTTATGGCAGATCTTTTACTGCCTAATTCATACATTTCCTCAGATACAAACATTCTTACATCCTCCTTAATATGTCTAAACAACGATTTATCTAATTTTATAACCATTTTTTATAAAGGTCAATTCTTCTATTGCTATATTCTGGATTGTTTTCGCGGCATTTCTTCGTATAATCCTTATCTATAACCCCGATTATGCAGCCTTCCTCATCTCCCAGCCTCGCACATTCATCTCCATATGCATCAAGAATCATGGAATTTCCTACAAATTTTGAGGCTGCATCTGACAATTTTCCGCCCTGGTTGACTGCGATTATTGGCGTTACATTCATAATTGCTGCTGCACTTATAAGAATCTCCCAATGCCTATAATTAGGCTTATAAAATGCTGCCGGAACAACGAATATATCTGCTTCACGCGCTCTCAAAGTCCTCGAAATCTCTGGGAATCTCGAATCATAACATATCCACACGCCGACACGTCCTATATCGAGGTCAAATATGCCAAGCTCCGTTCCTGCCTCAAATGTATCTGATTCCTTGACATTAAATGCATCAAATAAATGTATTTTATCGTATTTACCCTTTATATTGCCCTGTCTGTCAACGACAAGGCACCGGTTATATATCTTCTCCTCCTTATGAGGATATGTACCTGCAAATACGTTGGTATCATATTTTTTTGCTATCATAGATGTCCATTCCCGCATCTCTTCCCCATTCATTCCATATTCTTCGCCAAACGCCTCCGCTGTCTCAGGCATCTGGACAAATTGCTCTGGAAGTACAAGAATATCAAGCTTTAATCCTCTCGTTTCAATCTCTCTTACAGCATTTTCTATATATAATTCTGCTCTATTCAACATATTTTCCTTGGAATCATCACAATTCAACTGGATTCCACAACAAACAACATTATTCTTCATAGTTTTCTCCGTATTCTTAGTTGTCATAACCTTATTAGCATTATCTAACATATTGCATACTTGTTATATTCTTATAACCACATATACTTCAATATGTTGTAAAGCATCATTCCATATCTTGTGTTTTGCTTACCTTGACGTTCCACGTGGAACATTTCCAAACATATGTTTCGCATTATCTAAGCATTATATCTTTGTCCCTTTATACACACCCATTAATTATTTATTAGGATTTTAATTTGATTAACTTTATTATACTTCCAAATTAATCTATATTCTATATTATTATGCAATGTATTTTATCGTATTATATCTTTTTCATTTTAAATTACAATTCTACACCTCTACACCCAACTAAGCACAACACACTGAATAAAAAATCATCCCTATTATAGCTGTGAGAATATATGTTTATATTGATTTAGCAATATATTCAATATCATATTTAGTATATCTTGTTTATTATTTTTGAACTGAGTTCAAGTATATTATTTTAAATATTATATATTGGGATTGGTTGGTTTCTTTTTAACATATGTATACATTTTAATTTATTATCATTTTAATATTAATTTTGAACTGAGTTCCTATATATCCTTTTATATTATAAAGGGGCTGAGTTCATATAGGTATATTCTTTTTTATATAAAGGAACTCAGTTCAATTATTACGCTTTATATTATACTCTATATATAATTCTTAATATGATTTTTCATATGACTTTTTTATAACTTCTTACATAATTTATGTTTAATCTTTATCTGTATGATTTCTCGCATAGTTGTACTTACATAATTTCTTATGTGATTTATGTTTTGTGCACACTTCAACTTTATATTTCAACAGATGTATGCACTTATTTTATATGTCACTTTAATTTTAATAATTTCTATGTTTTTATATTGTTTTTAATTGCCTTCTTTACAAGAATACACCTTAATACTCTTTAATATTTTTGTAATTTATATTTGCTTATTTTTCATTATAAATCCGCCTAAGTTTCTCTTTATCGCAAAAAAGTGAACTTAGTTCAATTTTTTGTCTTATGTAATTAAATTCAGCCTAATTATTTTAATATTATCAAGTATTTTTTGAACTCAGTTCACTTTTTCATTATAATGTTAATCATTATTATCTATTGCCCTTGTATTATTCATTCTGAATTTTTCTTTATAATAAATCACGTAACTATCATCTAATTTTCTTATTACATCTTAATTATTTATCTAATTACATCTCTATTCATCATTCTTATATATGTCTATTCAATGTTACATATATATTACAGTCCGCTATATACATATATACACCCTTCATAACGTATATTCATTTATTATCTTGCGATTTTCCTATTATTTTATAGTACATATACCTTAATATATATTTCTGTAAGTTTTTTGAACTCAGTTCAAAAGCTCACAGAAATTCAATATACACCGTAAATCAATTAAATTTTCATTATCAAAGTCATAAATCCACAATTATTCACATAAAATAATAAAAAAAAGCTACATTTCTGCTGAATTTCTATTGAATTAGATAAAATATAATGTATAATTAACACAGACACATTAGAATATATTGAACTGAGTTCAATATTTATATAATTCTGCATAATGCAGAAGATTGAAAGGATACTTATGTCAGAAGTAATTAGTTTAATTAATGAAAAGGGTGGAGTTGGTAAATCAACATCTGCAATAACTATTACCCAGATATTATCTATCTCTGGATATAGTGTTTTGCTGATAGATTTAGACCCACAGATGAACACAACCAAAATGTTCAGCACAGTAGATAACATTAAAGATGTTAATTATGTACGCTTGTTCTGTTCTAAACTTGATGATAAAGAGGATGTAATGGAATACATTTCAGATACAGACTACGATAATATATCTATTTTGTCCGCATCAAGAGAACTCAACACTCTTATCTACAAAATCTACGACCAGAGCAAAGAGAAAAATATCGAATTATACCTTAGAAACAACTTACGGCTTCTCGAAGATGAGTTTGACTACATTATTATAGATAACTCACCATTTAAATCGTATCTTACAACATGTGCAATATGCGCCAGCGATAAGATAATAACACCAATTGGTGTAGACAATTTCTCATATGACGGACTTATGTCATTACTTGATACAATAGAAGAGTTGAATACCAAATATTCGCTTGCAATTGAATTTGCTGGAATATTCATGACAAGAGTCGCAGGTAGAACAACATTATTTAAACAGATGTTTGAAAGCTACGAGAACATGTTTGGAGACAAGTTCCTTCCAGTATCAATCCGTAACAGCATATCTGTAAGTGAATCTAATACTACATTTGAACCATTACTTACATACGACAAGCGTTCTGGAGCAACACAGGACTACATTGAACTCGTAAATTATCTTGGATTAATGGATAATAAGCATTTCCGTGAACTTGCAAAATATCTTAAGGGGGAGAAATAATGGCAAAGAAGACATTTGGAGCAGGAATAACAAGCAAAGGTGTTCTCAATAATGATGGTGGAAGTAAATTAAAAGAAGTTCAGGCAAAAACTGAATATAATTTCCAATTCATAGACAAATCAAGAATAAAATCTAACCCTAAAAATGAGATGTACAGCCAGGAAGGCATCGAGGCACTTATGGAAAGCATCCTTGTGAATGGCTTAAGACACAATCTTTCCGTTATATATGACAGTGAAAATGATGTATACCGCCTTGTATCTGGTGAACGTAGATTCCGTGCCATCTGCATGATGTCTGATAAAGATTACAAGCAGCTATTCCCTACAGGTATTCCTTGTAAAGTCGAGAAATCCAACATTTCAGACATTGATGAAGAGATTATGCTTATATCTGCCAACCACGATGTAAGAGAGACATCTATGGAAGTAAAGAGATGGGAAGTATCAAGACTCAAGGAGTTATATGAAGCTAAAAAGCTTACCGGCGAGATTAAGAACATCAATGCAGAGATTGCCAAGCAGCTTAACATCTCTGAGAGACAGGCAAGAAAGTACACAACAGCAGAGAAGCTTATCCCTGAATTATCTGAATTGCTGAATGCTAATGGCATCGACCTCAATCAGGCTGATAAATTCGGTAAATTGGATGAAGATGCACAGAAGAGTATTCTCAATATAATCCGCAAGAATGGAACAGTAGAGAACGCCGAATACCAGTCAATCAAGGCTCTCTCAGAAGAGCGTGAGCAGGAGGCAAAGCGTTACAAATCAGAACTTGAAGAGGCTAATAACCAGATTAAATCACAGGAAAACACTGTCCAGCTCCTTGAAAAACGAATCGCAGAGCTTGAAAACAATGCTCCTAAGAGCAAAAGTAAAGAAGCACTTGAAGATGAGATACGCTTTATCACTGAAGCTAAGAACAAGGCTGAACGTGAGAAGACTAAACTCGAAAATAACATTGAAAAATTAAAGCAGGCTCAGAAAGAAAAAGAAAAACGCCAGACTTCAATCTCTGATACAGAACTTAAAAGAATAAGTTCCATTGCAAAGACAGAACAGGCTCTCAGCCTTCTTGAAAATAATTTTGATATCTTGAAAAATAACAAATCAGTTATCAAAAGTGATGTTGATCTTAAAGTCAGAGTCCAGATTTTAAAAGACAGATTAAATGATTTACTAGAAAATCTATAAAATAGTGCAGAATAGTATGGATTGTTATTATTAAATCTATACTATCAACATACCAATTCATATAACCTTGTATTTTGACGTATATGCGGTTTTTGTATTTATTCATAGAATGAATCCTAAAAAACATTTAACGCGCAATATGACGAAAATACAAGGTTATTTTTTAACATAGATATTATTATAATTTCACATACACTATAGTCCATAAATTAAAAATAAATAATATCATAAAACCTGCGAACGCATTAAATATATAATATATTCAAGATGCATCAAATATGTAAAATGCATTAAATTTATTAAATGTACTAAATGTAAAAAATGCACAAAATGTAAAAAATGTACGAAATGGATTAAATGTATTAAGTGCACAAAACGTAAAAAATGCACGAAATGTAATTAAAGTACTATAAGTACACTTTGCACATTTAGTACTTTTTGTAATTTAAGTACTTATATTACTATAAGTACCTATAATAATACAGCTTATTAATAAACAGATATTGTTAAACACAAAAACAGCTTCGTCAGGAAACAGCAGGATTTCTGGAATAGGAGGCTGTTTATTTTTTTAATTTCACATGTCGAATTGTTCCACGTAAAAGTCGAAATAACAAAACACCCCATTGAAATCTTTAATCATAAAGACGAAAAAAAGCATTTATAGGTTTAAAACATTAAAATTTAAGTAGAAAAGTATCTGATTTATGTCGAAAACTTTCAAGAAAGCCAGCGTAAAATAAACATTTTAAGCACATCTTATATATTAAAAAACGTATATATATGGGTATAGTAGTGGATATTATCCAGAAAATTAGAATAAAACAGAGAAAAAAGTTAATCTTAATTATAATGATTGGCATGGAATAGGGGAGTAGGAGAGTGAAGAACACGAAAATAAGGCCGGTCAGCTATTCACAATTAAATAACTAATCAACCTGTATTATAGATATTAAGCGGCGGTGGCAGAATTACTGCCCGGAGAACCACGATGCTGCATGTTGGCAAGAATTATAGTTCTAAGTAATGCTCCCAGATTGCCGACCGGCTTTTCACGCATATAATAATCTTTATAGATACTGCTTAAAGCCACAATAACACTGTCATATGAATACTGCATTGACAACTGTGCCACGTCTTCAATCTCATAATCCTTTATATGAATCATGCAATATGAACCTGTCATATCAGCCGGATAATTCTTGTCCGATAAATCAAAGAAAGGTGCATATTTATCTGGCATGTAGCTGTTGGTATTAACATTTGCAACAGTCTGGTTAAATTCACTGATAAAGCCGGTAAACATAGATATGTATGAGCTGTGCAGCTCAGCTTTCTGCCTCTTACATTCAAACTGCTCCAGAATCTCAAATCTTACAGCGTTGTCTTTGTAAGTTATATTGAATATTCCTGAATCACCTTTCATGCATGAGCGTATAATGCACGGTTTGCAATAAGCTGGCAATGAAAGCCTGATATCATGAAATGTCTTGTTAACCGCAGTAAATGCGCCTTTAAGATTAAGTGTATCAAGCTCCACAAGTTCACGCAGATGAATCCTTAGTGACATAAGATTGCCTATATTAATAATCTGCTTTAAAAGATTATAAGACATGACAATATAGCCACGTCCTCCCTTGGATGCAGGAAGATAGTAGCTTTCATAGTCATTAAGGCATACACTGAAACTGTGTGCGCTGTTCTTAGAATATGATATGTAGCCATAAGCTGATAAAATATCCAGATTATTATGAATTGTCCTTGGGTTGCAATTCAGCATATCTGCACATTCATTATATGAAATGTCATTAATCACTCCGAACTGGTCAGGGTGATAGAAGTGGAAGAGCAGTAGAAGTTTAATAGCCATAGATTTGAGCATAGGCTTATAACCATAACGATTGCGCTCATTATGGTAAACTTTCTTGTAAGTCTTCTCCGTAGTGGTTACACGATGTGGACATGTGGCACATGATTCAATAGCTGCTTTGTAAGCATCAGATTCAGGATTGAAGCCTCTGATGATAGAGCAGTATTTACATGATGCGCAGGCGGTAGTATTATAATCTGTGACTTCGACAGTTGATTCTGTGATTTCAGAATAATTTTTCTGTAGACCCAGAGATTGTAATAAAACAGCTTTGCCAATGTTTGCAAAATTGTCCACTTGATTCACCACCTTTCCAGGCTCTAATTTAACAGTTTTTGGCTAAAAAAATCAAACGGGCTTTTTTACTAGAAATTTATCTTCATAATGGCAAAAATACAATTTTTTTTGATTTTTATGTCTACATTTTTTTCAAAAATATAGATTTTTACTCTAAAAACGTCTACGAAATTTCTTGAAATTTTTTTTGAAGTCTACAAAAAACGTATTTTGTGGATTTTACTCTTTTATTATCTACATATTGTTGTGACAAATCTACAAATCTTATCATCTACCGGAAAACCCCAGTTTTAAGCCAAAAATGTAGACATAAAAAACTTTTTTCGGAAGAAAAAATGTAGAAAATCATTACTTTTTGTATATTTTTAATCTGATTTATCATATAAAAACCACTTTTTAAGGTCTCAAAATCATTAATTTACTCCAAAAATGTCTACAAAAAAGTTTTTTACTCCAAAAATATCTACTTTTTAATCTCAAACTTTAAAAACTTACTCCAAAAATGTCTACAAAATTTTGCACCATTTTTCAGAAATTATACTATCGACAAATTATAAAATAATAAATCCAGTATTTATCAGCGTTTCAAGCATTTATGACATCTAAAAATAAAATAATATCGACAAAATTCGCTAAAACACGCACAAATACTGGATTCTACAAAATAAAAAATTACGTTATTCACATAACAGTAATTTTGCCACATCAACGTGTCTATCTCAAAAATGTAGACAAAAAAAATCGCAACCCTAAACCTTTGGAATAAAATTCCTTAGTCTAAAGCTGCGATTAAAATCATATGCTCTCAATATGCTTCGTGCTATTAAAATTGAGGTCTTCAATCTCTGCAACTGACAGTGGCAGGAAATGAATTATGAATACGCCGTTGGCAAGTTCAAAATTCTCAATGGCAATCCTGTTATCTACAAATTCCTGAAGACTCTCCTGAATAAGCTGCATGTTCTTCTTCTTGTTAGTGAGCTTGAATCGTACAATCTTCTGGAAATAAGTATAACTGTATTCGCCCATCAATGTCTCCTGATTAGCAATCTGCTCCCTCTTTAGTGCGTAGCATATAATCCGTGACAGATTATTCTGCAACACATCATAAGAAGCAGAAGTGATAGAGATAAGCTTTTTCTGGATAATTGCATTACTTAAGATTTCTCCAAACTGCGCAATCGCATAAGGTCTCTCTGCATCTTCCTTAATCGTGATATTATCGAATAAGTTGAAGAACAGCTTTGTTCCCTCTTCCTCATAAGAGAAGTTGTATTCTACAAGCTTGCGGCATGAATTAGTAATCTTCGTAATTACATTCTTGCCTACATGATAATCTACAAGTTCTTTTCCAAGAGTATTCAGATCGACTACGACCGATTTATCCTTAGAAAATTCCTGCATATTGATACTTGATATAAATGCATTAACCAGCTTTAAGTCGCTTGAATCCATTGACTTAGGTGGTGTAAGTCTGCCACTGTTAACCGTTACTTCCAGAAGTTCAGTTCCCTCATCATCTGTAATGATTTCTTTTAAGAGATTATTAGATGCCTGATCCATCATCAATGTGAATGAAGAAGGAGAGAAGAGTGGCTTATCCAATAACTGTTCCGGGAACATTCTCATATAAGAATCAATGTTGCCGGCAAGCTCCGTCTCAATATATTTCCATATGCTTATTATAAGGTCATTCTTTAGTGACTTATATATTGACTTATTAGTAAATGAAGATAATCCCGGAAATGATATGAGCAGGCTGTTCGGATTGTCCTTCCACTCAGATGCCTTGTTCTTGTAATCCTCTATAATCTCATCAATATCTCTTGTTCCAAACATCTTACTGTATTCTTCCAGTGGGGCAGAGCGCGCCATATTGACTACATTGGCAAGTGGATGCTTAGGGTCATCTATTGAGAGGTTGTTGATATCATCCATATAAGATGCGTACCATCTCGCTCTTTTCTGCAGCCTTGATTTCTTGATTTTGTTAATGACAGGGACCAGGTCTTCACGGCTTGTCTTGCCCTCCAGATAATCCATGAGAGTCTCATCTATTAATTCCAGAATGTTGGCAGCCGGGAACTTAAACAAATCGTGTTTCACTTCAAAGAAATTCGCGATAGTAGGGTCGATGTGTTTCGATAGTTCCTCTATAAACTGTCTTGAATATTGTTCCATAATTCTACGCCTTTCAAAAATTTCAGATTCTATTATAGATAAATTTCATTTTAAATGCAAACGCAAAACAGGATTTCTTTCTTAATTAATTTTAGTAAATTAAATTTCTTGAGATGTATTGTGGGAGGAATGTTTTGATTGAATATAGACATATGTCGTCATATAATGCTATAATTACTACTGCTCTATTTTTTATGAAATTATTTTTGATTTGGAGATAATAAATTGGACACAATTACACCTAACTTAGACACAGCAAGCGTTTTCACGAATGAATTTTTATATTCAATCTGGAATTTCTTTGCAGCAAATCTTTCAGAACGTACAAGAAAGAATTACTATAATATTGTCAGAGGATATATCAAGATAACTGGTCATAACCCAGATGAACTCACCCACTCCGATGCAGATAAGTATTTCAATGAACTGGTGACAAGAATGAAGGCCGGAAAGCTTTCAAGGACTACTGCTATCATGCGTCTGTCCGTCATGAAATCATTGTGCGATTATATACAGTACAAGAAAAATACTGCCGGTGAGGTCTATACTAATTTTTTCAGGGACTACAATATTCCAGAACCAAGCAAAGATATACACTCAGAATCACTTCCAACAGAAGAAGAGATTAACTACCTGCTTGAATCAGCAGTCAAAGCCAAAGATGATACATTTGTATGTATACTGTCACTTGTAGTTAAATGTGGACTTACGACCTCAGAATTATGCCGTCTTACCAGAGACAGTGTCATGTATGACAAGAAGAAAACATGCTGTCTTAATATCCGTGAGACAAAAAAAGTTTCAAGAATAATAAAACTTCCTGCCGATGTTAACAAAATAATGAAGAAATATTTAAAAAAACATGTTAATATATCAGATGGTGAAGATAATACATATGAAGATTCATATATTTTCTATAATAAAAGAGGCACATATCTTAAGCCAAGAGATGCAGAACGTCTTTTAAAGCAATATGTTGACAACGGCATATATGATAAAAAGATAGGGAAAGCATTTACATTTCAGGATTTAAGACACGCTGCTATCAAATACATGCTTATGGGAAAAGCATCTAATGATGAAGTAGCTGCATATTGTGGCATAACAACCAAATGGCTTCCAAGATACCAGAGGGTTGTATCAGAAGGCAATGCCATAACAAGTGCCGATTACAGTGTAATCTCTATTAACACTACTAACACAAGGAGTTAACATTAATATATGTATAATACAGATAACGAACAGGAGAAGGTAATTCTTGTCGGTGTCCAGCTTGCAGATGATGATGCATACAAATCTTTAGATGAGCTGGAAGAACTTGCCAAGACTGCTGGTGCTGTCACAGTCGGCAAGACTGTCCAGGCAAGAGAATACTTCCACCCTGCAACATATATAGGTAAGGGCAAGCTTGACGAAGTCCGCACCATGATCAGTGCCCTTGGAGCAACAGGAATCATCTGTGATGACGAGTTAAGCCCTGCGCAGCTTAAAAATCTTGAGGATGAACTGGATACCAAGGTCATGGACAGAACCATGGTTATTCTTGATATATTTGCTGCAAGAGCCAGTACAAGCGAAGGAAAGCTTCAGGTAGAAATGGCGCAGTTAAAATACCGCATGACAAGACTTGCCGGACTTGGAACATCACTCAGCCGTCTTGGTGGCGGAATTGGTACAAGAGGTCCCGGTGAAAAGAAGTTAGAGACTGACAGACGTATAATCAAAGACCGTCTTGCCAGGTTAAACAGTGATTTAAAAGATATTGAGAACCACAGAAATGTTGTGAGAGCCAGAAGACTTGACACTTCTACCCCGGTTGTTGCCATTGTAGGCTACACTAACGCGGGTAAGTCAACTCTTCTTAATAAACTCACCAATGCAGGTGTCCTTTCTGAAGATAAGCTTTTTGCCACACTTGACCCTACAACAAGAGCTTTGAAATTGCCTAACGGAGAAAATGTTATGCTGACAGACACTGTCGGATTTATCCGCAAGCTCCCACATAACCTTATCCAGGCTTTTAAAAGCACTCTTGAGGAGGCCAAATACGCTGATATTCTTGTACATGTTGTCGATTCATCCAATACAGTCAACAAGCACCAGATTCAGACAGTTTATGAGACATTGGACAGCCTTGAGGTAAGCGGCAAGCCAATTATCACTCTTCTCAACAAATGTGACATCACCGATGACAACACAATTGTTAAAGATGAGAAAGCTGATGCAACAATCCGCATATCAGCAAAAACTGGTGAAGGTCTTGAAGCATTTCTTACAAAATTACAGGACATCATTATGGAGAGCCGCTGCCTGATAAGCAAGCTGTTCCCATATAATGAAGCTGGACGTATAGCGACAATCCGCCAGTATGGACAGATTATCAAAGAAGAATACACAGAACAGGGCATACTGATAGAAGCCTATGTTCCCAAGTCAATATATAACAAAGAATTAGGTTAAAGGAGAACAACATTACATGAGTTTGTTAACAGTTGAAAATCTATCACACGGCTTTGGAGACAGAGCCATATTTGAAAATGCATCTTTCCAGCTTAATAAATTAGATAAAGTAGGTCTTATCGGTGTCAACGGTGAGGGTAAATCTACATTTTTACAGATTATCACAGGTAAAATGATGCCTGATGAGGGCAAGATTGAGTGGGCTAAGAATGTCAAAGTCGGCTATCTTGACCAGCACGCAGTTCTTGAAAAAGGCATGACTATAGGTTCTGTCCTTAAATCTGCTTTTGATGATTTATTTATACAGGAACAGCATATGAATGAAATCTGCGATAAGCTCGGTGAGGCATCAGAAGACGAGATGACTAAAATGATGGACGAACTTGCAGTTATTCAGGATAACCTCACAATGCATGATTTCTATATGATAGATTCAAAGGTTGAAGAAGTTGCAAGAGCACTTGGACTTCTTGAGCTTGGACTTGATAAGGACGTCACTGACCTCTCTGGTGGCCAGCGTACCAAAGTTCTTATGGGTAAACTTCTGTTAGAAAAGCCTGACATATTATTGCTGGACGAGCCTACTAACTACCTTGATGTATCACACATAGAATGGCTTAAAAGATACCTTCAGGAATACGAGAATGCATTTATACTTATATCACATGATATACCATTCCTTAACAGTGTTATAAATGTTATATATCACGTTGAAAATCTGCAGATTGTACGTTACGCAGGCGATTATGACAAGTTTAAGGAAGTCTATGAGATGAAGAAATCCCAGCTTGAAGCTGCATATAACAGACAGCAGAAGGAGATTGCTGACTTAAAGGATTTCGTTGCACGTAACAAAGCCCGTGTTGCCACACGTAACATGGCTATGTCACGCCAGAAAAAGCTTGATAACATGGATATTATCGAACTTGCAAGCGAAAAGCCAAAGCCAGAATTTAATTTTAAAACTGCAAGAACTCCGGGAAGATACATATTCACAACCAAAGACCTTGTTATCGGATATGATGATCCGCTTTCAAGCCCTCTTAATCTTTCAATGGAACGTGGACAGAAGATTGTGTTAACTGGTGCCAATGGTATCGGTAAGACAACTCTCCTTAAAAGTATTCTTGGACTTATCAAGCCTTTAAGCGGTGAGGTAGAACTTGGCGATTACCTTGAGATTGGATATTTTGAGCAGGAAATGTCACCTGATATCAATACAAGCTGCCTTGAAGAGATATGGAACGAATTTCCGGGATATACCCAGTATGAAGTACGTTCTGCCCTCGCCAAATGTGGTCTTACAACTAAACATATTGAGAGCAAGGTACGTGTTTTAAGCGGTGGTGAACAGGCAAAGGTACGTCTTTGCAAGCTTATTAACCGTGAGAGCAACATTTTATTATTAGACGAGCCTACTAACCACCTTGACGTTGATGCCAAGGACGAATTAAAGAGAGCTTTGAAGGAATATAAGGGCAGTATTCTCATGGTCTGCCATGAACCAGAGTTCTATGATGGACTTGCAACCGATGTATGGGATTGCAGTAAATGGTCGACAAGGGGGTAATTAATAATGGATGAGAAAACTAATGTATGCAGAATCCTTGATCAGAAGAAGGTTAAATATACAGCACACACATATGACCCTGAACAGGCGATAAGTGGAACAGAAGTAGCATCATTTCTGGGACAGAATCCAGACAGAGTTTTCAAAACACTTGTAACTGTCGCCAAATCGGGCAAAAATTATGTATTTGTTATTCCAGTTGAGAAGGAGCTTGATTTAAAGAAAGCGGCAAAAGCAGTGGGAGAGAAGTCCATTGAGATGTTAAAGTCAAAAGACCTTCTTCCACTTACCGGATATATCCATGGTGGCTGCTCACCTATAGGAATGAAGAAACTTTTCCCAACAACATTCCAACAGGAAGTATTAAATTACGACACAGTAATGTTCAGTGCCGGCAAAATAGGACATCAGGTTGAACTTAATATAAAAGACCTGACTAAAGTTATCCCATATAAAACAGCCGACATTGTTAAAGAGGATTAAATCATGCAATTACGAACACCCGCATATTATAAAGATTTTACCTGCATAGCCGGCAAATGCATAGACAACTGTTGTTTTGGCGGCTGGCAGATTGATATTGATGACGAGACAATCGCTAAGTATTCCAATGTAACTGGAGCATTTGGCGATAAGCTTCATTCATATGTAGATGAAGATAACGGCTGTTTCAAATTAAAAAACGGACAATGTCCATTCCTTATGTCTGACAATCTGTGCGAGATATACAAGGAACTTGGTCCCGAAAATATGGGAGTTGTCTGTACACAGTTTCCACGGTTCACTGAATATTACGGCGATATCAAGGAGACTGGCATAGGTCTCGCCTGTGAGGAAGCTGCAAGAATAATTTTACAGACAGACTGCGATTTTGCCCTTACATCATCTGATATTGATGAAGAACCTGTCTGGGGAGAATATGATAAAGAACTAGGAAGTTCTCTCTTTGTTCTAAGAGACAAGCTTATGACTCTGGCTGATGATGAATCAAGCGGCATGTCACTTAACGACAAGCTGATTGTTATTCTCACAGCATTTGACACACTACAGTCAATGATTAATGATAATAACTACGATGCCATTACCAGATATTGTGATACATTTAACAAAAATACTGCACGGAATATTTTATCTTCTACAGACTCTGATGACACAGACAGAGAAGAATTAAAAGAACTCAGCAAAACAATCTGGTACAGTTATCTTGACCTTGAACCTCTGAATGAATACTGGAAAGATCTAAGCAATCACGCTTATGAATATCTCTATGAATCTGATGCTGATTATCTCGGAACATTTAATGATAACTTTTTATCATCTAAATACGCCAGAATCATAAAGTATTACCTTTTCAGGTATATGCTAAAAGCAGCATTCGATCATGATATTTTAGGCAAAGCCCAGCTTATTACTGCCAATATAATGATAATCAACGACCTCACAGCATACCAGAATCACATTGTCACAGACAAATCATCTGATGACATATTTATGGATGTAATACATATATTTTCAAGACAGATTGAATATTCTGAGGACAATATTCTTGAGCTGTATGACAGCTTTATATTCGATGAAGTCTTTGATTATAAAAGCTTGACAAAGATTTTGGCAGGAATATAATTACTTTAAAGGGCTAAAGTCCCATTATTGTGAAATGACTAGAAGGGAGATACATAATGATTAAAGAAGCTATTGCATTACTTGTCAAAAATAATGATTTATCATCTGAGATGATGACACAGGTAATGGATGAGATTATGTCTGGTGAGGCAACTGATGCACAGAAAGCATCTTTCCTTACTGCACTTGCCATGAAAGGCGAAACAATTGACGAGATTACAGCAGCAGCTAAGGTAATGCGTTCACACTGCGAAAGATTCCTCAATGATATGGATGTACTTGAGATTGTAGGAACAGGCGGTGATGGTTCCAACACATTTAACATATCAACTTTATCTGCAATTGTTGTCTCTGCTGCTGGTATTCCAGTTGCCAAGCATGGTAACAGGGCTGCTTCAAGCAAATGCGGTACTGCCGACTGTCTCGAGGCACTTGGAGTTAAGATTGACATAGCACCTGCCAAGAGCGCACAGCTTCTTAAAGACATTGACATCTGTTTCTTATTTGCCCAGAAATATCATACAGCTATGAGATTTGTCGGCGGTGTAAGAAAAGAGATGGGTATCCGTACTTTATTTAATATATTAGGACCTCTTGCTAACCCAGCCGGAGCATCTATGCAGCTCCTTGGTGTATATTCAGAAGACCTCGTTGAGCCACTTGCACATGTTCTTCATAATCTTGGTGTTAAGCGTGCCATGGTTGTATATGGAACAGACTCAATCGATGAAATTTCATTAAGCGCACCAACTAAGGTATGCGAATTCAGAGATGGCAGCTTTAAGACTTATGAGATTACACCTGAGCAGTTTGGTTTCACAAGATGCGATAAGGCTGACCTTGTAGGCGGTAATCCAGAAGAAAATGCCAGGATTGCACTTGACATCTTAGATAATACACAGGGACCTAAGCTTGATGCTGTACTTCTCAATGCTGGTGCAGCTATTTACCTTGCTTCTGATAACATCACAATGCAGGAAGCAATCAATAAAGCCAGAGTTATTATCGAGAGCGGTTCTGCCAAGAAGCAGCTTGAGACATTTATAGAAAAGAGCAACAATTAGTTATACCCCAATTTCTTTATCAGCCACATTCTATTTAATAGATGTGGCTGATTTTTTTGATTAAAATTATTAAATTTTGAAAAAATATTATTAAGTTTGACATTATACAAATTTAACAATATAATATTGAACGTATGCTTTCATAGACATATAAAAAAACGAAAGAGAGAAAAATCTATGGACGAAAAGAAAGAATTTAAGCCATATATACCTGCTGATAAGGTTCTCCCTGAGCTTACAGTTGCATCTGTAATTCTTGGTATTTTATTAGCTGTATTATTTGGCGGCGCAAATGCTTATCTTGGTTTGCGTGTTGGTATGACCGTATCAGCTTCTATTCCTGCTGCCGTTATATCTATGGGTATTATCCGTTTCATATTAAGAAGAGATTCTATCTTAGAGAATAACATGGTTCAGACAATTGGTTCAGCAGGTGAATCTGTTGCGGCTGGTGCAATTTTCACTCTTCCTGCATTATTCATGTGGGCACAGGAGGAAGGAACAGCAATGCCTTCTCTTGTTGAGATTGCACTTATTGCATTAGTTGGTGGTGTTCTTGGTGTGTTATTCATGATTCCACTTCGTAGTGCATTAATCGTACAGGAGCATGGTGTGTTACCTTATCCAGAGGGACAGGCTTGTGCTGAAGTATTAGTTGCCGGTGAAGAAGGTGGCGCAAAGGCTGGTACTGTATTTGCAGGACTTGGTATTGCCGCTGTATACAAGTTCATCGCTGATGGACTTAAGGTATTCCCTAGTGAGGTTGATTTCACAATCAAGCCATACAAGGGTTCTGCTATCGGTGCAGACGTATTACCTGCACTTCTCGGTGTTGGTTATATCTGTGGACCTCAGGTTTCTTCTTACATCCTCTCAGGTGGTGTAGTTGCATGGTTCATGGTTATGCCACTTATTGCTTTATTTGGCGGAGATAACATTATTGCTCCAGCTTCAATTCCAGTTTCACAGATGGGTCCAGGACAGATCTGGTCTAACTATGTGCGTTATATCGGTGCTGGGGCTGTAGCTGCCGGTGGTATCATAAGCTTAGTAAAGTCATTACCATTGATTGTTAAGACATTCAAGCAGGCTGTTAAAGGCTATGGTAAAAAGGCTGATGTTGCAGAATCAAGATTAACTAAGGATCTTCCAATGATGGTTGTAGTATGGGGTATCGGAATCCTTGCAATCGTTATGTGGTTAATTCCATCTATTCCTGTTAACCTTCTTGGTGCAATCATCATCATTGTATTTGGTTTCTTCTTTGCAACTGTATCATCTCGTATGGTTGGTTTAGTAGGAAGCTCTAACAACCCAGTATCAGGAATGGCTATCGCAACACTCCTTATCTCATCTGCTATCCTTAAAGCTTCTGGCATGGTTGGCATGAAGGGAATGGTTGCTGCGATAAGTATCGGTTCTGTAATCTGTATCATCGCCGCTATCGCAGGTGATACATCACAGGATTTAAAGACTGGTTATATCGTAGGTGCAACACCTTACAAGCAGCAGATTGGTGAGCTTATCGGTGTTGTAGCTTCAGCTCTTGCAGTTGGCGGAGTATTATACTTACTTAATGCTGCATGGGGTTATGGTTCAGCAGAATTACCTGCACCACAGGCAACACTTATGAAGATGGTTGTAGAAGGTGTTATGGGAAGCAGCCTTCCTTGGGCACTTGTATTCGCAGGTGTTGCAATCGCTGTTGTTGTTGAGATTCTCCGTATCCCAGTACTTCCATTCGCAGTTGGTCTTTACCTTCCAATCTATTTAAGTACACCTTTAATGGTTGGTGGTCTTATAAGACTCTACTTCGACAAAAAGAAGGGACTTACAGATGAAGAACGCAAATCTAAGGTTAACCAGGGAATCCTCTATTCATCAGGTCTTATCGCTGGTGAAGGTTTAGTAGGTATCCTTCTTGCTGTATTTGCAATTATCCCTATGGCAGGTGGTTCACTTGGAGATGCTATCGACTTATCTTCAAAGATTAATCTTGGTAACATCGGAGGACTTGTCTTCTTCGTTGCACTCTGTGCATCATTAATTGCATTTATTAATAAAAAAGAAAAGAAGACAAAATAGTCTGAAATGTGGTACAATATGTCTGTCGGCGGTAACGCCGGCAGACTTTTTTATTTTACGATAAACTAACTTTATCATATAGGAGGATTCATGGCTAAACAGCAGGATAACTACTTAGATTACATACCTAAGCACAATTCACTGTATGAGTGTAGAGATAATAAGAAAGGCAATGTTGAGATTAAAGTCCATAACAAAGGATTATTCAACCGTATTGCCCAGCTTATTGCAAGAAAGCCAAAATACAGCTACATTGAATTAGATAAATTTGGAAGCTTTGTGTGGCGTCAGATGGATGGTGAGAGAAACATTTATGACATCGGCAGGCTTGTTAAAGAAGAATTTGGTGATAAGGCAGAACCATTGTATGAACGATTATGCCAGTTTATCAAGATACTTCACAAGAACCATTTTATTGTATACATGAATAAGATAAAACATTCGTAAATTATTGATAACATTATCTGATTTCTCGCAGATTATGCTATTAATATATTATATATAGTATTCATATAAAGGAGTAAAATCATGAGAGTATTATCTGAATTAGAACCTAAAAATGTATTTTCTTTTTTTGAGGACATATGTAATATCCCTCACCCTTCATACAAGGAAGAAAAAATCAGCAATTATCTTGTAGATTTTGCCAAGAGCAGAAATCTTGAGTACTATCAGGACTCACTTTACAATGTAATCATTATAAAGGAAGCTTCTGAGGGCTATGAGAATGTAGAGCCTATTATTCTTCAGGGACACATGGATATGGTGTGTGAAAAGACACCTGACTGCAATAAGGATATGAACGAAGAGGGCTTAGACCTTGAAGTTAACGGTGATTTCATATCTGCGAAAGGAACTACACTCGGTGGTGATGACGGTATCGCAGTTGCCTATGCTCTTGCAATATTAGATGATGACACAATCAAGCACCCACGTCTTGAATTTGTATGTACTGTATCAGAGGAAGTCGGTATGGAAGGTGCTTCTGGAATAGACGTATCAATGTTAAAAGGTAAAAAGCTTCTTAACATGGACAGTGAGGATGAGGGCATTATGCTTGCAAGCTGTGCCGGTGGATGCAGTGCAATGGTCAGATTCAATGCTGACAAAGCCAAGACTTCTGGAACTAAGATTTCAATTGCATTATCAGGTCTTACAGGCGGACATTCAGGTGTTGAGATAGACAAGGGCAGAGGTAATGCTAATGTCTTAATGTCAAGAATATTAAGAGAAGCTATCAAAGTAACACCTGTATCAATAGTTTCTCTTGCTGGCGGCAAGAAAGATAACGCTATTCCAAGAGACTGCTCATGCGAAATTATCGTAGCTGCTGATAAAGCTGCTCTTGTAAAAGAAGCAATTGACAATGCTGGTGCTGATATTAAGACTGAATTTTCAACTTCTGATTCTCAGTTACAGCTCACAGTTAACGTATCTGACAACTGCACATCAGGCGCAATGACACCTGATGCAAGCTCTAAGGCTGTTGCATTAATCCAGTCATTACCTAATGGTATACAGCGCATGAGCCAGGATATTGACAATCTCGTTGAGACATCATTAAACTTAGGTGTTATGGAATCAGACGATAACGGACTTAAATTACGCTATGCACTCAGAAGCTCAGTAGGAGCAGCGTTAAAGAGCTTGAAGAGCCAGCTTGTATGTATAGCCGGTGCATTTGGTTCAAATATTGAATTCAGCGGTGAATACCCAGCATGGGAATACAAGAAGGATTCAAAGCTCCGTGACGACATGGTACGCATATTTGCTGAAATGTTTGGTAAAGAGCCAACTGTTGAGGCAATACATGCAGGTGTTGAATGTGGCATCCTTGCAGGCAAAATCGATGGTCTTGACTGCATTTCAATGGGTCCTGACATCTTTGATATCCATACGACAGAGGAACATTTAAGCATATCATCAACTAAGAGAATGTATGATTATATCCTCAATGTAATTGCTTGTAAATAATAAAATAAAGCTCCAGATTCAATAGTCATGCTTAATGAAAAACCTCTGAATCTGGAGCTTATTATATTAGGAACAGCACAGGTTCATCACTTCGCTAAAGTCCAGTTTAACGAAGTGATGAACCATTTTTATTGAATAATCTCTAATTATCCTTCTTTTATTCTTTTTTGTTAAGTATTATGAAATATATCACATTAAGTACAATTCCACATATTGTGGCGATTGGTGCTGCAAGACCTATATTCGTAAGGCTTGCATCTGGCTGGATGCTCATATAATAAGCTAATGGCAGACGGATAAGTAATGTCTGTATAAGTCCCTGAATCATAACCCATACAGTTTTATCATGTCCATTAAAGTAACCGACCATGCTGAATAATACAGCCGTTACAATTGACTCTAACGCAAAGCCTTTAAGGTATTCATAGCCTCTCATAATAACTGCCTGGTCTGTTGTGAATATAGATGTAAGTAAATCTCCCTTGAACATTACTACAGCAAATACAATACATCCAATCACAAGACCAATTCCCATACCTGTAAACATAGATTTTCTTGCTCTCTTCTCATTGCCAGCACCCACATTCTGCGATACGAATGATGCCATAGACTGCATAAGTGAACTTGGAACAAGCATTGCAAAGCTAACGATTTTACATGCTACACCATATCCTGATGAAGCCTCAAGCCCAAGTCTGTTAATAAATGCACAAAGTGCAAGGAAAGAAAGCTGTGTAAGGAATTCCTGAAGTGCAAGCGGAATACCTACTTTTAAGAATCTTCCGCACTGGTCATTAATTCTGAAATCTTTCTTTGTTATCTTAAATGGAAGATTTCTCTTAAGAAGCAGAATTACTGCTAATACAACGCTCACAGCCTGTGCAAGAACTGTTGCAATCGCTGCACCAGCCGCATCCATATTAAGTACAGCAACAAATATAAGGTCGCCGATAATATTGATTACACATGCAACTGCAACGAATATCAATGGCGATTTACTGTCTCCAAGTCCTCTGAATATCGCCGCAAGCACATTATAAGCAACTATAAAGAATATTCCGGCACCGCATATACGCACGTAAACTGATGTCAGGGATACGGCTTCCACTGGAGCCTGCATAAGAACTGATATCTGTCCTGCGAAACATACCATAACTACAAAAAGCACACATGATATAATTGCAAATATAACAGCCGCTCCTCCTATAAGTGAACCAATACGCTCTGGATGTTTCTCTCCTATAAATCTTGCTATAAGCACAGTAATACCCATAGAAAGCTGTGTTATAACAAATGTTACAAGATTAAGCACCTGGCTTCCGGTTGAAACTGCTGAAAGACCTGACGTACTTCCGAATCTTCCGACTACAAGCAGGTCAACCGCACCATATGCCGCCTGTAATATCAGTGCTCCAAGAATCGGCATCATGAATGGAATTAATTTACCAAGTATGCTTCCCTGTGTGAAGTCTGATTTTGAATTTACTTCTGAATTATTCAAGATTAATTCTCCTTTCGTTCATAATATTATAGATTTTATCGATTGTCTTAATCATATTGTCAATCTCTTCCTCTGATATATTACATAGAAGCTCTGACAATTCGCCAAAATATCTTGTATTATATTTAGCTGACAGCTTTCTGCCTTCATCTGTCGCCACAATATATATCATTCTGGCATCTTCCTCCGAAGAAATCTTTCTTAAAAGTCCCTTTTTCTCCATCTCCTTGACGGTTCTTGTAACACCGGGTCTTGGAATCCCTAATATATCACTTATATCACTTATCTTGACTCTGTTTCCCTTGTTTTCTAACTGCTCAATTATGTCAAGATAATGAATATATGATGGTGCCACACCCTCTGGAAGCTCTGGAAGCATCTCTCTTACTCTCTTAGCAAGATAACAGGCATCCATCATTCTTTTTGCCTTCTCAGGTGTCATTATTGTATACCTCCTGAAATTTAATAGATGTTATAACTGTCTGGCTGGATAATAATTATTATAAATTCCGCTCAATATAGTTACCTTTGATAATTACCATTGGTAATTATATAGATATAAAGTATAAATGTCAAGAATAAATAATCCCATATCACATTATTACAATGGCTGATAATATGATATGGGATATAATTATAATAATTTTAATTTAATAGTCCTTGCTATATCTGCTTCTTATCTTTTCACATATTCAGACAGTACCTGATACAACACAGGTGGGTCAATCGGCTTTGGCAGATGACAATTCATTCCTGAATCCAACGTCTGCTTCTTTTCTTTATCAAATGCATCTGCTGTCATTGCAATGATAGGAACACTAGCTGCATCAACACGGGTCAAATTTCTGATTGCATGTGTTGCATCAATTCCATTCATAACAGGCATATGCACATCCATAAGAATAATATCATAAAAATGTTCCTCTGAATGTTCAAAAACTGAAACAGCCTCCTGACCATTATATGCCACATCAACAATACATCCAAACTGCTCTAAAATAGTCTTTGCAACATATATATTAAGTTCATTATCTTCAACAAGCAATATATGTACGCCATTCAGCTTAGCATTATCAAGGATAACTTCCTGTTTCTTTGATGGTGCTTGTGCGATATCAAAATATAACTCAATCTTAAATTCAGTTCCCTTTCCAAGCTGACTTTTAACCGAAATTGTTCCACCCATCGCATCCACAAGACTTTTTACAATCGGTAGTCCAAGGCCTGTTCCTTTTATAGTAGCTCCAAGCTCCGATTTTTCCTGTGAAAATGGATCATACATATGCTTCTGGAATTCATCACTCATTCCAATTCCATTATCACGCACATAAAAACGCATTCCAACTTTTCCTTTTTTCTCATCTGGAACTTGTTCAATACGTTCTGATATAAATTCTATCTTTCCACCTTCTGGCGTAAATTTGGCAGCATTAGAAAGCAGGTTAAAGAATATCTGATTTAAACGCAGATGATCTACACTAATACATTCCGCTCCTCCATTCATATCAAATATAAATTGTATATTCTTATCATCTATAAGCGGCCTTATTACTGTCTGAATAGATTCCACAAATTCATTCTTTGTATATGGGCTCTCATTCAATGTCATATCACCATTCTCTATTTTACTCATATCAAGAATATCATTGATAAGTCCCAGAAGAAATTTACTTGAAGAATCAATTTTATTAAGATATCCTTTTATAATCTCCATATCATCTTCTTTCTTTGCCAGATGTGTAAGCCCTATAATAGCGTTCATAGGCGTTCTTATATCATGGCTCATTCTTGATAAGAATTCAGATTTGGCATGTGCTGCAGATTCCGCCTTCTGTGCAACAATTTTAAGCTCATCATTTTTCTTGCTTATCTCTTTATACAGCTCTTTTCTACGTCTTTCCTCAACTGTTACATCGCATAATATATATACAACCGCATAACTTGCATTAATAATAAGCCATCCCGGATTAGCAAGCTGAATCCAGATAAAACATGCCGTTATTATAAAAAATGTCATAATCAGAACAGCATTGGAACGAGGAGAAATCTTTTTCCAATTAAAAAATACAAGCAATAGTCCCATGAATGAATACATCATAATAGAGCCTACACCAACCGACATGAACAGTATGCCTCGTTTATACTCTATAGCTGGTGAAAGCGTAAAGAATAAACCTGTAACCGGATTAGTAATCGCTACAAGTGTATACACAGCATAAGGAATCATAAGAATAGAAATTTTTTGTAAAATCTGTTTTAATGATAAATCACTATAAATAAGTGTACATGCATAGCCAACCCACACAGCAGCCAGCAGAGGCATACTTATAACGTATATTGTCATTGCTATCTGATATACCCACCAGTTAGTCACGTCATTCATCGCAATCGAAGAAATTATATCAATAACAACGCTTATAATACTAAAAACCAGAACAAAGTAAAAGGAATCACTCTGTATATCACGCCCTGCTAATCCCTGCCTCTGTTTCTGTTTTCTTTCTTTTCTCAGACTGTATTCCTTGATTAACATAATCAGGAAAACGCCCATCGCAAATAAGTCTGTCTCTACATGCCACATTATTTTCTCCCCCTTATAATATAATATGGTACCCCAAAACACTATATTAGTTATGAACTCTGATAAGCTTTGTAAAAAATGTCCACAAAATCTTTCTTCAAAGTTTTACTCAAAATTTTTACACTAAATATTTACTCAGATTGTCCGCACATTAATACGCCATCTTATATATTGCAAGGATGTCATCATAGCCAAGTGGCTTATATCCTGTTAATGTTCTTGTCTTATTACGTGAGCAGTCAAGGGCAAGCTTTGGAAGAGCTGATTCCTCCACGCCAAGCTCTTTTAAGCTTGTTGGCATGCCTATTGATGAATAATACTGTTCCTGCATGTCAATAGCCTGCTCAATTGTCTTTTCTGGATGCTCATAATCAATGTCAAGGTTCCATACATTAGCTGAATACTGTAACCAGCGGCTTATATTAGCTTTGTATACATATCTTGCCCAACTGCACCATAACGCTGCAAGTCCGGCACCATGTGCAACTTCAGGATACATTCCCGATACCTCATGCTCAAGCTGGTGAACAACAAGCTGGAACTGTCTTCCGCACTGTGTCAGACCATTATGTGCTAAAGATGAAGCCCACATCATATTAGCTCTCGCCTCATAATTCTCAGGGTCAGCCAGACAATCATTCGCTGCCTTGCGGACACTCTTAATAACAGCTTCTGCGATAGAATCTGTAAGATATGTATCATCGCCCGGACAGAAATATCTCTCGATAGTATGCATAGCAATATCAACCGCACCACATGCAGTCTGATAAGGACTTACTGTAAATGTGAGAACCGGATTTTCAATAGCAAAATTCATACGGTTAAAGCTGCTGTTATATCCTCTCTTCTCACCAGTATCCTGATTAGTTATAACACATGAAGAACTCACCTCTGAACCTGCCGCAGCAAGTGTAAGAATTGCCCCTTTAGGAAGTGTCTTTGCCGGTGCTTCCTTTCCTAATGAGAAATCCCATACATCTATCTCTGGATTGGCAATTCCATTCGCAATAGCCTTAGATGAATCCATAACTGAACCACCGCCTACTGCAAGCACAAAGTCAACGCCTTCTTTTCTTCCAAGCTCCACGCCTTCTCTTACAAGTGAGAGCTGTGGATTGGCAACTACTCCGCCAAGCTCCACATAGCTTATATTCTCTTCGTCAAGGCATTTCTCAACACGGTCTAATAATCCGCTTTTTCTTGCTGAATTACCGCCAAAATGTATAAGCACCTTATTAGGATTGAACTCCTTAATAAGCTTTCCAACCTTTAATTCCTCATCCCTACCAAAATACACTTTAGTAGGTGTCTCATAGATAAAATTATTCATATTCCAGTCTCCTTTAAGCATATTAAATAAAATATCTTCCTGATAAATTAACTTCAATTAATTCTCAGCTTCCAGCTCGCTTTTAATCTCGTCTTCTGTCTCAGCCATCGCCCTGAGAGTCATCTCAAGAAGCTTGTCAAGCTCCCAGCCTAACTGCTCGGCGCCGCGCGCGATTACCTCTCTTGAACAGCCAACAGCAAAGCCTTTAGCCTTATATTTCTTTTTAAGGGATTTAAGCTCCATATCCTTCGTGCTCTTTGATGGACGCATCAATGCAGCCGCCCAGATAAGACCAGTAAGCTCATCTGCGGCAAAAAGGACCTTTTCCATCTCATGAACCGGCTCAACATCTATCGTCTTGCCACATCCAACAGTGATACCATAGCCATGCGAACATACCGCATGAATAACATCCTCGCCAACACCAGCTTCACGTAATAACTCTGGTGCCTTGATGCAATGCTCCTCTGGATAAAGCTCAAAATCTATATCATGGAGCAGTCCGACAATTCCCCAGTACTCCGCATCATCACCATATCCAAGCTCATCAGCATACCACTTCATAACCGCCTCAACTGTCAATCCATGCTGAATGTGGAATGGGTCTTTATTATATTTTTTTAGTAATTCAAATGCCTTTTCTCTTGAAATTGTCTCCATTTTAACAAACCTCCATTAAACTTCGAATGTATGTATCTCACATTTCCTGTTAAACATGCCATTTTTAAATACCATAACATGCTCCTTGTATGTTATGCTGTCTTTAGAATACATAAAAGGTTCCTCTCTGTAAAGCATACAATTAAATCCTTTTTCTTTAAATGCGTTCATTGCCGCTTCTGCCTGTCTGTGAACCTTCCCATAGCGTTCTTCCTCTTCTTTCGCAAAATGCCTTGCTTCATACACTTTGGCGGCATCCCTCAAATCCATGATAATTCTGTCCACGAATCTGCTGTGTGATTTTCTGTGAAGCATTGCCGCAATAATCCTGCACCTATATGATGTCGGATTATTAAGATACTTTGCAAGCACCCCAGCCATACGCCTGTCGCCAACATCATTTGCAATTCGGATAAGATACGTGGCAGCTTCCGGTGCTACATTGTCCGGATATGGGACATAATACATATCTGGAACTGATTTATAACGCTTAATCGGTGGAAAATCCGCCAGCTTTGCAAAAATCATTTCTTCATCCGTACAGGAAGAACTTCCGAGATACCTCAGCTTGTCCCTCACATCTGCAAGCTGATATTCAAGCTGTCTTAGATACTCATATCCTTTAACCCAGAAATGCCCCATACAGCCATAATCAAAGTACACTGTCTTCATGCCAAGCCTTGTGAATCTTATAGTAAATATATTCTCATTACCCTGGTTGACAATCAGCATATAATCATCATCAACCCGGTCAATGCTTGCCATCTGTTCACATTCAATGTCTTTATATGTCCCTGTCATCACAGAATTTTCAAACACAAAATAACTTTCAACCGCATCATTCATAAGATACGCCGCATGAATATCCTTCTCACCATCTATCATAATCGGCTGGAATACATTTAGCTCAAACACCTGCACAAGCTTGTGAAACTCATCTGGCATATCATCTGTCAGACCATCCAGATACTTAGAAAACATTGTTGTCTCCTTGAATAAATATTTATTATAGTATACAACTCTTTACAATGAGTGTACATAAAATTCTTTCATATATCCAGTCTATTGCAAAAAAATAACCGCCTCATAGTCTAACAAACTGAGGCGATTATTTATTCCTAAACCTACACTCTACTGATATCCCTTAGCAATTCCATCATACTTGATTATACATATAGGACACAGACACATCTCATCCTTGAATCTCCATCCCTTCTGTCTAAGCATGACTTTAACCGCTGTTTCTGATGTATATGGAATCGTATCTATTCGACCACACTTATCACAACGAGCTCCTGCTTGAATCATATATACACCAGCCTTTCACCCTAATCTCTTATAGATATAATACCACTGTATTAAAATAAAAACAAGAAATAATCGCTTGCAAAACACATTTTATGTATTAAGCAAGCGATTAGATAATTAATATGTAAATGTCCCGACAGATACCCCTGCCATGGCATTTTATAAACTAAAAATTAGTGTGTAAGGAAGAACATAAGTGCAAATAATACTGCGATAACCCATGTAAATGCCTTAACTTCCTTTGCCTTACCTGTAAATATCTGGATAAATACATGTGAGATAAGACCAAATGCTATACCATAGCTGATGTTGTAAGTAAATGCCATGAATGCGATTGTAAGGAATGCTGGAACAGCGATTGATACATCCTTCCAGTCAATGTCTGTAACGCAGCCCATCATAAGTACACCAACGTATACTAAAGCTGATGCTGTTGCACAGCTTGGGATAAGTGCTGCGACTGGGCTTAAGAACATTGCTACGAAGAAAAGCACACCTGTTGTGAAAGCTGAGAGACCTGTTCTACCACCTTCACCAACACCTGCTGATGACTCAACGAATGTTGTAACTGTTGATGTACCACATACAGCGCCTGCACATGTAGCGATGGCATCTGATAACATAGCCTTCTCAAAGTTAGGAACCTCACCGTTAACAAGCATTCCACCTCTTGAACATGCACCGTAAAGTGTACCAAGTGTATCAAACATATCAACCATACAGAATGCAAGAGCTGATGTTGCGATTACAAGGATAAGCTCTGCCTGTGTATGAGTTGCAAGATATGCATCGAAGTTGAAGCCTTCTGTGAATACCTTTAAGAAAGCCTGTGAACCCCACTCGCTAAATGCTGTGAATGGATTAAAGCTTAAATTCTCAGCAAATCCTGTGTAGAAGCCAGGAACTGTAGCACCAAGAATATAGTAAAGGATTGTTCCACTTAAGATACCCCAGAATACTGAGCCTCTTATCTTCTTATATGAAAGAACTGCAATAACAATAATAGCTGCAATAGTAACAAGCTTAGGCATTATATCGCCCCATGTTACAGCACCACTTAAAAGGTTGAATGATGCAAGTGTAACACATGTAGATGAGCTGCTTACTACGATTCCTGCGTTCTGAAGTCCGAGGAATGCAATGAACAGACCAATACCTGCTGGAATAACCTTTCTTACACAATCAGGTATAGCTGCAAAAAGCTTTGCTCTGATACCAGTAACAGTAAGGATTGTGAATACAATACCATCAAGTAATACTAATACAAGCGCATTAGCATATGTGAGGCCGAATGTAAAGCATACTGTGTATACAAAGAATGCATTAAGTCCCATACCTGATGCAAGACCAAGTGGCAGATTTGCAATAAATGCAATTAAAAAAGTACCAATTACAGCAGATAATGCTGTCGCAATGTAGATTGCGTTGTAAGAAACTGTTCCAAGCTGTGAAAACATATTGGCATTGACAAAAAGGATATATGACATCGCCATGAATGTTGTGATACCAGCAAGTACCTCAGTTCTCACGTTAGAGCCATGCTCTTTAACTTTGAAAAACTTTTCCATGATTCTTCTCCTGTTAAATTTTATAGTGTTTTTATTTTACAACTATTTGCGTTTTTTGACAATATGGCGTAACATGTATATTATTAAAGACAACTATCGGCTAAACGATTCGTTATCATCAATTGGAGGTTATACATGTATACAATTGGACAAGTTTCTAAGATGTTCGATATTCCTATATCGACATTGAGATATTATGATAAAGAGGGACTTTTCCCTCATATGCAGAGGACTTCCGGCATAAGGAATTTTACAGACAACGAGTTAGAAACACTCCGTGTAATTGAATGCCTGAAGAAATCTGGTCTTGAAATCAAAGAGATAAAGCAGTTCATGGAGTGGTGTTCTATTGGCCCTTCAACATATAAAGACCGCTATGAATTATTTGTGAAACAGAAGCAGACTGTTGAGGACGAGATTGAACATATGAAAAAGACACTGGATATGATTAAGTACAAATGTTGGTTCTATGAGCAGCTTCTTAATAATACAGAAGAAAACCATCTGAGAAGCATTATCCCAGATGGTCTTCCAGAAGATATCAAAACCTGTTACAAACATGCCCACGAAGATTAATATTTTTAATACACAATATAATCCAGATTTTATTGAGGAAGGTTAATATTATTAATCTTCCTCAATGTGTTCCCGACCCTGTGCTATAATAGTCTTCACATGGTCATCTGCGAGAGAATAAAATATTGACTTTCCTTCTCTTCTGTTCTTTACAAGCTTATTCTGTTTCAGGATTTTAAGCTGATGTGATATAGCTGACTGGGTCATATTCAATGCCTCAGCCAGATCACATACACACACCTCTGACTCAAATAACACGTACAGTATTCTTATTCTTGTAGAATCGCCAAATACTTTGAACAACTCTGCAAGGTCATATAACTCATTTTCATCAGGAAGCGTATCATTAACAATCTTCAAACGGTCTTTGTGAATTTCAACTGTATCACAACATTCACAATCTAATTCAATATTCTTATTTTCCATCAATAATCTCCGAATTATAACTTCTTGACAAGCAGTACCCTTATCGCATTAAGAACTGCAAGTACCATAACACCTACATCTGCAAATATGGCAGCCCACATGTTAGCGATACCTAACGCGCCAAGTATAAGGCATATAACCTTGATTCCTATTGCAAAGTAGATATTCTCATACACGATTCTGATACATTTCTTGGCAATCTTGATAGCTTTGACAATCTTTAAAGGATCATCATCCATAAGTACTATATCAGCGGCTTCAATCGCAGCATCTGAACCAAGTGCGCCCATCGCAATACCTATATCTGACCTTGTAAGAACGGGTGCATCGTTAATTCCATCACCAACAAATGCAAGCTTATCCTTAGGATTCTTGGCTGCAAGAAGCTCTTCAACCTTAGAAACCTTATCTGCTGGCAATAACTGGCTGTACACATCTGTTATTCCGATGTCTGCTGCCACCTTATCTGCAACCTTCTTGGAATCACCAGTAAGCATAACGAGCTTATTAACGCCTGCCTTCTTTAACTGCTTAATAGCAGCCTTAGTATTATCCTTTAATGTATCTGCGATAAGAACATATCCGGCATATACGCCATCAATCGCAACATATACAACAGTTCCAACCTCATTACACTCTGTATATGATATTGAATTAGCTTCCATAAGTCTCTTGTTACCAGCAAGCACTGTCTTTCCAAGGACTACTGCCTTGATTCCATGGCCGCTTATCTCTTCTATCTCGCCGATATCTTTCTCATCAACATCCTTGCCATAAGCAGTCTTTAAGCTCTTTGCAATTGGATGTGATGAATAGTTCTCTGCATATGCTGCGTATTTTATAACGTCTTCCTTGGTAAAATCATTGCTGCATGATACATTAACTACCTCAAATACACCTTTAGTAAGTGTACCAGTCTTATCAAACACAATTGTCTTGACTGAAGCCATCGCCTCAAGGTAATTAGAGCCCTTTACCATAACGCCACATGATGATGCACCGCCGATTCCTGCAAAAAAGCTAAGAGGAATACTGATTACAAGGGCACATGGACAGCTTATAACAAGGAATGTCAAAGCTCTGTATAACCATGTTGCATACATAGTATTCTTACCGAGAATAAGAAGAATGACTGGTGGTATTATAGCCAGCGCAAGAGCACTGTAACATACGATTGGTGTATAATACTTGGCAAATTTTGATATAAAATTCTCTGAACGTGACTTCTTAGAACTTGAGTTCTCCACTAAATCAAGAATCTTAGATACAGTTGACTCGCCAAATTCCTTAGTTGTCTTAATTTTAAGAAGACCTGACATATTAATACAGCCACTGATTATCTCATCGCCCACCTTGCAGTCTCTTGGAGCACTCTCACCTGTAAGAGCTGCTGTATTAAGGCTTGATGTTCCCTCTATAACAATTCCATCAATTGGAACCTTCTCACCCGGCTTAACTATTATAACCGAGCCAATCTCAACTTCATCAGGGTCAACCTTAGTTACTGTTCCGTCAACCTCGATATTGGCGTAATCAGGTCGTATATCCATAAGCTCTGAAATATTTCTTCTGCTCTTGCCAACAGCAACACTCTGGAAAAGCTCACCTATCTGATAGAAGAGCATAACCGCAACAGCCTCTGCATAGTCGCCACCAACACCCTTAAGCTCATTATATATGCCTAATCCAAATGCACCTACAGTTGCGATAGCCATAAGGAAATTCTCATCAAATGCCTGACCATTCCTGATTCCCTTATATGCTTTCTTCAAAATGTCGTATCCAATAACAATATATGGAATCAGATATAAAAGTATCGTGACAACTCCTGGTGCTTCAATAAAATGAAGTATAATAAGCAAAGCTGCTGCAACAATTATTCTTGCAAGAACTTTTTTCTGTTTCTTATTCATATAATCACATCTCCTTAAATTCAGGATTAAAGATAAATCTCGCAGTCATCCTCAACTTTCTTGCAGTTCTTAACTACGTTTCCCATAACTTCCTTAACGTCAGCTCCGTCCTCAAACTCAACAATCATCTTAAGAGCCATAAAGTTAACAGTGGCATCCTTAACACCTGCTGTATTCTTAGCTGCCTCTTCCATCTTGTTAGCGCAGTTAGCACAATCAACCTCAATTTTATAAGTCTTTTTCATAATGTTATTCTCCTTTTTATTTTAATATACGTTCATATGAATGATTGTTCATATGTTTGATTAAATTATATCATTACTATCTTATATGTCAATATATATTATTCATTTATTGATAAAATGTTATCAAAATGCAAAAATCCCATATCCGTCATGCATTCACATAAACAGATATGGGATATAATTATTCTGGTTTCTTTAAAATGTCTACTGTATGTGCCCCGGCTCCGACAAGCTCTTTTCTCTCGCACACTGCAATCTGGTATTGCAGGAAATATTCAAATTCCTCCTCATCAAGCTGGTTTAAGAACTGTCTCATATAATCAGCCGCACCATCTGGCGATATAATAAGCTTCCTTGTAAGACCACACTCAGCATTCAGCTCATCTATATCATCAACCCTTACATAATCATAGAGATTGCTCATCTCGCTTATAGTGTGGAAATCTTTAGTCAGGCGGTTATCAGCCATAATCTCCTTAATATGCCTTTCCTTGAAACAATAAGTGATAACGCCATACTCATTCATAACATAGGCAACGAATATCGTTCCACCCGGCTTAGTAATTCTCTTTGCCTCGGATAAGGCTTTCAGCTTGTCTTCCTTTGAAAAAAGATGATACATAGGTCCAAAAAGAAGTGTTACATCAAATGTATCGTCTTTAAATCTTTTAAGGTTAAGTGCATTGCCCTGTCTTGCATCTACAAGGCTGCTTTTCTGCTTTAATAATCCAAGATTATGCTTAACAAGCTCAACCGCACTCACGTCATAACCTTCTTCTGCAAGCGGCACACAATATGCCCCAGTGCCAGCACCAATATCCATTATTCTGATATCGTGCTTGTCACATTTTCTTTCGGATATAATTTCCTCAAGTGTCCTGTGAATATAGGTGTTAGTCACATAATATTCAACTCTTCCATGCCTTGACGTAAGTCTCTTATCCTCATTGAACTTATTATAGTATTGTTCTATCTCATTCATGTATTACTCCAGCACATTTTCAGTAAAAATGTGTCACTTTTTATTCTTGTTGAGAACATTCTTCTTAATATAATCAAATGTATAATCCTCGCCCTTATCTGCAAGCATCTTTAAAAGGCTGTAGAGAAGCTCATCTGTCTTTGGATGAATCACATAATGTCCTCTGCCGCGAAGATAATACTCCAGCGAATCTGCATCTGTGTATTTGTCTTTGTTATAATTCTTGCTTGCTGCAACTCTGTCGCAGAACATCTCCACAACATATTTTACAGGCATCTCCATTCCGACAAGACCGGCATCCTTATTAGTCGGATAATCAATCCAGTACTCGTAATGATGCTTATTACGTCCCTTGTGGTGAAGCCATGCTGTCGAACATCCTTCTGCCTCTCGCTGTGCATTATTAGGGCTTCTGTTACCCTGATAATATTTGATTCCGGGTATGAACTCCGTAGGCGAGTACTTAGACAAATCGTGAAGTAATCCCTGCTTATAAAGTCCCACCCTGAAGCAGTTCTTCATAACCATCATCTTGTGATGATTAATAGTCTTTAAATGTCCCCAGAAGTTATGAGAAAATTTCTTTATTCCCATCACAATATCTTTACTTCCTTTCAAAATCTAAAACTATCGTATATTTCAAGTAAATAATATAAGCTGTTTCTCCATGTAAAAATAAATTTTATCATTAGGGAAAAAAATCGTCAAGATATAACAAAATCAGTCTCAATGCATTTCAAATTCTACATGCATTTAAAATATCTGCTTTTAAATTACAAACTTATATCATATAATATTATTATCTAAGACAAGCAATGTTATCAGCTTGCTTTTTATAATTGAACATAATATATAGATTGGAGATTACGATATGGCATTACACGTTATGGATGAAGCCAACAGATGTTTACAGTGTAAGGTTCCACAATGTCAGAAAGGATGTCCTATACACACTAACATTCCTGTTGCTATAAGGCTTCTCAAAGAAAACAAGCTTAATGAAGCCGGTAAGATGTTATTTGAAAATAACCCGCTTACAACTGTATGCAGTCTTGTATGTAACCATGAAAAACAGTGTGAGGGGCACTGCGTTCTTGGAAAGAAAGGCGTACCTGTACATTTTTCAACTATTGAGAATTACATATCAACAACATTCGCTGAACAGATGACAGCCGGTCCTGCTCCTTCTAACGGAATGAAGGTTGCAATTATCGGTTCAGGTCCTGCGGGACTTACTATCGCTATCATACTTCAAAGATATGGATACAATGTTACTATATTTGAAGGAAAGGATAAGATTGGCGGCGTATTAAGATATGGTATCCCGGAATTCCGTCTTCCTAAGAGTGTTCTTGACGATATCCAGTACCGTCACCTCGAACTTAAAGGTATCAAAATCCGTCCTAACACACTTATCGGCGGTGCAATCGGCATAGAAGACCTGTTCCGTGATGGCTACAAGGCGATATTCGTTGGAACCGGTGTATGGAAGCCTAATTCACTTCATATTAAGGGTGAGACATTTGGCAATGTACATTTTGGTATCAACTACCTTAATAATCCTGACAGCTACAGACTTGGCAACAGAGTTATCGTTATCGGTGCCGGTAATGCAGCTATGGATGTTGCAAGAACAGCAATCCGCAAGGGTTCACATGACCTTACATGTTTCTCTATAACTAAAGAGGTTGCCGCAAGCCACTATGAATTCAGCTATGCACAGCTTGAAGGCGTTAAGTTCGAATACAACAAAAAACCTGTTGAGATTACTGATGATGGTGTTATATTCAGGGATATTATTGAAAATGAAGATGGCAGCTTTACAGATATTGACGGAACAGACACTCTCTATCCAGCAGACAGTGTTATTATCTCAATCAGTCAGGGACCTATGACACGTATTGTAAGCAGCACTAACGGCCTCAAGTCTAATTCAAGAGGTCTTCTTGAGGCAGACGAGACTGGCCACACATCAAGACCTGGTATCTTTGCATCAGGCGATGTTATCTATGGTGCAAGAACTGTTGTTGAAGCTGTTGCACACAGCAAGATTGTTGCAGAGTCTATGCATGAATATATGCAGAGCCTTCCTAAGGACGAGTAAATCAAAAACATTTTAACAATAATATATTAAAACAAATATAATAAAGTGGGAACATTTCAATATAATAAATGTTCCCACTTTATTTTAAAATGAACTCAGTTCAAAAACATACGTTCTAATGGTTATGTTTTCAAAATGTATCTCCAAACCCTTTATTCAGGAACTCATTCCATTTTGCATTATTTGCCTCAAGTTCTTTCTTCTCCATAATCCTGTTGCGGTCGCTTAGAATAGCTAACATCTCATCAACGACCTCAACCTCTGGCAGACTTGTATAATGTGACAGATACCCTATCATTCTTCCCGCTGTAAAATCAGTATTGAGATTCATGGTTATCAGATTGCTGAACTGCTCTGAATATCCCTTGTCCAGCATATATTCGTATAATTCTTCACTTCTCGGTGATCTGTCTTTCATATATTCTACGCCTCTATATTTCTATAAAATATAATATCTTGACATAACATACAACAATTGATATAATATTAATAAGAAATGGGTTTTTGCTGAGTAAAGTCTTATGACTCCAAAAGGTTGCTCGTTTCTTTTTTTATATCCAAAATATCATACAGATACTTTTTATTATCACTTCCATGCCGTACCAGCATAGATGCATGATATATGTTATATCTTTCAATACTATTGTCATCTGCATAAACCGGCAGTGCAAATCTGGAATCATACCTATACCATCCATATCGTGCATCCCACAAATGTTTATCTTCTATATTCTCTTTAAAATGCTTCCCTTTAGAAATTGATATCAATTCCAGAATCCCCTGCGATGCATTAGCTTTAGCTTTGGCTGCAGCTCCCATTAACCTTCTGGTATACACAGAACCTGTATATTCATCTGGAAAATCTTTGGCAATATAAATTATATCATTTGTTTCTTTTATTATTGCATAATGACCAATATATTGAGTCATATATGCTTTTACGTTATTCCAATCAATTGAACGCTTTCCTTTAAATAAAATTTCTGGTATCAATACAACCTCATTGCCCATGTCATTCATTACAACTTTTGCATTACTATTGTATATTTTAATTATCCCCCTGTTTAATATTTATATAATACTAACGATATGCTCATAATACCATACTAAATCAATATATACAATAGCAATACACATTTTAAATCGCCTGCCCTGCAAACTGTGTCATGTACAGTTCATAATACTTGCCCTGCTTTGCAAGCAGTTCGTCATGATTTCCCATCTCAACAATTCTTCCCGCATCCATTACAACTATGCAGTCAGCATCCTGGATTGTAGAAAGTCTGTGTGCAATAATAAGACTTGTTCTGTTGTGCATAAGCTTAACCATTGCATCCTGAATCTTCTTCTCCGTTCTTGTATCGACACTCGATGTAGCCTCGTCAAGAATAAGAATCTTAGGGTGTGCAAGAAATGCTCTTGCAATCGAGAGAAGCTGGCGCTGTCCCTGCGATATATTCTGTCCCTGTGCTGTAAGTCTGGATTGGTATTTTTCCGGCATTCTTCTTATCATTGAATCACAATTGCTCATTTTTGCTGCTTCTACCATCTGTTCATCATCTGCTGCCTCATTAGAATATTTGAGGTTATTTTCTATGGTATCTGCAAACAAAACTGTGTCCTGAAGAACAATTGCCGTATTCTTACGAAGATTAGCTATATCAATATCTCTGATATTGACACCATCTATCTTTATCGCACCACTGTCTATATTATAAAATCTCATAAGAAGATTTACAACTGTCGTCTTGCCTGAACCAGTCGCACCGACAAGCGCAACCTTGTGTCCAGCCGGAACATCCAGATTAAAATCATATAAAACCTGCTTTCCCTCGACATATGAGAAATCAACATTTTCAAATGTGATAACTGGAGACTGGCTTTCAATAAACTTATCACCTGTCTTGTCCTCCTTCTCATGATCCATGACAGCAAATACTCGTTCAGCTCCAGCAACCGCAGTCTGTATCTGTCCATATATCTGCGCAATCTCGTCTATTGGTCTTCCAAACTGCTTTGCATATACGATAAATGCGGATATGGTTCCAATTGATACAACACCTTTAATCGCGAAATATCCACCGAATGCCGCAATAATTACAAATCCGATATTATTGATCACATTCATAAGAGGCCCCATTGAGCCACCGAGAATCTCCGCCATAATTCCAACTTTGGTAAGCTCATCCGATGTTTTGTTAAATTCTTCACAGGCATCAGCTTGTCTGTTATACGCAACAACTGTCTTATAACCTGTAACCATCTCTTCTACTTCTGAGTTAAGGCTTCCAAGAAGCACCTGACGTTTTCTGTAGAATTTACGCATAGCAGAAGACAATCCTTTAGTTGCAAGCACTGTAAGAATAACTGTTGTACATGACAGCAGTGCAAGCTGTGGACAGAGCATAACCATCATCACAACTGTTCCTATTATCGTGAGCACCCCTGAGAAAAGTGATGACAATGACTGTGATATCGTATTAGATATATTTTCAACATCATTAGTCATACGGCTCATAATATCACCATGCGGATGGCTGTCAAGATACTTTATAGGAAGATTAACTATCGACTCAAATAAATCTTCACGCATTCTCTTAACAACTCTCTGGCTTAGAACCGCCGATAATCTTGACTGTACAAATGAGCATATACTGTTAACAACATACACGGCCAGCATTGTCACAAGGATTGACGTAAGCATGGCATATGTTCCCTGTGCGATACAGTCAATTGCATTACTCTGCAGCTTTGGAGCTATAACAGAACATATTACAATTACAAAAACCGATGCAAGAAGAACTATCATTGTGTGTAATTCTTTCGAAAAATATCTGCAAAGTCTTCCGATTGTTTTCTTTGCATCCTGTGGCTTCTCTACTTCACCACCACGATTTCTGGGGCCGCGCATTCCCGGAATCTTATAATTATTAAGCTGTGTCTGCTTTCCTGAATTATTATTTTCCATTAAGCACCTCATTTCCAAGCTGTGAAGCACATATATCTGCATATATCGCACTGCTCTTTAACAATTCCTCATGAGTTCCAACTGCCGACAGCTTTCCATTATCAAGGACAACTATCCTGTCTGCATTCTTAATAGATGCGATTCTCTGGGCAATGATAATCTTTGTCACACCTGAATGCATCTGTTTAAGTTCATTGTACAGATCTGCCTCTGTCTTTAAATCAAGCGCACTTGTCGTATCATCAAATATAAGAATCTCTGACTTTTTAAGAACAGCCCTGCTTATCGCAACTCTCTGCTTCTGACCGCCTGACAGGCTGGTTCCACCCTGATTGACAATCGTATCCATTCCATCTGGCTTGGTACTGATAAATTCCATTGCCTGTGCAACATTTGCAGCAGCCTCAATCTCCTTATCGTCTGCCGTTTTATCACCCCATGCAATATTTTCTTTGATAGACTCTGAGAAAATCTCGCTTTTCTGAAGTGCTATTGATATCTTTCCTCTCAAAGCGTGAAGCTTATAATCTCTTACATCTATATCATCAACAAGGACTTCACCTGATGTCACATCATAAAATCTTGGTATAAGTCCTACAAGGGATGATTTGCCACAGCCTGTTTCACCGAGAATTCCAATAGTCTCTCCAGGATTAATCGTGAGAGAAAAATCATCTATAATCTTTTCATCACCCATTCCCGGATATGCAAATGAAACATTTCTAAATTCAACCTTACCCTTAATATCAGTATCAGCACCATGTTCACCATCTTTTATAACAGGCTCACACTGAAGTACTTCCATAACACGTCTTCCAGATGCAACGCCTCTTGATGCAGTCTGGAAAATCATAGTCATTCTCATGACTGCATTTAAAACCTGTGTCACATATGTAATAGCAGCCATCACATTACCCGGTGTAACTGCACCTGCTGCCACCTGTATCGAGCCAAGTTTGATAACTGCAACAACTGAAAGATTAAGAATAATATTCATTATAGGTGTCATGTATGACAAAAGCACAAGCACGCGGAGCTGTGTATCAACCAGCTCATCATTAGCCCTTCCAAAGCGGTTAATCTCATAGTCCTCTTTGACATAAGCTTTAACCACTCTTGAACCTGACACGTTCTCCTGCATGACATTGTTGACCTTGTCCAGCTTCCTTTGAAGCTTCCCAAACATAGGATTTGCCTTTGATATGAAAAATATTATGCAGAATATAATAAATGGCAGCGCACATACAATTATAATCCCAAATGAAATATTTAACCTAAGCATACAGAATATTCCACCCGCAAACAGCATAAAAGTTCTCACAAAACCTCTGATACACTGCATTACAAATGTCTGTAACTGTGTGATGTCATTAGTCACTCTTGTGATGAGTGAACCTGTAGAAAACTGGTCTGTCTGTGAGAAAGAAAATGACATTATCTTTTTAAATGTATCTTTTCTTAAATCATTGCCAAAATTCTGTGAACAAAGATTGGCAAACACACCTGACATAACGCCACATAATCCACCTATAGCCACAAATACTATCATCTTAATTCCTGTATTTATAACTATATTAAGGTCGCCCATATTACCATTATTGATTCCCAACACACCATCGTCAATAATAGTACTCATAAGCCCCGGCTGGAATAAGTCCATAACAACCTCTCCAACCATGAATAATGGTGCAAGTAACGCAAAAAAACAATATTTTTTTATATACTTTAACACACAAAACTCCATTTCCGCATTGATAGCAAAATGCTTCTTGCCTGTATTCAGACAAGAAGCATTTAGACAGCCTTCAACGCTGTTACATATTATTAATATTATAATAATAAATACAGGTATTTATTGTCAAGAAAAACTTCCCGCAGACCACTGGAGCCTGCGGGAAGTTTATAAATAAAGTCTGTAATTACATCTCTCTTAAAATTCCACTCTTCTTAAAGATTGGTCTTAATATAAGATATATAATTGATGCAAATATAACTGCAACTACTGCGTTAACTGATGTTGTAAGAGCACCAATCTTGGCAAGTGCCTTTGATAAATCCTGTGGCACACCAAGGATATATGTCTTATAGAAATATCCAACGATAGGGTCAGCGAAGATATTAAATACCATGCCAGCTGCAGATGAAACGATTGTTGCTAATGTTACATATTTAGCTGAATGTTCTCTTGAAAGCTTGAAGCCCTTATGTGCTACAGCACCGACAATAAGACCGATACATAACTTTAATACGAATGTCTTAGGAGCACTTGTTACATATGCTGTTGTAAGGTCACTGATTGTCATGCCTACAGCGCCTGCAAGACCACCCCATACGCCACCTACGAGCAAAGCTGCAAGTACGCAGAATGTGTTACCAAAGTGAAACATTGTTCTCTCTGTTCCGACTGGAATATCAATTTTAATAAATGTTGCACCTACGTAGCAAAGTGCTGCACATAAAGCAGCCTGTGCCAATACCTTAATCTTACCACTGTTATCTTTCATATTCTTCCTCATTTCCGCACACATCTTTTGTATGTACGAACCAGCACCCTGTGTGCAAAGCACTGATTAACTCTAAAGAATAATGACACATATATGGTATGATTAAAATATCCAATCTGGCACTTTATAACAATGCCAGATTACTAATTTTCACTATCTGGATTTTTCTCTTCAAGCTTCTTCTGCTTATCAAATAGCTCCTTCATTGTAGGGTTGCCTCTGGTAAGTTTTTTTATTGTGAGGTCTTCTGCTTTATCATTGGCAAGCCTTAGATTATTCTCTGACGATAATAAAGCATCCTTAATCTTTTGCAGATGTGATATTGATTTATCAATCTCATCAATGGCTGTATTGAACTTCTCACTCGCAAGCCTGAAATTCCTTGAAAATCCATCCTTGAATACATTGATTTTCTCTTCAAAGTTAGATATATCAATGTTCTGATTGCGGATTGTCTCTAATTCCTGCTTATATTCGAGTGAATTGAGTGCCGCATTTCTAAGGATTGTTATGATAGGAATGAAAAACTGTGGTCTTATAACATACATTTTAGGATATCTGTATGATACATCCACAATTCCAGTGTTATAAAGTTCATTGTCTATCTCAAGAAGTGACACAAGCACTGCATATTCACAGTTTTTCTCTCTTCTGTCTTTATCAAGCTCCTTTAAAAAATCCTCATTCTTTTTCTTGGTAGCAGTCTCGTCCATCTGGTTTTTCATTTCAAACATAATTGATATGAATTCTGTTCCAGATGCATCTGATTCCCTGAATATGAAATCTCCCTTGCTTCCTGTTCGCGCATCATTATCCTTGCCAAAATATGCATTAGGAAATGCAGTAGCACGCAGCTTGTTAAATTCTATATCACAATGCTGTTCAAGGCTCTCGCCTACCATCTTGGTTGACTGTCTTGCCTTGAAATCACGATAATACTCAATCTGCTCATCTTTTAACTTTAACTTATCCTCGTACTGCTCCTTAAGTGCCTGTGATTTTAACTTGCTCTCGTTATCCTTGCTCTCAAGCTGTCCCTTTAATTTTGCAATCTCAATATCCTTGTCAGCAAGCTCCTTATCTTTCTTGTTAAGAGCCTCCATGGAAGCTTTCTCTTTCTTACCGAGTTCTTCTATTGATTTTCTCTCCTGCTTATTCAGGGCTTCCTGTGCTTCATGCTGCTGTCTGTTTAGTTCTTCCTGTGCCTCCTGCTTCTGTTTGCTTAGAGCCTCCGTAACAGCAAGTTTTACATCTTTATCAGCAGCCTCCTCTAAGGCTTTAAGCTGTGCTTTGAGCTTCTCTATCTCTAATTCTTTCTGGCTTTCGATAAGCTTTTCACGCTGTTTTATCTCTTTGTCGAATTCCTTATCCCTGACCTGGCTTGCAATCTGTGCATATCCAGACTCATCAACCTGAAACACCTCGCCACAATTAGGACATTTAATCTCCTGCATATACGCTCCCCCTGTTAATCACCCGATTAATTTATGATTATATATCTGCTTCATTACCAATCTGATTATTATCTGATTACTTTAAATCTCTCTTACGCAGTCTTTTGTCAAATCTTTAACAACTTCACCACCTATTATAAGTCCTGCCACTGACGGTACAAATGCAACACTTCCCGGTATATCACGTCTCTCAGTACATTTATGGGCTGCTCCCGGTGGACATATACAGTTAGTACGGCAGCTTATAGACATATCTTCCAATGGTCTTGTTGAATATTCTTCTGAATATACAACTTTAAGCTTCTTAATACCACGCTTCTTTAACTCGTGACGCATAACCTTAGCAAGTGGACACACCTTTGTCTTATATATATCTGCCACACGGAACATACTTCCATCAAGCTTGTTACCAGCTCCCATTGAACTGATAATAGGCACATTCTTTTCCTTGGCCTTCATGACAAGGGCAATCTTGGCTGTGACCGTATCGACTGCATCAACTATATAATCGTATTCTTCAAATGGAAAATCGTCCGCATTCTCAGGCAGGAAGAAGCATTTGTACACTTCAACCTTTGCATCTGGATTGATATCAAGTATACGTTCTTTCATAACATCAACCTTGTACTTGCCAACAGTCTTTCTTGTCGCAATAATCTGTCTGTTAAGATTTGTAAGACACACCTTATCATCATCTATTAAGTCAAATGCACCAACTCCGCTTCTTACAAGAGCCTCACATACATATCCACCAACTCCGCCTATGCCAAATACGGCAACTCTGGAATTTTTTAATTTTTCCATTGAATTCTTTCCTAATAAAAGCTGTGTTCTGGAAAACTGATTTAACATATCTATTCTACCTCAATTTCTTTAATCTCTGTCTCATTTCCCTGTATAAGAAATGTATCTTCACTGCTGCAATATGGACATATCTTGCCATATTTAACTGTCTCATACTGCTGTCCACATCCGTTACAATATGTTATTCCAGGGATTGTCTCTATAACAAGTTCACTGCCTGATAAGAGCTCATTTCTTCCGGCATTCCACTGCCAGCAGTCAGTAAGATAACTTCCCACAACAGTTGATACCTCACCTATCTCTAATACAACTTTATTAACCTTTTTCACATTATTAGCCTGCGCAATCTCTTCTATCTGCTTTGCTATGTGAAACACTATTCCTAATTCATGCATGTATTCTTTACAAACCTTTCACATTAGAATATATTAAATACACAAGATTCAACATCAATCACAAACCTATATAAATAATACATAATTAATATTAATATAAAGGAGATACTTATGCGAAACCTTACTAAAGGCTCACCTGTTAAAATGATTCTTATGTTTGCTGTTCCGTTGTTCATCGGTCAGCTTTTCCAGCTATTCTACAGTCTTGTTGACACACGTATTGTAGGTGCTCTGTTAGGCGACACTGCGCTGGCAGCAGTTGGTGCAACAACATCTCTTTGTGACCTTCTTAACAATCTGCTGAACGGTTTTACCAACGGATTCGGAATAATTATAGCAACTTACTTTGGTGCAGGCAATAAAAGAATTATGAAAAATGCGATTGCTGGCACAGTTATGCTCAGTGTATCAATTACTGTTGCGATAAGCGTAATTGGCACGATTGCACTCTACGGAATCCTAAATCTTTTAAATGTCTCTCCAGAACTTTTCGATGCCTCATCGTCATATCTTAGAATTATAATGATGGGACTTATTGCTGGAGCTATGTATAACATGCTTGCCTCTGTCTTAAGAGCCATTGGTGATTCATTTACACCTTTAATATTCCTTATTGTATCTACAGTATTAAATATAATTCTGGATTACACATTCATAAAATATCTGAACACTGGCGTTGCCGGAGCTGCTGTTGCAACTGTCGTATCACAGCTTGTCTCAGCCATACTGTGTTTTATATATATGTATAAGAAATATCCAGAGCTTCACCTTGGCATGGATAACTTTATAGAATCAAAACCGCTCCTTGTAAAAATGTTATCTACCGGTGCTTCCATGAGCTTTATGATTTCATTTGTACATATAGGAACTGTTGCATTACAGACAAGTATTAATACATTTGGAACTAATATAATTGTTGCACACACTGCCGCAAGAAAGGCATCATCTATATTCATGCTGCCATTCTCAGTATTTGGAACTACTCTTGCGACTTATTGCAGTCAGAATTTTGGTGCTGGTGAATATTCGAGAATTAAAACTGGAATCAAGGCATCTGTACTTCTTACATTCGTATGGTGTACAGCCGTCATTGTTGTTGCCAATACATTATCTCCTGTTATTATCAAGGCAATAACAGCAACTTCTGAACCAGAGGTTATTGATACAGCTACACTCTATCTTAGAATCAATACGGCACTATATTATATTCCAGCTGTAATATGCCTGTTCAGACAGGGTATGCAGGGATTTGGAGACAACATAACGCCTCTAATCTCAAGCTCCATGGAGCTTATTGTCAAGGTGCTTGCCGCCGTCCTGCTCGCTCCAGCGATTGGATATATGGGAATTATCATTGCAGAACCCATAGCATGGATTGTCATGGTAATTCCACTTATTATAAGCATGAGAAAATTCTTTAAAAAATACAATCTTTAATTTAAAGTCATGAAAATAAATACAACAGCTTTAATGACAAATAAAATCAAAAGTGATAAACTAATCAAAAGCGAGCAAAAATAATCACGATAAATGGAGGAAAATACTATGTTTACTCATCAGTCTTTACAGATTGTATTATTAGTATGGGGATGTATTTTTTGCATTATTGGGGCATTGGGAATGCTTCTCAGTGGCAGTTACGAGCATCAGAAAAGAAAAACTCTGTTTTATATGGAATTGTTTTCTGCAATGCTTCTGGGGGCAGATGCATTAGCTTATGGATTCCGTGGATATCCAGGGCCAACTGGACGATGGATAGTCCTGATTTCTAATTTTCTTGTATTTGCACTCAGCAATGTCGTACTGATGTTCTTTCATAGTTATGTATGCTGTTATTTATTCAATAACGAGCAAAAAAGAAAAATAATAAGAATTAAATTAGGCTACGGTGTTGCAGCTTTCGGATTATTGATGGTTATTTTATCGCAGTTTATGCATTTTTACTATTATATAGATGCTTCTAATCTGTATCATAGAAAACCTGGATTTATTATATCTTTATTAATACCTGTCATAGGAATGTTTATTGACTTATCATTATTAGTACAATATCGTAAAAATATTGAAAAAAGAATGTTCTGGGCAATGCTCTCTTATATTATTTTACCATTAGTTGCAGCTGCAATTCAGTTGTTTCTATATGGATTTACACTAATTAATATATCAATATGTATCTCCATGATTCTAATGTATATGGCGGCTACAAGCGAAATTAACAAAGAAATCAACGTTGCATTACGACAGAAAGAAAAAGCTGAAGAACGACTTGAAATTGAAAAAACTCTTAACAATTGCATTAAAGAATTATCTCTTGAAGATGATATCTATGATTCTATCAATCATCTTTTATGTACCATTGATGAATATTTTCAGGCTGACCGCAGCTATATATTTGAATTACTTGAAGATGGAAAAACCCTGTGCAATACTCACGAATATGTAAAAGATGGTGTTACAGCGCAGAAAGATAATCTTCAGGACGTTCCAGTAGATGTTATTTCCACATGGATGGAAGCTTTTCACAAGCAGGAATCATACTTTATCGCAGACCTTGAACAGGAAAGGGGTTCTGTGACATATGATATGTTAAAGACCCAGCAGGTCGAACGTCTGCTTGCAGTTCCACTATTAAAAAATGGACAGATACTTGGATTTTTAGGTGTTGATAATCCACATAAACATTATAATGACACAACACTACTGTCATCTATCCAATATTTTATTACAAATAGTCTGCAGGCAAAAAAGCAGAAAGAACAACTTCAATACCTAAGTTATATTGATAGTCTTACACAGATGTACAACCGTAACAAATATGTGGAAGTACTTCATGGACAGCAAAAAGAACCATTTGAAGATACTGGAGCAGCTTACATTGACCTTAATGGTCTTAAAGCTGTAAATGATAAGCTCGGTCATGAAGCTGGCGATGAATTTATCCGCCGCGCCGCAAAAGTGCTTTTGGAAGTATTCGGCGGACAGGCCTTTCGTATTGGTGGAGATGAATTTGTAATAATATGTTCACATATTGATGAAGCAGAATTTAATGAAAAGATGCTGGAACTTTCAAATAAAATGCAGCAAAATAATGTAAGTGCCTCTGTTGGCAGGGTCTGGAAAAAAGACCATATTGATATTGCTGAAATGTTAAAAGAAGCCGATGAACTGATGTACAAAGCAAAAGAAGAATATCATAAACGAAACAGCTCCATAAAAGCATAAAATCATAACAAATAATAATCTATAATAAATCTGTCAGATAAAGTGTGTAATCACCCATATATTATTTCTGAGCTTGCACACTTTACCAGACAAAATCATAACTTATTTCTAATTAATCAAGCCATATTGTTTAAGCAATTTTTCCTGATACTCTTTATCCATTGTTGATTTCTTTAAATCTTCTATTCTATCATCTGCAAGAAGCTGGCTGTTTAACTGGTTAATTAATCTGAAGGTTTCTTTACTGCCCTGGGCTATCCCCTCTTCTCTTCCCTCTTTTCTTCCTTCTTCTCGACCTTCTTCCAGTCCTTCCTCTCTACCTTCCTCTCTTGCATCTTCACGCTCCAACTCTATCTGCCTGTCAAATGTATAATCCAGCTGCATATTCTTTGTCACCTCGCTCCTGTGTGTAAGCAGAAATTCCTTTAGAATATCATGCTCCACACAATAAGTCTTATAAACACCACAAACGCTGCATCATTAATTTTAATTCAAATTTAAAATTTTCTTTATATCCTCTACATCCATATCGGTAATGGCAGATATCTGTTCAATAGTATAATTTCTTGTATACATGTTACAAACAATATTTCTTAAACTTTCTTTTCTTCCTTCTTCCAAGCCTTCTTCCCAACCAGCATATCTTATCATATCTTCTCTTGAAAATTGTGCAGCAATCATATTCCGCGCCTCCTTGTCTGAAAATATTTCTACGAATATATCTCTCCCCTTCAATAACTCACATAAATCTTCTACAGAATGTATGTTATCCGGCTTTTTAAGTATTTTATGTCCTTTTTCTAACATCATCATATATTTTAAGCTGTTTGATGTCAATGCGTATTTAAGTACAGTATCATCTAATAGTACAAATCTTTCCGGGATATAGTTTTCTTCGATATACTTACATACTTCATTGATGCTCATCCTTAAGTCAAATACATGAACTGTAAGTTCCAGATCTTGTTTAATATTGGAACCTGAACTATCTTTCATGTACGAATCGCTTAAGTTATAATCAGTTAATATAACATCTGGCAGATTATCTGGATTATTCTCCAATCCTACACGCATAGCAAAAAATTTAGGTATAGGAATATATACACGTTTACTTCCGTATAACATTTTTTCTGATGTAGTTAATTCACGTAATCCAGTAGAAGAATATTCAAGCACTCTGAACGGAATGTTTGTGCATGGACTTGACTGAGCTTCCACCATTATGTAGATTATGTGGTTGCACATAAACGACAAGTCATTTTCCTTATTGCCATAAATTATAGGTTTAACTTTGGTTATATCAATATCTTTAACATCTAATTTTAGCAGGAATTGTGCAAGACTGATAAGCCGCTACTCTTTCTGATAAATTGTCTTGAATAGAGAATCTTTGACTTTCTGGTTAACAGGTATTACTTTAGAATGGTTAATAGAGTTGTTAGGTATTTCTTGTGATTTTAATTGTTGTGATTTTAAATCAATTTCCATACATTATATACATCAATGCTTTCCTCCAGCAAATTTAATTATGCATAATTATATATATTTTATACCATATGTAATTATATATTACAAGTGTTTTTATACTAAAAATATATAAAATTTAAAAATAAAGCCATAACTAATTCCCAAAAGTATCCGCAATGGCAGGATTACACATAGAAAAAATCAGGTAAATAAGAAATCATATTCCTTACTTACCTGATTATATCTCAAGTTATTATATTAACTATGCTCTCTTTTTATTAAATACAACAAAACCACCAAAAGCAGCTGCTGCACACGCTAAAATAACATAAACTGCTGTATTAGCAGAATCTCCAGTTTTAACGCTCTTTTCTGTAGTTGTAGATACAGCTGATGCAGAATTAGCTGATGAACCAGTTGATGCATTCGTTGCGGCTACTGTTGAACCTGTACTACTGCCTGAGCCAGAACCACTTCCTGAGCCTGAACCATTTCCTGAACCTGAACCACTGCCTGAGCCACCAGAAGTCTTAGTTTCATAAACAACTATATATGGAGAGAATGATGTTGCAGTAATTTTAACACCACTATCTGTAAGTTCTGCGTTAACCTGCTCCATTGTGCCATCATCCTTAATATGATAAACCTTAACAAGATACTTATCTGGTGTCATACCATTCTTAGCTGGAACAGTAATCTGAACACTTCCATCATTAAGCTTAACAACCTTGTCATTATTACTCTTAAGTACTAATGAAATATCAAAATAATCAACATTGCTCTCATCAGCTATTGTAACATTATTTGACTCAAGCTTTGTCTTGATTTCCTGAATTTTATTATCAGATATCTGTTCTATCTTTCTGGTAACATTCTTAAGTTCTACCTTGATTGTATTGCCTGATTCATCTACATATGATGCATCAACATTTTTAGTTGCAGTTGCTGACGCAACAACATCTTCAGATACACCATCATTTAAGTCTGATGATGGTAACACCTTAACAAATGCAAGAATATAAGCCGTATAATCAGCTATGCCTTCCACATCATAATCAATATTTACATCAAATGAGCCATCAGGTTTAATATTAGCATCTAATATATCAAGCTTTTTAAACATATCAGATTCAATTATACTAGAATGATAATCTTTTAAACCTATATCAGCACATATAACTTTAACATTATCTCCTGATTTAATGCCATTTACTTTAAAATTAATGTTATAATTTGAAATATATTTTTCCTTAATCAAACCAGTATTTTCATTATAAATATTTTTTTCTAAAGGTGATTTTTTTAAATCCAAACGTGTCTTTACAAGTCCTACTAGTTCAGTATTCTCGCCCTTAAGTATTGTTCTACTTAAAATATCATCAATTTTCTCATTAGAATCAAATTCCTTATAAAAACAATCCTGCACTGATTCCACATAAATTGGTAAAGATGCATCATATGACACATTATATGCCCAATGTTCTGCATCTGAATAATCAGGACTATCACTGCCTCGTTTATAAGTTACTGAATCAGCTGCAAATGATGGAACAGCCATCATAACTGTCAGCATTGCCGCTGTGATAACTGATGTTATCCGCTTTGTTATGCTTTTGTTAAACATAATTTTTCTCCTTTTCTTGTGGGTAATCTAATGGACTACACCAATATATATCAAGCCTGTATCAGGCTTAATATTCCCTATCACTGGATTCTTATATAGAACAGATTCATAATCAGTTCCTTTAATTCATCTGATTTAACACGATATTCCTCATATTGTTCACCCTGCCTGATTCTTCCAGGTATTTCATATACATCGTCTGCATTAAAATCACAATCAGAGAACACATGCAAAACATATGCTATCTCTGATAATGTCATATCAGTATATATTAGTTTATCACTCTTCAATCTAATATACAAGTCAAGTGCAATTAACGGATTTCTTTTTATCATAGACTCTGCTTTCGGAAGCAATGCATCAAAATACTGTTCCTGCCTTGACAACCTGTCCATAGCACTTTCAGCTATACTGCAATCACGTTCCTGAATAAAAATCCTTGCTATATCACCTTTAAGGTGAACCACATTGCCTTTTACAAATGATTCCTCAAGCACTTCTCCACTTTCGTCAGTAAAATCATTCTCTATTATTACATCAACACCGCCAAAAGCATCATTAATATCAGCAATCGCATTCATATTAAGCGCAACGACTCTGTCTATTGAAATGTTATACAACAATGTTGAAACTGAATCCGCCATATACCTCGTGCCAGCCTCAACATTATTACCAAATGCATATTGAAGTGCAATTTGCAGCGTCTGCATTGATTTAATATTGCCAGAATCATCATACAGCTTAACCATGGTCATGGTATCTCTTGGAATACTTATTAAATGTACCATGTTATTAACAGTATCAATACTCATAAGGAATATGGCATCACTCTGCCCTAATCCATCATCTGAATTTCTTGAATACAAGTCTTCATTACCATCAATTCCAAGTATCAGAATATTAACCAAACCACCTTGATAGCTGTATGCATTACGTTTGTAAGTGACAACCTCCCCTTTCTCCTTGCTTTCAATACCAGTCCCTGCATGTATTTTAAATTCATCATTAAATATACGATTTCTTCCTAAACAAAACACTGTATATTCTGTTGTAATTATCACACTGAATATCAATATTAAAACTGCAAATATATTTAATATCAATTTGACAGCCTTATGATATCGTAAATGCCTTATGATATTGCTAATCATTGTGTCACCATAACCGCAAGTATAAGCAGCCTTTCATCCGATATATCTGTAGAAAATGTAATAATTCCAGATTTTGAATCTATATTGCATGAATCATCATAATAAACACTATCACTTTTTACATAATCAATATATGACATCAATCCAGAAAATGTACCAAAGTTATAAGAACTCATAATATTTCTATTATCACCATATCCCACCGCAAAAATCTTATATGCCATGTCTTTCTCTAATGAGCTGATATTAACCTGTAAATGTTCTTTTATATAATCTTCATTAGTAAAATTAATAATATCAGGATATCGTTTATTATCGACATATATAACTACATTTCTTTCAGAAAATTTATCTGTATTATTGCTCATTGTATAAAGCATTGTATGTCTTCCAAAATCATTCACCTCAACTGGTGACTGTATATCGGTTCCAATAATATCTATATATCCATATATACTTGGATTAATCTCCCGTAATTCGTTAAAATCAATAGAATTACCCTTGGAATCTATAATAACTGGCTTTACATGTCCACTATCTTTATCAGCAAGTATATCTGCATATGATTCGTTTATTTTTTGTCTGCGTGCCTGTTCTGTCAGCGTATAATATGAATATACTACTAATGCAGAAATGCAGAATAAAATGGTTATTTTATAAAACACAAATTTAAATCTTTTGTTTTTAATATCTGTTAAATTATTAATCTTACTCACATCAAATAAATCCTTACCATATATACACAAAATCAGGTAAATGAGAAATCATATCCCTCATTTACCTGATTATACATCAAAAACATTAAATTAACTATGCTCTTCTTCTTTTAACAACAGCACTTCCTATAACAGTCATGCACGCACTAACCATCACAAATAATAATGCTGCAATTGGTGCTCTGTCTCCTGTATTTGGAGCTTTACCAGTATTAGTTGCTGCATCTGTTGTTCCATTGCCAGATGTTGCAGCGTTATTCTCACTTGCAACAATCTTGTTACCACCACTCGGCTGAATGATACCATTATGCTTCATTTTCAGTTTAATATTATAATTACTTGTAATTCATTTTATCTATATTAATTTTGCTACCAACGATATTTAATCTGTGTTTATTTTATTTTGGCCTTGTACAACCATACTCCCTCTTTCAACCTGCGGAGTCCATCCTCAAGCACTTCCCTTGGGCATGCAAGATTCATTCTCACAAATGAGCTTCCATCACCACCATACTGGTTACCACATGAGATATACAGCCCTGTCTCATTTCGGATATACTCTGCCATTTGCTCTGCACACCCCGGCATGTCCTTAAGATATACCCATAGAAGATAAGTTGCATCAGAATATACTGCCTTTAATTCAGGAATCTCCTTGGCTATATACTCAAGCGCATAATCCTTGTTATCAAAAATATATTTTCTTAACTCATCAAGCCATGCCGCACCATTGTTAAATGCCGCAACAGCCGCTTCAACAGCGAATACATTAGGTTCTGCAACCTCATCTGTATTGATTCCACGCCATACCTTATGGCGGAGCACCTCATCTGGAACACTTATAGCAGCAGTCTGTAAACCTGCTATGTTAAATGTCTTTGTTGGGGCAATGCATGTGACACTGTTATATTTACATTTATCAGACACTGATGCAAATGGAATATATGATGTACCCGGTCTTGTTATATCACAGTGAATCTCATCTGAAACCACAACAACATGATGCTTAAAGCACAATTCACCAATTCTTTCAAGCTCTTTTCTGCTCCATATATTACCGGCAGGATTATGAGGATTGCACAGTATCATAAGCGTTGTCTGCGGATCAGATAATTTCCTTTCCAAATCATCAAAATCTATATGATAGCTTTCTCCGTCAAATACAAGCGGACTCTCAAGAACCTTTCTTCCATTATTAAGAATAGAATTAAAAAAAATATTATACACGGGTGTCTGGATTAAAACCTTCTCCGCAGGAGTTGTGAGCTTACGCACGATGCTTGATATCGCCGGAACTACACCTGTACAGAACATCAGCCAGTCCTTTTTAATAGTAAAATCGTGTCTGTTCCTCCACCAGCTAATATATGCATCATACCATTCATCAGGAACATCTGTATAACCAAAGCACCCATGGGCAGCTCTTTTTTGTATCGCTTCCATAATCTCTGGAGCTGTCTCAAAATCCATATCTGCAACCCACATAGGCAGTTCATTGTCTGCAACATTCCATTTCATGGAATTGGTATTTCTGCGGTTCACTATTTTATCAAAATTATAAGTCATATACTGCCTCCTGCACCTTAATTACTTTGCAATAAATTTATCAGATTTCTTAATTATACTGTCGCATATTATATCAGTATCTGCCGGATTAATCCGCTCCTTTTCCATAATTAGCTCACCAATAGAATCTGCACGTATAACACCCGCTGACGGATTTAATATGCTCTCCACATAGCTGTTAATCTCAACATCAACCTTTGAATACTCAAATGCAAGTGTAGTGTTGATAAGCTTGCAGTTTTTCATAACAAGATTATCTATATAGCACATTCCCTGAAGACTCTCGATTGTACAGTTGATAAGTGTTAGATTCTTTGCATTCCAGCCAAGATATTCCCCAGATATGACAGAATCGTATACAGTCACATTTTCACTGTTCCAGAATGCATCCTTAGATATCATCTTAGCATTATGAATCTCTACATTCTTAGCTCCGTCAAATGAATAATTTCCTGCAAGCTGAAAATTATCAATCTTCATATTCTGGCTGTTCATAGCAAAATAATCACCCTTTGCCATTACATTATTCAGCGTAACTCCGTCGCAATGCCATAAAGTTTCAGCAGCATTAGGTATAGATACATTATTAAGTGTAATATTATGGCATCTTCTGAAATTCTTAGGTGCTTCTATAAGCGCATTCTCAACTGTCAGGTCATTCGTATACCATACACCTGCTCTTGCCATCTCAAACCATGTACAATCCTTAGCTGTAACGTTATTGCTGTACCATAATGGATATTTCCACTGGAACATAGAACTGTCAAGTTCAATATCACTGCACTCTTTAAGAGGTGATTCTCCATTGCCAAATATTGTATCCTTGATACTAAGATTGTTCTCTCCGAAAAGCGGACGCTCTCCCTCAAAATATTTCTGATTAATTTTTGTTTTATCTTTAACTGTATTTTCTGAATTTTCTATATTCTGTGACATTACTCTTACCTCTTGTTATCTTTAATATTTCTATGTTTTTTGCCACAATATAATAATACATGATTCTTAAATAATCAATAAATCATGTTCTTAAACTGCCTTGCCGCGGAATTCAACGGATGCTGACAGTCATATACTATGCATATATCACGCTGTGGTATCTTTTCTTTTAATGGTATCTGCACTATATCACCCATTCTTATATGCTGTTCTGCCATCGGTTCCGGAATGAATGCCAGACCTAGCTCACATTTTACAAGCGGCAGAATCTGGTCTGTTGTAGCAACCTCTGTGTCAGGCAGCAGTTCCAGTCCATATGACAGAAATAACTTTTTATAAAATCTGAATGTCATCGTCTCACTTCCAAGACATATTAAAGGATATTTTATAACATCCTGAAATGAATGGACTTCACTGCTTAGTGCTTTAAATGTTATTCCACCAACCAGTATATCCTGAAATGTTTCAAGCTCTATCTTCTTTAAAGGTGCTTCCACCTCCGCAGGGGTTGATACAATTGCAAAATCTATCTTACCACTCTTTACAGCCTCAATAGCCTCTGGAGTGGAATGATTATATATCTTCATGCGTATTCCCGGATACAAAGAATGAAATTTCCTAATCTTATCCAGAAGAAATATATTTAATGCAATCTCACTTGCTCCTATTGATATACTTCCATGCGAAAGTCCTGTGCTGTCCGTCAGCTCATCCTCAGCTGCAAATAACTGCATCATTGCACAGGATACATGAGTATACAGCTTCTGCCCCTCTGGTGTCAGTTGTACACCTCTGTTAGACCTTACGAACAATTTCGTGTTAACCTGCTGTTCAAGACAGTTCATTGCTCTTGTAACATTAGGCTGGCTATTGCCAAGCACATTGGCTGCCTTGGTAAAGTTACCATACTTGGCAACGTAATAAAATATTTTATAATATTCAAAATTAATATTCATATCTTAACTATGCCTTCGTCATATCAAATACTTATCATCATCATATCAATTATAGCTTTTACTTATCATTAACACAATACTATAATTTCCCCAGAAAAGGAAAGATAATGAAAGTCATAATATGAAGGGATGTGTTTAATCATGAGAAATACAAGAATTTTCCCAAGAGAAGAAAAGACCGAGATGTTATTCCAGAAAATCATGGATGATTCATGGGCTTGCAAAAAGCTTTTTGATACATTTTGTGATTATTTATTTTATAATGATGATGCAAGCACTTCTTTGTCACCATCCGAATTTGCAGAAGCGCTGTTTGACTGTTACCAGAATCGTGATTTATCCGCATTCTTAATGGCAATATCTAATAATACCCTGTTTGATTTATTAAGGAATTCATATCTTATTCCATATCGTTTTAATGCTGATGGCAAACAAAATCCATTAATTCTGTCTGATGATAATGGATTGCTTTTACCTGAATATTCCTCAATGGTCCGTGAAAAAGATTTCCAGCATTTTCACGAAGTATATAAAAGCCTGCCAGATAAAAAGAATATATATCTTGCACAGGCATACCGTTACAGCCACACATATGGTGATAATGATGAAACTATTGAACAGAAAATTCTCGAAAAAAATACAGGTATATTGCTTATCCGCGACCTTCCAGACACCATTAAGTTAAAAGAGACCGAAGCTGAGGCTTACAGCGCTGTATGGGATCTTATGCTTGAGCTGGAGAAAAATCTTCCAATGGCATATGTCTTCTATGGCCAGGATTCACTGATAGAACACAATGAGCATTTTGATGAGCTAGGAATCTTTCTTCCCGATTCATTATTTTTAAAAAATCTTGAACGCAATGTTAAGAAAGCCGAGGAAATTATATATGCCAAAAGATAACTATATTGATATCATGGAAAAAAATCATATGGAAATTCCATGGCATGATTATACTAATACTGACAGCAATGCATTAATTGCAGATGCTGACCTTATAGAAAAAGCATCTGTCATCGGCAGAGTTGGATTGATTATGTTGTCATGCGGGACAGGAGCATGGCGTGTCCGTACATCAATGAATAAACTCTCAAGAGAACTTGGTGTGACATGTACCGTAGACGTTGGTCTTATGTCCATCGAATTTAACTGCTTTGATGGCAGCGACTGTGTTTCACAGTCATTAAGCATCGCTAATACCGGTGTTAATACATCTAAATTATACCGGATGGAACAATTTGTAGACAGCTTTCCTGACGAAGAATCACATCTTACAGGTGAAGAAATTCATAAACGCCTTGATGAAATTGAACAGATTCATACATTATATTCGCCAGCAAAGCTCGGTCTTGCCGCTGCACTGGCATGTGGAGCATTCACATTTCTTCTGGGTGGTGGTCCAGTTGAGATGTTATTTGCTTTTATTGCCGCCGGCGTTGGTAATGTGATAAGGACAAAACTTATCAAACATCATTACACTTTATTTTTAAATATAGCAGCCTCCATTTCAGCTGCATGCCTTATATATGCCATATTACTAAAACTTGCAATACTTTTATTTAATATTCCATCAGTCCATGAGGCCGGTTATATATGTTCAATGCTGTTTATTATCCCTGGATTTCCATTCATAACAAGCGGGATTGACCTTGCGAAACTGGATCTGCGTTCAGGACTTGAAAGACTGACATATTCAATCATAATTATCCTTGTAGCAACAATGTTTGCATGGATTATGGCTCTGCTTCTTAACCTGCAGCCACTTGATTTTACGACTCTGCAGATTAACAGTGTTACACATCTGTTTTTACGTCTGATTGCAAGCTTTTGTGGTGTATTTGGTTTCTCAATCATGTTTAACAGTTCAGTTCCAATGGCTGCAACAGCTGCTCTGATTGGTTCTGTTGCTAACACATTAAGACTTGAACTTGTGGATTTTACAAGTATGCCTGCTGCACCTGCCGCATTTATTGGGGCATTATGTGCAGGACTCTTATCTACAATTATAAAACATAACAATGGATATCCGCGTATATCTTTAACAGTTCCATCCATCGTAATAATGGTTCCCGGACTTTACCTGTACAGAGCAATATATAACTTTGGAATTATGTCACTTACAGATGCTGTTTCATGGTTCACATCCGCAGTCATGATTATTATCGCGCTTCCATTAGGACTGATATTTGCAAGAATCTTAACGGATAAGACATTCCGGTACTGCACATAAAGCCAGGACAATATCATATACCAAAATATAATTAAAGGATGAATCGCATGATAAACTACACTAAGAAAGCAATAATAGACTGTTTCTGGACATTTCTTGAATCAAAATCTATTGATAAGATAACAGTTAAAGACATCGTTGAACACTGCAATATAAACAGAAATACATTTTACTATTACTATTCAGACATATATGAATTGTTGGAAGATGCACTGACAACCAAGGTGAAAAGCAGGCTTCACCATATATCTGATTACGACTCACTGTATGATGCTTATATCCACTCTATCGCACCTTTCGTAAACCACAAGCAGATAATACAGCACATCTACAATTCCAAAGCCAAAGATTCATTTGAGGATTACATACATTCTATAATTAACAGTTATATGCGTAAATTTGTAATAACATATGCCGTAGGATACAGCCTTGATGAATCTGATATTGAATATATAAGCAGCTTTTATACATATGCTATTACAGGAAGCATAATCAATGGTATAAAGACCGGAATGAATGATATAACAAGTAATTATATCAAAAATATATCTGCCACATTCAATGCAACAATCATAGATATGATAAGACAGAGACTTGAGAGCAGACAGGACGTTGGGTAATAATCCTACTGGATATTATACAGCAGGATTATTATTCAGTATGAGTATTATCCAGCCGGATCACCCTGTCTGCCATCTCTATAGTTGACGGTCTGTGTGCTATCATTATGATTGTCTTTCTTCCCTTGATATTCCTGAGTGCCTGATTGACTTTGGTCTCTGAATCAGGGTCAAGTGCAGATGTAGCCTCGTCAAGAATTATAATCGGTGCATTGCTTACAATCGCTCTTGCTATAGCGATTCGCTGTCTCTGTCCGCCAGATATGTTCGTACCGCCTTCATTGAGCATAGTATCATACCCATCTGCAAATTCTTCTATAAATTCATGTGCATTAGCTAACTTTGCTGCCTCTATAATCTGTTCGTCTGCTGCACCCTCACAGCCATATTGAATATTTTCCTTGATTGTTCCATGGAACAGATATGCATCCTGCGGAACGTATGCAATATCTGCCCTTGTATCAGATAAAGACCTGCTTTTGATACTTTGTCCATTAATTCTTATATCGCCTTTTTCAACTGGATAAAGTCCTAATATAAGCTTTGACAATGTCGTCTTGCCACATCCAGAGTGTCCTGTTATTGCAACACATTCATTAAATGCTATATCAAAAGAGAGGTTCTCTATAACGCTCTGGTTCCTGTCATATGAAAATGATATATTCTCAACACTCAAAGCCTGTGTATCATCCATATCTTTGGGATTACATTCCCTGTTCATGCATTCTTTGTTCTCGCATGCCATTTTCAGAAATTCTCTATCCCTATCCTTATACCAGTTGTCAGGCTCCCGGTCTTCATCTAAGAATTCAAATATATTGTCTGCATTGGCAAGGCAGCCTGAAAGCTCTGGAATATATTTTCCAATGTTAAGAAACTGCTTGGAAAACTTGCCATATACAGTATAGATTCCTGCTATGGCTCCCAATGTTGTCACACCTTTGTTAACAAAAAATATTCCAAGCAATACAAATAACAGACCACATAGTAAATCACAGCCTGTTGTAACGCTCTCAAGTGCCGATGTAACTTTGATATATGATTTATTCTCAGTGCAGTATTCTTTGACACACCGCTTAATTTTATCAAGCTTAATCCGTCCTGCACGAAACATTCTGATTGTAGTAATTCCATGCACCATATCTGAAAGATGCTGTGTCATCTCCTTATTAATACCCGACAGTTTCTTTTTAATCTTTCCAACAGATGAAACTGTAAACATATCAGATATAACTACTATAAGATTGACTGCTGCAAGGCAGAGTGTTAACTGCCAGCAATATATAAGCATAGGTACAAGAAATACAATAACCTCCATAACAGGCATCATAACCCTTCTAAGCCTTGATCCATATATCGCTCCCATTCCACTAAGGTCATAAGATATCTTGGATATAAGCTCACCACTGTGATGTTCTTCATAATATCTGAATGGAAGATGTAATTCTTCGTCTAATACCTCCACAGATAACTTTCCATATATCTTCTTAGCCTCGACATTATATATTTTTCTAAATACTGCGAACAAAACAAGTGATACGAAACCAGCGCATACTATAAGAGCTATTGTTAATATGAGATTGTCAAACCTGCCATCTGCTGTCATATCAACAACACATTTCATAAGCAGTGAACCCATAACTGAAAACATGGCTGAACTTATGCTGAGGCATACTATCGCAATAAGATACACCGGTGCTCTCCTGCCCATCTTTGCCATACAACGTATAAATAATCTCACATTTTTCATTCTGCATCCACCACCTTCGCCGCCAGTTTTCCATGTTCAAGCTCGTAGACATGATTGCAGTGCTTGATTGTATTCAGCCTGTGTGCAATAGTTATGCATGTCTTATTGGCACTGACCTTCTCCAGTGCTTTCTGTATCTCGTCCTCAGTCACAACATCAATAGATGATGTAGGCTCATCCATAATCATTATTGGAGCATTTTTTAATATTGCCCTTGCAATAGATAAACGCTGCTTCTGACCGCCAGACAGCTTGGTTCCTCGCTCACCTATAACAGTGTTATACCCCTCTGGTAAAGATTCTATGAATTCATGTATATTCGCCTCCCTGCATGCCATCACAATATCCTCATGTGTGGCACCTGTAAGACCATATGATACATTCTCTTCTATACTCATCGGAAACAGGAACACATCCTGAGATACAAGACTTATACTGTCATGCAGAGCCTCCTTGTTCCATTCTCTTATACTCGTGCCGCATACCTTTATATCACCATCAAAATCATCATAAAATCCGCACAGAAGGCTTACCAGAGTACTCTTACCGCCACCAGACTCACCTATAATTGCTATGTCATCCTGTTTGGAAACTGTAAGATTCACTCCATTAAGAACATTTTCTTTATCATAGGAAAAGCTCACATTGTTAAATTCAATAACATTTTCACAGGAATAATCTGATTCTCCACAATACTCTCCACTTCGTTCATCTTTGACAGACAGAATATCCTCAATTCTGTCTATACTAACAATATTCATGGATGCATCTACAAAAGAAAACGGAAGTCCTACAAAATAATCAACAAATCTGCCAAGTATAAGAATGAATGCCAGCAGTTCACCTAACGAAAGTTCACCATGACCAGCCATATATGCAGCATACACAGCACAGATTATATTAGGAAGCCACTGTAACATCTGACGTGTTATTATAGCTGTATTATTGACATCCTGCCTTTTCTGCTCATTTTCAACAAGAGCCTGAGCCGCATCTTCCATCTTCTTCTTGAACAGATTTTCAAGTCCAAACGCCCTTATTATGAGTATTCCATTGACTGCACTCTGTGATATATCAGCCATGGCATCGGATTTTGCCCGATGTACAAGAGTAAGCTTTTTGACCCTTTTAACAAATATATTGGCAAGCCAGAATATAACTGGATATGAAAAAATCATAAGCACAAAAAGCCTGAAATTCATAGTTGCAATATATACTGCATACACAATTGTTGCTATAAGATTACTTATAATTTCAGGAAATGTCGCATCAAGCAAAGTCTCAATAGCACTTATATCACCTATTATCTTATTAAGAATAGTCCCTGCATTGTTAGTACATATGTACTGATACTGTATTGTATACAATTTATCCGTTATAAGCTTTCTGTAATCAGTACAGACTCTATTAGCAAATGTTCCCGCACTGAAACGTTGGATAAATGAAGCGGCAAATCCTGCCACAACGAGTATTACAAATGTTCTTACGAGTTCTCCGTTAAACACAGCCTGTCCCTGTAACATATCATCTACAAGTGTGCTTATGATAGAATTACCCCTTGTCACGCATATACTTACACCGACACTCATAAGTACTTGTATTAACAGCAAAGGGCTGTATCTCATAATAAGCTTTGTAATCTTTCTCATAGCAGAACCCCTTTATTAATTCTTTCCTTTACCAGATACCATACAATTCCAAATAAATCAGCAAGAAACCATCCAATTGGTATCGCAGCCCATATTCCAATAACGCCAACCGCTGGAACTGACGACAATATATAGGCAAGAACTACTCTTGTTCCAAGAGATATAACAGTTAATACAACAGACATAAGAGGCTTGTTGACCGCCCGGTAATAACCATACAGCATAAACAGAATACCGATACCTATATAAAATGTTCCCTCTATGCGAAGATACTGCACACCTATACTAATAACATCTGTGCTTGATGAATCAACGAATATTCCCATAAGCCATGGGGCCATTATAACTACAATACTGCTTATAAATGTGCAGAACATTGCAACACTTATGGCAGACTGCCTTATCCCATTTTTAATACGCTCCTTTAAACCAGCCCCGAAGTTCTGTGCAACAAACACTGAAAAAGCGTTCCCAAAATCCTGAACTGGCATATAAGCTATAGTATCAATCTTGACTGCCACCGCAAAAGCCGCCATAACCGTCGCACCAAAGCTGTTGACAATTCCCTGTACACAAAGTATTCCGAAATTCATGACAGACTGCTGCAGACATGTAAACCCAGAAAGTGAAAGAATATCTATTATATTATCACGCTGGAATCTTATGTCACATCTTCTAAGACGATACTCGCGATATGATATATAATAATATATAAGTATTCCTATTCCTGACACATACTGAGATACAACAGTTGCCACTGCAGCACCCTTAATTCCCATTGCCAGAACAGCAACCAGATATATATCAAGAAATATATTAAGCACTACAGACACAGCAAGGAATATAAGTGGTATAAGAGAATTGCCAATTCCTCTTAAAACATTAGATACATAATTATACATGTATACCGCTATAACACCCATAAACACATAAAACAGATATTCATGCATATCTGCCACAATTTCGTCAGGAACCTGCAAAAGCATAATAATCCCATCTAAACATGCATAAAATACTACCATTATAATAAATGTGAGAATTCCAATAATTGACACCGACACGAATATACCATTACGGAGTGACTCAGCATCTTTCCTTCCGTATGCCATAGATATGAATGAACTGCTGCCAAGGCAGAGTCCAATTATTATTGATGTAAGAAACGTCATTAGAGTGTATGATGAACCGACCGCCGCAAGTGCATTGCCGCCTATATATCTTCCAACAATCCATGTATCGACAAGATTATATAACTGCTGCAATACATTGCCTAACATAAGTGGCAGAGCAAAGCCCCAAAGTCCTTTAGTAATATTTCCCTTTGTAAGATCCATGCTCCTTGCCACTTCAATATCTCCATATATTAATAATCCGATTAACCAAGTATATTAAGTGATGCTATACGTCTTGTAAGTATCTCTGCAGATATAGGCGCAAACATAATATCCGATACAAAATGAATATTAGCTGCATATCTTATCTGTTCAATATCGCCCTCTTTACAGATTGCAATAATTTTTGTCTTATCTGTCCAGTCAGCAGCTTTCATTTCATTCCATATCTTAACCCCTGAATCTGTACAATCAGATACATCTATATAAACTGCTGCTATATCTGTACCATCACTAAACATCTTATCAATATCATCAATTGATGAAACCTGCTTTAATGACACAGCCGTTCCATATACGAATTCCATTATGCTGGTCACATTCCTTGATGATGTTAGTGCTGCAATTACACGGGAATAAGAATTTTCCTCTGATTCCAGTGCTGTCATGACATTGGTTCCATATTCACAGAAGCATCCCTTTCCAGACTTCTTGGCATTATACAGAGCCTTATCAGCTTTATTAAAAAGATCTGTATAGCTGTGGTCATCTTTATCAGAAAATGCTACTCCAATGCTTAAGCTTATATTATCTGGAATTGTAAGATTCTCTTTAATTCTTATCGTCTCAACAAGTTTATCTGCTTTCTTTAACGCAATATCCTTATATCCAATATCACGCATCATAACTACAAACTCATCGCCGCCAATTCTTCCTATGTAATCTACATTGCTGAAATTCGATGACAACACACCTGCTACTACAGAGATTGTGTGGTCACCAACCTTATGTCCAAATATATCATTAACCGCCTTAAAATTATCAATATCAATAACCATAAGTGCGTGCAGACTATCTTGAGCTTCTTTCAGAGTCTTATTAACAAGCTTTTCTGTCATCGTCTTATTAAAAAGCTTAGTCATTCCGTCTATCTCTGACATAACTTTAAGCTCTTCCTGCTTATGCAGTAATGCCTGCATTCTTCGTCTTGCACCTAAGATATTATTAATTCTTGAAAGTGCAATCCTGTCATCTACAGGCTTAACAATATATTCGTCAGCCCCAAGTTCAAATGCATCTTTCTGGAATGATTCTGAATCACTTGTTGTGAGGACTATAACAGGTATATCTTTAAAATTATCCACATTCTGCCTTTGTCTTAATACCTCAAATCCATCTATCCCTGGCATAACAAGGTCTAATAAAACCATATCATACTGTGCAGAACCATCCTTAAATATCTCAAGGCACTCCTCACCTGATTCAACCTCCGTCAGATCAAATGAATCCTGAAGCATCTCACGTATGACTGTTCGCTGAAAATTAGAATCATCAACAAGCAATAATTTCTCTCTTAACTGTTCCATTACTATATTCCTTTAGTGCAACATAATAAAGACACTATACCACAGTCACAAATCAACTTCAAGCATAGCGCCTCTTGTATATTATTTATAAACTATCTATATTTTTATGATATTCAGGTGACATACGCCTTAATCTGTCTACATATATCTTTAGTCTGTCAATAACATAATCTGCTTCATCATATGTCGTATCTTTAGATATACTAAGTCTCAATGCACTGTGTGACAGTGAATCGGTAATTCCCATTGCCTTTAGTACATGTGATGGATTAAGAGAGCCTGACGTGCATGCCGAACCACTTGATGCACATATTCCATCCTGATCAAGCATTATAAGAAGTGTTTCTCCTTCTATAAATTCAAATGAAATATTAATATTATTAGGTAGTCTGTCTGTAAGCGAACCATTGACATATGTATATGGTATTTCTGTCTTAATTTTATCAATCATATAATCTCTTAATTTTGATATATATGCATTGTCATCTGCCATGTTCTGTGAATGGATTCCTGCGGCTTCAGCCATTCCAACAATTCCCGGGACATTGATAGTTCCAGCTCTTCGTCCTCTCTCCTGTGCTCCTCCATGTATGAATGAACCAAACTTAACATGATTATTAACATAAAGAAATCCTACACCCTTAGGGCCATTAAACTTATGTCCCGAAGCACTTAACATATCTATATTCATTGTCTTTACGTCAATAGGAATATGTCCATATGCCTGAACTGCATCTGTATGCATTATGATTCCACGTTCATGAGCTATTTTTCCTATCTCTGATATAGGCTCAATTGTTCCAACTTCATTATTAGCAGTCATGACACTTATCAGAATTGTGTCTGGACGAATTGCATCTGCAACTTTAGAAGGTAATATATATCCATTATTATCAGGTTCAATGTATGTCACATCATAGCCCATTTTTTCGAGATATTCTGCAGTATGAAGTATAGCATGATGCTCAATTGCCGTCGTTATAATGTGCTTACCTATATCCTTATATTTCTCTGCCACAAGCTTTAATGCCCAGTTATCTGATTCGCTTCCTCCTCCTGTGAAATATATCTCATTGGCAGCAGCTCCAAGCGTATCTGCAATCACAGTCCTCGCATCCTCGACAGCATTTTTGCTTTTCTGTGCAAATGAATATATCGCTGACGGATTACTGTATATATCCTTATAATAAGGAATCATCTTATCAAGAACTTCTGGTAATACAGCCGTTGTCGCAGCATTATCCATATAAATCATATATCCATCTCCTCTGGCTTTAGATAACGTAATTATCTGTCATCTGCATCTGCAGCTCAACAAGGTCTGCAAGTGTTATGTTATCAACCACTCCGTTAATAGCATCATTTAATCTTTTCCATATAACGTATGTTACGCATGACTGCTCTCTTGGACAGGTTGTATCCTCATCCTCAACACAGTCAACAGGTGCAAGCGACCCTTCTGTAAGTCTTAAAATCATGCCTACTGTGTATTCCTTCGGGTCTTTCTTTAACATATAACCACCCTGTGCGCCCCTTATGCTTCTTACATATCCGGCTTTATTAAGTATGGATATTATCTGCTCAAGATATTTATCCGATACTTCCTGTCTCTTTGATATGTCTTTGATACTGACTGCCTCTCCCGTGTTGTGAAGTGCAAGGTCAAGCATAAGTCTTACTGCATATCTTCCCTTTGTCGAAATCTTCATATATTCCTTCCTTTCTCATAGCTGATATTTAAATGTGTCTGGCACAATATAATAAATGTATCTGGTACTATATAATAGTTCCGCCTCCGTATACGTAATCGCCATCATACAGTACAACTGCCTGTCCCGGTGTTATGGCACGTACCGGTTCATCAAATGTACATTCTATTGTGTCGTCTGCTACCTTTCTTACAGTACACATAGCTCCCTCATGGCTGTAACGTATCTTAGCCTTAAGGTGGACTGGCTCTGTTATCTCATCTGCTGCCATAAGATTAATGTGGTTGGCATAAAGTTTATTAGAAAATACATCGCTGTTATCGCCGATAACAACCTGATTAGTCTCAGGCTTTATCGCAACAACGAATGCCGGCTTGCCAAGTGCTATGCCAAGTCCTTTTCTCTGTCCTACTGTGTAGTGGATTACCCCTTTGTGCTTTCCTATTACATTCCCCTGTGTATCAACGAAATCTCCTGGAACGCTCTCATATCCTGTCTCTCTTTCGATAAATCCAGCATAATCATTGTCTGGCACAAAGCAGATTTCCATGCTGTCAGGCTTATGTGCAACTGTAAGACCTATACGCTCTGCTATGGCTCTTACCTCATCCTTGGTGTAGTCACCTATCGGCATAAGTGTTCTTGACAACTGCTCCTGGGTAAGATTATATAGTGCATATGTCTGGTCTTTCTTAGCTGTCACAGAATTACGGATTGCATATCTTCCATTAGGAAGCTGTGTAATTCTTGCATAATGTCCAGTTGCTATATAATCAGCTCCAATGCTTAAACTTCTTGTAAGAAGGGATTCCCACTTGACATATCTGTTACATGCTATACATGGATTAGGTGTACGTCCCTCTTTATATTCTTTCACAAAGTAATCGATTACGTCTCTTTTGAATTCATTCTTAAAATTCATCACATAATATGGTATATCAAGCATTGCTGCTACTCTTCTGGCATCATC
>JBNMKL010000003.1:0-116603 GCA_050874305.1 Lachnospira sp. | reverse complement strand
TCTATACGGATGATTGTTTTGTCGCAGATTCAATTATACTGATTATTTAGGGGGTAGTCACTTTTTTTATGCAAAAATATGTGAAAACCCTTGAAATATAAAGAAAAATAGAAAAGTGGAGTGTCAGAGTTGACACTACCTGGTTATAAGAAGGAGATAAAGATATGAAACTCGGTATCGTTGGTCTTCCTAATGTAGGAAAGAGCACATTGTTTAATTCACTTACTAAGGCTGGAGCAGAGTCAGCAAACTATCCATTCTGTACAATTGATCCTAATGTCGGTGTTGTTACAGTGCCAGATGAGAGACTTGACAAGCTCGCAGCTTTATATAATTCGGCTAAAATAACACCAGCGGTTATTGAGTTTGTTGATATAGCAGGACTTGTAAAGGGCGCATCTAAGGGTGAAGGACTTGGTAACCAGTTCCTTGCCAACATCAGGGAAGTTGATGCAATTGTACATGTTGTAAGATGTTTTGAGAACACTAACATAGTTCATGTAGAAGGAAGCATTGACCCACTTCGTGATATAGAGACTATTAATCTTGAGCTTATATTCTCTGATATGGAAGTGCTTGAGAGAAGACTTGCAAAGCAGAAGAAAGCAGCGTATAACAACAAGGATATTGCCAAGGAAGTTGACCTTCTTGAGAGACTTATAGCATATCTTGAAGCTGGTAATCTTGCCAAGAACTTTGAGCTTGCAGATGAAGATGAAGAGGCACTTATGAAGGAATATAACCTTCTTACAGCTAAGCCAGTTATATTTGCAGCTAATGTTACAGAGGATGACCTCGCAGATGATGGTGCTAATAACAAATATGTAGCAGCAGTAAGAGAGTTCGCAGAGAAAGAGCACTGTGGTGTATTCGTTATCTGTGCACAGATTGAGCAGGAGATATCTGAGCTTGATGATGATGAGAAGAAGATGTTCTTAGAGGATTTAGGAATCAGCTCATCAGGTCTTGATAAGCTGATATCAGCAAGTTACTCACTTCTTGGACTTATAAGCTACCTTACAGCAGGTGAGACAGAGACAAGAGCATGGACAATCACGAAGGGTACTAAAGCCCCTCAGGCGGCTGGTAAAATCCATAGTGATTTCGAGAGAGGATTCATCAAGGCAGAGGTTGTGTATTATCAGGATTTACTTGATTGTGGTTCTTACAATGCCGCTAAAGAGAAGGGGTTGGTAAGAATGGAAGGAAAAGATTATGTTGTGAAAGATGGCGACGTAATATTATTCAGGTTTAACGTCTAATGCTTATTTTCCATACTGAATTGTTGGAAATCTTGGGAGTTACCGTTTATGGACGGTAGCTCCTTTTGGCATTTAACCCCTACCTAACCCCTACCGAGAATTTCCATTGTGTCTTCTTGTGTATTTTCCAGCTTCATTAGTTCACGTCTTTTGAAGTCGTTTGAAGCATGAGTATAGGTATCTATCGTCTCACGAATATTGGCGTGCCCAAGAACAGCCTGTAAAGCTCTCATGTCTACGTTTCTTTCAGCACCTCGTGTAGCGTAAGTATGTCGTAAACAATGCGGGTGTAATCCTTTCAACCCGATTTTATCACAGATAGAATAAAAGGTACGGCGCATATTGTTTGGGTCTAACGGTTTGCCGAGATGAGTACAGAATACAAGGTCGTTATCAATGTATGCAGCACCAGCTTTTTGCTTATTTTCTTCTTGCTGTTCAAAAATGGTGGCAAGGATTTCTATACCGCTATCATAAAGAGGAATGGTTCTTTTGCCAGCTTCGGTTTTAGGGTCACCAAAATCTATATACCAACGTGAACTTGATTCGTCTGGGTCTTTTGCCTTGTAAAGAGTTCTATTTACATGAAGCTCATTATTCTCAAAATCAATATCACTCCATTTTAATCCAAGCAATTCCCCAAGACGCATTCCTGTGCGGAGGTCGAAAACATACATAATTCCCATATAGGTTTTATTAGCTTGTTCAATAAATGCCTTTTCCTGTTCGGGTGTAAGTACGTTGATTTTGGGCTTTGAAGTTTTGGGTAATTTAACCCTGTTGGCTACATTTCGTGCAATCAGACCGTCATCAATTGCAGTTTCCAGAGCATTGTGCAGTAATTTGAAAATATCAGTTACAGTTGATGGGGCTAATCCCTTTTCGGAAAGACTATTAACAAATCTCTGAACAATATCCTGACGTAAACTTTTGATTTTATAATGACCGATTGCTGGATTTATATGGTTGTTTACCTTTACGGAATAGTTATTGTAAGTAGCAGGACGGACGTGCGGTTTTTTATATGTTCTCATATATACATCCAACCATTCACTGACGGTCATTTCTGTAGGATTCGTTATAATACCCTTTTGAAGATTATTCTGCAAATCTGTCATTTTTTCAAATGCCTCTTTTTTAGTTTTGCCATAAAGAGATTTACGAACCTGTTTACCGTTAGCGTCAGTATAAATTGTTACACGAGCTTCCCATGTGCCGTCTTTTCTCTTGCGTATAGAACCTTCATTTTGACCACGTTTTTTTGCCATACTTTTTAACATTTCCTTTCAATATTTTTGCCATCTAATCCTTTACTAAAGCTTTTTCTGTTTCGCAATTTTTTCTTGGAATCAGTGGAAAAGGATAACACTGCTGAGAAGAGCGTTTGCTGCATTGATTCTGCAATTCTAGCTAGCTCATTATAGATATAAAATCGAGCAGTTTCTTTTGCTACTTCTTTGGGGGTGATGTTTGGCTGCAACAAATGCCTTGAACTTCTTGTACTTGCTTTAATTGCCTCTGTATAATTTATATGAAATTCTCCCAAGAGTTCAATAAATCCACTTCTTTGAGGGTTCTTTTCGTTGATAGACAAAGCATTAAGTGTATCTGCCATTGTAGAAACAACGAAATCTCCCTCATCCTCTGCAACGTTATCCATAGCGTGAAGCAATGAATTTACACTTTCACGTTCGGAATAATTTGTTGCTTTTTGAATTTTTACGTCAGTCACTCCATATAAATAGTCCGTTGTGCAGGAATAATATTTTGCAAGGGCAATTAGGACAGTATGGTCTGGAAGATTTCTACCGCTTTCATAATTGCTTAAAGCCTGTTTGGTAATGCCGAGGTTGTCAGCAACTTCTTTTTGACCTAAATCGGTAGTTGCTTTGCGAAGTTCCTTTAATCTTGTGCCTACTGTAATTGCTAAAGTTTCCTTACTGAGTTTTTCCATAATGTTCATACCTCTTTCTGTTCTACGTTTATTATTTCTCTATTTTGTTCAAAAGTAAAGTATTAAAATGCGTTATCCCTATATCGGGAAAAATTGCTATTGACATCATAACGCAAATATGGTAAATTGTCAACAGAAACAAACGATAAATACAAGTGAGGGAATAATATAACAAACAAAAACAACTGAAAGGAGGAAAATTAGTGAACGAATACTGCAACTGGGATGATGTGCCACTGGTGCTCAGTGCAAAAGATGTTCAAAAAATATTGGGATTATCAAAGGGTAAAACGTATGAGCTTATGAACTCAGAGCAATTTCCAACAATTTTTGTGAACAAACGAATGCTTGTTACGAAAGAAGCGTTTATCGCATGGCTTACGAAGGATGAACGACAAATAAAAAGGAGGGCTATTCGATATGCGTAAAGAAAATGGTTTGTCTCAAGAAGTTATTGAAAAATTTTTGAAATTTGTATTTGAAACAGTTCAACAGTGCAGGTGTATATATAACTATGCTGACAGGCATGGATTTGATAATTTCCTAACTTACAACTTATCAGATGTAGATATAGCACAAATAGGTTGTGTAGAGGGTGGGAATTTCCTACTGGATTGTGATTTTATTTATAAACACTTTGTGAGTTATTGGAATGAAAATTGTGGTAACGCATTTGTGATACCTGCTAAATCACTTTTTTATAAATTGTTGTATCAGGCAAAGATTATTTGTTCATATAGTGTGTATTTTCGCAGACCATTACATACAATCCGTATGGGTGGTAGTGAAAAAAGACAATACTTTTGTATTGGTAAAGACAGCGTAGGTTATACCGATTCCATGTTGAATTGGTTGTAATCAATATAATTTGCCCATTTAAAAGAACAGCCTTGCTCATTAAAAGAGCAGGGCTGTTCTGATATAAAGCTATGTAGGTCATTTCTAGGATTCATAAGGGTCATACCCATTTTCTGAATCATATTCAATAGTTTCTTCTTCGGTCATTAGCTTTGCTGACTGAGTTGATTTGTTCATCAATAGTATCAATTCGTCAGCAGTTTTGGTTGAGAGTGGAAGTTTCCCTTTGTTTTGATTTTCAATGATATTCCATGCCGTATCAAACCATATTTGATAAACATCCTCTGGGTATTCTGCACCGTTACTTTTGAGAATTTCTTTGAAATCTGGATAAACATCATTTCTGATAAGCAAATGATTCCCAGCACCAAGATATTCATAGCTCCAGCCGTTCGGAATGTCTGCCTCATCGCCGAATGCGGAGAACTTGCAAGCCTTTAAGACAGGAATAGAACGATATAGTTTGTTCAGACTTATATCGCCATAGCAATAATTGCAATGAAAAATACTGCCGCCAGAGGTTATAATCAATACCTTTCCAGCTTCTCCCATTGCACCGTTTTCGGCAAAGAAGATAAACTGAGAGTTTTCAAAAATTCCCTTTTTTAGGTCGGTGTTGCAGATTTCTGTGATAATTTGATCCATTTTAGCTCCTTCTAAATCCCTTTTTTCAATATGTATCAAATTTTCCACCCAATTACATAAATTTTGTTGTTGTTCGGCGGTGCTTGTGGTAATGACGAATTCTTGTCCTCTAACAGAGGAATTTAACACAGAAAATCCCTCTTTCATTATGGGGTGGTTCTTTCCTTGCCAAGAGATAGAAATACCGTTCTGAGCAAAAAATGACGGTAATTGCCATACTCTTCGACTATCTTGGTTTCTTTGTGTAAGGACGAGTTTATCGTCATAATGAAATGTGCCGTATTCTATAGGCAAATATAAGCGATTATTTGCAAGTGTGTCATTTTGGCTATGAGGATGCCAGGAGTATTGTTGCTTGATTGTTTGGGTGTCCTTTAGAATTTCTCCAATACGCATATAACCATAAATGATATGACGAATAGGAGCAGATTTAACAAAAGCAAGCGTTCCGTCAGCTAATTGTTCTGTTGGCTGAAACATTCCGTAAAACAAAAATATATCATTGTTACTGACCTCCAATTTATCTAAGTGGGCAGCAGAAATACCGCATTGTCCAAATGCTGGTTTCCATGAAGATGACTTTTCAAGTGTTATATCATCATAAATATCTGGGTCAAGATGGCAAGTTTTATTTTCGTCGAAATCAAATTTTGGATTTAGCTGTCTGATGATTTCTTGCAGGTTTTTCCCTTGATAATAGAGTTCTTCATATTTTGAATTGCTTTTGTTGTCTGGAATCGGTAGAGACAATAATGTTCCGTCTGGAAGAATTGGACTTGGCATACCACCAGCCAAACTATCCATGCCTTTTCGGCTTAATATTACTTTCATGTGGCACCTCCATAAGGGTTTGCCACAATCTTAGCATATCGCAAACAATAAAACAACTAATAGCATATATAAATAATGCAACGTGCGGATTAAATATAATCTTTGCTATTTGTATCATTTTAGCATACAGATAGCAAAGGAGAGTGCCACAATGTCACAAAATAGTAAAACTTACAGCAAGGAAGAAACATATAGCCAGAAGATAGGAAAACGTATTCGTGAAGAACGGCTACGGCTTAATTTGACACAAGAACGATTGGCAGAGGATGTTAATCTTTCAATGGCTTATATAGGACAGGTCGAACGTGGAGAGCGTAGCTTTACGTTGGAAAATCTCATAATTGTAGCCAAGCGTTTAGGAGTTACCATAGATTACTTGCTTTCCGATTGTGTTGCCACCAGAGAAGATGATGAATATAAGTTATGGAGTCAGTTAATGAATGGAAGAACACAGGAGCAGAAAATTCTTGCTATCAATATGATAAGCTTGTTGTTCCGCTATTTGGATGACCGTAAAAATGAGTAAAGACAAAGTACCTTGAGAAGCTTGTCTCTTTAAGGTACTTTGTCTTAAATTTTAATGCCTATTTACTATGCTTTTTTATCTGCTCTTTCAGTTCCTCATCAGTAATGTTATCGGGGATAGAATAGATAGACTTATCATCAGTCTGTACTGGAATGTTCTTCTTAGCATTCTCCCTTAACATTTCGCTTACTGGACGTTCAAAAATACTTGTTTTTTCCATTCTTACACCTCTTGTAATTCTAATTTATATGATCTGAATATTTTCCATATAGATATAAGGGTTCTTAATTATCATACGCTGATAAAGGATATATTGCAATCAATTCCATGATGTAATTTTACAAGTTATGAATCCCAGTAGTATTTTAAAGTTTAAAATCATTTAAATGAACACGCAGACAACATTTCTATGGTAGATGCCAATTTTCGTTTAATTTAAATTCGAGTTTTTAAGGAATGTTTTACCAATTTATATCCGTTTAAGGGGGAAAAATGGCTTAACGGTTCATAGGCACTTACAGGCTGTTCCTTACAGAGCAAATAATCTTCTAACATAGTATAATCCGTTTCGGTGTAATGTTCCGAGTTTGCTTCTTTGACATTGTAGAAGACACCGTACCCTTGTATTTGGCGAACACGATATGTTGCATAGTATAGAATCTTGAAATTATCATAGGTCATCTCTGTTTTGTCTTCTCCATACATTTTTGTCATGTAGCCGAACAGGTTCTGGTAATCGGTAGATTCAAACTTATCAACCGTACAGCTATATCTTCCAGGGAAAGTAGTATCATTATTTATATTATCAAATGTGAGTCTTTTTTGATTTATAAGAAGCCACCATATTCGCTGTAAAAGAGCTTCAAAATCAGAAAATTGCCGTTTCCCACGGTTTGAAAACTCATTGATGATATATTTTTCTTCTGCTGCCACTTTGTTTCCCAGAACAGCGGCAACATGAAAGTGAGGGTGATACGAATCTTCGTTGTATGTGATTTCAAGAGAACGGATGCAACCTTGGAATTCATAAATTGAAAGGTCAAGTCCCTTCACTTTTTTATTGCCATTTAGATAAGTTATTAAAGTCTTGAAACAAGTGTTCATTCTCCAAATGGTATTTTTAAGAGATTCACCGTCACAATCTGGAACCGTCAAAACAATGTGATACAGATTGTCTTTATATTGTTCAAGAGACGGAAGAAAACGATTCTTTAGAATGAGCTTTTTCATTTGACTGCAATTATTACAAAATTTATCTTTACAAAGATATGTCTGAAGCAATATTTTTATATGACTTTGTTCATAGGTTTCCGTTAGCCAGAATTTATTGCAACCTTGTAAGCGTTTCAGACGGTTACGTAATTGAGTGATTTCGGCTTTAGACATACGCTTTTTGACAATTCCATTAGCAAGTAGTTTGAGAAAGTAGTATTCCATTTTGCTATTTCTTACAGCGTTTCCACTCATGCGTTCTATGGTGTTGGTTGATAGTTGTTTTACAAGGTCTGTCTGTTTTATATGTTCCATAGTTGATTCCTCCCATATTTTCTTTTTTTAGTACACTTAACTCTATAAAGAGAATAGATATAATTTATAGGGTATTCTGCAAAAATTTTTACCCCTATCTGAACCCCTAACCGACCGATTTTTTATAGTATTTATTGGACATAATGAACAGTTAGGTATGGATTTTTCAAACTGAATGAGATATAATGAATCAGTAACTTTTTAATGGAAAACGGAATTATACTATTCAGATTTAATGTATAATAACCTACATAATGTGGTACTAGTACCATGTGATACTACATGGTGTATAAATGGGCGGAAGCTAGATGATATCTGGCTTCCGCCCATTATTTTTTTGCAAAAAAGGGTTGAAATTTATATAAAATAAGTATAAAATTGACACTAAAGTGGTGGAAAGTGGTAGTAAGTGGTTTAAAGTGGTAGATGGAGGACGAAATTTATGTTTATGGGTGAATACAATCATACCATCGATGCCAAAGGGCGTCTGATTGTTCCAGCTAAATTTCGTGAGGCACTTGGTGACGAATTCGTGGTTACTAAAGGTCTTGATGGATGTTTGTTTGTATATTCCAACTCCGAATGGAACGCTTTTGAAGAGAAATTAAGAACTCTTCCACTTACCAACAAGAATGCCAGACAATTTACAAGATTCTTCCTGGCTGGAGCAGCAGCCTGTGAGGTAGATAAGCAGGGAAGAATACTTTTACCACAGGTATTAAGAGAATTTGCAAAACTTGAGAAAGATGTGGTATTGGTTGGAGTCGCAAGCCGAATTGAGATATGGAGCAAAGAGGTTTGGGAAGAATCAGTTAATACATACGATACTGATATGGATGAAGTTGCTGAGAACATGGAGAGCCTTGGATTCAGTATATAGAGTTTGATATCTGATAAGGGGTGATGATATGGAATTCAGACATAAGTCAGTTTTACTGGACGAGACAATAGACAATCTTAATATTAAACCTGATGGTATATATGTTGATGGAACACTTGGTGGTGGCGGTCATTCATATGAGATAGCTAAGCGGCTGTCAGATAAAGGCAGGCTGATAGGAATCGATCAGGATGAGGATGCTATCAAAGCTGCAACAGAGAGATTAAAGGAATTCTCATCAAGAGTGACAATAGTAAGAAATAATTACTGTAATATGAATCTTGTACTTGATGAACTTGGAATTGACAAAGTTGATGGAATAATATTAGACCTTGGAGTTTCATCTTATCAGCTTGATACAGCAGAGAGGGGATTTACATACAAGGTTGATGCACCTCTTGATATGAGAATGGACCAGAGACAATTACTCACAGCGAAAGATATAGTTAATGAGTACAGTGAGTATGACCTGTATAGGATTATAAGAGATTATGGTGAGGATAAGTTCGCTAAGAACATTGCCAAGCATATAGTTATGGCAAGACAGAGCGAAGAGATAACAACAACATTCCAGCTCAATGAGATAATCAAGGCTGCGATTCCTATGAAATGCCGTGCAGTAGGAGGGCATCCGTCAAAGAAAACTTATCAGGCGATAAGAATTGAGCTTAATCATGAACTTGATGTGCTTGAGAATTCTATAGATATGATGATAGACAGGCTTAATTCAAAGGGCAGAATATGTATCATAACATTTCATTCATTGGAAGATAGAATTGTTAAGACACGATTTAAGAATAATGAAAACCCATGTACATGTCCGCCGGATTTTCCAGTCTGCGTATGTGGCAAGGTTTCTAAGGGGAAGGTTATCACAAGAAAACCGATTCTTCCATCGGAGGAGGAGCTTAATGAGAACAAAAGATCAAAGAGTTCTAAATTAAGAGTCTTTGAAAAAATATAGTATTGAAGGGGAGGACGCCAAAGGATGGCTAGCAGTATTGATTTTAACAAGGCAATGATGACAAGAAATACTAATCCATATGTGTATGGTAATGCGGTATCTGTACCACAGCAGGAACCACAGGCAGCACCAGCAAAGAAGGCTGCTCCTGCAAGAAAAAAATCACCTGTAAGAAGAGATGAAGAGGCTTTAAGACAGGAGAGATTAAACAACAAGAGAATCCGCAGAGCTAATAAGGTTAATTTCTTGTATACACTTGGCGTATCTGCTATAGTAGTTACTATATTTATTATGTGCGTGCAGTATCTTAATATCCAGTCAGCAGTTCAGGGTAACCAGAATACAGTCACACAGTTACAGACAAAGCTTAACGAGATTACTAACGAGAATGACGAGAGAGAAGTTGAAATTAATACTAACATTGATTATGAGCTCATATTTGATACAGCAGTCAATGAACTTGGTATGATATATCCTGACAGAGACCAGGTTATTACATATGATTCTGCTATAAGTGAATATGTTAAGCAGTATAAGGATATTCCATCTGCTAAATAAACACAGATAAGGAAATAAATTATGAATAGCGAAGATATTAAAAAAAGAAAATTACGAGAGAAAAAAGCAATGCTGAGAGTTACACAAAAAAAGGTTGGCGTTGCTTTTTTTGTATTTGTTGTGTGCTTTTTAGGTATAATAGCACGAATTATACATATTAATTATACGTCGGGAGAGACATATTCCAAGATAGTACTGGATCATCAGACATATACGTCAACAACTATTCCGTATAAGAGAGGACAGATTCAGGATAAGAATGGAACAATTCTTGCGTATAGTGAGAAAGTGTATAATCTTATACTTGACCCCAAGACAGTGCTTTCTGATTCTAAGTATAAGGAGCCTACACTGAGTGCGTTAGTAAAGTGTTTCGGACTTAACAGATCAGACCTTGAATCGATTCTTGCTTCTAAGCCGAACAGCCAGTATGAAAAGCTGTTAAAGGAACTTACATCTGACCAGATCAAAGAATTTCAGGATATGATGGCAGATACCAAGAATAATCCAGATATTAAAGGGGTATGGTTTGAGAACAGTTACATAAGAAAGTACCCATTTAATACACTTGCATGCGATGTTATAGGCTTTGCAAGTGCAGCTAATGGAGGTGAGTTAGGCCTTGAGAGTTATTATAATGATGAACTTTCAGGAACGGATGGAATGGCATATAGTTATGTTGGTGAGAATCTTGAAGTCCAGACTAATGAAAAGAAGGCTGTGGATGGCAATAATATAGTCACAACTATTGATTATAAGGTGCAGTCAGTTATAGAGCAGAAAGTGGCAGCCCTCAATGCAGAACGTCCTTCTAAATCTACAGCAGTTATTGCTATGGATCCAAATTCGGGTGAGATTCTTGCAATGGTAAATTACCCATCGTTTGATCTTAACAATCCAAGGGATTTGACTAAGATATATACAGCAGAAGAATTAAGCGGTATGTCAGATGTTGATATGACTAATGCTATGTATGCGTTATGGAATAATTACTGTGTTTCTAATATATATGAGCCTGGTTCAACATTTAAGGTATTCACAGAGGCAGAAGCATTAGAGGAAGGCGTGACATTTGATGGAGACACATTTAATTGTAAAGGGTATGAGGAAGTAAGTGGCGAGAAGATTAAGTGCCATGTATCATCAAGCAAGGGAAGCCATGGAATAATCACACTCGCAGATGCGCTTGCACAGTCATGTAACCCCGCTATGATCCAGCTCTCATCACGACTTGGTGGTAAGAAGATGGCTGCATACCAGATACAGCTTGGATTCGGAAGCAGGACTGGAATAGACCTTCCAGGTGAGGAAGCCGGTCTTGTACAGAGTTCTAATATGACAGCACTTGATGCGGCCTGTAACTCATTCGGGCAGAATCTTAATGTCAATATGGTCCAGATGGCTGCTGCATTTTCATCAGTAGTCAATGGTGGAAGTTATTATCAGCCGCATGTTGTGAAGAGAATAGAAAAGAGTACAGGTGAGGTTGTTAAGAATATAGAGCCTACGCTTGTTAGATACACTGTAACCAAGAAGACATCAGAGCTTATGAGAAAGTATCTTAAGAATGCGGTTGACAACGGATTAGTTAAGAAGGCTGGTGTTACTGGATATTCAATAGGTGGTAAGACAGGTACGGCCCAGAAGCAGCCACGTTCGGAAAACAAATGGGTTGTTTCATATATAGGATGTGCACCTATGAATGCCCCTCAGATTGTGCTGTATATTGTTATTGATGAGCCATATGGAACTAATGGAACAGGCGGTTCTACTAATGATGCGCTTAATCTTACACATGACATATATGAGGAAATCCTTCCTTATCTTAATGTATACAAAGATATATCAGAGGAACCACAGGACACATCTGATAGTCCTGTAGAATCAACTGTACAGGTTCCTGGGAATAATTAACATATATCCGAAAGGCGGCTAATATTATATTATAATCAGCTGCTTTTCGGATTTTTATGAATAAAAATGTATTGAAATTTAACACAACTAACAGAATGCCGTATATGAGGCACAGAAAGAAAATGTTTGCTGCTATTATGTGCGTTGTGGCGGCAGCGGTGGTACTTATTGTAAGACTGTGCATACTTATGGTAGGACAGTCTGAATATTATTCGGAGAAAGCTTCTAATCTTCATGAGCGTCAACGAAGCATTAAGGCGATGCGTGGCCAGATATTAGACAGAAATGGTGTGGTGCTTGCTTCGAGCCGTACAGTGTGTACAGTATCTGTGATTCACAGCCAGATTGAAGATGCTGAAAGTGTTATACAGATGCTTGTCACAGAACTTGCTATAGATGAGCAGACTGCGAGAAAAAGGGTTGAAAAAGTATCATCTATAGAGAAAGTCAAATCTAATGTAGACAAGGAGACGGGAGACAGGATAAGGAATTACAATTATCCGGGGGTCAAAGTAGATGAGGACTATAAAAGGTATTATCCATATGGAAGTCTTGCGTCCAAGGTAATAGGATTTACTGGTGCAGATAATCAGGGGATATTAGGGATAGAGGCTAAGTATGATGAACAGCTTTCGGGTGAATCAGGCAGGATACTTACAGTGACAGATGCCTGGGGAATTGAACTTGATGAGTATCAGGAGATGAGAGATGAGCCTGACAAGGGTGATAATCTTGTTTTGTCATTAGATTATAATATCCAGAGTTATGCAACACAGCTTGCTAATAAAACAATGCTGTCGTGTCAGGCCAAAAGTGTATCTATAATTGTGATGAATCCGTCTAATGGTGAGATACTTGCAATGGTCAATACTCCCGAGTATGACCTGAATGACCCGTATTCAGGAGAGACGGATATGAATATTCTCAATGCCAGATGGCGTAATTTCTGTATTAATGATACATACGAGCCAGGTTCGATATTTAAGATGGTGACTGCGACGGCAGCATTAGAAACGGGAGCATGTACGCTTAATGACCATTATTCATGTGGTGGAAGGACTGTTGTGGCTGATAGAACGATAAGGTGCCATAAGACAACGGGCCATGGAAGCCAGACTTTTACAGAGACAGTTATGAATTCATGCAATCCTGCATTTATTGAGTGGGGACGAAGGGTAGGTGTATCATCATTTTATAAATATATGGGAAAACTTGGTCTTTTGTCCAAAACTGGCATAGATATAGCAGGAGAGGCATCAACAATTATACATAAACAGGAAAATGTTGGCGAAGTAGAACTTGCTACAATGTCGTTCGGACAGTCGTTTCAGATAACACCGATGCAGATGATAAGGGCTGCAGCAGCAATTGTCAATGGGGGTAATCTTGTGACACCGCATTTTGCTGTAAAGACTGTTGACAATAATAATGAGACAGTTAATGAATTTGTGTATAGTATACAGTCAGAAGCAATCAATCCACAGACTAGTGCCACAATGAAGGATATACTTGGGCAGGTTGTGGAAAAAGGTGGTGGCAATAAAGCGTATATTGAAGGATTTTCTATTGGAGGAAAGACTGCTACATCACAGAAACTTCCGAGAGGTTCTGGCAAATATATTGCGAGCTTTATAGGATTTTCAAGTGTTGATGACCCACAGATTATGGCAATGTGCCTTATAGATGAGCCTGTTGGGGCATATTATGGTGGAACAATAGCGGCGCCTGTTATAAGAGAACTCTTTGAAAATGTACTGCCATATGCCTTGAAATAATATATGAATGATAGTAAAATTAAAAAGTATACGATTGACGCATATTGCGCGATAATGCAGTCGTAACACGGAGGATAGATTATGACATTTGAAGGGAAAAAGGTATTCGTAGTAGGCACAGGAATAAGCGGAATTGGCGCAGCTAAGCTTCTGATACAGGAGAATGCAGATGTTGTGCTTTATGACGGCAATAATAAATTAAAACCAGAGGACATTAAAGCAAAAGTGGGTATGCCTGTAAGGGAAGTATATGTTGGAAGCTATCCACAAGGAAGTGAGAAGGAATATGACCTTCTTGTCATAAGCCCTGGAGTTCCAATTGACAGTGAACTTGTTCTTAACTTTAAGGGCGCAGGAGTTCCAGTGTGGGGAGAGATAGAGCTTGCATATCATTTTGATAAGGGAACACTTCTTGCAATCACAGGAACTAATGGTAAGACAACAACAACTGCTCTTACAGGCCAGATTATGAAGGCATGGAATGAGAGTACATTTGTAGTTGGCAATATAGGTAATCCATATACAACAGAAGTGTCAAAGACAACAGATAGTTCATATACTGTAGCAGAGATAAGCAGCTTCCAGTTAGAAACTATACATGAGTTTAAGCCATTGGTAAGTGCTATTCTTAACATAACACCAGACCATCTTAACAGACATCATACTATGGAGTGCTATATTAAGACTAAAGAGGATATAAGCATGAACCAGACTAAGGAGCAGGTGTGTGTGCTCAACTATGAGGATGATGTGTTAAGAGAATTCGGACTTAATGAGTGCAAGGCAGATGTTGTATGGTTTTCAAGCAAGCAGAGACCACCAAAGGGTGCGTATGTAGATGGCGAAGAGATTCACTATTATGATGGAAGTACAGATAAGGTGCTTATGAATGTGCATGATATGAACCTGATTGGCGAGCATAACTATGAAAATGTATGTGCTGCTATTGATATCACTAAAGCAGCAGGTGTTCCAGAGGATATCATGCTTCACGAGATTAAGAGATTCAAGGCAGTAGAACATAGAATTGAGTATGTTGCAACTAAGAATGATGTTGTATATTACAATGATTCTAAGGGAACTAATCCGGATGCCGCAATTAAGGCAATTAAGGCTATGTCACGTCCAACAATTCTTATCGGTGGAGGATATGATAAGGGGTCAGAGTTTGATGAATATGTGAAAGCATTTAATCCAATGGTTAAAATGCTTGTTCTTATGGGGGTTACAGCGCCTAAGATTGCAAAGACAGCAGATAAATATGGATTTAAGAATTATGTGTTTGCAGATTCATTGGAAGAAGTTGTAAAAATATGTGCTGACAATGCCAAGCCGGGTGATGCAGTCCTTTTATCACCTGCGTGTGCAAGCTGGGATATGTTTGAATCATATGAGCAGCGTGGAAGAATGTTCAAGGATTTTGTTAACAGACTTTAATAATAGGGGTTTCATATGGCAAAAAGAGTTAAAAAGCCAAAAGAGAGATATTTTGATTATAGTCTTTTGTTCGTAACTATATTTCTGGTTGGCTTTGGACTGGTGATGATATATAGTACAAGTTCATACACTGCACAGATGGAGAGCGGCAATGCAGCATCCTATTTTATTAAACAGCTATTATCTACAATAGTTGGATTTGTTGCTATGTATATGGCTTACAGATTTGATTACCATATCTGGCAGAAATACGCATTAGTTCTGTATATATTTGCGTTAGGACTTGTGTTTGCACTTATCCCATTCGGAAGCAGCGCTAATGGCGCCAAGCGATGGATAAGATTCCCTGTGTTTGGTGGTGTACAGCCAGCCGATGTATCTAAGTTTGCAGTTATTGTTTTACTTGCTGCTCTTGTATGTGGATATGGCAAGCAGGTCCGTAAGCTTAAAAATGCATTTATAATCTTTATGATTTCAGCAGGAATACAGGGAATTGCAGTATTTATAATATCTAATAACATGAGCAGCGCACTTATTATATTTGCAATTGGTTTTGTCATGATATTTGTTGCATATCCAGGATATAAGATATTTGCAGCACTTGGAGCAGCTGCTGTTGCAGGTTTTGTTGGTTTGTATACATGGGTATCAGGAATGATTAATTCCAACAAGATGACTGGCAGTTTCCGTCTTAACAGAATACTTGTGTGGGTGGATCCTGAAAAATACATAACTGGTAAAGGTTATCAGACTGTGCAGGCGTTATATGCCATTGGCTCAGGTGGATTATTTGGCAAGGGATTAGGTAAGAGTCTTCAGAAGCTTGGATACATACCAGAGTCCCAGAATGATATGATATTTTCTATTATATGTGAGGAACTTGGGCTGTTTGGAGCTGTGTGCATTATTCTTGTGTTTGTTGTTATGTTATGGCGAATAGCACATATAGCACAGAATGCGCCAGATTTATTTGGAACACTTCTGGCAGCAGGTGTGTTTGCACATATTGCAATACAGGTTGTGCTTAATATAGCGGTTGTTACCAACATTATTCCTAATACAGGTGTTTCACTTCCATTCATTAGTTATGGTGGTTCATCGGCGGTTGTACTGCTTGCAGAGGTGGGCATTGTTATGAATGTGTCCAGCCAGATTAAACTTGAGATGTAAGGGCGTTGGTGGATATGAGTAATATTGGTACAAAGCTTGACAGAAATGCACATAAAAAGAAAATATTAAAGCGTCTTATTATTATACTGTTTGTCTTGGCTGCGGCGTTTACAGGTGTAAGTGCCTATGTATTCCGGGCTGTATCTATAGAGTATATAGGGGGAACCCACTATGCGCCCGGTGAGCTGAATGATGCGATATTTGGCGGTGACAATCCTAACATATTGTTTTATATGCTGTTTGGCAAGAAAGATAAGCAGATAGCATTTGTGCAGAAATATGATGTGGATGTGACATGGCCTGATAAGCTGACTGTTACAGTATATGAGAAACCTATAGTTGGGTATATAAACTATATGGGCTGTAATATGTACTTCGATAAGGATGGTACAGTTGTAGAAAGCTCATCTGTGCAGTATGAAGGTGTTCCGCAGATAGAAGGACTTGAATTTAAAAGTATAGTCCTTAATTCTAAGCTTGAGATTGATAATATGTCTATATTCAGCAATATTCTTGATCTGACACAGGCATTTGACAAGTATCAGCTTGGAATAGATAAGATATATTTTGACTCGTCTTACAATGTCACATTATATATGGACGATGTTAAGATAGAACTTGGAAGTGTGGAAGACTGCACAGAAAAATTATTTGTATTAAAACAGATGGAGGACAGTCTTAACGGAATGAAAGGTACATTGTATCTTTCAGAGTATAATGGCAATAATTCATCGGTTATATTTAAGAAAGAAAATTGAAAAACATATTGATATTTTACCGTAAATTTTATATTATATTTAGTAGTGCAAAAAAAGGAGGCAGTTCCCTTGTTAGAGATTATGACAAATGACTCAGGGTCATCAGCAAAGATAATAGTAGTGGGCGTTGGTGGAGCTGGAAACAACGCAGTTAACAGAATGATAGATGAGAATGTTGGAGGAGTAGAGTTCATCGGAATTAATACAGATGGACAGGCATTACAGTTATGTAAGGCTCCTGTAGCTATTCAGATTGGGGAGAAACTGACTAAGGGACTGGGCGCAGGTGCCAATCCAGAAGTTGGAGAGAAGGCAGCAGAGGAAAGTATAGAAGAGATTACACAGGCCATCAAGGGTGCAGATATGGTATTTGTTACCTGTGGTATGGGTGGTGGAACAGGAACTGGTGCAGCTCCTGTTGTAGCTAAGGTATCTAAAGAGATGGGTATTCTTACAGTTGGTGTTGTTACAAAGCCTTTCAGATTTGAGGCCAAGACACGTATGAATAACGCTCTTTCAGGAATAGAGAGACTTAAGGAGAACGTAGATACACTTATCGTTATCCCTAATGACAAGCTTTTAGAGATAGTAGACAGAAGAACAACTATGCCAGAGGCATTAAAGAAGGCTGATGAGGTTCTTCAGCAGTCTGTTCAGGGTATCACAGATCTTATTAACAATCCTGGTGATATCAACCTTGACTTTGCCGATGTTAAGACAGTTATGCAGGATAAGGGTGTTGCTCATATCGGTATCGGTTCAGCAACAGGCGATGACAAGGCACTTGAGGCTGTTAAGATTGCTGTTGAGAGTCCACTTCTTGAGACAACTATTAATAACGCAACAGATGTTATCATCAACATATCTGGTGATGTTTCACTTATGGAAGCTAATGATGCAGCAGACTATGTAAGAGAACTTACAGGAGATGATACTAACATTATATTCGGTGCTGTATATGATGATTCAGTTACAGATTTTGCATCTATTACAGTTATTGCGACAGGTCTTGAAGACACTAATGTTAATAATGCAATGGCAGGATTCTCTGCACAGACAAGAGTTACACCAGGTGTAAGACCAGCAGCTAAGCCTACATATTCTTATTCAGGTGGACAGGCATCATCAACACCTGTCCAGACAACAGCAGGCTCATCATCATCTGCAACAATAACACCTTCATATGCTTCAGAGGAGCCAGTTCCAGGACTTAAGACTCCAGGTGAAATTACAAGCAATAAAGTAGAGAAGGGAATCAATATACCAACATTCCTTCAGAAGAATCGTAGATAATAATAATTTTTATGTGCCCCGTCAGGTAACTGACGGGGTATTTTTTAATTGTTGGAGTTTTTCTAAATAAATTTTTTCTATCCTCTCTTTGCGACAAATTTCTTATCACGACCTGTCTATAATACATTCTGTTGTCAGCGATGGTAATGACAGCAACAGGATGTTCTGATAGAGAGGGAGGCGATAGGTAATCGTTGTATATCTTGACGTTTTTTTCCTGCTTAACCTGATTATGGATTACATAGTGCTTTATTACACGAATAAGGTCTGTGGGTATGCTGCTTCATACCTGAAGATTTTTCTTTCAGCCACTTTAGGAGCACTGTGGGCTGTGATTGTACAGATAAGCACAGGAACCGTCAGAAACATTTTTCATATATGCACATATCTGGTAGTCAGCTTTCTTATGATTATGATTATCAGTGGTACATATAATCCAAAAAGAAATATCAAAGGAGCAGTTATTCTTTATATCATAACATTTGCACTGGCAGGGGCGCTCAATATGTTTGTGTCATATACAAGTGTTGGAGGCTGTATACGACGAAGCCTTCTATCCCAGCCGGAGCTTCTGGTATATGTGATTGTTGCAGCAGTGATTATTAAAATATGCGCGCAGGCTGTTGTGAGAATTACGCAGATAAGGGAGTATATCGTGAAAGTGGATATCTGTGTAGCAGACAGACACTTTACTGTAGATGGGATTGTCGATACAGGCAATCATCTCACAGACCCATATAACGGCAAACCAGTATGTGTTATAGATAAAAATGCTGTTCCACAGAATATATATATAGGTCAGAAGGAAAAAGTACACTATATTCCCATCAGCTCTGTCGGCTGTGAGAATGGCGTGATACAGGTGTTTACAGCCGAAACGTGTCGAATATACAACAGCAGTATTGAGTTGAATTTAAAAGATGTTCTGGTAGGAATCAGTGAAAATGCCATATCACATGGGGATGATTATGACATGCTGGTAAATCCGTTATTAATAAAAATGGGAGACGATAGTTATGGTATTAAAAGTAGCAGTAGAAGATAGATTTCAGTTTAAGGTGGTACCGGGATTTAAAAGCTTATTTACAATCTCACAGCCAGATGTACATTACATAGGCGGCTCAGAAGTGCTTCCAGCACCACTCGAGGCAGAGGAAGAAGCAAGAGTTATAGGGGAACTTGCGACAGATAATCAGGGGGATGCCAAGAAATGCCTGATAGAACACAATTTAAGACTTGTTGTGTATATTGCAAAAAGGTTTGACAACACAGGCGTTGGTGTGGAAGACCTTATATCAATAGGAACAATAGGACTTATAAAGGCAATTAATTCATATAAGCCTGATAAGAACATCAAGCTTGCAACATATGCATCAAGATGTATTGAGAATGAAATTCTTATGTATCTTAGAAGGAATAACAAAACCAAGGCAGAGGTGTCAATTGATGAACCACTCAATGTGGACTGGGATGGTAATGAGCTTTTGTTATCTGATATATTGGGGACGGATGAGGACGTTATATACAAAGATATAGAGAATGAAGCAGAGAGGAAGATATTAAACAGCGCAATAGCAAAACTTTCTGATAGAGAAAGAAAAATAGTTGATTTAAGATATGGGCTTACAAGTTCAGATGGCGAGGAGATGACACAAAAAGAGGTTGCAGACCTGCTTGGAATATCACAGTCGTATATATCGAGACTTGAAAAGAAGATAATCAGAAGATTAAAGAAGGAAATGGTAAAGAATTCATAAACAAATATCGAATTGGTATTGACATTTTTGCCTGGCTTATAGAAAATAGATATGTTAAGCAAAACTCAGGGAGGATTGAATTGAAGAATAAGATTTCAAAACAGCCTTCAAAGAAACCATTCAGATTAGATAACTTTATAGCTGTTATTACTGTACTTGCAATAGCTGCATTTGGAGTTATGGTATATGCTGATTATAATGGCTATGATCTGTCGGCATTTCTAAAAAATATTAAAATAAATGTCTCACAGCAGGAAACAACCGCGGCAAGTACAGCGGCTGCATCGGCTACAGCAGTAAGCAGGCAGGAAAGCACAAGTACAGCAGCGGCAACACAGTCAGAGACACTTGACAAAAATTATACAGTCTGTATCGACCCGGCGCTTGGAGGAAGCGATTCTGGAGCAAGTGCGAACGGACTTACAGAAAAAGATGTCACGCTGGCAGTGGCATTGAAGCTTAAAAGTGAACTTGAACAAAGAGGTGTTAAAGTTGTACTTACGAGGGATTCAGACAAGACAGTCACTAATGAAGCAAGAGTAGCTGCATGTGATAAGGCGCAGTCAGACCTGCTTGTGTCTTTAAGACTGAATTCAGCACAGAATACTACGGTCAGTGGATTTGAACTATGGGTCAGCAATAAGAAACCAGCCAATTCTGTATCGGTGGCAGAGGCTATCGGAAAGAGCATGTCAACGATAACGGGTATAAGGAACAGAGGTGTTAAATATGGCACTGTTACGAATGCTGACGAGAATTATTATGTTAATTCCAAGTCCAAATGTGCCAGCCTTGTTATACAGTTAGGATTTATAAGCAACAAAGAGGATGCATCACTTCTAAAGAACAATGATTCAGAGGTTGCATCTAAGATAGCGCAGGGGATAGTGACATACTTTAAAGAAAAGAAATGAGGAATAATTGATGGCTAAAATTAACCAGAAGAATATCAGAAATTTTTGTATTATAGCTCATATTGACCATGGCAAGTCTACGCTTGCAGACAGAATAATAGAAAAGACAGGACTTCTTACAAGCCGCGAGATGCAGGAGCAGGTGCTTGATAATATGGACCTTGAGAGAGAGCGAGGCATAACAATCAAGGCACAGACTGTAAGAACTGTATACAAGGCCAATGATGGTCAGGAATATATATTTAACCTTATCGATACACCGGGACATGTTGACTTTAATTACGAGGTTTCAAGAGCACTTGCAGCCTGTGATGGAGCAATTCTTGTTGTCGATGCGGCGCAGGGTATAGAGGCACAGACACTTGCCAATGTATATCTTGCACTCGACCACGACCTTGATGTATTCCCTGTTATCAATAAGATAGACCTTCCAAGTGCTGAGCCACAGAGAGTTATCGAAGAGATAGAGGATGTAATCGGTATAGAGGCACAGGATGCGCCACTGATAAGTGCCAAGAATGGTATTAATATCGACCAGGTTCTTGAAAAAATCGTTGAGAAGATTCCGGCACCAACAGGAGACCCAGAGGCGCCTTTATCGGCACTTATATTTGACTCACTCTATGATGCATATAAGGGTGTTATAGTATTCTGCAGAGTTGTAGAGGGTACAGTTAAGAAGGGGACTAAAATCCGCATGATGGCAACTGGTGCTGTCGAGGAAGTTGTTGAGGTTGGTTATTTCGGAGCGGGACAGTTTATTCCTTGCGATGAATTGAGTGCAGGAATGGTTGGCTATGTGACGGCAAGTATCAAAAATGTATCTGATACAAGAGTTGGTGATACAATAACTGATGATGCACGTCCATGTGCAGAACCACTTCCGGGTTATAAAAAGGTTAATCCGATGGTTTACTGTGGACTGTATCCAGCAGACGGTTCCAAGTATCAGGATTTGCGTGATGCGCTGGAAAAACTTCAGCTTAATGATGCCTCGCTCCAGTTTGAGCCAGAGACTTCAATTGCGTTAGGTTTCGGATTCAGATGCGGTTTCTTGGGATTATTACATCTTGAGATTATACAGGAAAGATTGGAAAGAGAATATAATCTCGATCTCGTGACAACTGCTCCGGGTGTTATATATAAAGTCCATAAGACTAATGGAGAGGTTATCGACCTTACTAATCCATCTAATATGCCAGACCCATCTGAGATTGCCTATATGGAAGAGCCTATGGTTAGCGCTGAGATTATGGTAACAACAGAGTTTGTTGGTCCTATAATGAAGCTTTGCCAGGAAAGACGAGGCATATACAATGGAATGGAATATATCGAGCAGACAAGAGCATTATTAAAATATGACCTTCCACTTAATGAGATTATATATGATTTCTTTGATGCACTTAAATCACGTTCAAGAGGTTATGCATCATTTGATTATGAGATGAAGGGGTATGAAAAGTCAAATCTCTGTAAGCTTGATATTCTTATTAATAAGGAAGAGGTTGATGCACTTTCGTTCATCGTATTTGCAGGCAGTGCAGAGGAGAGAGGACGTAAGATGTGCGAGAAGCTTAAAGCTGAGATTCCGAGACAGCAGTTCGAGATTCCTATCCAGGCAGCCATAGGAAGCCGTGTTATAGCAAGAGAGACAGTTAAGGCACTTCGTAAGGATGTCCTTGCCAAATGTTATGGTGGTGATATTTCCCGTAAGAAGAAGCTCCTTGAGAAGCAGAAAGAGGGAAAGAAGCGTATGCGCCAGATTGGTAATGTAGAGATTCCTCAGAAGGCATTCATGAGTGTATTAAAACTTGATGAAGAATAATGATTAAGGGGTGTGTATATGAATCCAGATGTTTTTGGGGTGTATGTTCACATCCCTTTTTGTGTGAAAAAATGTAATTACTGCGATTTCCTGTCATATGCAAGTGATGACGACACTAAAAAGAAATATATTGATGCACTTATTAATGAGATAAAAAGTCTTGAACCAGACAACCGCCCTGTGGCATCCGTATTTATCGGAGGTGGTACGCCATCATGCATAGATGAGGGACTGATAGCAGATGTGATGAGTGCACTTCATAATAAATTCAGATTCGCGGAGGATGCAGAGGTAACTATAGAGTGTAATCCAGAGACACTAACAAGAGAAAAAGCAGGAGTGTATATCGACAGTGGCATTAACAGAATAAGCTTCGGGTTACAGTCAACTGATAATGCAACGCTTAAACTTCTTGGAAGAATCCACACATATGAGAAGTTTATAGAAAGCTTTAACTGTGCAAGAGAGGCTGGATTTAACAATATTAATGTAGATATGATGGCAGCACTTCCGGGACAGACCCTTGACTCTTATATGGAAGGACTGGCAAAGGTTGTATCATTAAATCCTGAGCATATATCAGCATACAGTCTGATAGTGGAGGAAGGCACGCAGCTTTATGATAATCTGTCACATTATCCCGACCTGCCAGATGAGGATGTTGAGCGTGAAATGTATCATAGGACATTTGATTATCTTGAAAGAATGGGATACAGAAGGTACGAGATATCTAACTACGCCAAGCAGGGATTTGAATCGCGCCATAACAGCTCATACTGGGAGATGACTGATTATATAGGAACAGGGCTTGGCGCATCGGGTTATTATAAGGGATACCGATATACTAATACGACAGATATGGAGGAGTATATCAGGTGCGCTACGAGAGGAACCCAGGGACAGGCTGTTGATGGGACTGTGGGAGAGACTTCTGGTGGAATTTTGGAGCAGACTGCTAGTTGTATTTTGGGACAGACTGCTGAAGGAGTTCGGACGCAGGCTTCGGATGAAATCAAGATGCAGGCTTCTGACAAAATATTGCCTAGGGCGTGCGAAATTCATAGGGAGACAACTAATGATATGATGGAAGAATTCATGTTTCTTGGGCTTAGAAAGATGGATGGTGTATCATATGATGAGTTTAAGAAGATATTCGGGTGCGATATAAAAAAAATCTACGCAAAAGAGATAGAGGTTAACTGCCATAATGGACTGCTCTGTGAGTATGTTAATAAGAATGGCGGTGTAAGTTTAAGGCTTACAGAGCGTGGGATTGATATAAGCAACACAGTCATGGCTGATTTCATAAAATAAATCCAATCTTGTTTGCTTTACACTTCGTTAAACCCGACTTTTTGCTTTATATCATAATAAAGCTGAAAAAATCCACAATATAGCCATTTTGTGGGTCTATTAATTAAATAATGTTTGGAAAATCCAATAACAAAATTAATCTGATTGGAAAGTATATATTTTGGATTTTTTTTAGAAAAATCAGCTTATAGCTCCAAAGATGACTGCTGATAGCTCCGGAAAACTCATTGGTAACGCCAAGATATCTGCTGATAGCTCCGGAAAACTCATTGATAACGCCAAGATGACTGCTGATAGCTCTGGAAATGTCTGGGTGACTTGAAAAATCAGCAGACATCTCCTGGCTGTCAACTTTTTGAAGCAGATTAAGCTTATTGCAGTATTATCTATTTTATCTTGCGGATGAACTGTTTAGGTGTCTCGCCCATGAAAGATTTGAATTCACGCTGGAAATGTGCCTGGTCAGAGTAGCCAATATTCTGGATAAATTCAGAATTCTGGCGGCTGCAGTCGGCGAAAATCTCTTTAAGCGCATGCTGGAATCTCAGACGTTTGCAAAGGTCTTTAGGCCCGAAACCATATGATGCGTTGAAAAGTCTGTTGATATGTCTGCATGAATATCCAGTCATCTCAGATAATGTATTAACTGAGCAGTCGCCGTCCGCATTAAGTATAATAGAACGCATATTGGCAACTTCTTTACTTAACATATAGCGGCGTTTGCTTGATGAGAGATATTCCTTGAAAGCTTTGCATTTATCATCAAAATTATCAATGTCAGCAATTCTTGTTAAGAAATCATATTCAGGGCATGTCTCGTCTGGCTTGAAATCAATGATTCTGTCTGCAATGGCAGCAGGAGTAAGTGTATCAGCAGCTCCCTTATTAAAATATATTGCATCATCATCAAATACAGCTATGAAATAATTGTCATAGCCGTTTATGTCTACATCTGTTTTTTCTGACTGGCTTCCTATACATATGAAACGTGACTGTTCTGGTGAATTATACGCGATTATCCATACGCATCCAGCAGATGGAATTACGCTTAAAGTATCAGGAACAGACACACCATGCAGGTTCTTAGAGCATGCATCGTATATATGCATTCTGCATGGAGATGTAAGCTCCTTTTCAGGAACATCCTTGAATGTGATATGTATGTATGGCTGAATTGTTGAAATATTAGACTTCATAATTAATAGCTCCTTTCGTATATTGTGAATATCTGTGTGTATTGTTCTTTGATATTATATATATATTCTCTGGTAATATTGTGAATATACTGCCTGAATAATATTACGTATAAAAGGCATGATGGTATGTTTTATAAAATAAATATTAAAGAAATTTTAGAAAATTATAAAACATGTCCGATTTATTCAATAATTATATAATTCATGATGTATAATGTCAACATAAATTAAATAAAGCAAAGCACAAAGGCGTGCAACCATAAGTAAATGGTTGCACGCCTATTTTTGTTTAACATTTGCAATGCAAAAGCTGTCTACGACAGGAGATGGCAAATGGATAATTCTTTATTTAATTAAAAAGAAAGATATGAAAACAGGAGGAAGGATTTATGGAAGAAATTCTTACAGCAGTTAACACAGAAGTGTTTGGAGTCTGGTTCCTTATTGGTGCCGCTCTGGTATTCTGGATGCAGGCTGGTTTCGCAATGGTTGAAACTGGTTTCACAAGAGCAAAGAACTCAGGTAACATTATTATGAAAAACCTCATGGACTTCTGTATTGGTACAGTAATGTTCATCTTAATTGGTTTTAGTTTACTTTTAGGTGAAGACTTTGTAGGTCTTATCGGTAAGCCGGGATTTGATATCTTTACAGCTTATGCAGATTTTGACTGGTCAAGCTTCGTATTTAACTTAGTATTCTGTGCAACAACAGCTACTATCGTATCAGGAGCTATGGCAGAGAGAACAAAGTTCTTATCATACTGTATTTATTCAGGTGTTATATCAGCACTTATATATCCAATTGAAGCTCACTGGATATGGGGCGGTGGCTGGTTAGCACAGCTTGGATTCCATGATTTCGCAGGTTCCTGTGCAATTCATATGGTTGGTGGTATCTCAGCACTTATTGGTGCCAAGATATTAGGACCTAGAATTGGTAAGTTTGAAAAAGATGCAAGTGGAAAGATTATTAAGGTTAACGCATTCCCAGGACATAATATTCCTATCGGTGCATTAGGTGTATTCATCCTCTGGTTAGGCTGGTATGGATTTAATGGTGCAGCAGCAACAACTGTTGACCAGTTAGGTTCAATATTTGTAACAACAACAATCGCACCAGCAGTAGCAACTGTTACATGTATGATATTTACATGGGTTAAGTATGGCAAGCCTGATGTTTCAATGTGCTTAAATGCTTCATTAGCAGGCCTTGTAGCTATCACAGCTCCTTGTGATGTAACAGATGCATTTGGTGCTATCTGTATAGGTATTGTAGCAGGTCTTTTAGTAGTATTTGGTGTATGGCTTCTTGATTACAAGTTACATATTGATGACCCGGTTGGTGCTGTAGCAGTACATATGATGAATGGTATCTGGGGTACAATCGCTGTTGGTTTATTCGCAACACCTACAGCTCCAGAATATTCAATTGCTAATGCAGCAGGTGAAGAAATTAAAGGTTTATTCTACGGTGGTGGATTTGAACTTTTAGGACTTCAGTTACTCGGTTTTGTGTCAGTAGCAGCATGGACAGCGGTAACAATAACAATTCTTTTCCTTGTTATCAAGGGTACAATTGGTCTTCGTGCAAGCAGAGAAGAGGAAATCAAGGGACTTGATATCACAGAGCATGGTCTTACATCTGCTTATGCTGGATTTGAAGTATCTACAACAGACCTTACATTTGATGCATCAGATTTCGAGACAGTTGGCACAGCCAAGATGGAAGAGGCAGTTCCAGCAGTAGTACAGAAGTCTGCTGGCTCTGATGATAAGAAGATTACTAAGGTTGAGATTCTTATGAAGCAGGAGAGATTCGAGAAGTTAAAGAAGGCAATGAACGATATCGGCGTAACAGGTATGACAGTTACACAGGTTCTTGGTTGTGGTACACAGAAGGGTGCTCCTGAGTATTACCGTGGAGTTGCTATGGAAATGCAGCTTCTTCCTAAGATTCAGGTTGAGATGGTTATCTCCAAGGTATCTCCTGTAGATGTTATCAATGCAGCAAGAAAGGCACTTTACACAGGTCATATCGGTGATGGCAAGATATTCATCTATGACGTAGAGGATGTCGTTAAGGTTCGTACAGGTGAAACTGGTTATGATGCTCTTCAGGGTGCAGATGACTAATTCCTGAATATAAATAATAAGATATTATGGCATAAATGCTATGATATAGTAAGTATCCCTTTATTATTAAAGAAGCTTCAGGGTTGTTACATTTAATATGTGGCAGCTTTGAAGCTTTTTTATTATATTTATATGCACAATATACCAATATTTTTAGGTATTGTAAGAATTCTTACATATGAAAATCTTTTGTCAAATATCAGCTTTACTTTTTGGGTAAAAGATACTAAAATAACTTATAGCAGAGATTATGTAATCTCATATATTTAATCTAAGGAGGACTTATATTAATGGCTAGAGAAAGACAGTCAATGGATGGTAATACTGCCGCAGCTCATGTAGCGTATGCCTACACAGAAGTAGCAGGTATCTATCCAATTACACCTTCAAGCCCTATGGCAGATTATGTGGATCAGTGGTCTGCAGAGGGAAGAAAGAATATTTTTGGCAACACAGTAACAGTATCAGAGATGCAGTCTGAGGCTGGTGCTGCAGGTACAGTACACGGCTCATTAGCAGCAGGTGCTTTAACTACAACATTTACAGCTTCACAGGGACTTCTTCTTATGATCCCTAACATGTATAAGATTGCTGCTGAGCAGCTCCCTTGTGTATTCGATGTATCAGCTCGTACAGTAGCTACACAGTCACTTAACATTTTTGGTGACCACAGTGATGTATATGCCTGTCGTCAGACTGGTTTTGCTATGCTTGCAGAGACAAACCCACAGGAAGTTATGGATTTAAGCCCAGTTGCACATCTTGCAGCATTAGAGGGAAAAGTTCCATTTATTAACTTCTTCGATGGTTTCCGTACATCTCACGAGATTCAGAAGATTGAGAAGTGGGATTATGAAGATCTTAAGGAAATGTGTCCAATGGATGCTGTAGAAGCATTCCGTGCACATGCTCTTAATCCTAACAACCCAGCTATGCGTGGTTCTCATGAGAATGGTGATGTATTCTTCCAGCATCGTGAGGCATGTAACTCAGTTTATGATGCACTTCCAGCAGTAGTTGAGAAGTACATGAAGAAGATTAATGAGAAGCTCGGTACTAACTATGATTTATTTAACTACTATGGTGCTCCAGATGCTGACAGAGTAATCATCGCTATGGGTTCTATCTGTGATGTTGCAGAGGAAGTTATTGATTACCTTACAGCTAAGGGTGAGAAGGTAGGTCTTGTTAAGGTAAGACTTTACCGTCCATGGTCATCAGAAGCTATCTTAAAGGTTATTCCTAAGACAGCTAAGAAGATTGCAGTATTAGACAGAACTAAGGAGCCAGGTTCACTTGGTGAGCCACTTTACCTTGATGTTGCTGCAACACTTCGTGAAGCAGGCATGAATGACATTACACTTGTTGGTGGACGTTATGGTCTTGGTTCTAAGGATACACCACCTTCATCAGTATTTGCTGTATATACAGAGCTTCTTAAGGATGCTCCTAAGAACAGATTTACTATCGGTATTGTCGATGATGTTACTAACCTTTCACTTCCAGAGGTTAAGCCAGCTCCTATCACTTCAGCTCCTGGTACAGTTGAGTGTAAGTTCTGGGGTCTTGGTGGTGATGGTACAGTAGGTGCTAACAAGAACTCTACTAAGATTATCGGTGACCATACAGATAAGTATATTCAGGCATACTTCCAGTATGACTCTAAGAAGACAGGTGGTATCACAATCAGCCACTTAAGATTTGGTGATAAGCCAATCAGAAGCCCATACTACATCAATCAGGCTGACTTCGTAGCATGTCATAACCCATCATATGTAGTTAAGGGATATAAGATGGTTGAGGATGTTAAACCAGGCGGAATCTTCATGATTAACTGCCAGTGGTCAGATGAAGAACTTAACCAGCATATGCCAGCTGCAGCTAAGAGATATATTGCTAACAACAATATCCAGCTCTATACAATCAATGCTATTGATAAGGCTATTGAGATTGGTATGGGTAAGAGAACTAATACAATCTTACAGTCAGCATTCTTCAAGCTTGCTAATGTAATGCCTATCGATCAGGCTGTTGAGTATATGAAGGCAGCTGCTAAGAAGTCATACAGCAAGAAGGGTGATGCTGTAGTAGAGATGAACTACAAGGCTATTGATGCTGGTGTAGATGCTATACATAAAGTAGATGTTCCAGCTGACTGGGCTAATGCTACAGATGAGAAGAAGGAAATCAAGAGAGAGGGTCGTCCAGCTACAGTTAAGATGGTTAACGAACTTCTTGATCCTATCGGACTTATGGATGGTGACAGCCTTCCAGTATCAGCATTCAAGGATATCGCTGATGGTCAGTTCGAGACAGGTGCTTCTGCATATGAGAAGCGTGGTACAGCCGTTATGGTTCCAGAGTGGAATGCTGAGAGCTGTGCTCAGTGTAACAGCTGTGCATTCGTTTGTTCACATGCTACAATCAGACCATTTATCTTAAGTGCTGATGAAGTTAACGCAGCTCCATCACAGATTAAGCTTGCTGATTCTAAGCATGCAACAGATACAACTATGAAGTATACAATGTCTGTATCTCCATTAGATTGTATGGGATGTGGCGAGTGTGTTACTGTTTGTCCTAAGGCAGGAGATGCTTTAAAGATGGTTCCACAGGAATCACAGGCAGCAGAGCAGCCAGTATTTGATTACTTAGTTGCTAATGTTGGCAAGAAGGAAATCAAGCCAGCACTTGTTGAGACACCAATCGGTTCTCAGTACAACCAGCCATTACTTGAGTTCTCAGGTTCATGTGCAGGATGTGCAGAGACATCATATGCAAGACTTATTACTCAGTTATTCGGTGAGCAGATGTACATTTCTAACGCAACAGGTTGTTCTTCAATCTGGGGTGGTCCAGCTGCTACATCACCATATACAGTTAACAAGGATTCATTAAAGGGACCAGCTTGGGCTAACTCATTATTCGAGGATAATGCAGAGCATGGTTTCGGTATGTATCTTGGTCAGAAGGTTATTCGTAACCAGGCTATCGCTAAGATAGAAGAGATGGCAGCATCAGATAAGGCATCTGAGAGTTTCAAGGCTGCTGCAGCTAAGTACATCGAGACAAAGGATGATACTAAGGCTAACACACCTGCAACAGATGCATTAGTTGCTGAACTTGAGAAGGCTGCTGCTGAGGGTTGTCCAACAGCTCCAGAAGTATTAGCTAAGAAGAACTACCTCGCTAAGAAGTCTGTATGGATCTTCGGTGGTGATGGTTGGGCTTACGATATCGGTTTCGGTGGTCTTGATCATGTACTTGCATCAGGCGAGAATGTTAACGTAATGGTATTCGATACAGAGATGTATTCTAATACAGGTGGACAGGCTTCTAAGGCTTCTAACATCGGTGAGGTTTGTCAGTTCGCTGCAGCCGGTAAGGAAATCGGTAAGAAGTCACTTGCTGAGATCGCTATGAGCTATGGTTATGTATATGTTGCCCAGATCGCACTTGGTGCTAACCCAGCACAGGCTCTTAAGGCTATCAAGGAAGCTGAAGCATACAATGGCCCATCACTTATTATCGGTTATGCACCTTGCGAACTTCACGGTATCGCTAAGGGTGGTATGAACCATTGCCAGGATGAGATGAAGGCAGCTGTTAAGGCTGGTTACTGGAACCTCTTCTCATTCAACCCAGCACTCAAGGCAGAGGGTAAGAATCCATTTACTCTTACATCTAAAGAGGGAGATGGTACATATCAGGAATTCCTTAACAATGAGGCTCGTTACACAAGACTTATTAAGCCATTCCCAGAAAGAGCAGAGAAGCTCTTCGCTAAGTCTGAGCAGGCTGCTAAGGATAGATATGAGCACCTTCTTAAACTTGTTGAGCTTTACAAGTAATTGTAATAGACAATTGAATTAGTTAATGATTCAGTTCAGGCTGTGTCCCGGAAGGGGCACAGCCTTTTTGCGTTTTGCGTTGTGCATTGTGCGTTTGTGTTCTGCGTTGTGCGTTCTGCGTTAGAGGGGAATTGAATTGTTGGGATGAATTTAAAATAAGCTAGATTGGCTTAATAAGAAGATTTTTCAACGAAAAATCCAAAATCATGCGTTTCACACTTCGTTAAACCCTGCTTTTCTCTTTTTCTTGTAAAAAAAGAGAAAATAATCCAACAAATGTTGATTTTTTGGATTTATCCATAAAATAAATCTTGATTAAGCCAAATGTGAATTATAGGAAACATTAAAATATGTCTTATAATTCTAAATGTATATAAGTAAAGCTATAATTAAATGAAGTACAGCAAACTATAGATGATTGCTGTACTTCAGGTTATTGTTAATTAATTTATTTAGCAGCCATTGCTTTTTCAGCCATGGCAAATTCTTCTGGGGTATATTTGGTAAGAATCTGTTCTTTTGTAAGTCCTAAATCAAGCATGTTTTGAATCGCCTGAATTATGCTGCTGGTTTTACCTTGGACAATACCTTGCTGGACACCCTGTTCAAGCCCTTTAGCCATTCCAATTTCCTGCTGTTCGTCAAACATCTCCTGTAATGCTTTACATGGCATAATCTCGCCTCCCTCGCTTTTAATATTGTCACATATATCCATCAGACGTAGATAAGATGTTATCTTAGCTATCAATTTCATAATGAAATAATTTATTTAATTATAAAATTGATATTGGTTGGAATCAAGTATATAAATAAAGTTGCTATATATTAATAATATAAAAAAATAGCGATTACAGTCGTATAAAACAAAGTTTTATTTAAATTAATGCAAAATATACCCGATAACCGACATAATATACCCGTTATGAAAAAAATAAAAATAAATGTGTATTATATAAGAATAAAATAAAACATTTAATTGGAGGTTATAGTTATGGCAAAAAATCTGGAGAAAAAGGTTATTACAAAAGCAAAGGAGGTATCTATAAAAATTGCAGAGCATTATGTTAATGTGGCGTGTCCGTTTATCATGTATCAGCCTAAGATAGATGATAAGTTGAAAAAGATGAGAAAATTCTGATTTTGATTAGGATTGAGGAGGTATGTTATGAATAAGTATTTATGTATTAATAAAAGTGGCGAATCTATTCCAGTTTATGATTATGATGGTAATCAGATAGGTGAAATATATTCGGATGAAGCGTATATTTCGTTGGGTGGAGAAGGTGGATTATGGTATATTGATTTTTTATCAAATAGTGGATTTAAAAGTGGAGAAGTACATAATGCACCGGATGCATTTTTTACATATTGTACAGATTATCCATATGGAGAAGAACAAATAGATGGAAGTAATTATTATACGTTTTACATGAGAAGTAGTAAAAGCGTATATGATGCTAATGGAGCTTATTGGGGAAAAGTTGCTGCAAATCAAAGGGTTGCATGTATGACGGCATTATGTGGTGATAGTAAACATTATTTGAAAGCTATTAATTATGTGGAAAGAACAGATGGTACATGGGTAAGAGTTATTACAGATGATGATCATAAATATGGATATGTTGATACCGGAATTCGCTCTGCTTCAGGATGGGATAAAATAGCATTTTATGGTAGTTGGTAAAAAATCGGCACCTTTTGATTATTAATATACATAAAATTTATTAATTGGTTGAAAGGTGTCAATTATCGTTAAAATTTTGTATAAATATTATTATGAGGGGGATTATTATGGACGAAAGAGTTATGAATGCACAGAAATGGTTAAATGAGACATATGGTGAGAATCCTAATTATTCAAAAATAGATGAGAATGGTAGGACAGGAAATATTGTTATGGAAGCTTTAGTTACAGCATTACAGATAGAGATGAAAATGACTAAAGTCACAGGATATTTTGGAAATGAAACTGCAACAACATATCAATCTTATACTGTAAAATATGGTGATAAAGACTCAAATAATAATATTATTAGAATATTACAACATGCGTTATTTTGCAAAGGGTATAATCCTACAGGAGTAACAGGTTATTTTGGAGATGGAACTCTTAAGGCTGTTACTAAGGTTCAGACAGATGCAGGATATACACAGGATATGATTAGCATATATTTAAATGCAAAGGTATTTAAGGAAATATTATCAAGTGATGCTTTGATTTGTGTGTCATCAGGTAATGAAAATATACGTAAAATTCAGCAAAGTTTGAATCGTGATTATGGAGAAATGTTTGATATTATTCCTTGTGATGGTTTGTATAATGCTAAAATGGCAAAGGCATTAATATATGCTTTTCAGAAAGAAGGGGGACTTGATATTGATACAGCTAATGGGAATTTTGGACCGGCAACTCAAAATATAGCTAAAAATCATATTCAAAATATAAGTTCATATGAAGAAAATTTTGTGAAATTAGCAAAATATGCATTATATTGCAATGGAACACGAAGAAACGGTGTTAATGAATTTGATTGCATGGAAAATGATGAGTTTACAGGTGATTATAATGAGATTATGCAAGAGAAAGTGTTGTTGTTTCAAAAATTCACCGGAATGCTCGAAGTAACAGGAGAAATAGGTTTAAAAGAATGGATGTCATTAATGGTAAGTTCAGGATATCCAAAGAGAAATGTATTAGCATGTGATACGGCGACACAGTTAACAGATATAAAAGCAAAGAGATTAGTCGCTAATGATTTTGAAATTGTTGGAAGATACTTAACAGGCAGTACAGTTGCAGCAGATAAGTATATGACGAAAGAAGAATTGAAAATATTATTTAGTAATGGATTATCAGTTTTTGCCATATATCAAGATGAAAAACAATATTATAAAGACCATCCTGAAGAGGAAACAACAGTTAATTATTATAATTATAATCAAGGATATTTAGATGCCCAAAAGGCTTTTGAAGCGGCAGAAAAATTGGGCATTCCTTATGGAGAATGCATCTTTTTCTCGGTAGATTATGATTTTAATTACAATCAGACAACACATATGGTAATACCACATTTTCAGGGTATATATGATTTTATGAGATTTAATGGAAGCAAATATAGAATAGGCGTGTATGCTGCAAGAAATATTTGCAATAGAATCTATATATGTGGATATGCAGAGATGTGCTTTGTTAGTGATATGTCTACAGGATTTAGTGGAAATTTGGGCTACGCTCTGCCAGAAAACTGGACATTTGATCAGATTAGAGAGTACACACAAGGTGCATTAGATGGTTCATTTAATGTTGATTGTGTTGCTATATCAGGTAAATATAGAGGATTTAATTTAATTTTGTCTGAACAGGAGCCGTTTAGTAGTAGTTATATAACAGATAGGTTTATAAGAACAATATATCAAGTATTAGGATTTAATATTGATGAGGCTGTAGTTGTAGATGAGCATTATGAGATATATTTTCCAGATTTTAAAATTTCAACAGAATATAAAATAGGAACATCTGTTACAATAGGTAAGGGGAATGCAATAAAAAAGATAGAAATTAGAAATGGAGAGTGTTTGGGAAAAGAATATGAAGTATCACTTCAAGTGTTAGATAATTTATCATATAATACAACATATTCACAAAGTTCAGAAAATTTAGTTGATTTAACAAATAAGGTTAGATATTCGATAGATAATGGCTATGTTGAATTTGGCGTATCAGTGATAGAAAATCAACCAATTGTAATTGATTATGTTATTCATAAAAATCATAATATAAAAGAAGGTATAGAAGATTATGTTGAGATAGGTATTGAGATTGCTATGAATAATAACATTACTGAAAGTCAATATAGTGAATATAATTCTGCAAGAGAAAAAGTTAAAGCAATGGTGATAGAAAAAGAACTTAGCTATGATTTTGATATGGTATGGGAGTTTATTGCATCTGGATTAGTCCAGATAGAATTTCCTAAATCAAATAATGCAACAGTTATGGAGTATATCACATTCATATTAATGATACTTTTAGGGCTGTTGGCATTGGCATAATAGGGATGTATAAAGTTATGAGAAATAGTTTGTTTAAAATTATAAGAGAATATAAAAAAACAGGGCATATAGATGATGATAGTATTGCCAGACTGCGTAATGAAAAAGCTAAAAAGAATAATATATTATATATATGTCTTGTTTTTCTTATATTTACAATATCATTAACATGGTACATGCTGGGGGTATTTTCAGACCATCTGATTATATCATTAATGTATGATACAGAGAATTATCAGGGTGTTTTCGGTGTATATGAGGATTATTCGCAGTCACAGATTGATGTTTATAGTCTCAAGTCTGGATATATTGCTGCGGATATTTATTATATGATATCTGAGTGTGAGCAGGAAATGATTGACTGCATCAAGAATGACAGGGTTTTTGATGAAAAACGTATTGATGTTAGTGATAACACAGTACGGTTGATGAATGATTTAAAGGCACAGGGATTGCAAATAAATGAAGAAAAAATAGAAGATTGCAACAAAGCTGCACAAAACTATATCAGATATATTTCGGGCAAGATTTATAACCGTGTACAAGGAAATTTTGCAGTATTGTTAAAATTATATTATCGTGTATCACCAATCATAAATATATGCGTGTTTTTATTAATATTTTTAATTATAATCCGAATGAAACAGCATGGAATATCTTTAAAAGCGAAAAAGAGAGTTTTTACATGGATGTGGTTATTTGTGGCATTTGGCAGTTGTATAATTGGATTTATTTTACCGCATGTTGTTGCAGCCTATGTGTACAGGACATTTGTGATAATAAGAGTAGTCTGGTGCCTGCCTATTATTGTAGTAAATGCATTATTTGCATTGATAGTTCATATGGTATACAGTTATTACATGAGGAATGTGGAAATTATATTAAATGAAATATCTAGGGAATAAGGATAGCTGGTATGAAAAGAAAGTGCCTAATAATAACAATTGTCATTATGTTGCTAATAGGAAGTTTTGGATGTGATGTTCTTGATGATTATCTTGGGATTGAACGTAATGTATCAAATACTCAAAATACATCTGATGATGATTCGGATGAGGAAACAACTGCTATAACAAATGTATATAAAAGACATTTACCAGATGCATATCTTGAGGGAAATATAGAACCGCCAGCGGATGATATGCGGTATGAAATTAAAGAACGGATTCTGGAACAATTGAATGAAGAAGAACGTAGGAATGTTATAGTAACTATTGCTAATTATAATATTAAATATGAAAGAGGTTATGTTAATGGGAAAATGTTCAGTGATTATGTGAAAGAAGAATCTGATAGCTGGCAATATGCAGAGAATTTTAAGGACACTTTTATAGATAATATAAAAAATGTAAGAGATTTGCTTCATAATGACATATTGCGTACTGATTTAGACGAAGTGATTGATTTGTATGTAAAAGCATGTGATACACATGACAGAAATTACTTTATACGTATGTATTATATTTTACATGATATGGATTATTATCTTTTACGAGATGGAAGAAAATTATTTGAGCAGATGCAATATAGTGATGGATATCATGTAGATGTGTCAACAGTGTGGAAGTATTATGGGGTGTTGAAAGTTTATGAATGAATGGTAAATATATGAAGTTATATGATTATTTGGATAAAAATGAATATATTAAAGATGACGAAAGAGAAGCAGTATTATATGGAGTGCAGATGTTTTGTATAATATCTGTATCAATTATTGTTTGTGTTGGAATAGCACTTTTCATGAAAATGATTTGGGAATGTGCACTTTTTTTGGTTGCATTGATTCCTCTTAGACAGAATGCAGGTGGATATCATATGAATTCAAGGATTGCATGTGCAGTGATGTCTTCATTTGTTTTATGTCAGGTGCTATTAATAGTAAAATATGTTTACATAAAAGAAGATATTCAAATTTTTATGGAATTAGCAAGTGCATTAGTTATAATGATTTTATCGCCTGTTGATAATGAGAATAACCGTATGAATGACAGAGAGAAAAAATTCTTGTATAATAAGACAAGGAAGATATTATTATCAGATATGATGGTATTTGTAGTGTTATATGCAGTCAGATTTTATTATTGGAGTAACATTGTTATGCTTGCAACAGTTATTACATCCATTCTGGTTTTGACAGGATATATAGTTAATTACTTACAGATGAAAGGAAATGTGCGTGAGATACAGGGTCGGAATATGTGATGATGAGGAATTTACATGTTCTCATCTAGGAGAAGCTGTGAGACAGTATTTTGCTTCATTTGATGATGAGGTTGATATCTATATATGGAACACGGGGGAAGAGTTAAAGAGAGATGTTCCAGATAAAGTAGAATTAGATGTTTTACTGCTTGATATAGAACTTCCTGGATGTAATGGTATAGATGTTGGAAAGTATATAAGAGAAGAACAGAATAATGATTCAATGTGTCTTATATATATATCCTCTAAAACTAATTATGCGATGGAATTATTTGAAAATCATCCTTATAATTTTCTTGTTAAACCAATAGATGAAGAGTTGCTATATAAAGATTTGAAAAGATTTTTACAACTAGAGAAGAGCAATAGACGTTTCTTTACATATGATTATAAAAAAATTAATTATCAAATTGCAGTTGGAAGTATAATATATTTTGAGAGTGATAGAAAACATATAAAGATAGTTACGAATGATAGAAATTATGAATATGTTGGAAAGATTAAAGATGAATATATTAAATTACCACAATATTTCGTGATGATTGGTCAGTCCTTTATTGTAAATATCAGACATATAAAATTATACAGATTGAATAGTGTGATTATGGATAATGGGGATGAATTAAATGTGAGCAGAGGATACAAGAAAAAATTTGATGAAATAATGATGGAGTACAATTTAGAGAATATATAGATATGAAACAATTTGAAGATATAATAGTTTCAATAACGACAGAACTAGCAAGAGCCATAATAATAATGCTTTATTTTAGAGTGTTTGGTGAGGCAAAGAATAGAAAAAACAATTTAATAGCGATAGTTATAGCTTATATAATTACAACTGGATGTTATATTGGATTTCACAATGGAATAATTAATATCATATCAACAATTTTGGGAATATATATAATTGCATGCTCTTTTGATATAACAATAAAAAAGAAAATATTGCACACTGGAATGTGTTTTGCGTTGTTGTTTATTATTGATGTCTTATGTGCATTTTTATCAACGGAGGCTCCTGATTATAATAACTATGATATTGCAGGACCGTTTTTATCAATAATATTCTTTTATCTTATTGTATTGATGTTAAGAAGAGTTTATTCAAAAGATTCTTCTTATAATTTTTCAGGACAGTGGTATTATTTAATGATAATTGCTGTTATGAGCTGTTGTGTATTGTATATTCTTTATACTGATATGTCTGCATCAAGAAATTCAATTATAATTATTGGAACTATAATGCTGATTATCAATATAGTGCAGTATCATTTTTATTTTTCTATGGTTGACCGATATAAATATGAGCAGGAAAACAGTGTGCTTAAAAGACAGATGGATATCTATGAACAACAAATTAGTAATGACATTAAGAATTCAAGAGAGATTAAAGCAATACGTCATGATATGAAGCACCATATGCGTGAATTATATGATATGGTTGATACAAAGCAATTTGAGGATGCGAAAAATTATATAACGTTAATAACAAATGATATATATAGTTCTCAGGATGTAGTTAATACTGGAAATTTTGCTTTTGATGGAATATTTAATTATTATACTGAACAATGCAGGGAAAAAGGTATTAGGTGTGATATAAAAGCGATTATTCCGGAGGAATTAAGTATAAGAGCATATGATATGAATGTTATATTTGGCAATCTGTTTGATAATGCAATTGAGAATACAATGATATGTGACAAACCCCATATTATTGTTAATGTCAAATATGATATGCATACATTATATCTTAAGATATCTAATACATATAACGGAGAAGTCAAGAAAAAAGGAGATATAATCATAAGCGGTAAAAGTGGAGAACATGGATATGGACTTATGAATATACAACGAGCTATAGATAGATATGGTGGAAGCATGAAGATATCATATAATAATGATATATTTGAAGTTATGATTGCAATTGCTGATTACTAATCAATTGCAGCCAATCTTATTTATATGATTATATATGAGAATGAAAAATTATAATCATAATAGTTAAGATATATGAATTTATTCCGATAATATATTTATAAACAAAATAATAAGCTACGGAGAGCGCATTTTTCAAAGGATTGATTTTGGAAAATGCGTTTTTTATTTAGCAGAGGGGGAGGTTTAAATATGAATATTACAGGGACAGCGAATGAATCAGGAAGCGGTAATGTTTTGCAGTATGGTGGCATCATATTCATGTGATTCAATAGAAGAAGATCCTATTGTCAGCATTTCGTGTAATTATGGTGGATATCAGAGGTATATAGATGTGCATGTTAATGATGTGAATCCAGCAAATGCGTCTGTGTTAGAGATGTTCGCACTGTGCAGTTATACAGATGATAAAGGGATAACTGATAGAGGAACATTTGGCTCGTTTACAAGAATGAAGCATTGTGTTGACAATGATGCATTGAATAATGGGACTGAGGATATGGTTGAGGCTATTAAAGAGGGAAGTAAGTTAAATTGGATTGAATATCTAAAGCGTATGACACAGGAATATCTGATGTGCCCTGCTACGTATGGGCAGTATCTGGATGCATCTAAAATGCTTGAGATATTCAGCAGAATAAGTGATAACTCTTGACACCCTCACGCAATCCCGATATCCTAATATAGATTAAAGCTAGGAGGAAAATCGCATGAGAAGATTTTATGAAGGTAATGATAATAAGGGATATCAGGAGATAGTAGATAAAGAATCTGAGCTGGATTTGATAGGTTTTGATTTAATAAGACTTGAGCCGGGTGAGAGCGGTAAATATGATTCAGGAGAGTATGAGATTGGTTTAGTCATCTTGCAGGGAACATGTAATGTCAAAGTAGATGGTGTTAATTTTGACAATCTTGGTTCAAGAAGAAATGTATTTGATGGAAAGCCGGTTACAGTGTACGTTCCAAGAGATTCTGAGTATGAAGTTACAGCGACAGGAAGCCTTATGCTTGAAATCGGTGTATGTAAGGTAAAAGCAAGAAAGAAGTATGAAGCATTTGTAATAGAAAAAGATGATGTTACTACAGAGCATAGAGGTAAACTCAACTGGCAGAGAGATGTCAATGACATTATTACATCAAAATATGAGGGAAAGGTAGACAGAATTGTACTTGGTGAGACTTACAGCATGCCGGGACAGTGGTCTAGCTATCCATCACATAAGCATGATACAGATAACCTTCCATTTGAGGTAAACATGGAGGAAATCTATCATTTTAAGGTAAATCCGGGACAGGGCTTTGGTATTCAGGTAATGTACAATGATGATATGACTTTAAGGGAAAGTTATATTATCAAAAATGGTGACAGCGTAGCCATTAAAAATGGTTATCATCCAGTGGCAGCAGCTCCGGGATATCAGGTATATTATCTCTGGGTTATGGCAGGTGCTGATACAAGACAGCTCACACCATGTGATGACCCTGATCATGCATGGGTAAAAGCAGTAGAAAAGATGGTATAGAAATTAATAAAACCGACTCTGTTGGTACGATGTGAAGATAACTTCTAAATGTACTGACAGAGTTGGTTTATAATGCTTATAAAGGAGCTTCGTATGAAAAAGATATTGATAGTTGAAGATGACAAAGACATAAGCAGCGAGTTAAAAGCTCTGCTTGATAATTCAGGATATGAAGCGGATGTGCTGGAGGCATTTGATAATGTGAAAGATAGAATTGTATCGTCAGGCGCAGATCTTGTGCTTCTTGATATCAATATCCCATACATGAACGGAGAGATGGTGCTGCAGCAGTTAAGACAGGTATCTGATATTCCAGTGATTATGGTAACAAGCAGGGATTCTGAGACAGATGAAGTGCTGTCTATGAGCTATGGTGCAGATGATTACATTACCAAGCCATACAATCCGACAATTCTTCTCCTGCGGATTAATGCGATATTTAAACGGCTTGAGAGCAGGCAGACCAATGCGACATACAGAGGACTTACGATACTTCCGCAGAAAGGTGTTATACGATATAAGACCAGTGATATAGAAAATGCATATGGCAGTGTGTCAGGTGTTGGCGATACTACTGAGAAAGAGATTCTTCTTACCAAGAATGAGATGACAATATTTATGTATCTGTTGTCAAAGAAAGATACAATAGTATCAAGAGATGAGCTTATGACAGAATTGTGGAATAACGAAGAATATCTTAATGACAATGCGCTTACAGTCAATATAAGCAGACTGCGCGCAAGACTTAAAGATATAGGCTATGATGATGCGATTGAGACTAGAAAAGGACAGGGATATATACTCGTATGAGACATTTTGATTTTAGAAGATATGTTAAAGACAGGATATACACAGTTATTATTGCCTGTGTAACTCTGGTGTTAAGCATCATGCTGTGTGTTGCATTTAAAATGCCGTTAGAGCTTATCTGCGTTCTGATGATAATGGAATGTACTGCTTATATATTGATTATTGCAATTGATTATTATAAAAAAAGACATTTCTATAATGAATTACTAAGTAATCTTGAGGGAATAGATAAGAAATACTTAGTCATTGAGACCGCATACAGACCGGGTTTTTATGAGGGGGAGATTCTCTATAATGTTCTTTCTGAGACAGAGCGTTCTATGGCTGAAAATGTCAAACAGTACCGCGTAGGAATGGAAGATTTCAAGGAATATGTTGAAATGTGGATTCATGAAATCAAGCTTCCTATGGCTTCACTTACACTTATGCTGCACAATTACCAGAGTAGTTATACAGTGCAGGCTGGTAACAATGATATGTCCAAAGATAATGGGGATAAATCAGGTGATACTCATGTGAGACAGGAGAAAGAGCTGCTTGATAAGATATCGACACAGTTATCACGCATAAACAATTATATAGAGCAGATTCTTTATTATGTCCGAAGTGAAAATGCTGAGAAAGATTATATCATCAATGAATGTCGTCTTTCAAAGATTGTCAATGCCGTGGCAATCAAGAATAAAGATTATCTGTTGGAAAACTGCATTAATCTTGAGGTAGATAATCTTGGCGTGGATATCATGACCGATTCCAAATGGCTTGAATTCATATTAAACCAGATTGTGAGCAACAGCATCAAGTATTACGATAAAGAAAAGCCAGAAAATATAATTAAGATTGCAGCCTCTGAGGATAAGAGCAGCGTTGTCGTAAGCATATATGATAATGGTATTGGAATATGCGATGCAGATGTTACAAGAGTTTTTGATAAATCATTTACTGGACAGAATGGAAGAAATTATTCCAAGGCGACAGGAATGGGATTATATATTGCAAAGAAATTATGCGATAAGCTTGGACATAAGATTGAATTAGAATCAAAAGAGGGACAATATACACATGTTAATATAACATTCTATAAAAATGACTTCTTTAAACAGGCGTTGTAACATTACAGATTTGTAATGTTATGTAATATTGGAAATGCGACAAAATGTGGTGGTAAGACTATTATATATTCAGGATGTGGGGAATGACAGAGGGACGAAAAGCCTCACTTTTCACATCACATAAATATAAGGAGATGGGAATAATGGATACAATACTTAAAATTGACAGAATTGAAAAGTATTATGGCAACAGATCCAGTCTTACTAAAGCGATTGATAACATATCATTTGAAGTTGGCAATGGTGAATTTGTTGCGATAATGGGAGCGAGTGGTTCAGGTAAAACGACACTGCTTAACTGTATATCGACGCTCGATAAGGTGACATCAGGCAATATATATGTTGCGGGTGAAGATATAACCAGACTTAAAGGCAACAAATTAAATAAATTCAGAAGAGAGGAACTTGGATTCATATTTCAGGATTTCAATCTTTTAGATACACTTACAGCATATGAAAATATTGCGCTGGCACTTTCAATACAGAACGTGAAAGCAAAAGAGATTGATGTAAGGGTTAAGGATATAGCTTCCAAACTTGGAATAAGAGAAGTGCTTGACAAGTACCCATATCAGATGTCAGGTGGACAGAAGCAGAGAGTTGCAAGTGCAAGAGCTATTGTTACTAATCCTAAGCTGGTGCTTGCAGATGAACCAACAGGAGCGCTTGATTCCAAGTCATCAAGAATGCTTCTTGAAAGCTTTAATTATCTCAATGGTGACCTCGGAGCGACAATCCTTATGGTTACACATGACGCATTTACAGCAAGCTATGCTGGAAGAGTGATATTTATCAAGGACGGAAAAATATTTAACGAGATTCACAAGGGCAGTGATTCCCGCAAAGCATTTTTTGATAAAATCATCGATGTCGTAACACTTCTTGGGGGAGATTTGAACAATGCTCTTTAAAATCTCTCTTAAAAATATAGGAAAGAGTTTTAAAGATTATGCCGTCTATTTCTTTACTCTTATCTTAGGTGTGGCAGTATTCTATGTGTTTAATTCGCTTGACAGCCAGACAGTTATGATGGATGTGAATAAAAGAACCTATGAGATTATAGATTTAATGAATGAAATGCTGTCAGGTGTGAGTGTGTTTGTTTCGCTGATATTAGGATTTCTGATTATATATGCGAGCAGATTTCTTATAAAGAGAAGAAATAAGGAATTTGGAACATATATGATACTTGGAATGGGCAAACGTAAGATTTCGATGATTCTGTTCATAGAGACATTTCTTATCGGAATTATCTCATTAGCTGTAGGATTAGTTGTCGGAGTTGTGGCATCGCAGTTTATGAGCGTTCTTGTAGCCAATCTGTTTGAGGCAGACATGACTAAATTCAAGTTCGTATTCTCAGCAGCGGCATGTGTTAAGACACTTATCTATTTTGCTATCATGTATGTAATTGTCATGGTATTTAACACAATCAACATAAGCAGATGCAAGATTATTGATCTTATCAATGCCAGCAGGAAATCAGAGAAAGTCAGCATGAAAAATCCATGGCTTTGTACAGTAGTATTTATAATAGCTGTGGGAGTTTTATCATATGCATACTGGATGGTTACTAAAGGCGTATATAAGATGAATACTATTGACAAGATCAGCATACCGATAGCAATGGGAAGCATAGCAACATTTTTTATATTCTGGTCACTGTCAGGACTTCTTATAAGAATCTTTTCAAGCATCAAGGGTGTGTATTATAAAGGTATCAACAGCTTTGTTTTAAGACAGTTCTGCAGCAAGATTAACACAACAGTGTTCTCAACGACAATTATCTGTCTAATGCTGTTTATTACGATAAGTGTACTTTCGGGTGCATTGTCAATGAAGGATTCTATGTCAGGCAATATCAATGAGACTGCTCCGGTTGATGTACAGTTTTCTAAGTCAAGTTATGCCCAGATACAGGATGCGTTCAGTACATCAGAGTCAGATAGCGACAGCGAAAGGTATGACAGAATTTTAGAAGATTCAAAGCTCAGTATCACAGAGACTCTTAAAGCTAATGGATTTGATGTTGAAGGAAAATTAAAAGATATTGTTAATTACAGTGTGTATAAAACTGATGTTACACTAAAGGATGCCCTGGGAAACAGCTTTGAAAGAATACAGCAGATGTATCCGAATATTATATATACAAATAATTGTCAGGTTATGAAAATAAGCGACTATAACAAAGTTGCAACGCTCTATGGTAATAAGACATACAAGCTGGATGATGATGAATTTATCATGCTTGCAGATTATAAATCTTTTGCTGACATGTATAATATAGCATTAAAAAGCGGTGTTTCAATTGAAATGAATGGAAAAAAGCTTAAGTCGCGATATAATGAATGCCAGGATGGATTTGTACAGATTGCAGCACAGCATATTAATAACGGCATTATTCTTGTTGCTGATAGTTCTGTTAATGAATCGCAGTGTTCTAGCATGGGAATGTGTGCTGATTACAATGCATCTTCAAAGGCTGATAAGGCTGCGATAGATGAACAGCTCACTAATATCGTCGAAAAGATATTTAATAAGTCAAGCTGGCTTACATTTAACTCACGTCAGGATCTGATAGACAGCAGTGTGGGACTTGGAGCTTTGGTTACATTCATTGCGTTATATCTTGGAATTATCTTTCTTATAAGCAGTGCAGCGATTCTTGCACTTAAAGAGTTGTCAGACAGCTCAGATAACAAAGAAAGATATGGAATGATAAGAAAAATCGGTGTCGATGAGAGAATGATTGATATGGCACTGTTTAAGCAGATAGGGATATTCTTTGCATTTCCACTGATACTTGCGATTATACATTCTATCTTTGGAATTAAATTTATAGGAATCATACTTGATTCGCTTGGAATGGGTTCAATGCTTGCATCTGTTGGAATGACATTTGTATTTCTGTTAGTTATATATGGCGGATACTTTGTTGTGACTTATATCTACAGCAGAAATATAATAAAAGAGAACAGGTAGAAGTTTTAGGTTATAATTCGTTGCGTGCGTGACTAAAATATGGTATACATGTGCTATAACAGACGAAGGAGAAAATATTATGGGTGATTATAGCGTATATCAGTTGTTGTGGCTGTTCTTCATATATTCATTTCTTGGATGGGTTTATGAGGTGTGTGCAGGGGCAACGAAGCACAAAAGATTTGTTAACAGAGGTCTTGTGAATGGACCGTTCTGTGTAATATACGGAATCGGCGCAATCCTTATGTCGATAGGATTGAAGGGGATGACCGGGATTGCGTTGTTTGTATTTGCTGTCATATATGCGGCGGTTATTGAGTGGGCAGCAGGACATCTGATTGAGAGATATTTTCATGAGAGATGGTGGGATTACAGCGGCATTAAATGGAATTTTGATGGATATATCTGTGCGGCTGTATCTTTAGCTAAAGGTGCACTTGGATTCTTAGCGGTAAGATATGGCAATGACATATTCCTTGGAGTATATTCCAATATGCCAATGCTTGTCATACACATTATTCTTATAGCTCTTATCGCACTCCTGGGCGTTGATATTGTGGCATCTTTTGTACTGGTTAAGGGCAAGGATAAGAAGAATTTAAGAAATGCTAATCAGCAGAAGAATGCGGAGTGGCTTGAGAATGCCAATGACAATATAGATAAGTTCAGTAAAAGACTTGGTAACTGGATTTATAACAAGGTGACAGGAAGGATTGACAAGGCATATCCGGATGCATCTACTGTTAAAGTACAGGAGAGAGATAAGAATGTATTTGCAAGTGGATGTGACATCTACAAGATAATTATGCTGTTTTTTATTGGAGCATTTTTAGGTGACATAACGGAGACTATATTCTGCCGTATAACGGCAGGGGTATGGATGAGCAGGAGCAGTGTTGTATGGGGACCATTCAGTATTGTGTGGGGACTTGCGATTGCGCTTGTTACAGCGTTGCTTTACAGATACAAGGATAAGAGCGACTGGTTCTTGTTCTGGGTAGGAACATTCCTTGGTGGAGCGTATGAGTATCTGTGTTCTGTATTCACAGAGATTGTATTTGGAAAGGTTTTCTGGGATTACAGTGGATTTAAGTATAATCTTGGGGGAAGAATCAACCTGCTGTACTGTTTCTTTTGGGGAATAGCTGCGGTTGTGTGGTTTAAGCTGTTGTATCCTACGGTTTCTTCGTGGATTGAAAAGATTCCGCTGAAGTTTGGAAAGGTGCTTACATGGGTGCTGGTTGCATTTATGTGCTGCAATATTGTGGTTTCGTGCATGGCACTTATAAGATATGATGAGCGTGGAAATGGGGTGCCAGCGGAGGAGAGCTGGCAGGAGTGGATGGATGTGCATTATGATGATGCCAGGATGAAGAGGATATATCCTAATGCTACTACGATAGATTAATTGCGCATTTGCGCGCCCTGTGCGCAAACAGCCCCACCGCCCCGCAGTCTGCAGCACCCTGTCTGCATATGCTTACTTCACGGGGTCTAACCTGTCTAGTTGCTCTAAGGCCGGCACGACAAATGCCTATTTAATCAGAATGCTAAAAACGCGCTTCGCTTGGACGTTTAGCATTCTGATTGGCATTTTGTCTAACACCGGCCTAAGACCAACACGACAGAACGCCAGGTGAAGTAAGCATACGCAGACGGGGTGCTGCGGACTGCGGGGCGGTGGGGCTGTTCGCGCACAGGGTGCGCGAATACGCAATTAATCGGGGGGTTCCCCCCCCGCGTCCGTTACGGTTTTTTATATACTTTTTAAAATACTTTTAATCCCCTCTTGACAAAAATGGTAGGAGGGGATATTTTATATATATCAACTGTACTAACATACATAGTACAGTTGTAACAAAATATTATCGGAGGGAATATTATGAGTGATAACATGTTTGTAATTGACTTGATGTCTCGAGTACCGGTTTATGAACAGGTTATTAATCAGGTTGAGCAGAAGGTTCTTATGAAGATTATGTCTCCGGGAACTAAGATGCCGTCAGTGAGAGGGCTTTCGATGCAGCTTGCGATTAACCCGAATACAATTCAGAAAGCATATTCGGAGCTTGAAAGAAGAGGGGTTATTATCACGGTGCCGGGAAAGGGGGCATTTATTGCTGATGATGCTGTGGAGAAAGCCAGTGTATTAGCCAAGGATAAACTGTCAGAGTTCAGGGAGATGGTTTCGGGGCTTATTATTGCTGGGGTATCGAAGCAGGAACTGATTGATATAGTCGATGAATGTTTTAGTAACAAATATGATGGAGCAGAGGTGAAAAATAATGATTAGAGCGGCAGGCATAACTAAGAAGTTTGATTCGTTTGTGGCGTTAGATGAAGTCAGCTGCAATATTCTGGATGGCTGTGTATATGGACTTGTTGGATCAAATGGTGCTGGTAAGTCTACATTTTTAAGAGTTCTTGCCGGAATATATAAGCCTGATTCGGGACTTGCGTATATTGATGATGAACCAGTATATGAGAATCCGGTGGCTAAAAGCAGCATAGCATTTGTTGCAGATGATTTGTATTTTCTTCCGGGCGCGAGCATGAATAAGATGGCAAAGATGTATGCCAGACTTATTGACAGCTTCGACATGGAAAGATTTAAGGAGCTTACAGGAATATTCAAGCTTGACCCTGATAAGAATATAGCGAATTTCTCTAAGGGAATGAAAAGACAGGCGGCGATTATTCTCACACTTTCAACAAGAGCAAAGTATATGTTCTTTGATGAGACATTTGACGGACTTGACCCGGTTATGAGAAATCTTGTCAAGAAGCTTATATGTGATGATGTGGCAGAGAAGAATTCAACAGTTATAGTTACATCACATTCTTTAAGAGAGCTTGAGGATATATGCGACCATCTTGCACTGCTTCACAAGGGCGGACTTGTGCTTGACAGTGATGTATTGGAGATGAAGACAACACAGTTCAAGGTTCAGGTTGCATTTGACCATGAATTTAATGAGAGTAAGTTCTGGGATATGAATATAACAAGATACCGTCAGATGGGTTCAGTTGCCAACATGATAGTTAATGGCGACAGAGAGCAGATGGTTGAGAGATTCAGGGCAATGAATCCTATTGTATTAGATGTGCTGCCACTCACATTGGAAGAAGTATTCACATATGAGATGGAAGCGTTAGGATATGAATTTGATAAGCAGATGGAGGTGAAGGAAGATGAATAATAAGAAAGTGTTTAGCATACCGCTGTTTGTCAATAATTTCCTCCAGTTAAAGCTTGTGGGAATACTTGCAGCTATCATAATGGCAATAATACCGCTTTTTACATTAATCTCGGAAGGTTCATCTAATCTTAATTATTTTAAGCAGACAGGAGATATTACTTCTACAGCAGTTACTATATCAGATTTTCCTGTGTTAATAGCTACATTTGTTGTAGTAACGCCTATACTTATGCTTATGGCATTTAATTATAATAATAAGAGAAACAGCTCAGATTTCTATAATTCTCTGCCATACACGAGAATTAACATGTATCTTACAAAGCTTGCGGCAGTATTAGCATGGCAGTTAATTATGTTCGCTGCTGTAGCTGTGGCAGTTATAGTGCCAATGGTTATATATCATGATTATTTTGTATATTCTGTTTCATCACTTATATGGACGTTTGTGGGAATAGTGGTATGTAATCTGATATGTGGTGCATCTATTGTGCTTGCATGTTCAGTTACTGGTAATCTTATCAGCAATATATGTCTTTCAGGACTTATCATGTTCCTTCCAGCGACATTGAGCCAGTTGATGATTTTTACAGTTAATAATATGTTTGATTATGCATCAGGCACTGTTACGGTTCCAGTGATTGGAACAATGAGAAATATGCTCGTAAATGTTGTGTTTGGCGATATTCTGGGATTTGGTACCAGGGTTTATACAACAGGTGGATTTACAGGAACATTGACTAACAGGTCAAGTATGCTTTACACATTTGTGCTTGCTGTTATATACGCTGCTGTTGGTTTATATTTCTTTAACAGAAGAAAGAGTGAGATAGCAGGCAAGGCAACAGTGGGCAATAAAGCGCAGTTTGCAATAAGAACTGTTATTGGATTTATTATTCTTGATTTTGTAGTGGTAGCAGTTGTGACTTCATTGGATGATATGTCTTTTGTTGATGTAATACTGCCTGTAGGACTTATTATTATTGGCGCATTCATTGCAATGCTTGTATATGAACTTCTCACAGGTGACAAGACATTGTTATTGAAAAAAACAGCCATATCATTTGTAGCAGCTTTTGTATGCTCGATTGTATTTACAGGAATTATTGCGATAGGTGCTGGCAGAATGAAAGCATATAATCCCGATGCAGATAAGATATCATATGTAAAGATTGAATCAGGTGATTATAGATTCAACACTGATTATTCATGGGATAGTTATTATAATACCAGACTTTCATCTTTTAAGATAAAGGACAAGGAAGCTATTAAAAAGTTCGTTGACGCATATGATAACTGTAAGGATAAGGAGATAACTGAACTTTACAATGCGAAGGATGCCAGAGTATATGATATAGATATATATTTTAAGGATGGACTGCTTGGACGACATAGAAAAATTCTTATCAATTCAAACCAGTACAATGATATAGTTAACAGTCTCAGCAAGTCTAAGGAGTACCAGAATATATATCTAAGCCTTCCAGATTCTAATGGAGTTAATATTGGATTTAATAATAGTGTGCCACTTGACCAGAGCGAAGCCAAGAAGATATATGAATCTGCTAAGGAAGAGATTAAAAATGTAGATTTTGTAACTTACATGACGGCAATGCAGACATCTGGTGCGTGCGATAAATTGAGAGTCAGGTTCATAGAAGATGGCACTGAGTGGAATATTAAAGTGCCTCTTACAGCAGCTATACCTAAGACAACATCAATGTATATGAAGATGGTAAGTGAAAAGAGCAAGTCACTTATGGTAGACGGGGCTAACTTTGAAGCGGTAAGAAGCATAATAATTAATTCGATAAATAAAGATGCTCTTACACAGAGTATAGCTAAATCAGCAGTACTGAATATATATAGAATTGATATAACTAATGCAGTACAGGATATAATATTCTCAGATTCTGTATATGAGGATGATGAGGCATCGGTAAGCCAGAAGGCATTTCATGGTGGTGAAAAAGTGGATATGACATCAGTGTCAACGATGCTGGAAGAGGTAAAGGATAAACTTAATAACTTTGACAACAGCATAACAATTGACCCATCAAAGCCTTTCTATCAGATTGATTTAGGAATATATGGACTCACATCCAGATCTGACTACTACTCAGGACACAATAACACATTCTACTTCTATCTTCAGTAGTTTAACATCTTAGTGATTTAACATGAATAAGCGTATCTTTTCAGGAAACACTTTAATAGTAAGTGTTTCTTGAAGGGAGAGCTGTTATGTCACAAAATAAATTTTCTAGTAAACTTGATGAAAACCTAACCCTTATCAATAACCGGCTTAATGTGCCAGCCAATTTTGATATTCTTACAAGAAATATCGTTATCGGCGGCAGAAAAGCCGGTTTTTTCTTTATAGATGGATTCGTGCAGGAAGATATGATAGAGAAGCTTATGCAGTTTTTCTACTCATTAAAGCCAGAAGATTTGTCCGATATTGACACATTTTTAGTGAAAGGAATGCCGTACACAGAGGCGGAAAGCTGCGATGATGTTGAAAAGGCGGTGACTGCATTTTTATCAGGTGTCACACTCATGCTTATAGACGGATTTGAAAATGCAGTACTTATCGATTGCAGGACGTATCCTGCAAGAAATGTGTCGGAGCCATGGAAGGACAGAGTGCTTAGAGGTTCGAGAGATGGCTTTGTTGAGACGATGGTTCACAATGCGGCACTTTTAAGAAGGCGTATACGTGATGAGAAATTCTGTATGGAGATATATTCGGTCGGAGAGCGCTCGAGATCTGATGTTGCGGTGTGCTATATAAGTGACCTTGTTGACAAGAGCCTGCTTGATGATATTAAAAAACGTATTTCTAAAGTGAAAGTTGAATCGCTGACTATGAATGTAGAGAGTCTTGCGGAATGTCTGCTGCCACACAGATGGATAAGCCCGTTTCCAAAGTTTAAATATTCGGAACGCCCGGACACGGCGGCAGCGGCGATACTTGATGGCAATATAGTTGTTCTTGTGGATAATTCGCCGGCGGTGATGATAATTCCGACATCTATATTCGACCTTGTGGAAGAGGCGGATGATTATAATTTTGCGCCGGTTATAGGAACGTATCTTAGATTGTCGAGGTTTGTGTTTACATTTGTTACAATGCTTCTTACGCCTGTGTGGCTTCTTCTTATCAATAATCCGTCATGGATTCCAGAGTGGCTGTCGTTCATTACGGTGAGCGACGACATAACTGTACCTATTGTGTGGCAGCTTCTGATACTGGAAATGTCTGTTGATGGACTAAAAATGGCGGCTGTCAACACACCATCGCTTCTGTCAACTCCATTGAGCATAGTTGCAGGTATTGTTGTCGGCGAATATGCGGTAAGTTCAGGATGGTTTAATACTGAGTCTCTGCTTTATATGGCGGTTGTCACAGTTGGCACGTACTCACAGGCAAGCTTTGAGATGGGATATGCCATGAAATTTGTGAGAGTGCTTACGCTTATTCTCACAGCAATATTTAATGTGCCGGGGTTTGTGGCAGGCTGTGTGATTGGGCTTGCAGCGATTGCATTTAATAAGACCATATCTGGCAAGAGTTATCTTGCACCTCTCATTCCATTTGATGGGGAGAAGTTAAAGAGGGCAGTGTTCAGGGTGAGACTGCCGCATGGGAATAAGTGATATATTATCTTTGCAGGCAGAATAAGAACTGTCAATATGGCGAAGGGCAATTTCAGATTTGCGCCGGTTATGTATCTGCAGGCAGCTATAGAAAATGTTGAGAAGATGCCGCAGTCCACATTTGATGAGATAATCGAAAAATATGTTGAGATGAATATAGCTCATCCATTCAGGGAGGGCAATGGCAGAAGCACAAGAATATGGCTTGACCTGATTCTGAAAAAAGAGCTGAACCGGGTTGTGGACTGGAGCAAGGTTGACAAAGAAGATTATCTTCTTGCGATGGAGAGAAGTCCGATAAAGGATATTGAGATAAAATACATTTTAAAACAGGCTATGACTGATAAAGTAGAAGACAGAGAAGTGTATATGAAGGGCATAGACCACAGTTATTATTATGAGGGATATGCAATATATAAGGTACAGGATTTATAAAGGAAAGATTAAAACAATATGCGTCCTATAAAGCAGGTTAGGGCTATACCAGCGCCTGCTTTATGGGACGCATAATTATTTTGTCCTATAAGCCTAATAAAATTTACCTGCTTAGCTGCTCGTACAGATTGTTGATAACACCGTCTTCTGGTGAGTTCATGAAGATGAGCTGGTTATCAGTCTTTATCATCATGACTGGTGATGCGCCATGCATGATATATAATCTGCATCTGCCATATGTGTCGCCTTTGTATATGCCGACATCATATGTATCTGTAGAACCGCCATTGACCCTGGTAAAATGGTCTTTTGGGAGTTCATCGAGTAACTGTATATCAGTTATGTCCGAAATATTCAACTTAGATGTGTAACCACCCGCTGACACTGTGAATGTATTATCAGTTATTTCTGTATCGATGTGAAGATTAATGAATGGAAGCAGTACAACTGCCATAAATATAAAGCATGCAATTATTATTGCAGTTGTAGTGCCTGTGAATATCCATGCTCCTTTTTTGGCGTAGTTTAAGGCATAGTTAGTACTTTGCAGCCTGTCTGGGACAAAAGTTCTTCTGTCATTAGGATTATAGTAAAATCCTGTCTTCCAGTAGTCGTCATCATCAATATATTCAATATTATTAGCTGATAACAGCTCATCTTTTTTATGTCTTGCCATTATTAATGGAACTATGAGAAATCCAGCTGATAATATCTCAATAAATGTATATACATATGTTGTTGATGACATCAAAGTGCCAGCTATCAATGTAGCAATAGCTGTGTAAGACCATGCGATTGTGTTGACAGCACTTAACAGTATAAGTGCTGTTCCTGCGTATTTTTTAATTGTGGTGTTAACTTTATAATTAAGTGCAGAGTCTGTGCTGTATATATTTTTCTGGAGTTTTCCCACTGCAATGTGAAATGCCAGGGCGACAGCAGAGATTATCACAGAGCTTATAAAGAATATAAATATTATTTCATAGTCTGACTTGCTTCTCATTCTGATAAATGGAATAAACAGTGCTGTCTGGATTATTATAAATAATATGTGATACCAGTATGTGACATGTGTCTTTCCAGTATCGGCACTTATTTTGGTGTCAATGTATAATTTGCGCTTCTGTGATTCTATAATCCAGTTGTTTGATATCTTCAGTGAGTACATTTTTCTGTGTGATGCTATTAAAAGATATTGTAAACCGCCACAGTATATAATAATCCATAAACAATATACAAATGTAAATATAACTATATTATAAAAAATTAATAAAGTAACTACAATTGACAGTACTGCATTAATCAGGTTGAAATGCTTCATAGTACGTCTGCATGATGAGACGAGAGATAAGACTTCCTCGTCATTGCTGTGTTCTGATGGAATATGTACACCGAGGTACATTCCGCTTTTGTACTGATAGTTAGACTCGAACACATAATTAAATATGGCAACAAGAAACATATCAGTGACAAAAATTATTATAAAAAGAGCTATATCCATATTAATCTCCATTCCTGTGCATTATTGGCACATTTTTGTCTGTATTGGCGTCAGACCGTGTTTCAGGGTGTGGCAGGTTTCATTCTTGAATACATATTGTCGCATATCTGTAAGAATTCTGATTTGCTCATACCAGTTATACAGGCTTCTGCCGACAGCAGTTCAAGTTCGGATTCCATCTTTTCTCTGAACTGTATGCTCATATCAATGTTTTCTGATACGCAGGCACCAAGACGCCGGTCAATTTTAATGTAGCCCTCAGCTTTAAGTATCTGGTAGGTCTTGTTGACTGTCATAGTGTTAACTCCTGCATCCTCGGCAAGCTGTCTTACTGTCGGAAGTTTCTCTCCGGCGGCAAGCTCACCTTTTCCAATCCCTTTGACTATCTGGTTTCTAAGCTGCACATATATAGGGGTGCTGCTGTCCATATCTAATTCAATAACCATGTGAAATCTCCTTTCTGCCAGGTTTTAGCTGGCTTCTGAAATAGTTATGCCTGTTGATATGATTATAGATATTTGTTATACTTGTATTATAATATATAATACAAACAATACATTATGTCAATGCAGATATTTGAAATCTTTAATAAATATTTTAGAATTTAATCGCGTTACTTAATACTAAAATTCATATATATGTGTTAGAATAAAAAACAGATTAGAGTTCTTATGTAGAAATGGAGCGCATATGGGTAGTGTTATAGGAATTGATTTAGGTACAACTAATAGCTGTGTGGCAGTTATGGAAGGTGGAGTGACTAAGGTTATCCTAAGCAGTGAAGGATACCGCACGACACCTTCAGTTGTTGCGTTCTCAAAGGATGGACACAGGCTTGTCGGTGATGTTGCAAAGAGACAGGCTGCTGTTAATTCTGACAGGACAATATTCTCAATCAAAAGACATATGGGAACTGATTATAAGAAAAAGATTGACGGCAAATCATACACACCACAGGAGCTGTCTGCATTTATACTATCCAAGTTAAAGAAAGATGCACAGGATTACTTAGGTACGGAGGTTACAGATGCGGTCATCACTGTTCCTGCTTATTTTAACGATGCACAGCGTCAGGCAACTAAAGATGCCGGACGTATAGCCGGTCTTAATGTATTAAGAATAATCAATGAGCCTACGTCAGCGGCACTCGCATATGGACTTGATAATGGACATGCACAGAAAATTCTTGTGTATGACCTTGGTGGTGGAACATTTGACGTATCTGTTATTGATATAGGGGATAACGTGATAGAAGTACTTGCAACTTCTGGTGATAATCATCTTGGCGGTGATGATTTTGATGCAAGAATTGTTGAGTATCTTGTTGACCAGTTCAAGGTTATCAATGGGGTGAATCTTGCAAAGGATGTTGCTGCGATGGCAAGAATCCGTGAAGAGGCAGAAAAGGCAAAGAAAGAGCTTTCATCTGCCATGACAGCCAATATCAACCTTCCATTCATAGCGATGACTAAAGAAGGCCCGCTTCATATGGAGACACAGATTACAAGACGTCAGTTCGAAAATATGACATCAGACCTTGTGGACAGGACGGTTGCGCCTGTTGAGAATGCGCTTCACGATGCATCTCTTAGTAAACAGGACATCGATATGGTTCTGCTTGTCGGCGGTTCAACCAGAATTCCTGCGGTTCAGGATAAGGTGAGAAAGCTTATGGGCAAAGAGCCATCAAGAAATCTTAACCCAGACGAATGTGTTGCTATGGGAGCAGCTATCCAGGGCGGAAAGCTTGGTGGACAGCTTGTGGAAGGAAGTGCTGCATCAGACATTATACTTATGGATGTCACACCTATGAGTCTGTCGATAGAGACTGTAGGTGGAATTGCAAGCAGGCTTATAGAGCGTAACACAACAATTCCTACAAGACACAGCCAGATATTTACAACTGCTGGCAACTTCCAGACATCGGTTGATATCAAGGTATTCCAGGGAGAAAGAAAGTTTACAAGAGATAATAAACTCCTTGGCAATTTCAAATTATCCGGAATCAAGCGTGCTATGGCGGGAACACCACAGATTGAAGTTACATTTGATATAGATGTCAACGGCATTGTCAATGTGTCTGCCAAAGACCTTGGAACAGGCAATCTCCAGTCTATAACAATCACATCTAACTCTAATATGTCAGAGGAAGAGATAGAGAGAGCAAGATGGGAAGCAAGAGTGTATGAGAAGCAGGATAATAAGGCAGGAGAGCTTGTGCAGCTTGTCATAGATGCCGGTAATCTTGCTAACAGGATCAATGCTGAGCTTGCGGCTCATAAGAAGGACTGGGATAAGCCTATGCGTAAGCAGATAAAGGATGCTGCCGGTGCATTGCATAAGGCTTTGAATGGTGTTAAACCAGAGAATGTGACTATAGATGAGGCAGACAGAATAGCAGTTGCCAAGAACAATCTTGAACAGCTGCTGAATCAGTTTAATATCGCGTATTAATATGTTTAATATCTCATAAAATCTGACATAATACAAGCCCCTTTTGCACCACATTTCATAACTTCTTCTATCTGTGCAGTGTCAAAATGTATGCCGCCGATTGCATATATTGGAATTGATACATGTTCACAGACATTTTTAAGAAATTCTGTGCCTCTTGGCGGCAGTCCTTTTTTGCAATCGGTTGCGTATATGTGTCCTGCGGTTGCGTAAGAAGCTCCCAGCTTCTCTGCTGATACTGCATCCTCGATGGAGTGTACGGATGTTCCGATTACGTCAAAGCATGTGCGTAAGTCATTTCCTTTATCTGTTTTGTAGTCATTATCCGCGATAGCTTTTAATAAATTAAGTGGAAGGTGTATTCTGCGGCATCCCAATTCCACGGCTATATCTGCAAATGTGTGAAGTATGCATGTTACATTGTTGTTATTGCATATCTCAAGCACATCTTTTGCAATAATTCTATACTCGTAATCTGTAAGGTCTTTCTCACGCAGGATTAATGCGTGCGGATGAGCATGTCCGATTCTTTCAATCTGTTGCATAAATGTTCTTGATTCGTCTGTTAAGCGGCGGTTTGTCACCGCAATTAATCTATCCATATATTCCTTAGGAAAATTATCCGGCTGCATAATTGTACCTCGTTTATATATTATGTGTTGCTAACTCAAATTTAGGCTTACTGTATCATTTTTTATCGAATATATCAAGTTGATATGAACTGGTTGTCATAGTATAATGGCAAACAGAAAGGTGTATGTGATGGAGAAGGTAAGTGTTAATATAGACGGAACTGATTATGACATAGAAGTAATCAGAAGTATAAGAAGAACTATAAGTTTAGAGATAACATCCGTTGGCATAAGATTAAGGATTCCACGCAGGCTTTCAGATTTAGAACGTGATATTTTTCTGAAAAAACATTCTGGATGGATTGAGAAAAAGCTGGCGGCAAGGGGTAAGAGACAACAGGGGGATGGTTATGACGATATTGACGATGTAAAGCCATTCAGTGGCATGGGAACTGACAGATTCCCGGTATATGCTGAACTGCCGGCTAAAGATAAAGCGGTTATCAAGAAGGCGCTTGAAGACAGGGTTTCTTATTATGCAGATATTATGGGAGTATCTTATAACAGGATTACTATAAGAGACCAGAAGACACGCTGGGGAAGCTGCAGCAGCAAGGGCAATCTTAACTTTAATTTTCGTTTGTATTATATGCCACAGCATCTTATGGATTATGTGATTGTGCATGAATTGTCGCACAGAAGACACATGGACCATTCTAAGGAATTCTGGAATGAAGTTGGCAGATTTTATCCGGAGTACAAAAAATGTGTTGAAGAATTAAGACATGTGGTTATATAGCTTATTAATGAAGTATAAGAGCGAGAGTAAGTTACAACAAATACTGTAAATGATAAAGAATTGCAGAGTGAAATTGAATTGATAAAGGTATAAGCAGGAGGTTTGACGATTGAAAGAAAAAGTTTTGGAAGAATTAAACCTTAAAGAAGACCATGAGCGAGAATGTAAGCTGGCGTCGGGGGGACTTCCTGAGAGCATATGGGAGACATATTCTTCTTTTGCAAATACAGATGGTGGCACTATTTTGCTTGAAATTAAGGAACACAGGGATTCTTTTACAGTTGAAGGACTGACAGACAAGCAGATTGTTAAATATCAGAAGGATTTCTGGAGTGCATTAAATGACAGAAATAAGGTGTCAAAGAATATCTTGCTAAATCATCATGTCAGACCTGTGACTGTTGGAGAAAAGAAAATTCTAAGAATTGATGTCCCTGCGGCAGACAGGCACGATAAGCCGGTTTACCTTGGAACAGATCCAATGAAGGGCACTTATAAAAGAGATTATGAAGGCGATTTTCTTTGTACTGAAGAGGCAGTCAGGGCGATGTTTGCTGACCAGAGAGATGTATCTGGCGATGTGGAAGTGCTGTACGAGTTTGGATTGGATGTGTTGAATCAGGATACGATAAAAGGGTATAGAATTATTTTTGAACAGCTTCACAGTGGACATCCGTGGAATGCTTTGGAAAATGATGAGTTCCTTATGAAACTAAGAGAGTGATGAAGCAGAGACAATAACAGCTTTGACGAAAGAGGACAAAGTGCTTGCTTATATTCGGCAAAATGGAAGTATTTCAATGCAAAAAGTAATGGAAACCTGTAACTACAGATCTAGAACTGGAGCAAGAAAGTTAATAGATAAAATGATAAATGCGGATTTGATAGAAAAAGCTGGAGAAGGAAACAATACGATTTATAAAATTAAAGAATAGATTACTGGTCACTTCAAATAACATGGTGGCTTGTAGGTGGTCACTTTTATAAAAAATGACCACTAAGTGACCAGTAGGTGGCCATTTTTTATAAAAGTGACCACCATTGCCGGTATCAAAAGTAATTAGTGCAGACTATCTGCTCAAATTTATTTTATCATGGCTTGGTTGGAGCATTTAGTCTGATATTCTATTCTTCTCCAGATGAAGCAGTTTATAAAGCCTTGGGCATAGGGTGAAGAATTTATATCAGCAGGAGTCAAATTGTATAAAAAGAATTTTTATGTAAATGACAGTATATTGATAAGGACAATAAAAAGCCAGTAATCAAAGCAAGTATCTGTAATGGTGAACAGGTTGCAGGTTTTAAAGATATCCATACAGGAAAAATAGAAGAGGTAATGCTTATCATGACACATGAACAATTTGAAAAAGCAGCTAACTACTGGAATAATAAAGAGCAGACAAAAATGCCGGAAAAAGAGTTGAAAAAAGCGGTGGAAGAATATATAAATGCTAACAATACATGCGCGCTTGCAACGGGAACAGATGATTATGTGAGATGCACACCGATTGAGTATAGTTATCACGATGGTAAATTCTGGATGTTTTCTGAGGGCGGTGAAAAATTTATCGGTCTTGAGAAAAATAAGAATGTATGCCTTGCAATCTATGATAAATATGACGGATTTGGCAATCTGAAAAGCATTCAGGTGATGGGAATGGCAGAATTGATAGAGCCATTTTCAGACGCATATAATGCACATGCACAGATTAAAAAGATACCAATAGAAGCGTTGAAAAAGCTGGCTTCACCAATGAATCTTATTAGTGTTATGCCTGTTAAGATAGAGGCTTTATTTTCTGAGTTTAAGAAAGCTGGATACAGCAGCAGGCAGACATTTGATTTAAAAGATATAGATTAATGAAGAACAGTATTTCTATGGATAAATACAATTTTAACCATTATTTTAATGATTATCCAATAAAGCAAGGTTGGAAAAGTTGATTATAAGTGAAAATTGTGCATGATAAATAATGAAGGAGATTACAACACTATGAAAAAATATATAAGCATAATACTAGCCATGACAGCGGCGTTGATGCTGTTAACAGGCTGTGGTAGTAAAAATACAGATGGTAATGTGGCAGCAGACACAGATAACCAGCAGTATCTTACAGGAAAGATTGATGCAAAGATAGAGGTTAACAATTATGGAACAATCAGCCTCACACTTGATGCAGATACAGCTCCAATAACAGTTACTAATTTTGTCAATCTTGCAAAATCAGGATTTTATGATGGACTCACATTTCATAGAATTATGAGTGGGTTCATGATTCAGGGCGGCGACCCTAACCATGATGGAACAGGCGGTTCGGGAACCAAGATAAAAGGCGAATTTTCTAAGAACGGCGTGCAGAATAACATTTCGCATAAGAGGGGAGTTATTTCGATGGCACGTTCTTCAAGCAGTTATGACAGCGCAAGCTCACAGTTTTTCATAATGCACGCTGATAAGTCCAATCTGGATGGTCAGTATGCGGCATTTGGCTATGTGACAGATGGAATGGATGTTGTTGATGCCATCTGCGCAAACGTAAAACCAACTGATAATAATGGAACAGTTCCATATGCTAACCAGCCAGTTATTAAAAGCATAACAATACTTGATAATTAAACAAAAATATGTATTACGTAAGGAGCAGATAATATGAGATATGCACTTGTTAATGGAATAATACTTGATGGACATATAGATATGAAGCCTGTCAGTGGCAAGGCTGTAATAATCAATGATGGAATTATAGAAGCGATTGTGAATAATATTGATGTGCCAAAGGACATGAAAAGAATCCAGTGTAATGGTGGTTACATATGTCCCGGACTTATCAATCTTCACGTACACCTTCCAGCGAGCGGCAAGCCTAAGAAAAAGCAGTCAGATGTAAGAAAGCTTGTTAAACTGATAACAAGCAATGCACTGACTAACAGAATTGGTGTCAAAATGTGCGAAGGATATGCAAAGCAGGAGCTGTTAGGCGGTGTTACTACTATAAGAACAGTCGGCGGTGTGGCAGATTATGACACAATAATCCGTGATAAAGCTGCCGCTGGCAAGATTGATAGCCCAAGAGTACTTGCTTCTAATATGGCAGTTTCAGTTCCAGAAGGACACATGGCTGGTTCACTCGCATACGAGGCGACAAGTGCGGATGAGGCAGTTATGTATGTAAGAAAAATTGCAGAGGATAAACCAGACCTTATCAAGCTTATGATAACTGGTGGTGTGCTTGATGCCAAGGTTAAGGGAGAGCCGGGAGTGCTTAAAATGCAGCCTGAATTAGTCAAAGCAGCATGTGATGAAGCGCATAAGCTTGGACTTAAAGTTGCAGCACACGTTGAGTCGACAGAGGGAGTTCTTGTTGCACTGAAAAACGGAGTTGATTCAATAGAACATGGAGCAGAACCTACAGATGAGATAATTGAGTTATTTAAGGAGAGAGGAGCTTTCCATGTATCAACAATCTCACCAGCCCTGCCATACGCGCTGTTTGACAGAAGCATTTCACATGCAACAGAGGAACAGCAGTTTAATGGTAACATTGTGTTTAAGGGAATAATTGACTGTGCCAAGGCGTGTCTGGAAAATGACATACCAGTAGGACTTGGAACAGATGTGGGATGTCCATATATCACACATTATGATATGTGGAGAGAGCTGTATTATTTCGTCAAATATTGTGGCGTATCAGATTCATTTGCACTGTACTCAGCAACTAGCCTTAATGCGAAGCTTGCGGGTGTTGATGATATAACAGGTTCTATAGAAGCTGGAAAACAGGCAGATATTATTGTGGCAGATAGCAATCCACTGGAAGATGTCAAGGTACTTAGAAATCTGTCAATGGTTATCGCACAGGGAAAGATACATAAGAATCCAAAGCCAAAGAAGATGCCAGAGGTAGAGAGGGAACTTGATAAGTTCTTATAGTCACAGGACTTTTATATGTGATAAAAGTTATATGATTTCATTTTAGGAGATTTGAGTTGAAAGATAATATGCATTGCCGGTATTGCGGAGGAAGTGTAGCACTCACTGATAAGATATGTCCGCATTGTGGCAGGGATAACCCAATTGGACAGCAGTATCAGAAAGACACAGACAAGTATCAGGCAAAGACAGATAAAGCAGACCAGTATATCAGTGAGCAGAAGCTTAACACAGTAAAGTTTCTGGTGCGTGGAATAATCATGGCGGTATTGGTTGTTACGTTTATTTCAGGGGTGGTTTACCTGCTTCGTCATGATTCTTATTTTGAAATCCAAAGCGATGCAGCAAAGCGTGAGGACGAGGTGAAAGCTAATCTTGACGGATACTGGGCAGATGAAGATTATTACAGTTTCTTTAATTATGCTGAGAGTATTAATATAGCCGGATGGGCTGATGGCCCGTTTATTGAATACCATCCGCAGATAGAAGCAGCACAGTTATATATTTTTATCAATAATTATGTGACAGAGTATCTGGCAGCAGATAATACATATGATAAGAACAGGGCATTGTCTGGTGTGTGCAGTCTTCTTGATGAATTTTATGACATGAATAACCTTCATTACATATATGGAAAGCTGGCAATGGGTAAAGATTCAGATGAGAAGGTGCAGTCTATCTATGATAATATGGGTGATATATTAAAGACATATTTCTATATTAATGATGATGAGGCACTGGCTGTAAGGAGCATGAGCAGCAACCAGATACAGCTTGTTATTGAAGAGAGCATCGAAAGACATGATGCGTTGGGTGATTAGGTATGAGTGATAAAGTAAATATAATATGTCCGTCATGCGGTGCATCGTATAACCGTGAACTGACAGAGTGTCCATATTGTGGTTCAGCGAGCTTCTACGGACAGGAAAAAAGATATATGACAGGACTTGCAGGTTTAAGACAGAGAATGTCGGAACTTGCAGATATAAGAGCCGGGCTTGTCATAAAAGAGGTTGTGAAGGCGCTGGTGATTGTGATGATTACAGCGGTATTGATAGTGTCGGCAATTGCATTGATAAAGGCGTATGACCATCATAATGATATAGAACATTTTAATCAGATCAGGGAAGAGTTAATCAATGAAAGCAGATAAAGATAACGATTATATGAGACAGCATCAAAAGAATATGAAAGACTTTGACAAGTCCTTTAATGAGGCAGAAAAAGATGCCTATGTGCGTTCTGACACAGATGCTGGTAAATCAAAAAAGATAGCGCTTATCGCTGTGGCAGCGGCTCTTTTTATAATTGGATTTATAGGTGCATTTATGGTAGAACCGCTTAAACAATCTGCCACCAAAGCGTCAATCAATAATAACAGCCAGTCAGTTAATGATGTTATATATTCGTATCTTGAAAATGGCGATTATAAGGCGGTGTCTGATTACAGTGATTCCATAGATGCGCTTGATAATGATACATTTGAAAAGCAGTATTCGGTGCTTATGGGAGCCAGATATTTTAAATGGTCTGAAGGGTTTATGTGTATGGATGGTGCCAATGCCAATCTTAAGGAAGATGATGTTGCCTATCTTAGCAGTTATCTTGAAGAATTTTATTATTATACACAGATGATATCTTATAAAGATAAAAAAGCTACGATAACAGATGAGAACAGAATGTATCTTGAGCGCATGCAGAAAGATATGGGTGAGCTTCTGAAAAAGTATTATCATCTGACAGATGAGGATATTAAGAATATAAGCACATATTCAGAAGCGAGAATCAGCAGATGTCTTGTTGAGAGGAGTATTACTGATGAAAAGTGATGCCAGACATAATATTAGTGGGAAAAAGACCAGAAAAAAGCTTATAATCATGGATATTATAATTGTTATACTTGTCGTGCTCAATGCTGCGGTGATAATCGCAGTGACAGAGGGGCGCAATGACAGTAACAGTTTGTGGGACTCATACAGGCTTATGGAATGTTATAAGAATGGAGAATATGGCAAGGCAGTCAATTATACGAGCCGTAATGAATTCATACTTGATGACACAGAAAGTGCGGATGACAGGAATAAAGAGCTGTATGAGAGTATGGCTGTGGCAGATTATTACAAAGCAAACTTCTATAGAAAGGTGTATGAGACATCCGGCAATTCATCTAAGGCAGACAGCATGTCGCAACTGTCAGATGATGCGGAAGGGCGCATGGGTTCACTTGCACCTCTTAAGAAAAGAATTGATAATATGATTAAATAATGTTAAAATCACCGATAGTGATTTGGCAAAATGTATTATTAGATGGAAAGGTTGGTACAATATGGCTGGTTCTTCATTTGGTAGCAGATTTAAGATAATGACATGGGGTGAGTCCCATGGAGAGGGGCTTGGCGTAGTGATTGACGGATGTCCGGCAGGACTTTCCCTATCAGCAGAAGATGTCCAGCAGATGCTTAACAGACGTAAGCCGGGACAGTCCAAATTTACTACACCACGTAAGGAAGCTGACGAGGTGTGTATTATGTCAGGCTTGTTTGAGGGTAAGACAACAGGTACGCCTATATCAATGGCTGTTATGAATAAGACCCAGAGGTCATCTGACTATTCAGAGATAGCGCAGTATTACAGACCGGGACATGCTGATTATACATTTGACGAAAAATATGGTTTCAGGGATTACAGAGGCGGCGGAAGAAGCTCTGGGCGTGAGACAATAGGCAGAGTTGCCGCGGGAGCAGTGGCTAAGAAGATTCTTGCGCAGTTAGGAATAAGCGTTAATGCGTATTCAAAGGAGATTGCAGGAGTTGCGATTGACTATGACAGGTTCAATCTTTCTCAAATGAGTGAGAATCCATTTAATATGCCGGATGAGCAGGCAGCGGCAGAGGTTGAAAAGCGTGCACAGGAGATAATGTCTAAGGGTGATTCTGTCGGAGGAATTGTTGAGTGCGTTATAACAGGCGTTATGCCGGGAATCGGTGAGCCGGTGTTTGACAAGTTAAGTTCAACACTCGCCAAGGCTGTGACATCAATAGGAGCGGTCAAGGGATTTGAGATTGGCGATGGATTTGAAGTGGCTAAAGCTACAGGATTATCTAATAATGATGCATTTGCCATGAAAGACGGCAGGGTTGTCAAGAAGACTAATCATGCAGGAGGAATCCTTGGTGGCATGAGTGATGGCTCTGATATAGTGTTCAGGGCTGCATTTAAGCCAACTCCATCTATCACATCAATTCAGGACACAGTTAATAAGAATGGTGAAGAGATAGAGGTGTCAATTAAGGGAAGACATGATCCGATGATAGTTCCAAGAGCTGTTGTGGTTGTTGAGGCTATGTCTGCTATTGCACTGGTTGACCAGATATTTGAGAATATGACAGCAAGAATGGACAGAGTTGTAGATTTTTATAAGAATATATAAGACAGGAAAAGAGTTATGTATAAGTTAATTAAAAAAGATGGAAGAGCAAAAAGAGGAGAACTCCAGACAGTACATGGAACAATACAGACACCAGTGTTTATGAATGTTGGTACGGTTGCTGCTATTAAGGGTGCTGTGTCAACTATGGACCTTAAAAAGATAGGTACACAGGTTGAATTATCCAATACTTATCATCTTCATGTAAGACCGGGAGATAAGCTTATTAAGGAGATGGGCGGACTTCATAAGTTCATGAACTGGGACAGACCAATCCTTACTGATTCGGGCGGATTTCAGGTATTCTCGCTTTTGGGATTAAGAAAGATTAAAGAAGAGGGTGTTACATTCAATTCGCACATTGATGGACACAGGATATTCATGGGGCCAGAGGAGAGTATGCAGATACAGTCTAATCTTGGTTCTACAATTGCCATGGCATTTGATGAGTGTGCGCCAGCCAAGGCAGATAAGAATTATATTATTAATTCTGTTAACAGAACAACAAGATGGCTTGAAAGATGTAAGAAGGAGATGGACAGGCTTAATTCACTTCCAGATACAGTTAATCCTAATCAGCTTCTTTTTGGTATCAATCAGGGAGCTGTCTATACAGACATAAGAATTGACCATGCAAAGCGTATATCTGAGATGAATCTTGATGGTTACGCTGTAGGCGGTCTTGCAGTAGGTGAGACACATGAGGAGATGTACCATGTGCTTGATGAGACTGTTCCATATCTCCCAGAAGATAAGCCAACATATCTTATGGGTGTCGGTACACCGGCTAATATCTTAGAGGCTGTAGACAGAGGTGTGGATTTCTTTGACTGTGTATATCCGTCAAGAAATGGACGTCACGGACATGTGTATACAAAGTTTGGCAAGATTAATCTATTCAATGCACAGTATGAGAAGGATGACAGACCGATTGAAGAGGGATGCCAGTGTGAGGCATGCCAGTATTCAAGGGCTTATATAAGACATCTGCTAAAGGCGAAAGAGATGCTTGGAATGAGACTTTGTGTTATCCATAATCTGTATTTCTACAATCATCTTATGGAAGATATCAGAAATGCGATTGATGAGGGCAATTACAGCTCATTCAAGAAAGAAAGACTTGAACTTCTTAAGACTTTATAAAGTGCTAGACATTAGTAACTTTTTAGGTTATTATTAACACTGTTGATTATTTTAACATGAATACAATATTTGGAGGGTTATCATGCAGAGCTTAGTTCTTATAGTTTACATCGTAGTTATTATTGCGTTAATGTATTTTCTTGCTGTCAGACCACAGAAGAAGCAGCAGCAGAAGCAGAAACAGCTTATGGATTCTATTGAAAAGGGAGATTATGTTCTTACAACAAGTGGATTCTATGGCGTTGTTATTGATATAACAGATGATGATGTTATCGTAGAGTTTGGTAATAACAAAAACTGCCGTATCTCAATGAGAAAGAGTGCTATTGAGCAGGTTGAAAAGCCAGCAGCAGCTTCAAGCGAGCAGTAATATTTATGCATTTTATGCGTCTCTTGATATGTACATTTATGGTGTATATTTCAAGAGGCGCTTTTTCATATAGAGAAAATGTGCATGGATGTGGTTTTTTGCCCCCTTTTTTTTAAATATAGAGAAAAATCGTTGGTTTAGCGAAGTGAAAAATAGTCTTATAGGAAAAATGTGTGGAATGGGATTAAAATATATAATTTGAAGAATGTGTGGAAATTTGGATTTTTAGTGGGATATTTGATGGAAAATCCAAATTCAATGAATGTAGGATGCTATGGAATGATGTTTGGGGTCAAATGAAGCAAATAGCGGTGGGAAATCCAGAAAATGCTGGATTTGTGGATTTATTTGAGCTTTTTAAAATATAGAGAAAAATCTTTGGTTTAGCGAAATGTATAATGTGGGATTTTGGCTTTTTCGGCGGATAATTTAATAAAGAATCCAAATTCAGTTAATATGGCATGTGTGGCTGTATTAAGATAATTATAGTTGAAAAAAATGGCTTTATAAGGTAATATATAAAAGATGTAGTTTATTAAATGTATACTATAAGTGCAAGATATATGGAGGGATACTATGGGTTATAATATTACACTGATTCCAGGCGATGGCATTGGACCAGAGATAGTAAGAGAAGCAAGAAAAGTTCTGGACAAGGTTGGGGAGCGTTTTGGACATGAATTCAACTATACAGAGATTCTGATGGGTGGATGTTCAATTGATGCATGCGGCGTTCCACTTACTGATGAGGCAGTTGAGATTGCCAAGGCTTCAGATGCAGTTTTACTTGGAGCTGTCGGTGGTAATGTGGGTAATTCAAGATGGTATGATGTTGCACCTAATTTAAGACCAGAAGCAGGTCTTTTAAAGATTCGTAAGGATCTTGAACTGTTTGCCAATATCCGTCCAGCGTATCTTTACAATGAATTAAAGGATGCATGTCCATTAAAGGATGAGATTATCGGTGACGGATTCGATATGGTTATCATGAGAGAGTTAACTGGTGGTCTGTATTTTGGTGAAAGACATACGGAGGATGTTAACGGTGTTATGACAGCCGTTGATACTCTTACATATAATGAAGAAGAGATAAGAAGAATAGCAATCAAGGGCTTTGAGATTGCCATGAAACGCCGCAAGAAGCTTGTCAGCGTTGATAAGGCTAATGTTCTTGATTCATCAAGACTCTGGAGAAAGGTTGTTGCAGAGGTTGCAAAGGACTATCCAGAGGTTGAGGTGACTAACATGCTTGTTGATAACTGTGCTATGCAGCTTGTCATGAATCCGGGACAGTTTGATGTAATTCTTACAGAGAATATGTTTGGTGATATCTTATCTGATGAGGCAAGTATGATAACAGGTTCAATCGGAATGCTCTCATCAGCAAGCCTTGGTAAGACTAAGCTTGGATTATATGAGCCAAGCCATGGTTCAGCACCAGATATTGCAGGTAAGGACATCGCTAATCCAATAGCAACAATACTTAGTGCAGCCATGATGTTAAGATATTCACTTGACCTTGACAAAGAGGCAGATGCAGTGGAAGCAGCAGTTGCACAGGTCCTCAAGGAGAATTACAGAACTATAGATATTATGTCAGACGGAATGACACAGTGCAGTACAACTATGATGGGTGACCTTATAGCTGAGAGAATATAATTAATAGCTGTATACAGCAGAATGGAGATATATATGAAGAGTGATAATGTTAAAAAGGGGATGCAGCAGGCACCTCACCGTTCGTTATTTAATGCGTTAGGATTCACAGAGGAAGAGATGGACAAGCCATTAGTTGGTATCGTAAGTTCATATAATGAGATTGTTCCAGGACATATGAATCTTGATAAGATTGTTAACGCAGTTAAGCTTGGTGTTGCAGAGGCTGGTGGTGTTCCAGTAGTATTCCCGGCTATAGCAGTATGTGATGGTATTGCGATGGGACATGTAGGAATGAAGTATTCTCTTGTTACAAGAGACTTAATAGCTGATTCAACAGAGTGTATGGCAACAGCACACCAGTTTGATGCACTTGTTATGGTTCCTAACTGTGATAAGAATGTTCCTGGACTTCTTATGGCAGCAGCCAGAGTTAATGTACCAACAGTATTTGTAAGCGGCGGCCCTATGCTTGCCGGCAAGGTTGATGGAAGAAAGAGAAGCTTATCATCAATGTTTGAGGCAGTTGGCTCATATGCAGCAGGAACTATGACAGAGGAGCAGGTTCGTGAATACGAGCAGAAAGTATGTCCAACATGTGGTTCATGTTCAGGTATGTATACAGCTAACTCAATGAACTGTCTTACAGAGGCTCTTGGTATGGGACTTAGAGGCAATGGTACAATCCCAGCTGTATATTCTGACAGAATCAGACTTGCAAAGCATGCGGGTATGGCAGTTATGGATATGTTAAAGAAGAACATAAGACCTAGAGATATCATGACTAAGGAAGCAATCCTTAATGCTCTTACAGTTGATATGGCTCTCGGATGTTCAACTAACAGTATGCTTCATCTTCCAGCTATCGCACATGAAGTTGGATTTGATTTTGATATTAAGTTTGCTAACGAGATTAATGCAAAGACACCTAATCTCTGTCACCTTGCTCCAGCAGGCCCTACATATATGGAAGACCTCAACGAAGCTGGTGGTGTATATGCAGTTATGAAGGAGCTTGATGACCTTGGATTACTTAACAGAGACTGTATAACAGTTACAGGCAAGACTGTTGGCGAGAACATCAAGGATGCCAAGAACCTTAATCCAGAGGTTATAAGACCAGTTGACAATCCATATTCTAAGACAGGTGGTCTTGCAGTACTTTCTGGTAATCTTGCACCAGATGGTTCAGTTGTCAAGCGTTCAGCAGTTGTTGAGGAGATGCTTGTACACACAGGCCCAGCAAGAGTATTTGACTGTGAAGAGGATGCTATTGCGGCAATCAAGGGTGGTAAGATTGTAGAAGGTGATGTTGTTGTTATCAGATATGAAGGCCCTAAGGGTGGCCCTGGTATGAGAGAGATGTTAAATCCTACATCAGCTATAGCTGGTATGGGACTTGGCTCAAGCGTTGCACTTATCACAGACGGACGTTTCTCAGGTGCGAGCCGTGGTGCTTCTATCGGACATGTTTCACCAGAGGCAGCAGTAGGTGGCCCAATTGCTCTTGTTGAGGAAGGTGATATGATAAGCATCAATATTCCAGAGTTCAAGCTTGAACTTATGGTATCTGATGAGGAGCTTGCTGCAAGAAAGGCTAAATGGCAGCCAAGAGAGCCTAAGGTTAACACAGGATATTTAAAGAGATATGCAGCTATGGTTACATCAGGTAACAGAGGTGCTATCATGAAGAATCCTGACGAGAAATAATTATAGATAAAGTATAGTTGAAAGGAAGATGAATCCATGAAATTGAATGGTTCAGAGATAATTGTTGAATGTCTTAAGGAGCAGGGGGTAGATACTATATTTGGTTACCCTGGTGGTGCAATCCTTAATGTATATGATGCTATTTATAAGCATTCAGATGAGATAACACATATTCTTACATCACATGAGCAGGGTGCATCACACGCTGCTGATGGATACGCAAGGGCAACAGGCAAAGTCGGCGTATGTCTTGCGACATCTGGCCCTGGTGCTACTAATCTTGTAACAGGTATAGCTACAGCGTATATGGATTCTATTCCAGTTGTAGCCATAACATGTAATGTTACTGTACCACTTCTTGGTAAGGATAGCTTTCAGGAGGTCGATATTCAGGGAATAACAATGCCTATAACAAAGCATAACTTTATTGTTAAGGATATAGCAGACCTTGCTGATGTTATAAGAGAGGCATTCAGAATTGCCAAGGAAGGAAGACCAGGCCCTGTACTTATTGATATCACTAAAGATGTTACAGCAGCAGAGTATGACTACATTAAAGAGACACCTAAGCTTATAGAGAGACAGACAGATACAATCAAGGAAGAGGATGTTGAAGTGGCAGTAGAGCTTATTAAAGCATCTAAGAAGCCATATGTATTTGTCGGTGGTGGCGTTATTGCATCAGATGCATCTGACGAACTTGCAAAATTTGTTCATAAGATTAATGCCCCTGTTGCAGATTCACTTATGGGTAAAGGCGCATTTGATGGTTCAGACCCATTATATTCAGGAATGCTTGGTATGCATGGAACTAAAGCATCTAACTTCGGTGTTTCAGAGTGTGACCTTCTCATTGTTATAGGAGCACGTTTCTCAGACAGAGTTACAGGTAATGCCAAGAAGTTTGCAAGCAATGCCAAGATTTTACAGTTTGATATTGATGCGGCTGAGATTAATAAGAACATTAAGACTGATGCTACAGTTATAGGTGATGCTCTTGAAGTTCTTAAGCGCGTTAATGCCAAGCTTGAGCAGTTAGACCACAGTGAGTGGGTAGCTCATATTGATGAGCTTAAAAAGAAATATCCAATGGCATACAGAACAGACTGTCTCAATGGCCCATTGATAATGGAGAACATATATAAGATAACTAATGGCGATGCAATCATATCTACAGATGTTGGACAGCATCAGATGTGGGCAGCGCAGCATTATGTATACAAGAAGCCAAGAACGCTTCTTACATCAGGTGGACTTGGTACTATGGGATATGGACTTGGCGCAGCAATAGGTGCCAAGGTTGGATGCAGGGATAAGGTCGTTATCAACATTGCAGGTGATGGATGCTTCAGAATGAATATGAATGAGCTTGCAACTGCTACAAGATATAATATTCCTGTTATCGAGGTTATATTTAATAACCATGTTCTTGGAATGGTAAGACAGTGGCAGGATCTTTTCTATGGCAAGAGATATTCTTCAACTGTTCTTGATGATGTGACAGATTTTGTCAAGGTATCAGAGGGAATGGGGGCTAAGGCTTACAGAGTAAGTGATATAGAATCATTCAACAGTGCGTTGAAAGAGGCAATAGAGCTTAATATACCATGTGTTATTGAATGCGAGATTGCAAAGGATGACAAGGTGTTCCCAATGGTTGCACCAGGTGCTCCAATTTCGGATGCATTTGACAGAAAAGACATAGAAGCAAAGAATAATCAGTAGTTGTTTTGAATATTATTTGTTGTAACTTTGTCAAGTTAGATGTATTATATTAACAATACGTTAATAACCGCAGTAGCGGCTTAATTATAGGAGGAAAGAAAAGTGGCAAGAGTTTATAATTTTAGTGCAGGTCCAGCAGTGTTACCTGAAGAGGTATTAAGAGAAGCAGCAGACGAGATGCTCGATTATCAGGGCAGTGGTCAGTCTGTAATGGAGATGAGCCATCGTTCCAAAGTTTATGACAACATTATCAAGGAAGCTGAGAAAGATTTAAGAGATCTTTTAAACATACCTGATAACTATAAGGTATTATTCCTTCAGGGCGGTGCATCGCAGTTCTTCGCTGAGGTTCCTATGAATCTTATGAAGAACAAGAAGGCAGCTTACATAATCACAGGTCAGTGGGCTAAGAAGGCATTTCAGGAAGCTAAGATTTATGGAGATGCAGTTGCTGTAGCTTCGTCTGAGGATAAGACATACTCATATATTCCAGATTGTTCAGATCTTGATATTCCAGAAGATGCTGACTATGTATACATTTGTGAGAACAACACAATCTATGGTACTAAGTATAAGACTCTTCCTAATACAAAGGGCCACATTCTTGTATCAGATGTTTCATCTTGCTTCTTATCAGAGCCAATGGATGTAACTAAGTACGGCGTTGTATACGGCGGCGTTCAGAAGAACATTGGACCAGCAGGTGTTGTTATTGCTATCATCAGAGAAGACCTCATAACAGATGATGTACTTCCTGGAACACCAACAATGCTTAAGTGGAAGACACAGGCAGACAATGATTCATTATACAATACACCTCCTTGCTATAATATCTATATCTGTGGAAAGGTATTCAAGTGGATTAAGAAGATGGGCGGCCTTAGTGCCATGAAGGCTCACAATGAGAAGAAAGCCAAGATTCTTTATGATTTCCTTGATGAGAGCAAGATGTTTAAGGGAACAGTTGTTAAGGAAGATCGTTCTCTTATGAATGTACCTTTTGTAACAGGCGATAAGGAACTTGATGCTAAGTTTGTAGAAGAGGCAACAAAGGCTGGTTTTGTTAACCTTAAGGGCCACAGAACAGTCGGCGGTATGAGAGCATCTATATACAATGCTATGCCAATCGAGGGTGTTGAGAAGCTTGTAGAATTCATGAGAAAGTTTGAAAAGGAGAATACAAAGTAATGATTAATGTTAATTGTCTTAATAATATCGCTTCTGTAGGTCTTGATTTATTTTCAAGTGATTATAATACATCTGCTTCATTTGAAGAGTCTCAGGCAGTTCTTGTAAGAAGTGCCAAGATGCATGATATGGAGCTTCCAGCAGGACTTCTTGCAATAGCAAGAGCTGGTGCTGGTGTTAACAATATTCCTCTTGATAAATGCGCTGATGCAGGTATCGTTGTATTCAACACACCAGGTGCTAATGCTAATGCAGTTAAGGAGCATGTCCTTGCAGCTATGCTTCTTGCATCAAGAGATTTAATCGGTGGTATTGACTGGGTTAAGGCTAATAAGGATGATGCGGATATTGCAAAGTCAGCAGAAAAGGCTAAGAAGGCATTTGCTGGTAAGGAGATTAAGGGCAAGAAGCTCGGTGTTATCGGTCTTGGTGCTATCGGACAGCTTGTTGCTAATGCTGCTATAAGCCTTGGAATGGAAGTATATGGATATGACCCATACCTCTCTGTTAATGCTGCATGGAATCTTTCAAGCGAAGTTAAGCACATTGTTAATGTAGAGGATATCTACAAAGAGTGTGAGTATATTACAATTCATGTTCCTGCACTTGACAGCACTAAGGGAATGATTAACAAGGCTGCATTTGATATGATGCAGAAGGGTACAGTTGTTATCAACTGTGCAAGAGATGTCCTTGTTGATGAACCAGCTATTCTTGATGCAATCAAGTCTGGCAAGGTTGCCAAGTATGTAACAGATTTCCCTAATGCAACTACAGCAGGACAGGATGGAGTTATTGTCCTTCCTCATCTTGGTGCTTCAACAGAGGAAGCAGAGGATAACTGTGCAGTTATGGCTGTTAAGGAGTTAAGAAACTTCATCGAAAATGGTAATATCGTTAATTCAGTTAATTATCCAGCTTGTGACATGGGCATATGTTCATCAACAGGACGTGTTGCAATATGCCATAAGAATGTTCCAGCAGTAATCAGCAAGATTACAAGTGTTATGGGTGATGCTGGCATTAACATCGAAGAGATGGCTAACAAGTCAAGAGGCGATTACGCATATTCACTTCTTGATGTTGCAACAGCAGTTTCAGAAGATGTTGTAAATAAGCTCAATGCTATTGACGGCGTTATCAAAGTACGTGTTGTTAAGTAATTAAATATATTTCTTATAGAAGTCTTATGGATTGCAGACAGTAGTCCGTAAGACTTCTATTTGCTTTACAATTAAAGTGGGGTAATGTATAATTATTGTATATTTGTACTGGGAGGATAATGAAGATGAAAGCAGAAGAATACAGTGATACTGATATTCATACAGAGCCAGCAATAAATATGGAGATGGCAAAATGTAATAAAACAGCTGCGATTTGTCATACTGTGGAGATTCTTGTTATATCACTGGCGTATATTATGGAATATGTTAAGGGTGCAAGAACATTGTCATATGTTTTATTGACAATATTAATTGGAATGGCAGCACCTGTATTGGAATGGGTATTTTATTCTAAAAAACATGATACAACAATGGTTAAGCATGTTCTTGGATATGGATTTGGCGTGTTTTATATATTTATAATGATGACAACCGATAATATGCTTGCGTTTACATATGCTATTCCTATGTTTATAGCAATATCAGTTTTTAATGACTTTAAGTTTTCAATACCTGTTAATCTGGGATGTATGTTGGTTAACTGTGTACAGGCAGTGCTTTTTATTAAAAATGGAGTTTATACAAAGGATAACATGGCTGGGCTTGAAATTCAGGTGCTTGTTATGATTATAATTGCTGCTTATTCAATGTATACATGTAAGGTGCTTGAGGTTAATAATACTACTAAGCTTAAAGCAATTAAGGAGCATGGTGACAATACAGCTATGATTCTTAATAATACAATGGAGATATCTGGAAAAATTGGCGAACGTATCAATATAATTGATTCTAAGATTAAAGAGCTTGATGAGGCAATCAGTGCAACAAGAGAGGCTATGCATGAGGTTACAGTTGGTTCTGGAGATACGGCAGAAGCTGTACAGAAACAGCTTGAGATGACTGAAGATATACAGCATAAGGTAGAGGATGTCAAGAACGGAACAGATCAGATTATAACTGATGTTAAGGAAGCACAGAATGCTGTTACTGATGGCAATAATAATGTGTCAGCTCTTATTGAACGTGTTAACACATCTGTAGAGGATGGTAAAACTGTAACTAGTGAATTGGAGCAGTTGAAGTCAATAATGTCTGATATGAATTCAGTTGTTGATATAATTACAGGAATTACATCACAGACAAGCCTTCTTGCTCTTAATGCAAGTATTGAAGCTGCAAGGGCCGGTGAGGCTGGTAAAGGTTTTGCAGTTGTTGCTACAGAGATATCTAAGATGGCTGGAGAAACACAGGATGCAGCTGTCAAGATAACAGATATGATTAGCAATGTATCAGATGCAATCAACAGGGTTGTTGATGTTACAGCAAAGATGGTAGAAGAGATAGATGGACAGCATGAGGCTGCTGTGAATACAGAGGACAGCTTTAACAAGATTAAGTCAAGCTCATCAAGCATTGATGCAAGTTCTAAGATGTTATCTGATATAGTTGAAAAGCTTGCAAAGGCTAATAATGAGATTGTTGACAGTGTGTCTACTATTTCAGCCATATCTGAGGAGGTTTCTGCACATGCTAATGATACATTCCAGATAAGTGAACAGAACAGCCATACTGTAGGTGAGGTAGTTGGAATATCAGATGAATTGAAAGAACTTACAGCAAAACTTAATTCTTAAGAGAGCGAGGTATACTTATGGCAGATGTCAGACCTTTTGTATGTGTAAGACCTAATGAAAGTATTGTGGATAAAGTTGCAGCTCTTCCATATGATGTGTATAACAGAGAGGAAGCAGCGCAGGAGGTTAAGAGGGAGCCCCAGTCGTTTCTTGCTATAGACAGGGCTGAGACACAGTTTGATGAGTCAGTTGATATGTATTCACAGCAGGTATACGATAAGGCAAAGGAATTGTTTGAAGAACGTGTAGCTGACGGTACATTTATAACAGATACAGATTCAACATATTATATCTACGCACTTACTATGGATGGAAGAACTCAGACTGGACTTGTGGCGTGTGCATCTATAGATGACTACTTAAACAATATTATCAAGAAGCATGAGAATACAAGAGCAGATAAGGAATTAGACAGAATTAACCATGTTGACACTTTGGGAGCCCAGACTGGCCCTATATTCCTTGCATACAGAGCTGACAGTGTGATAACAGATGCTGTGAATAAGACTAAGCAGACAGACAGCCTGTATGATTTTACATCGCCTGATGGAATCAGACATCAGGTATGGAAGATGACAGATAAAACTCTGGTTGAGAGCGTGAATAATGCATTTGCTGGAATTGATTCAATATATATTGCTGATGGCCATCACAGGGCAGCTTCAGCGGTCAAAGTCGGATTAAAGAGACGTGAACAGAATCCAGGTTATACAGGTAGTGAGGAATTTAATTATTTTCTCTCAGTTCTGTTCCCTGATGAGGAGTTAAAGATTCTTCCTTATAACAGAGTAATCAAAGACCTGAATGGTCTGACAGATGAACAGTTTATTGATAAGATAAGTGAACATTTCACGGTTGCAGATTCAGAGACTCCTGTTGCGCCAGATAAAAAAGGCACATATGGTATGTATCTGTCTGGCAGATGGTATACACTTACAGCAAAGAGTGAGATATTATCAGATGATGCTGTTGATGGACTTGATGTTGCTATATTGCAGAATAATTTATTTGAGCCGGTATTAGGAATTAAAGACCCTAAGACAGACCAGAGAATTGATTTTGTAGGCGGAATCAGAGGACTTGATGAATTAGTAAGAAGATGTAATTCTGACTGCAAGGCTGCATTTTCTATGTATCCGACATCTATATCAGAGCTGTTTGCTGTGTCAGATGCCGGCAGACTTATGCCACCTAAGTCTACATGGTTCGAGCCAAAGCTTAGAAGTGGTATTTTCATACATAGAATAGATTAATTGCGATTAATTAGGCAAAGTCTATATGGGCTTTGCCTAAATTTTATGGAGGCAGGAAGAATGATACATGAAGTTATAGATGTAGATATTGATTATGAAAAATTAGGGATAAAGCATGATGAGAGCAGGGCAACAATAACAACATACATTAAAGAGATGTATCCGAATGACCAGAAGCCATTTAAGAGGCCGCTTATGATTATATGTCCGGGTGGTGGATATCATCATCATTCTCCAAGAGAGGGTGAGGCTATAGCGATTAAAATGCTTGATATCGGAATGAATGCAGTGATTCTAAGATACAGCCTTATGCCTAATGAGTTTCCTTGTGCTTTATATGAACTGGCATATACAGTTGATTATGTAAGAGAGCATGCAGACGAGTGGGATGTTGACCCTGATAAGATTATAGTTGCAGGATTTTCAGCAGGCGGTCATGTGGCTGCGTGTCTTGGAACAATGTATAACCAGCCAGAGTTAAAGACATTCCTTGATTATAAAGGCATTGATTCTGACAGGGTAAAGCCAGATGGAATGTTACTTGGATATTCAGTACTTACAAGTGACAGATTTGCTCACAGAGCATCATTTGAGAGATTGCTTGGTGACAGATATGATGAGCTTATTGATTCTGTTAATCTGGTAAAAAGAGTGTCAGGTGACACGCCTAAGACGTTTCTGTGGCATACTGTGACAGATGGTTCTGTTCCAGTTGAAAATTCACTCCATTTTGCGGAGGCATTGCAGGCTAATGGCGTTCCTTTTGAACTTCACATCTTTCCTAGTGGAAGCCACGGACTAGGACTTGGAACGAAAGAGACAGACACAAAAGATGGAAAACATTACCAGCCAGAAGTCTTTGCATGGACTGAATTGTTTGAGACATGGATGAATAATAATATATAATAGTTAATATATACAGGAGGGGCATATGAAGAGTAAGGTATATGATCTTATGAACTGGCCGGAGATAGAGGGGATAACATATGCAGACTGCACTAATCCGGGAGAATTGCTTGGTGGACATGCGTGCAGACAGGGATTCCTTATACAGATTTTCAGACCAGACGCAGTAGAGGTAACTGTGACAACTCTTGCAGACAATAAAAAGCATGTGTGTGAGAAGGTGGATGAAGCTGGATATTTTGCAGTGCTTATATCGTCCAAAAGAGTAGCAAAGTATAGCGTTACAGTTGAAGATATATCAGGACAGATGCACACATATTATGATCCATACAGCTTTAAGGCATCGATGAAGGTTTCTGATAAGAAGAAGTTTCTTGCTGGAACAGCGTTTAATGCGTATGAGTACATGGGAGCACATATCACAGAGATTGATGGCGTAGAGGGTACATTGTTTACAGTGTGGGCTCCTAATGCAAGACGTGTGAGTGTTGTGGGAGATTTTAATAACTGGGATGGAAGAATATGCCAGATGAACAGTGATGATGATGGTATATTCCAGTTATTCATTCCGGGGATAACAGATACACAGAAGTATTGCTATGAGATTAAATTGAAAGACGGACAGACAGTTAAAAAAGCTGACCCATACTATACAGGTGACAATAATCTTGAATGTGAGTATATATGGGATGATGATAGCTGGAAGGCAGATTTTGGCAAAGATAAGCCGCTTGCAATATGTGAGCTTGATACAGATGCAGTTCTTGCAAAAGACTGTGTTGACAGGGTTAAAAATATGGGATTTAACTGCGTTGAACTGTCAGGAATGGTTTCAAGCATTGACAAAAAAGATGGCATATCAGCAGGCAATATGTGCGTTAATCCACGAATTGAAAGTGACTTATTAAAGAGCGTTATTGATGAATTCCATAAGAACGGCATTGCGGTTATTATGGACTGCAATCTGGCATTCATGGAGCAGGGACTGGGAAGCTTTGTGTATTATGATGGAACACACCTCTATGATGTGTGTGATACAGACATGGCTAATCATCCAGAACTTAAATGTTCATCATATGATTATTCAAAGCCACAGGTGCGCTCATATCTTTGCTCAACAGTTGATTACTGGGTTAAACAGTTTAAGGTTGACGGCATAAGAATGATGGAAGTAGCATCAATGCTTTATCTTGATTATGGCAAGAATGCCGGAGAGTGGAAGACTAATATCTACGGTGGTAAAGAGAATCTTGATGCGATTGAATTTATAAAGAGCATAAGAAAATATATAGACAAGCTTGACAGACAGGTGCTTATGACTGCTGAGGAGAGCAGTATCTGGACAATGGTTACAGGAGACATCAAGCATGACGGACTTGGGTTCGATTATCAGTGGAATGATGGCTGGAAGAAGGATTTTATGGATTTCTACACGACAGATCCACTGTTTAGAAAAGGCAAGTATGACAAGCTTACATACAGTATGCTTTACCAGTACAGTGAAGATTTCATTGTTGAGTTTTCAAGAGACGGATATGGATGGGAGAGAGGACTTCTTGCACAGTCAGCTCCAGTTCCTGAGAATATGGAAGAAGATGCTGCGGATGTCCTTGCAAAGGCACATGCTAAGAATGCAATTGCCTATATGTATGCATATCCAGGCAAGAAACTTGTCAACTACAGGGAATGTGAAGATATAGAGGATTATATAGCATCCATTAATAAAATATACATGGAGAACACAGCTTTATATGAACTAGACAATAATCCGGCTGGTTTTACATGGGTTAATGATAACCGTTCAGATGAGACTGTTTTATCTTTTGCAAGATTTGCAGCGGATGACAGTATGGTGCTGTGTGTTGCTAACTTTACGCCTGTTGACAGAAAAGATTTCAAGATGGGAGTGCCTCGCGAGGGCAAGTACACAGATGCGGTTACAGGTGTAACATATAAGTCTGTCAGTGAAGAATCTGACGAACTGGATAATTCTATCTTACTGGAGCTTGCAGGACTTGAAGTGTGCTATCTTGTATATGAGCCATACACAGATATAGAAAAGAAAGAGAATGCTATCATATATGAGACTAAGGCGGCTCTTGAACAGGCAAAGCAGAAGGCTCTCAGGGCTAAAGAGATAGAGGAAGAGGCAAGACTTACTGCACAGGCTGCCAAGGAAGCAGAGCAGAAAGCGTATAAAGCAGCTCTCGATGCAGCTAATGCGAGCAAAGAGGCTGAAAAGCAGGCAGATGAGGCGAGAAAACGCTGTGAGCAGATAGAGCTTGATGCTAAAAAGAAGCTTGACGCATTAAAGAAGATTAAATAATAGGTTCAGGGAGATATAAAATATGTTATTAAATACAATATTTTATAATGTTATGCTTGAAGTGCAGACCAGTGAGGTGGCAGAGAGAGCAGAGGAGGCAAAAGCTTTCTTTAACAAAGAGAATATGACTAACATGATTACGCAGTTTGCGGACACGGCAGTTGCCAAGATAATTGATATTATCATAGCTCTTATAATATGGAAGTTATCAAAATATCTTATCAAATGGGTATTAAAGATAGCTACTAAAGCGTTGGAGAAGGCAGGATTTGATGTCGGTGTAATCAAATTCATAAGTTCATTCATCAAAGCCGGCATATATGCTGTTGTACTGCTGATAATACTTGATATATTAGGATTCCAGACAGCATCTCTTATTGCTGTGTTTGGTTCTGCGGCACTGGCACTCAGTATGTCATTGCAGGGAAGTCTTTCTAATATGGCAGGCGGAATACTGATTCTTCTGTTTAAGCCATTTGTGGTTGGAGATTATATTGTATCTGGAAGCTGTGAGGGAACAGTTGTATCCATAGATATTCTCTATACAAAGCTTAGAATGATAGATAACAAGATGGTTATGATGCCTAATGGTGCGCTCGCTAACTCTAATATTATCAACGTGGGAGCCGGTGGCGTGAGAAGGCTTGATATTGCAGTTGGAATTGGCTATGGAAGTGATGTAACCAAGGCAAAGGCAGTACTCAGGCAGATTATAGAGGATTATCCTCATGTGCTTAAAGACAAAGGAATTGATGTTATCGTCAAATCATTGGATGAAAGCTGTGTTACACTTGAGACAAGATGCTGGGTTAACCAGGATGCTTACTGGGACACAAGATTTATATTCCTTGAAAGATTTAAGCAGGAATTTGACAAGAATGGCATTGAGATTCCATTTAACCAGCTCGATGTGCATGTAAAACAGGATTGATAATACTAATAAACCATAAAAGTGGCTTCTGATTAAGAAGTCACTTTTTTTACGCACTTTTTACATAATTTGGACACAAATTTTAATTACCATATAATTACAAAATATAGATGAGAGGTGATTACGATGGCAATTGAAGTGTTTAACAGATATGAAAAGAAATATATGCTCACAGGCATGCAGTATCACCAGATAATAGATGCTATGAGCAGCCATATGGTGTTAGACAGATATAATGAGGATAAAGAATTTTATCAGATTTCAAATATATACTACGATACATGGGATGACAGACTTATAAGGACATCAATAGATAAACCGGTGTACAAGGAAAAGTTGAGAATGAGAAGCTACGGTGTGCCGGAGTTATCTGACAAGGTATTCGTTGAGATTAAGAAGAAATATAATGGAATTGTCAACAAGAGAAGGACATCCATGAGGCTGGAAGATGCATACAGCTATCTTGATGGCGATATAAGCCTTGAGAGTATTATGGAGGACTACAGAGGCATCAACACCCAGGTGTTAAAAGAGATTGATTATTTCAAGAACCTGTACGGGCTTATACCTAAGGTTTACCTGTCATATGACAGAAGAGCTTATTTTGAAAAAGACGATGGTGATTTCAGAGTTACATTTGATACGAATATAACAACCAGAAGAGAGGATGTAAGACTGGAATCAGGAAGCTATGGAAGCCAGCTCCTTCCACCAGATACTTACCTTATGGAAATCAAGATATCAGGGGCTGTTCCAATGTGGTTTTCAGAAATTATATCAGGATTAAACATTTATCCGACATCATTTTCAAAGTATGGAACAGAGTACAAAAAGTACATTTCAGAGGCACTACAGACAAAAAAGATTAATACAAGAAAGGAAAAAGAATTATGTTTGAATCAATATTTACAACTTCAGCGACAGATAATGCCATCAGCATAACATCATCATTGATAGGAATAGGTGTGGCAATTGTTTTAGGATTAATAATAGGATGTGCATATATGTATATATGCAAAAAAGATGGATATGGCAAGAATTTTATAATTGGTCTTGTTATCCTGCCAGCGATTGTGGCAGTGGTAATACTTCTTATCGGAAGCAATGTTGCAAGAGCGTTCTCAATGGCAGGCGCATTCGCACTTGTAAGATTCAGAAGTGCGCCGGGTAATGCCAAAGATATTGCAATAGTATTCTTTGCAATGGCATCAGGACTTGCATGTGGACTTGGATATGTGGCATTTGCGTGTGTATTTGTTGTTATAATGATAGCTGTTATGCTGTTCCTCAATGCGATACATTTTGCAGAGAGCAAAGAGGTTAAAAAGCAGTTAAAGATTACGGTACCAGAGACCCTTAACTATACTAATACATTTGATGATATATTTGATAAGTATCTTTCTTCACATGCACTTAAAAAAGTCAGAACAACTAATATGGGTACAATGTTTGAGCTTACATATAATGTCAACATGAAGGACGATTCAGAAGAGAAGAATTTCATTGATGAATTGAGAACAAGAAATGGCAATCTTAATATAATACTTGGAGTAGCAGAGACTAATAACGAGATTCTTAATTAAAATTTAAGTCTATGTATATGACCAGCCGGTACATTTTAACTTGTACCGGCTGTTTTTTACATGAAACATGTTGGTTTTTACTTGTTTTGTATATGTTTTTGGTATATTATAATTAAGTATACAAAAAAGTGCGTGATGTAAAACACGAAAGTGAGGAAGTTATGGTAGATAATAGTACACAGTTTTTTAAACAGCCAGAGAAGACAATCTCTGTTGAGGGAATCCTTGAACAGGTATATCTGGCTTTGAAAGAAAAAGGATACAATCCTGTCAATCAGATTGTAGGATATATTATGTCAGGAGATCCAACATATATTACAAGTCATAATAACGCAAGAAGTCTTATTATGAAAGTAGAACGTGATGAACTTGTTGAGGAGGTTATCCGCTATTTTATAGATGCCAAGGGTCTTTAATTTAGTGAATAATATTGTGGTTTATGAGAATAATTGGATTAGATTATGGTACTAAGACGGTTGGTGTTGCAGTAAGCGATGCCCTTGGCATAACAGCGCAGGGCGTGGAGACTATAACACGTAAAGAGGAGAATAAGTTAAGACAGACTCTTGCAAGAATAGAGGAGCTTATCGATGAATACGGAGTTGAAGAAATTGTTGTAGGACTGCCTAAGAATATGAATAATTCATTAGGAGAACGTGCCGAGGCTTGTCAGGAATTCGCAGATAAGCTTGAGAGAAGAACTGGTCTGCCTGTGGTTATGTGGGATGAGAGATTAAGTACTGTATCAGCAGAGAATGTACTGATAGAAAGCGGCGTAAGAAGAGAGAATAGAAAGGCTGTAATTGACAAGATTGCGGCTGTATTTATTCTGCAGGGATATCTGGATTATAAGAGCAATACGTCAGCGGACAAATAAAGCATTATATTATATATTGAAAGGTTTTATGTGTATGGAACAGTTAGAATTTATGACTGATGATAATGAAAAAGTTAAATTCTATGTAATAGAAGAGACAAGAGTCAATGGCATGAACTATCTTTTGGTGTCAGAGTCAGATGATGATGAGGCAGAATGCTACATACTTAAGGATGTGTCTTCACAGGAGTCAAGCGAGGCTGCATACGAATTCGTAGAAGATGACAATGAGCTTGAGAGCGTATTTAAGATATTTGAAGAGTTATTAGAGGATGAAGAAGCTTAACAGCCAGCAGAGCTGTATTGATATGTGTTTTTTTAATGAGGTGTTGAATGAAAAAAGAATTAACAGGTTCTGTCAAGATTATACCCCTTGGTGGTCTTGAACAGATAGGAATGAACATTACTGCCATTGAATGTAATGACAGTATTGTAGTCATTGACTGTGGTCTGGCATTTCCAGAGGAAGAGATGTTAGGAATTGATTTAGTAATTCCAGATGTAACTTACCTTAAGGATAACATAGACAAAGTCAAGGGCTTTGTTATTACTCATGGTCATGAGGACCATATAGGGGCTATTCCTTACGTTATTAAGGAAGTTAATGCGCCTATATATGCAACTAAGCTTACAATGGGTCTTATAGATTCAAAGCTTAAGGAACATAATCTTACTAAATCAGTCAAGAGAAAGGTCGTTAATTATGGACAGTCTATTAACCTTGGCTGCATGAGAGTTGAGTTCATAAGAACTAACCACAGTATAGCTGATGCGGCGGCTTTAGCTATATTTACACCAGCAGGAACAATTATCCATACTGGTGACTTTAAGGTGGATTACACACCTGTATATGGCGACCCTATAGATTTACAGAGATTAGGTGAGCTTGGAAAGAAGGGTGTTCTTGCACTTATGTGTGATAGTACTAATGCTTTAAGACAGGGATTTACCATGTCAGAGAGTACAGTTGGTGCTACATTTGACAAGATATTTGCAGATAACAAGAACAGCCGTCTCATCATCGCTACATTTGCTTCCAATGTCGACAGGGTACAGCAGATTATCAATTCTGCTGTTAAGTATGGAAGAAAAGTCTGTGTTGAAGGACGAAGCATGGTTAATATAATTGAGGTTGCTGAGAATCTTGAGTATCTTAGTATACCAGATGGAACACTGATAGATACTGAGCAGATGAAGAATTACACACCTGACCAGATTGTTCTTATAACAACAGGAAGCCAGGGTGAGTCTATGGCTGCGCTGTCAAGAATGGCAGCTAACCTTCACAGAAAGGTATCAATTATGCCAGGAGACTGTGTTGTATTCTCATCAACTCCAATTCCAGGCAATGAGAAGTCTGTTGCCAAGGTTATCAATGAGCTTGGAATGAAGGGCGCAAAGGTAATCTTCCAGGATACACATGTATCAGGACATGCTTGTCAGGAGGAGATTAAGCTTATATATTCGCTTGTTAAGCCTAAGTATGCTATTCCTGTACATGGTGAGTACAGACATCTGTGCGGTCAGAAGGACTGCGTTATGTCATTAGGATATGACAAGGATCATGTAATAATTGCCAAGTCGGGTGATGTCATTGAGTTAAGCCAGGATAAGGGTGAGATAACAGGCAAAGTTCCTACGGGTGCTATCATGGTTGATGGTCTTGGCGTAGGTGATGTCGGTAATATTGTACTTAGAGACAGACAGAATCTGGCTGAGAACGGAATTATCATAGTTGTTCTTACACTTGAAAAGTACAGCGGACAGCTTATAGCAGGACCTGATATTGTCACAAGAGGATTCGTTTATGTAAGAGAGGCAGAAGAGCTTCTTGATGAGGCTAAGTCTGTTGTTTGGGAATCTGTATCAGGCTGTATGGATAAGAATGTTACAGACTGGAGCAAGATAAAGAATACTATTAAGGATGATTTAGGAGATTATCTGTGGAAGAAGATGAAGAGAAATCCTGTTATTCTTCCAATTATAATGGAAGCAACTTTATAGTATTGATATAGATAAGGCATGAGGATTGTTATGAATCAGATAGATCAGCTCACAGATGAATTAAAGAAAGCCATAACTGAAAGCGAAGAGTACAAAGAATTCAGACAGCTTGCAGAGACTATTGAGAGATATCCTGATATCAAGCGTGCGGTTGATGACTACAGACGCGAGAACTTTTTCTTCCAGTATTCTGATGATGCGGGAGATGTTATGGCGGCAACAGAGGATCTTTCGAGACGTTTTGAGGATGTCAAGAAGCAGCCTTATGTTGAGAGATATCTCCGCGCAGAGATGTGTGTATGCAGAATGGTGCAGGAGATATGCATGGATATAGTGAGTGCTGTGGATTTTGATATGGATTTTTTACATGATGAGTTTTAAGATTGGAGAAAATATATGGACAATAAAACAATAAGGCTTATCATATCGATAACTCTTAATGCTGTGATTATTCTTGCTGGTGTGTATATTATATTCACAGCAGGTAACAAGGCGTATTCATTTGGACATAATATATTCAATGAGGAGGCTGTTACGACACAGGCGAACGCAAGAGAGGTTTCTGTGACAGTTACAGCCAGTGATACATCTAAGAGTATAGCTAAGACTCTGTATAACAAAGGTCTTGTTAAAGATGAGACTATAGCCTATCTGCAGATTGTTCTGTCAGATTACAAAGACAAATTTCAGGCAGGAACATACGAACTCGATACATCGATGAAGCCATCGGAGATGTTTGAGATAATGTGTAAGACTACTGCTGAGGAGTAAAAGATGATTGTAGATCCAAGAATTGTTTCATACATTAATTCTCTGGATACGGGCAATTCTTCAATATGTGATGAGATTGAACGTGAGGCACTTGCTGCCGATGTTCCGATTATAAGAAAAGAGATGGGAAATCTGCTTAAGGTGCTTCTTGCACTGAAGATGCCACACAATATATTAGAGGTTGGCACCGCAGTAGGTTACTCATCTATTCTTATGAGTGAGAATATGCCGCAGGACTGCCATATTACAACGATAGAGAATTATGATAAGAGAATCCCTGTCGCAAGACAGAATTTTAAGAGAGCCGGCAAGGAAGATAAGATAACACTTATAGAGGGAGATGCCCTTGAAGTGTTACAGGATATGACTGGAAGCTTTGACTTTATATTTATGGATGCAGCCAAGGGACAGTATATTAATTACTATCCTCATGTATACAGGCTGCTGTCAGACGGAGGACTTCTGATATCTGATAATGTTCTTCAGGAAGGCGAGATTGTCCAGTCCAAATATGGCGTTACAAGACGTAACAGAACAATACACGAGAGAATGAGAGAGTATATATATCTTCTCACACATGAAGAAGGACTGGTTACTTCAGTTGTACCGATAGGCGATGGAATTACGTTAAGTGTTAAGAAGGAAAGGTTGGATAAATAATGGGTAAGAGAGTATATAATGGCAGAACGCTTGAATTGCTTATACCTGCAAGTAATCTTGAGGTTTTAAAGGTAGCTGTAATGTACGGCGCAGATGCTGTATATATCGGTGGTGAAGCATTTGGATTAAGAGCGAAGGCTAAGAATTTCTCGCTTGAGGACATGAAAGAGGGAATAGAATTTGCCCATGCAAGAGGCTGTAAGGTATATGTCACAGCTAATATTCTTGCACATAATTATGATTTAGATGGTGCAAGACAGTATTTTGAGGAATTAAAGGCAGTAGGTCCTGATGCACTTATTATATCTGACCCTGGTATGTTTACAATTGCAAAAGAAGTATGGCCAGAGGTTGATATCCATATAAGTACACAGGCTAACAATACTAATTACATGACATACCAGTTCTGGTGGAAGCAGGGCGCGACAAGAGTTGTATCAGCAAGAGAGCTTTCTCTTAAAGAAATCAAAGAGATAAGAGAACATATTCCATATGAGATGGAGATTGAGTCATTCATGCATGGCGCAATGTGCATATCATACTCTGGAAGATGTCTTCTCAGCAGTTTTATGGCTGGAAGAGATGCTAACAGGGGAGAGTGTACCCATCCATGCAGATGGAAGTATTCTGTGGTTGAAGAGCAAAGACCTGGAGAGTATATGCCTGTCTATGAGAATGAGAGAGGAACATATATATTCAATTCCAAGGATCTGTGCATGATAGAGCATATTCCGGAGATGCTGGATGCTGGTATTGACAGCTTTAAGATAGAAGGAAGAATGAAGACAGCACTGTATGTTGCCACAGTTGCAAGAACATATGGACTTGCTATAGATGAATTTTTACAGGATACTGAGCTTTACAAGTCAAGAATACCATTCTATAAGTCAGAAATCAGCAAATGCACATACAGACAGTACACAACTGGATTTTTCTTTGGCAAGCCTAATGAGAATACACAGATATATGATACTAACACGTATGTTAAGGAATACACATATCTTGGTATAGTAGGTGAGAAGAATGAACAGGGACTGTATAGTATTGAGCAGCGTAACAAGTTCTCTGTAGGTGAAGAGATAGAGGTTATGAAGCCTGATGGAAGCAACTTAACTGTAACAGTCAAGCGCATAACAGATGAGAATGGAACAGACATGGAGAGCGCACCACATCCTAAGCAGAAGCTGTTTATAGACTTAGGTGTTGAGCTGGACGAGTTTGATATATTAAGAAGAAAAGAAGAATAAATAACAGCTATTGGAAAAGCAATAAAAAGCACTCTGGCACATAATATATATAAAATATGTGTCTGGGGTGCTTTTTCTTTGAAAAGTTTTGCAAAGCCATTAACGCAGGATGAAGAGCAGCAGATGCTTAGGGCTTATCACGATGGAGATATGAATGCAAAAAATATTCTGATTGAGAAGAATATGCGTCTGGTTGCACATATGACAAAGAAATATTCTGTGCCAGAAAGAGATATCTCAGACTTGATTTCTGTTGGTACAATAGGCCTTATAAAGGCTATCAATTCATTTAACCCAGACAAGGGCATAAGGCTTGCCACATATGCAGCCAAATGTATAGATAACGAACTGCTTATGATGCTTCGCGCAGAGAGAAAGACATCCAGAGAGGTTTCACTGTATGAGCCTGTTGGCAAGGATAAAGAAGGTAATGAAATAAGCATAATAGAGACAGTGAGCTGTGAACCTGTTGACATTGTTGGCGATATGGTTTTTAATCAAAGGGTAAATGTTATCGAGAAAAGCATTGACAGAGTGCTTAATGAAAGAGAATCGTATATTATCAGGCACAGGTTCGGGCTTATGGGTGATGAAGAGCTTACGCAGAGCCAGATAGCTGATAATCTTGGAATAAGCAGAAGTTATGTCAGCAGAATAGAGAAAAAATCTCTCGAAAAACTAAAAAAAGTATTAGAGGACAATGGATTATGAAAGAAGATATTTTGCATAGACTTGAAAAAGTAAGAGCACTTATGGACAAAGATGGTGTGGATGTGTATATGGTATGCACTAATGATTATCACATGTCTGAATACACAGGTGATTATTTTAATGAAAGAGAATTCCTGTCTGGCTTTACAGGCTCGGCAGGAACTCTTGTGATAACTAAGGACACAGCAGCTTTATTCACAGATGGAAGATATTTTGTGCAGGCAAAAAAGCAGCTTGAGGGAACAACTATTAAGCTTATGGAGATGGGATGCAAAGGAGTTCCTGAATTAGAGGATTATGTTGAGGCAGAAGTACCTGATAACGGGCTTCTTGGCGTGGATGGCAGGATGGTTTCAGGAGTCCTTGGAATGGAGCTTAAAAGCAGATTGGAGCGCAAGGGAGCACATATAAAATGCGATTTTAATCCGACACAGGTTATCTGGACTGACAGACCAGCATTTCCGTCAACAGATGCATTTAATGCAGAATTTGGACAGAGCAGCAGCGATAAGATTGAGAATTTAAGAGAGAATATGAAAGATGAGTACGGTCATATTATAGCTACACTTGATGATATATGCTGGCTGTTTAATATTAGAGGCCGGGACGTGCAATGTAATCCGGTTGTTATGTCTTATGCGTTCATAACACATGATGAAGCATGCATCTACATTGATGAGAAGCGTCTGCCACAGGATGTTAAAGACAGATTTGTAAAAGAACAGATTAAGGTACGTCCATATGACAGTATCTATGAGGATATTAATAAGCTTGGGGGAAAGAAGATACTGGTTGATGCAAAAAGGGTCAACCTTGCAATATATATGCAGTTAGAGGCTGCCGGCGCGGTTATAGTGGAAAGGCAGAATCCAGTTGTGGGAATGAAAGCTGTTAAGAATAATGTAGAGATTAAGAACCTTACAGATGTCCATATAGATGATGGTGCGGCACTTACTGAGTTTATATACTGGGTTAAGAAAAATGTTGCCGAAGGTAAGATGATTACAGAGGCAGGGGCAGCAGAGTATCTGGATGGACTGCGTGCACGCATTCCAGACTTTTTAGAGCCAAGCTTTGACACTATAAGTGCATATGGTGCAAATGCGGCGATGATGCATTATCATGCAGGGGATGATAGTGCGGTTCTTATGAAAGAGGGAATGCTTTTGGTTGATTCAGGTGGACAGTACATGAGAGGTACTACAGATGTGACAAGAACCATTGCGCTTGGAAAACTGACTGAAAGCCAGATACATCATTTTACACTTACATTAAAGGGAATGTTAAGACTTACAAAAGCACATTTTCTTGCTGGCTGTACAGGATATAATCTTGATATGCTTGCAAGAGGCCCACTGTGGGAGGAAGGTATTGACTACAGGTGTGGAACAGGCCATGGAATAGGATATCTGCTCAACGTCCATGAAGCACCTAATGGATTCAGATGGAAGCATGTAATAGGTAAGAACGATTTGTGTGTGATTGAACCGGGAATGGTAACATCTAATGAGCCGGGTGTGTATATTGAGGGCGAGTATGGTATCAGAATTGAGAATGAGATTATAGCTGAAAAAGATTATGAGAATGAGTATGGAACGTGGCTTAAATTCAGAACACTTACATGTGCGCCGATTGACCTTGATGCAGTTGATGCAGGCATTCTTGATGACAGGGAAAAGGCTGCTCTTAATGAATACCACACATGGGTCAGAGAAAAACTTGCACCATATTTTAAGGGCGAGATGCTTGATTGGCTTATTCATGCAACAAGAAATATATAGGAGGTGAGTACTATTAATAATAGTCTTACAAAAAAATATGGCGTTAAATCACAGCAGGTGGAAGATGCCTGCAATCATAATGAGAAAGTTAAATTTATATTAGCAATTGCAGCTGTTGCTGTATGTATGATTCTGATTATAATAGCATGGAATATGGGAAAAAAACATATTGCGCTTGAGGATTATGTTGAACTTTCATATACGGGAGCTGATGGGTATGCAGATGCAGAATGTATAATTAAAGAAGATGCAGTAATAGACAAGCTCATTGGTAAAGGCGCTGACGAATCAAAGGAATATCTGTATAGACAGTTTGCTGGATCTTTAAAGGGATATGTTACCAATACAGACAGTGACAAAGTGGGAATATCCAATGGAGATAAATTGTCGATTGAGATTACATACGATAAAGAACTTGCCAAAGCGGCGGGGATATCGGTTGGCAGCAGTACATTTAATATGAGGGCAAGAGGCGTTGAATCTGGTAAGAAAATTAATCTCTTTGATAATGTAGAGGTGATATTTGCTGGAATAAGTCCGGATGCCTATGTTGTGACCAGAAATACATGGGAAGATGAGTTTCTTTCGCAATTGTCATATACTGCAGATAAATCAAATAATATTACCGTTAATGACGAAATTACAATACATTGTAATGTGGATGATGCTGAACTTGGAAGACATGGATACATAACTGATTGTTATGACAAGGTTTATAAAGTGGATAAATTAAGTACATATGTTGAGGATGCCGGTCAGATTGATAATGCTGTTTTACAGCAGCGCATACAATCGTGTGTGAATTCAATAAAAAAAGAGACCGAAGATACGTCGTTTAGAATGTTGTATAAAGCATCTGGTGATAAGAAGTATCTGCATGAACCTAATGAAGAAAGTGCTGATAATGTGACTCTGATAGATTCAAAATTTTTGAAAAGGAAAAATACGGCATCCAAAGAATTTGCGAAAAATAAAATAGTACTTATATTTTCTGCAGATATAACATGTTCAGGAAATACAGAAACTGTATATTTTGCTTATGTATATGAGAATGCATATATGACTACGGATGGAAATTTTAATATCCTTTCTGGTGGTGCGAATGGTGACAAATATTATTGCAATATTAATTTTGATATGATGATGTCAGAGGTGCTGGATGGAAGTGAGGATAATTATTCTGTTTATGGTGTATCAATAAAATAACAATATAATATATTGCATTAATATAAAAAGTGTGATATGATAAATAAAACTGACATAGTTAACATGCAATTATGTCAGTTTTTATATGATTTTGATATATACTTATAATTGATATATGCTATGTTGGATTAACTGGGACAGGAGGTATATGTACAGTGTAGTTTATAGTGTTACATTGGCTGGATTACAGCCAATTATTGTTAATGTCGAGACCGATGCAGGTGATGGTCTGCCATACTTTGATATGAGCGGATATCTTGCGGCACAGGTAAGAGAGGCTAAAGAGCGTGTCAGGGTGGCTATCAAGAATACGGGGATTGAGATAAGACCGCAAAGAATAGTTGTTAATATATCGCCAGCAGATGTAAGAAAAGCTGGAACAGGATTTGATCTTCCGATAGCAATTGGAATTCTTGCTGCTAACGGAATTATTGAACCATCTATACTAAAAAATATGGTAATTCTTGGAGAATTAAGCCTTGATGGAAGAGTTAATGAGATAAAAGGTGTGTTTCCCTCAATTCTTGCTGCCAGAGAACGTGGGTTTTCTGCATGTATTATTCCAGAGGGAAATACTGATGAGGGGAGCATAATTGATGGAATTAATGTGTATGGAGTGAATAGTCTGCAACAGCTGGTTGGTATGCTTCAGGGAAAAGAAAATTGCCTCCCTATAGAGTATAAAGGATTTGGAGATAGTAATGGGACAGGCTTTAGTGAGGATTACGGTGATATAAGAGGGCAGATTACTGCTAAGAGAGCAACGATGATTGCTGCAGCAGGAATGCATAATATATTATATGTCGGACCACCTGGGAGTGGTAAGACAATGCTTGCTAAAAGAATTCCAACAATTATGCCTGGACTTGAACCTGAAGAAGTCATGGAACTTACCAAGATATATAGTATATCTGGTAATCTGGAGAATGGAGGCGTTATAAGAAAAAGACCATTCAGGGCACCACATCATTGTGTTACTAAAGCTGGACTTCTTGGAGGTGGTATTGTACCAAGACCTGGAGAGGTTACGCTTGCATCTAAAGGCGTATTGTTTTTGGATGAACTTACAGAATTTCCTGTAAATATAATGGAGTCATTAAGACAGCCATTGGAAGACCGGTATATAAGGATTGTAAGATCATCAGAAGAATATATTTATCCTGCTGATTTTATGCTCGTTGCGGCTATGAATCCGTGCAAATGTGGATATTATCCAGACAGGACAAAGTGCTTTTGTACAGAACACGATATTATGAGGTATATGGGGAGAATAAGCCAGCCTATATGGGACAGGTTTGATCTGAGCGTCAAAGTAGGAAAAGTAGATTTTGACTTGCTGGTTAATAATGATGATGTACAGTGCAGGGATGAATATTCATCGGACAATATGAAGAATATGGTTGAAAGAGCAAGAGACGTCCAGAAAGACCGGTTTTCTAAAGAAAAGATATTGTTTAATGCACAGATGAATTCGAGGCAGGTCGCAAAGTACTGCTTTCTTGGCACACAGGAAAAAGCGATTATGGAGAAAGCATTTAACAGTTTTAACATGACAGCAAGAGGTTATGAAAAGATACTAAAGACAGCACGAACAATAGCTGATATGGAGGGAAAGGAGAATATAGCTGTCTCGCATCTTGGTGAAGCTATATCATATAGAAATAATGGAATCAGGTAAAGTTAATGATTATTACTGGTATTGGCTGTGTAATATACCTGGAATTGGAAGAGCCAAGATGAATATTCTGCTGGATGAATATGGTGATGCAATGAATGTATATCAGAGAGATTTTAATACATATAATGCACCATATGGTATAAGTGGAAGAGATATAGAACACATTAATGAGGCTAAGAAGGATAACAGGATATATGAAGAGTTTTGTGCACTTGCTGATAACAATATTATATTTGTTCACAGGCAGTCAGCTTTATATCCAGAAAGGCTGAAGAATATATCAGATGCTCCGATAGCACTATATATGCGTGGAAGATGTGTTGACAATGATGCGATAACAGTGGCAATTATTGGTGCACGTGGGTGTAGTGAATATGGACGGCAGACTGCATATAATCTTGGCAGAAGTTTTGCGTATATGGGAATCCAGGTGGTAAGCGGCATGGCTTTGGGAATTGATGCTGCAGGTCAGAGAGGATGTGTAGATGGAGGAGGAATGTCAACTGCTGTTCTTGGATGTGGCGTTGATGTGTGTTATCCGAGAGAGAATATTGAGCTGTATTCAAGACTGATAGAGAGCGGAGGAGTTATATCAGAATATCATCCGGAGAGTAAGCCTAATAAAGGAGCATTTCCAGAAAGAAACCGTATAATAAGCGGATTGGCGGATGTTGTTATAGTTGTTGAAGCTAGAAAACGCAGCGGCTCGCTTATAACTGTGGATCAGGCTTTAGAACAGAATAAGGAGATTATGGCAGTTCCGGGCAGGATTGATGATCCTCTGAGCGCAGGATGTAATGAACTTATAAAGCTGGGAGCAATGATAATAACATGTGCGGATGATATTAAACAGATTGATGCAGTAAGACAATGGGTAGAGAAAAGAGCGGAGCAGGAAAAAAATAATTTCAAAACTGTGAAAACCCAGTGCTGGAATGATTTTGAAAAAGATTATTTTAATAATTCTGACATAAATCTGCTTGCCAGTGAAAAAAATATGGTGTATAGTACAACCAATTTGTATCCAAAAGATATAGATACAATTATTAAGGAATCTGGCCTTGACATATCAGTTGTAAGCCAGCAGCTGTTTGAATTACAGCTTCAGGGGGCAGTTAAGGAAGTTGGGAAAAACTGCTATGTCAGATGCAGTATATAGATTATGGAAGGAATTATAAGTATTTATTATGGCTAAGTATCTTGTTATTGTAGAGTCTCCAGCTAAGGTTAAGACTATTAAGAAATTTTTAGGTTCTAATTATGAAGTTATGGCATCTCAGGGACATATAAGAGATTTACCTAAAAGTCAGATGGGAGTCGATGTAGAGAATGACTTTGAACCTAAATATATAACGATAAGGGGAAAAGGAGATATACTAGCAGCTTTAAAGAAAGAAGCGAAGAAAGCCGATAAAATATATCTTGCAACTGACCCGGACCGTGAGGGAGAAGCAATTTCATGGCATCTTGCCAAAGCATTAAAGCTTGAAGATAAGGATATATATAGAATAACATTTAATGAAATAACTAAGAATGCAGTCAAGGCATCATTAAAAGATGCAAGAAAGATTGATATGAATCTTGTTGATGCACAGCAGTCAAGAAGGGTGCTTGACAGAATTGTCGGATACAAGATAAGTCCTGTCCTGTGGGCTAAAGTAAAGAGAGGACTGAGTGCGGGAAGAGTGCAGTCTGTTGCATTAAGAATAATATGTGACAGGGAAGATGAGATTAACTCTTTTATTCCAGAAGAATACTGGACGCTTGAAGCTAAACTAAAAGTATCGGGTGAAAAGAAACCTGTTATTGCAAGATTCTATGGCGATGAGAATGGCAGGATTGATATTAAGAATGAATCACAGATGAATGACATTCTTAAAGAATTAAAGAAAAGCAGTTTTTCTGTTGAGAGTGTTAAACCTGGAGAAAAGACAAAGAAAGCTCCTCTGCCATTTACAACAAGTACTTTACAGCAGGAAGCTGCAAAACAGCTAAATTTTTCAACACAGAAGACTATGAGGCTGGCACAGCAGTTGTATGAAGGCGTTGATATAGCTGGAAGAGGAACAATAGGTATTATAACTTACCTGCGTACGGATTCAACCAGAGTGGCTGATGAAGCTGTGTCGATGGCTTCATCATATATAGAAGATAATTATGGCAAGAATTATGTGGCAGCAGTTAAGAATTCCGGTAAGGATGGCAAGAAGATACAAGATGCGCATGAAGCAATCAGACCAACTGATATAGCGCTGTCTCCGGTTATTGTCAAGGAGTCATTATCAAGAGACCAGTTCAGACTTTATCAGCTTATATGGAAGAGGTTTACAGCAAGCCAGATGAGTAATGCTGTATATGAGACTACATCTGTTAAGATTGCTGCTGGCAAATACAGATTTAATGTATCGGCATCCAAGATTAAATTTGATGGTTTCATGTCGGTATATAAGGATGATGATGATGAGAAGGAGAGTAATACACTTATTAAAGGTGTAAGTGTTGACTCAGAGTTAAAGCTTGAGTCGCTTGACAGCAGCCAGCATTTTACACAGCCGCCAGCTCATTATACAGAAGCTTTACTGGTTAAGCAGTTAGAGGAACTTGGGATAGGAAGACCAAGTACTTATGCTCCTACAATAACAACCATAATAGCGAGACATTATATTGCTAAGGAAAATAAAAATTTATATGTCACAGAACTTGGTGAGGCTGTTAATGACATAATGAAAAAAGCATTTCCAACAATTGTTGATGTCAATTTTACTGCTAATATGGAATCTCTTCTTGATGGAGTTGGAGATGGTAAGGTTAAATGGAAAGAGGTAATAAGAAACTTTTATCCTGACCTGGATGAGGCTGTCAAGGCTGCTGAGAAGGAACTCGAGAACGTCAAGATTGAGGATGAAGTCAGTGATGTAGTATGTGAGAAATGTGGACGTAACATGGTTATCAAATATGGACCACATGGAAAGTTTCTTGGATGTCCGGGCTTCCCAGAGTGCAGGAATACAAAGCCTTATTTTGAAAAGATTGGTGTGGCATGTCCTAAGTGTGGCAAAGATATCGTATTGAAGAAGACCAAGAAAGGCAGAAGATATTTTGGCTGTGAGGATAATCCGAATTGCGATTTTATGTCATGGCAGAAGCCAGTAGCTCAAAAATGTCCTAAGTGTGGCGGGTATATGATTGAAAAAGGCAATAAGATTGCATGTGCAGATGAAAATTGTGGCTACATTGAAGCAAAACAGAATTAATTGTCAGAAAACTATTGAAATTATCTAATATAAATGCTAGTATTCTATCAGAGATTATTCGTAGTGCACATATTGTGTGTCTTATGTTACGGAGGTATTACTGATGAGTGTGCAATTGTTAGATAAGACAAGAAAGATAAATAAGCTTCTTCATAATAATCATTCTCAGAGAGTTGAGTTTAATGATATCTGTGATGTGCTTAGTGGTATATTGGAATCTAATATTCTTGTCATAAGCAGAAAAGGTAAAGTACTAGGTACCGGGTTCTACAAAGAAGTTGATGTGATTGACGAACTTATCTATGACAGAGTGGGTGGATTTGTTGATAATATGCTTAATGAGCGTCTGCTTAGTATTCTGTCAACCAAGGAGAATGTCAATCTTGCAACTCTTGGATTTGCAACTGACAATGTCAAGAAGTTCGAAGCACTTATAGCACCAATAGAGATTGCTGGAGAGAGACTGGGAACATTGTTTCTGTACAAGAATGATAATTCATATGAAATAGATGATATTATTCTTTGCGAGTATGGCACAACGGTTGTAGGTCTTGAGATGATGCGTTCTGTCAATGAAGAGAATGCAGAGATAATAAGAAACAAACAGATTGTCAAATCTGCAATAGGAACGCTGTCGTCATCGGAGCTTGAAGCAATCAAACACATTTTTAAAGAACTTGATGGAAGAGAAGGAGTGCTTGTCGCAAGTAAAATTGCAGACAGGGTTGGCATAACAAGGTCTGTTATAGTTAATGCGCTTCGCAAGTTTGAGAGTGCTGGTGTTATAGAATCCAGATCTTCTGGAATGAAAGGTACTTATATAAGAGTAGTTAATGATGAAGTGTTTGATGAATTGAAAAAACTTGATGATTAATTAACGGATTAAGACATTGTGGGAAGGAGCCTGCACGCATTTTTGCGGATACGGCTCTTTCTTTTTTTGTATTTTGGTAAATTTATACTTTATTTTTGTGCTTTGATATTCTATAATGTAGCTTAGGCTTATAGTAGGTGGTACTATGTTCATTGATACTACATAGTATTAAAATATATGCTTTAATTTATATACATATTGGAAGGGAGCAGGTATATGAGCTCAGGATTATTTGGATATGTTAACGTCTTAAAATCAGCAGCAGATGCAAGCTGGGCAAGAGAAGAAGTGTTAACTAATAATATTGCAAATGTTGATACTCCTAATTACAAGAGACAGGATGTTGAATTTAAGACTTATCTTAATTCTGCGATTGAACAGGCAGGCAGTCCTAAGGCAACATTGACACAGAAGATAAATAATGTTGATACTTCAACAGTTACATATAGAACATATACAGAGAATACAGCACTTTCATACAGACTTGATGGTAATAATGTTGATTTGTCGACAGAAAATGCGGAATTAGCAGCAGAACAGATTAACTATAATGCATTGATAGACAGTATGAGTAATGAATTCTCAAGATTTAAGGCAGTACTTAAATAATACTATTATTGAATAAGGGGGAGCTTAACATGTCAATGTTTACAGCTTTTAATATAAGTGCATCAGGAATGACAGCTCAGCAGTTACGAACAGATGTTATATCTGAGAATATTGCCAATGCTAATACAACAAGAACATCAGATGGAACACCGTATGTAAGAAAGGCAGTTGTATTTACAGAAAAGACATTGTCACAGGCTACAGCTGTTAAGGGAGCAACATCAACAGGCTCATCATTTGCAAGCATATTGCATAATGCAAGCGGCGGAAGACTTGGTGACGGAGTTAAGGTGACATCAGTATATGAGGATACTTCAACTGATATGAATATGGTGTATGACCCATCACATCCAGATGCTGATGAGAATGGGTATGTTACATATCCTAATGTCAACATAGTTCAGGAGATGACAGACCTTATAGATGCCTCAAGATCTTACGAGGCTAATATATCAGCCTTTAATGCCAGCAAGACTATGGCACAGAAAGGATTATCAATAGGAACTGTATAGTGAATATACATATACAATTTTAGAATTTTAGAAGAGGTATATACAGATGGATATAACACAGGCAGTTAGTAATCTTGGAACTGACTATATTAATAAGGTTACAAGTGCAATGCAGCAGTCAGGTGCTAAGAATGTAGGACAGACTAATACAGGGGATGAGACATTTGATTCAGTATTTAATTCGGTTTCAGGTCTTCTTAATAGTACTAATGACTATATTCAGAGGGCTCAACAGGCTGAAATTGATTATGCACTTGGCAATATGACTAATACACATGAACTTGGAGTTTACCAGCAGCAGGCTAATATAGCATTGCAGTTCACAGTTGCAGTGAGAGATAAAGCATTAGAAGCTTACAAAGAGATTATGAATATGCAGATTTAAGGAGTATTAAATTACGATGGCTGAACGTTTTAGAGCAGTTATTAATAAGATAATTGAGATATGGAAAAGTTGGACAGCCAAGCAGAAGGCAATTATTATAAGTTCTGCCGCTGTTGTAGTGGTGGCGATAGGCATTATAGCATTTGTTGCATCAAGACCAACATACGAAACATTACGCGTATGTGAAGATTATAAAGAGATGAACAGTGTGACAACACTGCTTACAAGCAACAATATTAATTATAAGGTTTCTGATGGCTCGCTTACAGTGCAGGTTAACAAATCAGACCTTACTAATGCCAAGATGCTGATTGCGTCCAATGATATACAGCCTGCGGGGTATACATTTCAGGATGCTATGAACAGCAGTTTTACAACAACAGAGTCTGACAGAACCAAGATGTATGCACATTATCTTGAGACTAAGTTAAAGGATGACCTTGAAAACTGGGATGGAATCAAGAATGCATCAATTACTGTACAGATGGAGGATTCGAGCAATTCATTCTATGCCACAACATCAGAGGCATCAGTAAGTGCATGTCTTGAGACTTCCAAGACAATTAATGATGATTATGCAGAGACTATTGCTAATTATCTTGCTACTGCAGTTGGCAATGGCTCTACCAATAATATTACAGTTGTTGACACCAAGGGTAATACATTATTCTCAGGCCCAAGCAATGCGTCAACTAATTCGGGCGTCAGCTATACTGGTAAGCTTAAATATAAGAACCAGATAGAGACAACAACTAAGAATTCATTAAAACAGGGCCTTTTAGCATCTGGTATGTATGATGATGTATATCTTACATTGAATCTTGATATGGATTGGGATGCTGTTACAACAATAGCAACAGAGTATTCTACACAGGGTGATGAGCAGGCTATATTTGGCTCTTCATATGTTGAGGCATCAACAGGTTCATCCGGAGCAAGTGGAACACCTGGAACAACATCTAACAATGATGATACTACATATAATATTCAGAATGGCAATTCAAGCAATTCGACATACAATGTACAAAAGTATGAATATCTTCCTAATTCACTTGTCACTACAACAGTCAAGGAACCGGGGGATATTGTGTATGACAGTTCAACTCTTGCAGTTACACTTATCAAGAATGTTATATATGATGAGCAGAACTGTAAAGACCTTGGATACCTTGATAATGTGACATGGGATGAATTCAAGGCACAGAACGCACAGACAACAACGCTTAATGTTGACCAGACGGTTATTGATAATATAGCGATGGGAACTGGTGTTGCAGCTGGTAATATATCTGTTGTTGCATACCAGAGACCATATTTCCAGGACAAGCCAAGCGGCAATATCTTAAGCAATGTAACATTCTGGTTACAGATTTTACTTGCTGTAGTTATATTAGGAATACTTGTATTTGTTGTTATAAGAAGCGCAGTACCTCTTACAGTCAATGAGACAGAACCAGAGTTGTCTGTTGAAGAGATGCTTGCTACTACAAGAGAGAAACAGCCAGCGGTTGATGATATCGACATGCAGGAGAAGTCAGAGACCAGAAAGGCTATTGAGAAATTTGTGGATGAAAATCCAGAAGCAGTTGCATTGTTACTTCGTAACTGGCTTAATGAAGGATGGGACTAGGAAAGGCGTGATTATATATGGCTAAACAATCATCAGGATCTGAGAGAGAGATGGATGGAGTCGAAAAGGCTGCAACTCTGCTTATCACTTTAGGACCAGAGAAATCTGCTCAGATATTTAAGCATTTAAAAGAAGAAGAGATAGAACAGCTTACACTTGAGATTGCTAACACAAGCAGTGTATCTCCACAGACTAAGGAAAAGGTTTTGAATGAGTTCTATGAGGTGTGTCTTGCACAGCAATATATTGCTGAGGGTGGTATAGGATATGCCAAGGAATTACTTGAGAAAGCACTTGGTGAGGAGAAAGCTAAGAATGTTATTGGCAAGTTGACAGCGAGCTTACAGGTCAGACCTTTCGAGTTTATCAGAAAGACAGATCCAAGTCAGCTTTTAAACTTCATACAGGACGAGCATCCACAGACAATAGCACTTATATTGTCATATCTGCCAGCTGCACAGTCTTCACTTGTTATATCTTCACTTCCACCTGAGAAGCAGGCGGATGTAGCGAAGAGAATTGCACAGATGGATAGAACATCACCTGATGTTATCAAGCAGGTTGAGAAAGTGCTTGAGAGAAAGCTTTCATCACTTGTTAATCAGGATTACACAATTGTCGGTGGCGTAGATGCAATTGTAAGTATTCTGAATTCTGTAGACCGAGGAACAGAGAAGCATATTATGGAAACTCTTGAGGTTGAAGAGCCAGAACTTGCAGACGAGATCAGAAAGAAGATGTTCGTATTCGAGGATATTCTTTCTCTCGACGACAGAGCTATCCAGCGTGTTCTTAGAGATGTTGATAATAGTGATCTTGCCCTTGCACTTAAAGGTGCTACGGAAGAAGTCCAGAATGTCATTCTTAATAACCTTTCAAGCCGTCTTGCTGTTATGATTAAGGAAGATATGGAATTCATGGGACCTGTTCGTATGAAGGATGTTGAGGAAGCTCAGCAGAAGATTGTTAATATCATCAGAAAGCTTGAGGATTCAGCAGAGATTGTTATTGCTAGAGGTGGAGGTGACGAGATAATTGTCTAATCTACTTAAAAGAGGTTCTACTATCAGCAAGGAAGAAAGAGTTATTGATTACAATGAAATAATAAAAGCTAAATTGCAGAATATTGTAGAGTCGAATGATAAGAGTAATGTTGATGGTGATGGATTTGTTCATGGATTAACAGCTGATGTTGTTGAGCAGCTTGTGACGGATCCTGATGAAGAAGGTGCTGCATCTGCAGAGACGATTAGTCCCGAACAGGCAATGACCAAGGTATCAGAAGCTAATGAAGAGGCTGATAAGATAATAGCATCAGCACATGAGCAGGCAGATGAGATAATAAAAAATGCCGAGGAAAATGCACAGCAGACATATAATCAGGCTAATGAGCAGGGATATAGTGATGGGATGCAGAAAGCGTCCGAGGAGATAGAACAGAGCAAAAAGCAGTTAGAAGATGAATATACACAGAGATTTAACCAGCTTGAGTCGGAATATATTGAAAAGAATAATAATATAGAACCACAGCTTGTTGATGTTATAACAGAGGTTTTTAAATCAGTTATATCATCAGAGGCTGTTGATAATCATGATATTCTTATGCATCTTATTGATAAGGCTTTAAGTGGTGCTGACAGAAACCATGAATATGTTATAAAAGTATCACCGGCTGATTATGATTATGTATCTTCTAATCAGGGCAAGATAAGCTGTCACGTTAATAAAGAGATTGACATAGAGGTTTCAGAAGATGTTTCACTTGAACAGAACCAGTGTATTATAGAGACAGATGGCGCAGTATTTGACTGTAGTCTTGATGTTGAGATGGATAATCTTATAAAGAAGATAAAAATGCTTAGCTGCATGAAATAATTATGACAGGAATTAATAGCTGTAGGGAGGAAGTTACGGTGTTTGATATTGATAAAACTAAATATCAGGAACTGATGCAGGAAACTTTCTACAAAAAGCTTGGAAAAGTTTCTAAGATAGTCGGACTTACCGTAGAGTCTATAGGACCGGATGCCAAGCTTAATGATTTGTGTAAGATATATTCGGCAGACAAGAAACAGGTTGTCAATGCTGAGGTTGTTGGTTTCAGGGAATCAGTTGTGCTGCTGATGCCGTTTGATAATGTGGATGGAATTGGACCAGGGTGCGTTGTAGAGAATACTGGCAAGCCATTAGGTGTAAAAGTTGGTTTTGGGATTCTTGGACATACGCTTGATGGCCTTGGTAATCCGGTTGATGGAACAGACCTTGGGCTTACTGAGGAGTATTCAGTTGAAGCTGAACCACCAGACCCAATGTCGAGAGTTATAATAAGTGAAGTGCTTCCACTGGGAGTTAAGGCTGTAGATGGACTTTTAACAGTTGGTAAGGGACAGCGAATTGGAATATTTGCCGGTAGTGGTGTTGGAAAGAGTACTCTTATGGGTATGTTTGCTCGTAACACTAAGGCTGATATTAATGTCATAGCTCTTATTGGAGAACGTGGACGAGAGGTAAGAGAGTTCGTTGAGCGAGACCTTGGTGAGGAAGGTATGAAAAGAAGTGTGCTTGTTGTGGCAACTTCTGATAAACCTGCACTTATCCGTAACAAAGCAGCCAAGACAGCTACAGCGATTGCTGAATATTTCAGGGATCAGGGCAAGGATGTATTGCTGATGATGGATTCACTTACACGTTTTTCCATGGCACAGAGGGAGATTGGACTTGCCTCTGGTGAACCGCCAGTTACAAGAGGATATCCACCAAGCGTATACAGCGAGATGCCTAAGCTGCTTGAACGTGCAGGTATGGCTGAAAAGGGCTCTATAACAGGATTGTATACAGTACTTGTCGATGGCGATGATTTTAATGAGCCAATAACAGATACTGCGCGAAGTATCCTTGATGGACATATAATGCTTTCACGTAAGCTTGGACACAAGAATCATTACCCGGCTATTGATGTGCTCCAGAGCATATCAAGATGCATGGGACAGATTGCGAGTAAGGAACATAAAAAGATGGCTGGCCGTCTTAAGAATGTCCTTGCTACATATAATGAGGCGGAAGACCTTATTAATATAGGAGCTTATAAGAAAGGCAGCAATAAGAATATTGATTATGCAATTTCAAAGATAGATGCAGTTAATGCATTTCTTATGCAGCAGACAGACGAGAAGTTTACATTTGATGAGGAACTTCGTATGCTGTATGATATATTTGCTGATTATGATGAGGGATAGCAGTCCGGCTATCTAAGGAGGTTGGCTTCTTATGGCAAAATTTGTGTATCGTCTTCAGAATGTGCTTGATATTAAGATAAGGCTTGAGACACAGGCAAAGACAGAATTTGCCACTGCAATGAATCTTGTCAGGACAGAGGAAGAAAAACTGGCACAGCTTGTCAATAGAAGACAGCAGTATCAGGAGGATATCAGAAAGAAGTCTCTTGGCAAGGTAGATGTTGTACAGCTAAGGCTTGGTGGCGAATCAGTCAAAGCGGTTGAAGAGATGATGAAGCAGCAGGCTGTTAAGTTAAGAATTGCTGAGAGGAATCTTGAAAAGGTACGGGAACAGCTCAATGAAGCTGTGAAAGACAGAAAGATACATGAGAAATTAAAAGAAAAAGCATTTGAAGAGTTCAAGATGGAACTTAATAATGAGGAAAAGAAGGAAATTGACCAATTGGTAAGTTTTACCTATAATGATAAAGGGAAAAACACTGATTGATGAGAAATGGAGACAGGGATGGCTAAGAAGAAGAAGTCTGAGGACGAATTAGATCTCGAAAAAAAGGATGACGAAGAAAAAGGCAATGGCTTTGTCAGCTTTTTGCTGGCGTTAGTTATAATCGTTATATGGCTTGTTATATTCGCACTTCTGATTAAGATGGATGTCGGCGGAATAGGTTCTATGTTAAGACCTGTTCTTAAAAATGTACCGGTTGTTAACAAGGTTCTTCCAGAGATGAGCGATGAAGAGCTTATGGAGGAGACTGGATACAAGTACAAGAGTCTTGCAGAAGCGATAGACAGAATTAAAGAGCTTGAAGATGAAGTCGCTAATTATCAGAGCAGCGGTAATTCATCATCTGACCAGATAGCACAGCTTCAGGCAGAGGTTGCAAGACTTAAAGTGTATGAAGATAATCAGGAAGATTTCTTAAAGCAGAAAGAAGAGTTTGATAAACAGGTTGTGTTTAATGACAACGCTCCTGATATATCTGAATATAAATCATGGTATGAATCAATATATCCGGATAATGCAGCCAAGATTTATAAAGAAGTAACAGAACGTCTGCAGTTTTCTCAGCAGGTTCAGGATTGGGCAACGACATATTCTAAGATGGATGCTGATAAGGCAGCGGCTGTTCTGGAAGAGATGACTGGCGATGCATATGTTGTTACAAGAATACTTATGTGTATGACACCTAAACAGAGAGCAGCTATTATGCAGGAGATGGATCCTGTATATGCAGCAAAGCTTACAGCAATTATGTTCCCATCACAGACTTATTAGATTCTATTGGATTAATACGTTAGAAATATTCGGAAAAAGCTAAAGTTTTTCTGGCTTTTTCCGATATTTTATTTGATAGGGATATTCAGACTTATTTCTATCAATCATAATTATTAATGAAAGGAGGCAGATAAGATGGTAAGTTCCGCAATAACAGGAGCGGCAAGCATACCGGCACAGGATACCGGCGTTAACCAGACAGCAAAGTCGAATGGTTCTGGCACAGATTTTTCAGCAGTATTATCTAAGTCAGTTGCCAATAACATGTCTGGCAGTAACAAGAATAATTCGTCAGCAATGAATATTACAACTGCTAAGAAGTCAGATGCAGATTCTAAGACGAATGTAAAAGATACATCAACCGATAATGTTAAGACTGATAACTCATCTAAGACAAAAGATATCAAAGCTGATAATACATCAAAGGTAGATAATAAAGATTCGGTATCTGATAAGATTGATGATGCTGGAAGCAAGATCTATGATGAAATCAAGAAAGACTTTGATGTGACTGACGAACAGCTCAAGGAAGCTATGGAGACACTTGGACTTACTATGGCGGATTTGCTTATTCCTGCTAATATAACCCAGCTTGTTGTTGAGGTTACAGGAAGTCAGGATGCAATAGCTATAGTGACCGATGAGAATCTTTCAGCAAACCTTATGAATGTTCTAGGTGCGCTTGATAATGAATTAGCAAATCTTTCATCTGAACTGGACATGCCAGTTGAAGCTGTCAAAGAATTTATTGAGAATGAAGACTCAGGAGTTGCAGTTGCAGCTACAGAGGATGAGACTGTGACACTGGCAAAGAATACTGATGATGTAAGTCATGCGGCCTCTGATACAACGGTAACAGATAATGCTGATGCAAAAGATGTGTCTATGAGCGATGTGATTGCTAAGAAGCTTGTTGTGAATAATGAGGACAATCAGGGTAAGACTGGCACTGATGATGGAAAGAGCAATAATACATATGGCAGAAGCAATGACTCTATAAAGGGTGAGAATGCAGCGGTACCTGCAGGCAATAATATCGTTAATGATATCCAGAAGAGTTTTGAAGCAGCATTTGACAATGTAGACTACAGAGTTAATCCAGTTGACGTTGTTGACCAGATTGTTGAGTCGATTAAGCTTAATTCAACATCAGAGTTGAAGAGCATGGAGATTCAGCTTAATCCACAGAATCTTGGCAAGGTTAATCTGCTTGTGTCTGTAAGAGAGGGCGTTGTAACAGCGCAGATATCAGCAGAGAATGAGCAGGTCAGAAAAGCACTTGAGAGTCAGGTTGTTACTCTTAGGGAGAACATTGAGAGTCAGGGCATCAAGGTTGATGCTGTAGAGATTGCAGTACAGACTAATGCATTTGATTCTAACCAGCAGTTTGATGGACAGAAGCAGGAACAGGCAAAGAAGACATCAAGAAGAATAAGACTTGATGGATTTGATTACTCGGATGATGAAGAAGAGGAAGAGCCTGCTATTAATTACAATGAAAACAGCAGTGTTGAATACACAGCATAATATTAAAGGAGCAAAGGAGGCAGAATATGGTAACTTCTAATGTTGTAGATGGCAAGATTCAGGATTCTGACAGCTATAGCAATGTAAGTTCTCTTAATAAGAACACTAAAAAGAATAATTCAGATCTTGATGTTAATGATTTTTTAAAACTCCTTGCTGCACAGATGCAGTATCAGGATCCACTTGAACCAACAGATAATACACAGTACATTGCACAGATGGCTACTTTCACTCAGGTATCAGCTACTACATCCATGAATGAGAGAGTTCAGCAGCAGACAGCTTCAAATCTTGTTGGAAAGTATGTAATTGTACAGAGTGGCATTGATGCGACACAGCTTGTAGCTGGAAAGGTTCAGAGCTGGGAAAAGATTGATGGTACAATATATCTTAGAATTGATGATAAGTTATATGATATCGATGATCTTGACAGAGTACTTGATGATGATTATTATAAGAAGCTTTTACAGGGATCAACTACTGGTAGTACAACAGGCAGCAGCAGTACAACTGGAAGCACAACAGGAACTGACAACAAGACTGACAGCGCTGATAAGACAGAAGATAAGACTGATGGAACAGACAGTACTGATAAAGCTGAAGAGTAATTTCTGTTAAATTTCTTATTGAATATGCCGATATATAGGTGTAAAGTTATATGGAAAAGAGGTGTCACTTATGAATAATATTATGATGGGTGGATATACATCTATCCAGCAGGCAGCAAGTTCGCTGAACGGTAATATTAATCGTGAATCCAGTGGAACATCTGATGTTTCTTTTCAGGATATTCTTAGACAGACCAAGGAAAGCATTAAGGCAGCTGATAAGACAGAGCAGTCTGATGGCGTCAGATTTTCAAAGCATGCTGATGCAAGGCTCAGACAGAGAGATATTCAACTGTCAGATGAGCAGATGACACGTCTTAATGAAGGAACTCAGAAGGCTGGTTTAAAAGGTATCAAGGAGTCATTGGTAATCCTTGACAATCTTGCGTTCATTGTTAACACAGAAAACAGAACTGTTGTTACAGCGATGGATTCTACTAATAATGACGAGAACATATATACCAATATTGATGGAGCTGTTATTATATAGCTGGACCTTTAAGGAGGCTTATAATCCCTGAATGCCAGATGGGATTAAAATAAAACAGCTTATCATAGTAAAATTTTGGAGGTACAAATCCTATGATGAGATCATTGTTCTCTGCTGTGTCAGGTTTAAAGGCACATCAGACAAAGATGGACGTTATCGGTAATAATATTGCCAACGTCAATACAGTGGCTTTCAAGTCACAGTCAGTAACTTTTAGTGATGTATATTATCAGACTACACAGACTGCATCAGGCCCAAGCAGTGATGGAAGCAAGGGTGGAACTAATGCTAAGCAGATTGGTCTTGGCTCAACAGTTGCATCTATCTCAACAGCTATAACTTCACAGGGTGCTACAGAGCGTACAGATAATACATGGGATGTATGTCTTTCTGGTAATTCATTCTTTATTGTTAATAATGCTGGAAGTACATATTTTACAAGAGCAGGAGATTTCAAGATTGATACTAATGGTGCCCTTGTTACATCTGGTGGATGTAATGTAATGGGATGGTATGCTAAACCCGATACAGGATTGATTGTTAAGGATAAGGTTCAGGCTTTATATCCACAGAGTTCAGATTATACTTTCACAGAGCCTAAAGCAACTAAAAGTGTTACAATTACGGGTAATATTGATGCGACTGCTACAGGTGATGCAACAACAACTGTATCGTTTTATGATTCTCTTGGTAACAGATATCAGGCAAGCCTTACTCTTACACCGGATACAACGACTCCATCTAATTATACAGTTAAATGTGGTGCGATTACAAAGAACGGACAGGAGACTAATTTAAGTGCAACAGCTACTGGAACTATTTCATTTGATCCTAATAAAGGTACGATAGCGCCGAACAGCACATTTACATTGGGAACATTTACAGCAGATAAATCTAATATTCCAGATGGTGGCGTTGATTGCTCGGCAGATGCTGCTAACATAAATAATCCAATAACAGTAGATTATTCGTCACTTACTAGATTTAATACGTCAACTAACATTAAGGATAGTATGGGTATTGTCAATGCTACAACTGGCGGTGTTGAAGGCGCTGGTAAAGCTGTTGGTACTATGACATCGGTTGGTGTTGATGATAAGGGCTGCATCGTAGCAAACTATAGCAATGGTGACGTTAAGACTATTGCTCAGATTGCTGTTGCTACGTTTTCTAATCCAGCTGGTCTTGAGAAAGTTGGAGAGAATATGTATGCTGCAACACTTAACTCAGGTGAGTTTAATGGAATCGGTGAGGAAGTAAATGCATCAGGCGGCAAGATGAGCTCTGGATATCTTGAGATGTCTAACGTAGACCTTTCTGACCAGTTTACAACTATGATAACAACACAGAGAGGTTTCCAGGCTAACTCAAGAATCATCACAGTATCTGATACAATGCTTGAGGAGCTTATCAATCTTAAGAGATAGTAATGGCTAAATAACTGGTACTATATAAAAAGTTTAATATATAATTATATTGTATAATCATGGCATGAGAGTAGAACACTTTCATGCCATTTTTTTAAAAAATCGGTTATATGAGTTGCTAATATTTACAAATTGTGGTTTAATATATATGATATTTTTAGATGGGGTACTGTGTGTTTATATACAGTATATAGATGTGAACTTCATAATTTTTATACATAGGGGATTACGATGATAAAAGTCACAAGGTTCAATGAATCTGTGTTTGTGGTAAATGCAGAGATTATACAGACAGTAGAGGAAACTCCAGATACAGTTATCACATTGACAACGGGTACTAAGTACGTTGTCAAGGAATCGTGTGAGGAGATTATCAATAAGGTTATCGAATATAAAAGAAAAATACATTGCATAGAATAATAAAGAATAGGATGGTGCGTAACAGTGGATTTAGCTACACTCATAGGTATAGTTGTCGGCGTCGTAATGATTATATTTGGTATTATATCAGGAGCTGGTGTTTCAGCACTTGGTAATTTCTTTGATTTACCGTCAGTTATCATTACAATTGGTGGTTCACTTACCAGCTTGATGACAGGCTATACTATGTCAGAATTTATTGCAGGATTCAAGGGGGCAGGAGTTGCATTTAAAGATCCTAAGATTGATAATGGAGCGGTTATCAAGCAGATAATAGACCTTTCTAATGTAGCCCGTAAAGAGGGACTTCTTGCGCTTGAGGAAGTCGCTGGCAACCTTGAAGATGAATTTATGAAAAAAGGTATTCTTCTTATCGTAGATGGTACTGAACCAGAGCTTGTAAGAGGAATTCTTGAGACAGAGCTTGTTAATATGGATGATCGTCACAGAGCAATGGCGGGATTCTTTGAGACATGGGCTTCATTTGGCCCTGCATGGGGAATGATTGGTACGCTTATTGGTCTGGTTAATATGCTTAAGAACCTTAGTGATTTCAATTCAATTGGACCATCTATGGCGGTTGCTCTCCTTACCACATTATATGGATCAATTATCGCTAACTGGTTCTGTACACCTGTAGCATCTAAGATGAAGAATATTAACAGCAAAGAGTATCAGATGAAGGAAATCGTTATTGAAGGCCTTTTATCAATACAGGCAGGTGAGAACCCTAGAGTAATTGAGGAAAAGCTTAAGTCATTCTTATCACCGGCAGCACGTAATGCTGTATCTCAGGAGGAAGGTGAGCGCTAATGGCAAAGAGAAAACCAGAAGAAAGTTCTCCTGGCTCACCAGCCTGGATGTCGACTTTCAGTGATTTGATGAATCTTCTTTTATGCTTCTTCGTACTTTTGTTTTCAATGTCAACAATTGATTCACAGAAGTTTCAGGAATTATCGGCGGCTTTAGCGGCTACATTCAGTGTACTTCCGTCAGGTGGCTCAGTATTGTCTGATGAAGGTGTGCTTATAGCGAGTGGAGCTAGTCAGCTCAATGCATTGAGCGACTTCTATAATAATGTAGGCCTTAATTCTGAAGGCGAAGTGACAGAAGAAAATAATGACGCATATGAACAGATGCAGCAGGAAGGATTATCACAGTCTGAGCAGATGGCTGAACAGATTGAGGCAGCGTTGGAATCTAAGAATGTTGCAGATCAGGTAGAGGTTACTGCTACGAGCGAGTATGTACTGCTCAATCTTAATGGAGCAATCCTTTTTGATTCAGGAAGATCTGATTTTAAGAGCGGTGCAGCTGCTATAGTTGATAAGGTTGCAGATTCTGTCAAGCAATATGATGCTAATACAATTACGATTGAAGGCCATACAGATAATGTCCCTATTAAGACAGCACAGTATCCTGATAATATGATGTTATCTATATACAGGGCATATACAGTATTTGATTATTTTGTCAGTGAAAAGGGATTTGATCCGACAAGCCTGACATCGTCTGGAAGAGGAGAAGCGGTTCCTGTTGCTTCTAATAGTACAGCAGAGGGACGAGCTCAGAACAGACGAGTTGAAATTAAGATATATAATTCATTATATAGTAAGAATTAATATATAATCATGGAGGAGCTATATGAAAAAGAGTATGCTTAATGTCATAACACTGGCATTGGTTCTTATCAATCTTGTTTTAACAGTGTTACTTACATTTTCTTTAGTATCGACTAATAAGAAAACTAATAATCTTATTACTAAGGTAGCTGAGATTATCGACCTTGATGTTGGAGGAATCACAACTTCGGGAGATTCCACATCAACAGGACGTGTTAATGAGAGTGATATCGTGTATGTGGATGTTACAAGTGGTGATAACGACAGCATCACAGTATCATACACAACCAATGGCAAAACACATTATGCAGTGTTAAAGGTTTCACTTGGACTTAACAGCAAGGCTAAGGATTATTCAACTAAGAGTACAAGCATTAATAATGGTATGAAGGTTATAGTTAGTACAATTACTAAGGAAGCCCAGAAATATTCATACGATGCAATAGAGAAGAATATGTCTAAGATTGAGAGTGATTTGTTAGCAGCACTTCAGGATCAGTTCCAGACAGAATGTATATATTCAGTAACTATTTATTCAGTAGTTACACAGTAAAAGAGTTTATTAATTAAGGATGAATGGAGGTGAAGGAAGATGGGAGAGGTCTTGTCCCAAAGCGAGATCGATAACCTGTTGAAAGCTTTAAGCACAGGCGAGCTTGATATAGATGAAGCTAAAGTCTCAGAAGAAAAACAGGTTAAGAACTATGATTTTGCCAGACCTGCAAAATTCTCGAAAGAACATTTGAGAACATTAGAGATAATATTTGAACATTTTTCGAGATTGCTTGCAACCAATCTTCCTGCATATCTTCGTAAGTCAGTCAATGTAGATGTTGTCAATTCAGAGGTTGTTATTTATTCAGAGTTTTCTAATGCTTTGTCTAATCCAGTGCTTTTAGGAGTTATAGGGATGCAGCCATTAACTGGCAATGTTATTATGGAGATGGCATCCAATCTTGGATTTGCAATTGTTGACAGGCTTCTTGGAGGAGCAGGTACGCCGATTGATAAAGAAAGAGATTATTCAGAGATAGAATTGTCTATATTAGAGCGTATATTCAGTATATGTGTTAATTTGCTGCGGGAACCTTTAGCTAATGTAGTTAAAGTTGAGCCAAGACTTGAAAGAATTGAAACTAATTCGCAGTTTGCACAGATTATATCGCCGAGCGAGACAATAGCAATTATAACATTGAATATTAAGATAGGTGATGTTGAAGGTCTTATGAATGTGTGTCTTCCTTTTGATACACTTGAGCCGGTTATTGATAAGTTGAATACGAAGTATTGGTTCTCTACAATGAAAGAAAAAGATGGTACTTCATATGAAGATACTATTGAAGCAGCTATTAATAAAGCTAAGATTCCAATTAAAGCTGTTCTTGGTACGAGTACCATTAGTGTTGCTGATTTTGCTAATCTTCAGGTAGGAGATATTATTAAAGTTAATCGGCATGTTGATGAAGAACTTGAGGTGTATGTGGGTAACATAAAGAAATTTATGGCGTTGCCGGGATATTCTAATGAACAGTTCGCAGTCAGAGTTACAGAAGTGATTAGAGAGGAGAGGGAATAGAATGGATGGCATGTTGTCACAGGACGAGATTAATGCGTTGCTGGCAGGTATGAATGGCTCAGAAGAAGAAAAGCCAGCAGCGGATGCAGCACCTGCTTCATCGGAAGAAGAACAGTTTTCACTCAGCGCCTCTGAGAAGGATGCTGTTGGTGAGATTTCTAATATTAGTATGGGAACAGCAGCGACAACACTTAGTTCACTGCTTAATCAGAAGGTTAATATTACAACTCCTTCTGTATCGGTATCTAACTGGGAGGATATATCTACAAGATATGACAGACCATGTGTTATGATGCAGATATCATACAAAGAAGGTATAGATGGTAATAATGTTCTTGTACTTAAAGAGAATGATGTTAAAATCATAACAGATCTTATGATGGGTGGACCTGGCCAGGCAGATGATTCGGAACCATTGAGTGAGCTGCACCTTAGTGCTATTGGTGAAGCTATGAATCAGATGATGGGCTCAGCTGCCACATCAATGTCTTCTATGTTTAATAGAAAGATTGATATCAGCCCACCAGTTGCTAATGTTATTGATACATATAGTGATTCAATTGATGATCTGCCAGCATTTCTCAATGGCTCTTTTGTAAGAGTATCATTTAAGATGCAGATTGGTGATCTGATTGATAGTGAGATTATGCAGCTTTACCCAATAGAGTTTGCTAAAGAGCTGCTTCAGCTATTTATGCCACCAGCTGATTCGCAGGCGGCACCAGCACAGGCAGCGCCAGCGCAGCCAGCAGCTTCGGCTCCACAGCCAGCACCGGCACAGGCAGCACCACAGGCGGCACCAGCACAGCAGCAGATGACACCGCCACCAGTTCAGCAGCCGGATATGAATGCACAGGCAGTACCACAGGGTATGCCGGCATATGGAATGCCATATGGATATCCACCACAGGGTATGCCATACGGATATCCGCCACAAGGTATGCCACAGGGAATGCCATATGGATATCCACCACAGCAGGATGTCAATGTTGCACCAGCAGCATTCCAGCCATTCGCTAATGATGTGAGCGGTCTGACACAGAAAGAAAATATTGACCTTATTATGGATGTTCCACTTGAAGTTACAGTTGAGCTTGGCAGAACAACCAAAAGTATTAAGGATATATTGGAATTTGCGCCTGGTACAATTGTCGAACTTAACAAGATTGCAGGAGAAGCTATAGATGTGCTTGTTAATGGTAAATATGTTGCCAAAGGCGAAGTTGTTGTAATTGAAGAAAGTTTCGGTGTTCGTATAACTGAAATTATTAAGGATTCATAAAATGCAAAAAAATAGTAGGAAAATGAATTTTTTTGTAGTATAATGAACGAAGATTATAGTTTTTAATTTAGGATAGGAGATTAGATATGGCAAAGAACATTTTGATTTGCGATGATGCAGCGTTTATGAGAATGATGATTAAGGATATTCTCACTAAGAACGGTTACAATATTGCAGGAGAGGCTGAGAACGGAGCTAAGGCAGTTGAAAAATATGCTGAATTAAAGCCAGATTTAGTCCTTATGGATATTACTATGCCAGAGATGGATGGTATAGAGGCACTTAAGAAGATTAAAGCAGCAGATGCTAATGCTTCAGTTATTATGTGTTCAGCTATGGGACAGCAGGCTATGGTAATTGAGTCAATCCAGTCAGGTGCTAAGGATTTTATCGTTAAGCCATTCCAGGCAGATCGTGTTATTGAGGCGGTTCAGAAAGTAGTAGGATAGTATGTTGAATATGTTGCTTGCAGTGTCAACGTCACGATTAGAAGCTGTTTCACAGTTTTTTACATTGATTGTTGTATTTGCATTAGTGTTGGTTTTGACATATTTTGTTACTAGATTTGCTGGCAATTATCAGAAGAGTAAGCTTTCAGGTGGTAATATCAGCGTTATTGAGACAATGAGAATTTCCAGCTCTAAGTATATTCAGATTATTCAGATTGGAAACCGATTTTTTGCTATTGCTGTATGCAAGGATACTGTCACAGTAATAAGTGAGATAGAACAGGGGGATTTGGTCCTTTCTGATAACACTATGCAGGTGAAATCTGAAAGTTTTAAATCAATTTTAGAAAAATTTAAAAAAGACAAGCCGGAAGATTAGGCGGATAGTGTATTATGATAAAGTTTTTTAAGAAGAACAGGAGAAAGATTGTTGCTGCTTCTCTGGGATTAGGTATATTTTTTGCATTATGTACTGTATTTACCAGATGTGTGTATGCAGCAGATGGTGATAACTTGATAAGTATTGGGATATCGGCAGGTGATGGTTCGGATTTATCCAGTGTGCTGCAGATGCTTTTAGTGCTTACAGTTATCTCTCTTGCTCCGTCAATACTTATGATGTTGACTTCTTTTACAAGAATTGTTATTGTATTACATTTTACAAGAGTTGCTATTGGTACGCAGACAGTTCCACCTAACCAGATTATTGCGGGCTTGTCTTTGTTTTTGACTTTTTTTGTTATGGCTCCTACCTTCACGGAGGTGTATCAGAGTGCAATTGTTCCTATGTCTAATAATGAGATTACTGCACAGGAGGCATATGATATTGGTGTTCAGCCAGTAAGAAAGTTTATGCTTAAGCAGGTATCAACTAAAGATCTTGATACTTTCCTTAAGATTGCTGATTTTGAGGAGGGCTCTGTTAAGTCAGAGGATGATATTCCATTAAGAGTGCTT
>JBNMKL010000002.1:0-123652 GCA_050874305.1 Lachnospira sp. | reverse complement strand
TGTTGCACCGCTTAGTGTTATTAATGCGTTGATAGTCGCACTGTGTCTTGTGCGCCATGAAAGTGTTGTGGGCAATCTTGAGATGTTAGAGAATGTTCTTGGCAATTACCAGATGGGTGATAATGATGATATTAATCTTCTCAATGATAATGCCTATGAAGAATTAAAGAGAATGTCGGGAGATAAAGATGAGTAAAGTAGTTGTGATAGGTGGTGGAGCGGCTGGAATGATGGCTGCCATAACTGCTGCCAGAAAAGGTATGCATGTGACTCTTATCGAGAAGAATGAGAAGCTTGGAAAGAAGCTTTTTATAACAGGTAAGGGCAGATGCAATATAACTAATGCCGGTGACAGTGAAGATCTGTTTAACAGCATAGTTACCAATAAGAAGTTTATGTATAGTTCACTCAATGGATTCAGCAATTATGATGTGCTGGGATTTTTTGATGAGCTGGGGCTTCCGATTAAGATTGAGAGAGGTAACAGGGTATTCCCGGAGTCTGACCATTCATCAGACGTTATTGCGGCTCTCAATAAGGAGTTGAGAAGACAGAAAGTTGATGTAAGGCTTAACACAACTGTTAAAGATATAATTGTCAAGGATAACATTGCATGTGGAGTTATTACAGTATTTGGCAATGTTGAAGAAAAGGTTGATGCAGATTATGTAATAGTTGCAACAGGCGGCAATTCGTACCAGAGCACAGGCTCAACAGGTGACGGATATAAGTTCGCAAGAAAGTTGGGACATGATGTGACAAGTATTCTCCCAGCACTTGTTCCGTTCACTGTTAAAGAAGAGTGGGAGGCTGATCTTCAGGGGCTTAGTCTTAAAAATATATCAATAACTGTGTATGACGGACAAAAGGAGCTGTACAATGATTTCGGGGAGATGCTGTTTACACATTTCGGCGTGAGCGGCCCTGTAATATTGTCTGCGAGCAGTTTTGTAGCCGGAAAATTAAAGGATAAGAATCTGAAGCTTGTTATAGATTTAAAGCCGGCACTGAGCTTTGAACAGCTTGATGAGAGAATTTTAAGAGACTTTGATGAGGAAAAGAACAAATCATTCAAGAACAGTCTTGATAAACTACTTCCTAAGAAGCTGATTCCAATAGTTGTCATGTTATCAGAAATTGATGGCAATAAAAAGGTCAATGAGATAACGAGGGCAGAAAGACAGAGACTTGTTAAACTGCTTAAAGAATTTGAGCTTACACTCACTGGTTTACGGGGCTTTAATGAGGCAATAATTACGCAGGGTGGAGTTAATGTCAAGGAGATTAATCCTACAACCATGGAATCAAAGCTTGTAAAGCATCTTCTGTTTGCAGGAGAGGTTCTCGATGTTGATGCTGTGACGGGTGGATTTAACTTACAGATTGCATGGTCAACAGGTTATGCGGCTGGAAACCATCTTGAATAAAAAATATTATATATAGAATTACTATAAAAATATTATATAAAATATAAAGATTGTTATATGAAGGAGATAAGATATGTCACATTCAATTGCAATAGATGGACCAGCAGGAGCTGGTAAAAGTACAATAGCAAAGCTTTTAGCTAAGAAGATGAATTATATATATGTTGATACAGGGGCAATGTATCGTGCGATGGCAGTACATTTTTCTAAGAATGGAATTAATCCTGATGATGAGTCTGCTATAGATAATGCTGTAAAGGATGTTGATATCAATATTGTATACAGCGAGGGGGTACAGCAGGTTATTCTTAATGGTGAGAATGTCACAGGACTTTTAAGGACAGAAGAGACAGGAAGAATGGCATCTAAGACCTCAAAATATTCATCTGTAAGAACAAAGCTTGTTGATTTACAGAGAGAGCTTGCCAGAAAGACTGATGTCATTATGGACGGAAGAGATATAGGAACAGTTGTGCTTCCAGATGCATTCTGCAAGATATATCTCACAGCCAGTTCAGATGCGAGGGCACAGAGAAGATACAATGAGCTTGTAGAAAAGGGCGAAAAGTGCAATTATAATGAGATTAAAGCTGACATAGAAAGCAGGGATTATCAGGATATGCACAGAGAGATATCACCTCTCAAGCAGGCTGATGATGCGGTGTTAGTTGATACATCAGATATGAATATCGAGCAGGTTGTTGATGAACTTACAAAGATAATCAATGCGAAAGTTAACGCATAATATTAAGATTTCAGGAAGTATCAGGTTATATGAAAAAAATAATTCTTGCAAAATCGGCTGGATTCTGCTTCGGCGTGCAGAGAGCTGTTAATACAGTGTATGAGCTTATCGGTGAAGATAAGATATACACATATGGGCCGATTATCCATAACGAAGAGGTGGTAAATGACCTTGAACATAAAGGTGTTAAGGTTATAGATGATTCCAGCCAGCTTGATGGGGATGACAGAGCTAAAGTTGTGATACGCTCGCATGGTGTATCTAAACAGGTATATGACGATATAGAGAAAAAACATGCACATATAGTTGATGCGACATGTCCATTTGTGTTAAAAATTCATAATATTGTAAGAAAGCAGAGTGAGGCAGGAGCACAGATTGTCATAATCGGCAACGAGAATCACCCGGAAGTACAGGGCATAATGGGGTGGTGTGTTAATACTCCGGTTGTCATTGATACAGCCGAAAAAGCAGAGAATTTAAGGCTTGATTGCGATAAAAATGTTTGTATAGTTTCGCAAACGACATTTAATTACAATAAATTTAAAGAATTAGTTGAAATTATAGACAAAAAGGGTTACAATACTATCATTAGTAATACAATTTGTAATGCAACTGAGGAACGACAGACAGAGGCAAGGGAGATTGCGAAGCAGGTCGATGCTATGATAGTCATCGGAGGCAAGAGCAGTTCTAATACGCGAAAACTGTATGAAATCTGTAAGGGTGAATGTGAGAATACATATTACATTCAGACGATTAGTGACTTAGACCTTTCGGTTTTAGCCATGGCAGAATGCATAGGTATTACAGCAGGGGCATCAACCCCAAATAACATTATTGAGGAGGTTTACACTAATGTCAGAGATGAGCTTTGAGCAGATGTTAGAGGAATCATTAAAAGTAATTCATACAGGAGAAGTTGTTGACGGAACAGTTATCAGTGTCAAAGAAGACAGCATTGTTCTTAATATTGGATATAAAGCTGACGGCATAATGACAAGAAGCGATTATTCTTCACAGCCTAACCTTGATTTAAGAGAGGTTGTTCACGTTGGTGACGTTATTCAGGCAAAGGTTCGTAAGGTTAACGATGGAGAGGGACAGGTTATCCTTTCAAGAAGAGGTCTTGTAGCAGAGCAGGGCAGCAAGAAGCTTGAGGAAGCATTTGAGAACGGTACAGTTCTTACAGCAACAGTTAATCAGGTTCTTAATGGTGGTATCAGTGTATTAGTTGATGAGACAAGAGTATTCATCCCAGCTAGTCTTGTATCTGATACTTATGTTAAGGATTTATCAGTATATAATGGCAAGGAAGTATCATTTGTTATCACAGAGTATAATCCTAAGAAGAGAAGAATTATCGGTGATTGCAAGCAGCTTATCGTAGCAGCTAAGGAAAAGGCTCAGAAGGAACTTCTTTCTAAGATTAAAGAAGGCGATACAGTTGAAGGTACAGTTAAGAATGTAACAGATTTTGGTGCATTCATTGATTTAGGCGGAGTTGATGGACTTCTTCACATCTCAGAGATGTCTTGGGGAAGAACAGAGAATCCTAAGAAGGTATTCAAGGTTGGCGATTCAGTTAAGTGCTTTATCAAGGAAATCAATGGTAACAAGATTGCACTTAGCGCTAAGTACCCAGACCTTAACCCATGGAACAACGTAGCAACTAAGTATGCAGTTGGCAATGTTGTTAAGGGAACAGTTGCAAGAATGACAGATTTCGGTGCATTCGTTCAGCTTGAGGATGGAATCGATGCGTTACTTCATGTATCACAGATTTCTAAGGAGCATATCAACAAACCAAGTGATGTACTTTCAGTTGGTCAGGAGATTGAGGCTCAGGTTGTAGACCTTAACGAAGCTGAGAAGAAGATTTCTCTTAGCATGAAGGCTCTTCTTAATGATGATGCCGCAGAAGCTTCAGAGGAAGAATAATTAATTTTGCAGTCTATCTAATATTAAACAGGCTGTGTGCTAGGTAATTAGCGCACAGCCTGTTTTTTAATATTTCTGTAATTTTACATACACGCGTCCTTTTCTTGTCTCGTTGCCGGAACCATTGTATATGAATTTGCCAATTCCTCTTATTACGAGTATATCGTCTTCTTTGAGTTGATAGCTTTTATTTTCCATGCATATGCCGTTTAAGAAGATTTTCTTGGATGTGAATAATTCCTGACACTGGCTTCTGGAAATCTTGGCTATGCTTGACACAACGGCATCAATTCTGGGAGAGGCGGTGATTACTTCTATATCAGTAAGTTCCCTTGTGAAAGAATCAATGACAGATGAATCACATATACTTACCTTGACATGTGTGTGGCGTACTGTTGAGAGGTTGTCTATGATATATTCTGATATATGGTCTATGCAGTACACATATGCATTCTTATCATCAACAATAATGTCACCAATCAGTTCTCTCTGGATTCCAAGATTCATAAGTGCGCCGAGATAGTCTCTGTGGTCGAGCTTTTCAGCAAATTTAGGCGTGAGAGGTTCTATGAGAAGAAGTGAGATTGGATATTCTCCTTTATAACCGAGTGTATCCTCATCACCGAACTGGATTACCTGTCTTTCACATGAGGGATTACCACCGTAACTTTCAGAATGTACGAATGAGATTTTGTCTTTCATAGTGTTGTATACAGATAATTCACTTATGCTTAAAAAATTAGTATATGTATATATATTTGACTGGTATGACCTGTTGGCAGTATCAAGTATTTTGCGTCTTAACAGTGTTTCTTCGTCCATGTATAGTCCTCATTTTCGTAATTTTAATTTATTTTATCATAAATTGATTAAAAATTTGAACAAATATAAAGATTTTTTTCTGAAGATATGATAAAATAATAACAATGAATTGACTAGTACCAATTAATTTATGAGGGAAAGAGGAATACCAGTATATGATAAAAGATTATGAAGATTTTAAAAAATATGTTTTTAAGACCACAAGTATAGACCTTAATGCTTATAAAGAAAGACAGATGAAGAGAAGAATTGATGCTCTTATTGAACGTAATAAGTTCGACGGATATGATAGCTACAGCAAGGCATTAAGTTCTGATAAGGAGATGCTTGAACAGTTTGTTAATTATCTTACAATTAATGTATCAGAATTCTATCGTAATCCGGCATTATGGAAGATACTTGAGGAAGATATTTTACCAGACCTTATAAGTAAATTTGGCGAGAATCTTAAGATATGGAGTGCAGCATGTTCAACAGGTGATGAGCCATATTCACTTGCTATGGTACTAGCCAAGAAGGTGCCATTGCGTAAGATTAAGATTATAGCTACTGATATAGATGATCAGGTTCTTGAGAAGGCTAAAGATGGTGTATATGGAGCAGCGAGTCTTAAAGGTCTTCCGGATGAATTTAAGAATAAGTATTTTGAGAAGATGGGAGACAGATTCTATAAGATAAGTGATGATATTAAAAGATGCGTTGAGTTTAAGAAGAGTAATCTTTTAAAAGACCCATATCCAACAGGATGCCATCTTATAGTATGCCGTAATGTTGTTATTTACTTTACAGAAGAAGCAAAGCATGACATATACTGCAAGTTTAATAAATCACTTGTTAAAGATGGCTGCCTGTTTGTTGGTAATACCGAACAGATTATCAATCACAGAGAGCTGGGATATGATTTCCAGAAACTGTTCTTCTATCGTAAGGTTAAAGATATAAGTGAGCTTTAATTATCAAGCATTGATAATAGTATGTCTTTGATATAAGACTTGATAAAGTCTTTATCGTTAAGGCGTTCTTCATCATATTGTATGAAGAAGAATTTGTCGTTATATTTGTATCTGAAAGCTGGGTATTTCGTTTCATCATAGTATGGAATGAAGTATCCGGCTTTTTTGGTATAACAGTTATCTTTATTGGCTTTTTCTTTGCTTGAAATATCAACATATGCCGCTATGCTTTTGTGTATGGCACGGTCTTCATCGGGAAGGTAATAATAATTCCTGTAGTCAGGGTAAAAGTGCTTTAGTGTGCCATTAATAACAGGGATTACACATATTATGCTGTCTCCTGAAACACTCAGATTAATACTATTATAATTAAGCGATAATCTGCCGGGATATGGGATAACTGAACTCAGTGTGTATCTTATGGCTGAGTTATCAATATTGATGCCGGATAATTGTATATCGCTGCATACATCAATGCGAAAGAGGCTGTTATATAAAAGAACCGGACATATCATAGGCAGTGCAGCGACATCCTCCCTGTTATGGGTAAGAAGGCTGTTAAGAGCAGCAGCGGCATCATTGTCGTTTAATTTGTATTTGATTATGTATTCTTTATATGTCTCTATCAGTTCACCGCCAGAGCATATATCTTCCCTGACTATGCCGCAGAATTGTTCAACAGTTTTCTGCTTAAGATTGTCAAGCTTTAAAAGGTGAGACAGCTTTCTTATATGGCTGTATATATCAATCTGTCTGCACTGTCTTATAGTATCAGTGCAGATGTCATATCGTTTACAGCGTGCATCAATGAATGGAATATCAAAATTGCTGCCATTATAGGTTATAATTATGGAATTGGCATTAATGCTGTTTATAAAAGACTTTAGCATATCAGCCTCGTCATCTGGTGTATCAGAAAATATTTGTCTGCATACAAGCTGGTTTCCGATAATATGGGCTGTGCCTATAAGATAACATACAGAATTTTTAGGCGAAAATCCTGTTGTTTCTATATCTAAAAATATGGTATCTGATATATCTGTATCTTTTACTGCATAGTTTAAACTATTAATTAATATATCCGTATCTATTGTAGTTGTGTATTCGAAGTTCTGCATATAAAATCCTTACGTTTGTAAATATTTCACATATTTTTGTGTTAAAAATATGTCAGCTTTCGTTTATTATATATGAATATATACACAAAAAAAAGTAGATTTTTAATAATTATTGGACTAAAATGTAACTATATTAAATTATAAGGAGTAGTGTGTCATGGGTAAATGTACATTTAAAGGTGGCGTACATCCCTTTGATGGTAAAGAATTATCAAAAGATAAGCCAATCAAAGAGTTATTCCCTGAAGGCGATATGGTATATCCGCTTTCACAGCACATTGGAGCACCAGCTGTTCCTGTTGTAGCAAAGGGAGACTATGTACTTGCCGGACAGCTAATAGCTGAGGCAGGCGGATTTGTATCTGCTAATATTCATTCATCAGTTTCAGGAACTGTTAAGGCTATCGAGCCAAGAACTCTTGCGACAGGTGGTATGTGTAACTCAATTATTATTGAGAATGATGGCGAGTACAAGGAAGTTGAGTATGTGCCAAAGAAACTTGAAGAGTTAACAAGAGATGAAGTAAGAGAGAGAATCAAAGCTGCAGGTGTAGTTGGTATGGGCGGTGCTGGTTTCCCTACTAATGTTAAGCTTACACCTAAGAATCCAGAGGCAATTGATTATATTATTGTCAATGGTGCAGAGTGTGAGCCATATCTTACATCTGATTACCGCAGAATGCTTGAAGAGTCAGACAAGCTTGTAGGCGGCCTTAAAGTCGCTCTTTCATTATTTGATCATGCTAAGGGTATATTTGCAATTGAGGACAATAAGCCTGAAGCTATCAAGATAATGCAGGAAAAGACTGCTAACGAACCTGATATTGAGGTTAAAGTATTAAAGACTAAGTACCCACAGGGTGGTGAGCGTAGTCTTATCTATGCAACAACAGGCAGAAGCATTAATTCATCAATGCTTCCAGCAGATGCAGGATGTATCGTACATAATATAGATACAATCTACAGTATCTATCTTGCTGTTATTGAGGGCAAGCCTCTTACTAAGAGAATTGTAACAGTAACAGGTGATGGCGTTAAGAATCCTGGCAACTTCTATGTATGGCTTGGTATGAACTATCGTCAGCTCATTGAAGCTGCTGGTGGATTAGATGGTGAACCTGAGAAGTATATTTCAGGTGGTCCTATGATGGGATTTGCCATGTACAGCCTTGATGTCCCAGTTGTTAAGGGAAGTTCATCACTTCTTGTATTCAAGGAAGATGTAGTATCTACGCTTGAGACATCAGCCTGTATCAGATGTGGAAAGTGTGGCGAGGCATGTCCTGAGCACCTTCTCCCAGCAAAACTTGCGAACTTTGCAGCTAAGAATGACGAGGCTGGATTTGTTAAATTTGATGGTATGGAATGTGTAATGTGCGGAAGCTGTTCATATGTCTGTCCAGCTAAGAGACCATTAACACAGCAGATTAAGGCAATGAGAAGCACAGTTCTCGCCAACAGAAGAAAAAAGTAAGGAGGATTAAAAGTGAGCGAAGTATTTAACGTATCGACGAATCCTCATGTACGTAGCAAGGTAACTACTCAGAGTATAATGAGAGATGTGCTTATTGCATTAGCACCTGCTTGTATATTTGGTATTTATAATTTTGGCATGGATGCACTGTTAAGAATAATTATCGGTGTTGTAACATGCGTAGCTACAGAAGCTATATATCAGTATTTTATGCATCTTAAGGTAACTGTTTCAGACCTCAGTGCGGCTGTTACAGGTCTTTTGATTGCTATGAATATTCCATCAACATTAAATGTTGGATTTGAGATTATTGGATGTATATTTGCAATTATAGTTGTTAAGCAGCTTTTTGGTGGTATTGGACAGAACTTCATGAACCCTGCCCTTGCTGCAAGATGTTTCCTTCTTATTGCATTTACAGGTCCAATGACTAATTTTGTAACAGATGCTTATTCTGGTGCAACACCACTTGCAGTTCTTAAGCCAGGTGCAGAGCCAGCAGAAGCAACAAGCCTTTTAACATTATTCATTGGTAAGCATGCCGGTGTTATCGGTGAGACATCAATTATCTGTCTTTTAATCGGTGCTGTTTATCTTTTAGTAAGAAAGGTTATTTCTTGGAGAATTCCAGTTACATATATTGCAACATTTGCAGTGCTTATATTCCTTTTTGCACCAGGTCACCAGTTTGATGTTCAGTATCTTCTCAAGGAAGTCTGTGCAGGTGGTCTTGTATTAGGTGCTTTCTTTATGGCAACTGATTATGTAACATCACCAATTACTCCAATGGGCAAGATTGTGTTTGGTATGATTCTTGGTCTTCTTACATTCATATTCAGAATGTATGGCGGTTCAGCAGAAGGCGTTTCATATGCAATCATATTCTCTAACCTTTTAGTTCCATTGATTGAGAGAGTTACAGTTCCTAAGTCATTTGGCAAGCAGAAGCCTGTTAAAGAGAAGAAGGAGGCAAAGTAATATGAATAAGATTATTAAAGACGCATGCATCTTATTTGCTATTACTTTGATAGCAGGTGTTTTATTAGGTGCAGTTTATGACGTTACTAAGGCTCCTATAGCTAATCAGAATGAGAAGGCTAAGCAGGAGGCATACAAGGCGGTTCTTCCAGAGGCTGACAGTTTTGAGGCACTTGAGGGAGTTACTTGTGATGACAGCAATATTATAACAGTATCAGATTTTGCTAATGATGAAATTAGTGATATCGTTGCAGGTGTTAAGAATAACAAGATTGTTGGTTACGTAATTACAGTTACAGATAGTGCGGGATATGCAGGAGATATCAAGTTCTCAGTAGGTGTTGGCACAGATGGAACATATAAGGGAACATCAATCCTTTCAATCAGTGAGACAGCCGGACTTGGTATGAGAGCTAAGACAGACCCAAGCTTCCTTGCACAGTTTAATAACGTAAAGGTTGATTCATTTACATTAGTTAAGGATGGAACGGGCTCATCTGCAGATGACAAGATTGATGCAATGAGTGGTTCTACAGTAACATCTAAGGCTGTTACTAGCGGAATTAATGCAGCGTTGGCTGAGTTTAATATCTTAAAGACAACTGGCGCGAAGACAGTAGGAGGTGCTGGCATTGAATAAATGTGTTGAAAGACTTTACAATGGTATAATTAAAGAAAATCCTACATTTGTGCTTACATTAGGTATGTGTCCTACACTTGCTGTTACAACATCAGCTATCAATGGTATAGGTATGGGACTTTCTTCAACAGTAGTTTTAGTTATGAGTAACCTTATGATTTCTTTACTTCGTAAGATTATTCCAGATGGCGTAAGAATGCCTGCATTTATCGTTATCGTAGCGTCATTCGTTACTATGGTTCAGTTCCTTATGCAGGGATTTCTTCCAAGCCTTTATGATTCATTAGGTATCTATATACCTCTTATAGTTGTTAACTGTATTATCTTAGGTAGAGCAGAGTCATATGCATCTAAGAATCCTGTTATTCCATCGGCATTTGATGGTCTTGGTATGGGACTTGGTTTCACAATTGCCATCACAATTCTTGGTGCTATCAGAGAGCTTATTGGTGCTGGTACAATCCTTTCAACAGGAAGCAGCGCATTAGTTGATTTCTCTACAATGGGATATACACCTGCAAGTATTTTTATTCTTGCACCTGGTGCGTTCTTTGTATTAGCAATGTGTATTGCTCTTATGAACAGAATCAAGAGAAAACATGGTATGAAGCCAGCAGAACTCCCAGAGGGATGCTGTAGTGTACCAGAGAAGGAAGACTAGGAGGAGACAGCTATGAAATTAATTATTATTGCTATTAGTGCGGCGTTGGTTAACAACGTAGTTCTTAGCCAGTTCCTTGGTCTGTGTCCTTTCCTTGGTGTATCTAAGAAAATTAACACAGCCGCAGGAATGGGCGGTGCTGTTATTGGCGTTATTACTATATCATCAGCTATATGCAGCCTTATATATGATTATATACTTGTACCACTTGATCTTACATATCTGAATACAATTGTATTCATTCTTGTAATTGCATCATTGGTTCAGTTTGTTGAGATGGTTCTTAAAAAGTGTATGCCACCTCTTTACGAGGCACTTGGTGTATACCTTCCACTTATCACAACTAACTGTGCCGTACTTGGTATTGCATTAACTAACGTACAGAATGGTTATGGACTTATCGAGTCAGTTGTTGCTGGTCTTGGTACAGCAATTGGTTTTACAATCGCTATTGTCATCATGGCAGGTATCCGTGAGAGAATAGAAGATAACGATACACCGGAAAGTTTCAAAGGCATGCCAATTGTCCTTCTTACAGCAGGACTTATGTCAATCGCCTTCTTTGGATTCTCTGGTATATTATAATAAGGGAGGAAAAGTTAAATGACAGGTATTATTATAGCAGCGGCTGTTGTCGGCATTGTTGGTTTACTCCTGGGTCTTTTCCTTGGCTTTATGGGTAAAAAGTTTGCTGTAGAAGTTGATCAGAAGGAGATAGACGTAAGAGAACAGCTCCCAGGTAATAACTGTGGTGGTTGTGGATTTGCAGGATGTGATGCATTAGCTAAGGCAATTGCTGCTGGAGAGGCTGATTGTGGTGCATGTCCAGTAGGTGGAGCACCTGTGGCAGCTAAGATTGCAGCTATTATGGGTCAGGAAGCCGGTGCTTCAACAAGAATGACAGCATATGTTAAATGTGGTGGAGATTGCGAGAAAGCAAAGGAAAACTACAAGTATTCAGGTGCAATGGATTGTACAATGATGAATGTAGCACCTAATGGAGGTCCTAAGGCCTGTACATTTGGATGTATGGGATTTGGCTCATGTGTTAAGGCATGTCCATTCGATGCAATCCATGTTGTTAATGGTGTTGCCGTGGTTGATAAGGAGAAATGTAAGGCTTGTGGCAAGTGTGTTGCAACATGTCCAAGAAATCTTATCGAGCTTATACCATATGATTCATCATTTGCAGTTAATTGTTCTTCTAAGAACAAGGGTAAGGATGTTATGCAGGTATGTTCTGTTGGATGTATCGGATGTATGCTCTGTACTAAGCAGTGTGAATTCGGTGCCATAACAGTTGAGAACAATATTGCACATATTGACCAGAGTAAGTGTACTGGATGTGGCAAGTGTGCTGAGAAATGTCCTAAAAAGATAATTGTATCACAGAAGTAATACTGGTATTATATATGTGATGAGTAGCCTGACAAAGGGAAAGTACTTTACATAGCTGTAGAGTCGCTGCTCTTTTGTCAGGCTTATTTTATTATTGGTTGAAAGGGATAATGTTATATATGTCTAAACGTCGTCGTATGGATTTTATTCTGATAACTGCAGTCATGGTTGTTGCGCTGATATCAGCTGTAATAGTGTATCTTACACATAATAAAGGTGATATTGCTGTTATTAAAGTAGATGGAAATGTGGTGAGTGAATTAAGCTTGTCAGAGGATGCTACAGTAATTGTGGAGGGCTATCAGGGAGGCCGTAATGTTGTAAGCATTATTGATGGAAAGGCATATGTCAGCGAGGCTGACTGTCCGGACGAGATATGTGTTAAGACTGGTGGTATAAGCAGGGCTGGAGAGACTATAGTATGTCTTCCACACAGAGTTGTTGTTGAGATTAAGAGCGGTACTGGTTCACATAATGAAGATTTTGATTCTATAGTAAGATAATTCAATAGTTAATAAGATAATTTGATAGAATGATAATTCAATAATAAGATAAAGAGGAATATTATGAGTAATAAAACTAAAAAGATAACAATGTGCGGACTTATGACAGCACTTGCAATGATATTCAGTTATATAGAGACTCTGATACCTGTTCCGCTTCCAATTCCGGGCATTAAGCTTGGTGTTGCTAATATGGCTATAATTGTTGTCATGTTTACAATAGGCTATTCTGAGGCGGTATGCGTTGATATATTAAGGGTTATACTTACTGCGATGATGTTTGGCAATGTTAATTCGTTTTTATTCAGTATATCAGGAGCAGTGCTTAGTATTATTGTTATGGGAATACTAAAGAAGACCGATAAGTTTTCAGAGGTTGGAATAAGCGTTGCTGGTGGTGTTATGCATAATGTTGGACAGATTATAGCTGCAGTATTTATAATGGAAACGTCGGCAATAGCGTATTATCTGCCAGTGCTTATGATTAGTGGAATAATTACTGGAATAGTCATAGGAATTGTTGCAGCACTGATAATTAAGAGAGTGGAAAAAGTAACAAAGAATTAAAAAGGGATGAGGTCATATGACTTCATCCCTTTAGTATTAACTATTTTACTGTTTGTATTGAACATTTTCAATTTCTTCCATTGACTTAGAAACACAATGTGTAATTGGTTTCCATTCAACCTTTTTAACCAATGCTACAAGTGAAATAGGTATATAAGTCAGCATAAAGAATGGAAATGTAAATAATGACATTATCTTTCTGCTAGGCTTGGCGATTATCTTGTCCCATTCTGTAGCCATAGTTATGCATCCGATAGAGAACATTAAAAGGCAGAAGCTGACTAAACCAAGTACAATTGATAAAAGCGCCTCTGGGAAAATAGCCTTAAAAGTTATAGGATCACTAGCACCCATAAACAGGAAGATGATATTGATAATAATACATCCAACTGAAAGAAGAGTAGCTGGTGCAATTGTCATAAACATATCATAACATGAAACAAAAAGTTCATGTCTCTTGAATCCCATCTTGAGAAGCTGTTTTCCATATCGGAACATTACCTGGTAAAATCCCTTAGACCAACGTAAACGCTGATTCCATGACTGCTTAAATGTCTCTGGCTGTTCATCATAGAACATTGCATCAGAGCAGTACCCAATTTTAACACCATCAAGAATGTTAACAACGGAAAATTCTATATCTTCAGTAAGAAGATTGCATTTCCATCCATCGTACTTAGTTATTATTGAACTGTCAACAAGATAACCTGTACCTGATACAGCACAGCTTGTCTTGAGAATCATTCTAGGATTGTTAAGGTATTTAGCCTCACGGCAGAACCATAATGAATATCCAGAAGTAATCCAATTAGTGTCAAAGTTCTTAGAGTTTCGATAACTTGTGATAACTTTGTATCCCTGATCGAAAGTCTTATTCATGGCACTTACATAGTCTTTGTTGATTACATTATCAGCATCAAATATGAAGTAGCCATCGTAGGCATCATAAGATCCATTATATTCCTTTATTTTAGAAAAAGCATAATCAAGTGCATAGCCCTTTCCAACTAGTGTTGTGCTGAATCGCTCATAAACGATTGCACCATTTTGTCTTGCTATTTCTGCGGTATTATCAGAACAGTTATCAGCAACTACAATAACATCAATTAGTTCAGAAGGATAATTCTGTGCTTTGATACTTTTAATTAAGTTTGCGATAACAGCACTTTCGTTTCTGGCGGCAATAATAAAAGCAAATCTATGAAGTACTTTGGGCTCATAAACCTGCTTCGTTTTGTGCTTTTCATTATAAAGCGCCACTAATATGTATATCATCTGATAAAAATATAATACCGTTAAAGAAATATAAAGGATAGTATTGATAGCAGTAATTGCTTTCATTGTAATTCCTCTCAAACTTGGATAAACCAAAAAATGTTGTCCAAAAACAAAAAATAAGACCTTTTTAAAGTCTCTAATGATTATATCATTACTTTTTTTTGTGTCAATAGAAAATTAAAGTGTTTGACAAAAACAACTATTATTATATTATAAGATATAAGTATTTACGATAAAAGACTTTGAAGAGTTTCAATGCCTATAAATACAATAAAATGTTAAGGAAGGTTTGTTTTTATGTATAAGGAAGTTTCTAATTTAATAATATATGGAGATATGGATAATAATGCCATATTGATGCAGCTTGCAGATATATTCAGGAAGTTTGAGAATGGTGGAAGCAGCAAGGCGGAACTTACAGGTCTTATATATACTCAGGTTAAGCATATTCTGTCTGTTGCAACTGATTATGGATTTGATGGAAATCTGTGGCAGAACTATCTTACATTCTTACTTATTACAACTGAAAATCCATTCAGCATAACATGTGAGAAGGTTGGAGCAAGTGATGGAAGTGTTAATACATTTGCACTTAATGATTTCCATAATTATAGAGTACTTTTCCATTATGATTTCACAGAGATAGAAAGAGAACTTGGAATAGACTGTTTCAGTATTCTTACTAATTATAAGGCGATATGTAAGAAAGAGCTTATGTATAATGCCAATGTGAGCGAGAAGGTTCAGGCTCTTAGCAAAAAGCTTGCAGAAGCAGATTCAGATGAGAAATTTTTTGAAGCTGTAACAGGATTTTACAAAGATTATGGTGTAGGAATGTTTGGCCTTAATAAAGCATTCAGAATCAGCAATAATCCAGATGGAAGTGTTAAGTTTAATCCTATTAATAATATGGATAAGGTTACTCTTGATGACCTTGTTGGATATGAGATACAGAAAAAGAAGCTTGTTGACAATACAGAAGCATTTGTTGCTGGAAGAAAGGCTAATAACTGTCTGTTATTTGGTGACAGTGGAACAGGTAAGTCTACAAGTATCAAGGCGATTGTTAATCAGTATTATGACCAGGGACTTAGAATGATTGAAATATATAAACATCAGTTCAAAGACCTTTCAGAAGTTATTGCCAAGATTAAAAACCGTAACTATAAGTTCATCATATATATGGATGATTTGTCATTTGAAGAATTTGAGATTGAATATAAGTTCTTAAAAGCAGTTATTGAGGGTGGTGTTGAGACAAAGCCGGATAATATCCTTATATATGCGACATCTAACAGACGTCATCTTATTAAAGAGACATGGAATGACAGAAATGACATGGAAGTTAACAATGGCATGCATAAGTCAGATACAATGGAAGAGAAGATGTCACTTGTCAATAGATTTGGATGCCAGATATGTTATTCTAAGCCAAGCCAGCAGGAGTATTTTGATATAGTAATTAATCTTGCAAGAAGAAGTGGAGTTACTATGTCTGATGAAAAGCTGAAGCAGGAGGCTAACAAGTGGGAATTAAGCCATGGTGGAATATCAGGAAGAACAGCACAGCAATTTGTTAATTATTGTTTGGGAATGGAACAATAATATGTTAGAATAGGTACATATTAAATAGAATGGATAAAGAGTAACAGATATGATTTCATATATAAAAGGAAAACTTACAGAAGTAGATGACGGTATCATTGTTGTTGAGAATAATGGAATTGGCTTTAATATTCATGTGCCAGCAACAGTTATATCATCTTTTTCATCAATAGGTGATGAGGTCAAGGTGTATACGTATCTTCAGATAAGAGAAGATGCACACAGTTTATTTGGATTTTTGTCAAGGGATGACCTTAATATATTCAAGATGCTTATCAACGTCAATGGTATAGGACCTAAGGGTGCGCTGGCTATTCTTTCAACAATATCGCCGGATGATTTAAGATTTGCAATACTTTCAGATGATGCCAAGCTTATATCGACGGCTCCAGGAATTGGAAGTAAGACGGCCCAGAAGCTTATATTGGAATTAAAGGATAAGATTAAGTTGGAAGAGACATTTGAATCATATAGTAAGAGCGTTAATACTGTTAAGACAGATGATATTCTTGTGGCTAAGAATGAAGCGGTTGAGGCTCTTGTGAGCTTAGGTTATGGAAGTACAGAAGCCATGAAGGCTGTAAGAGACGTTGAGAATGCAGATGAGCTTGATTCGGAAGAAATTCTGAAACGAGCATTGAAAAAACTGGCATTATTTTAAATTGTATTGAGGATATTAAATGGAAAAGAGAATTATATCAACTGAGATTATCGAGGAAGATGTTAAGACAGAGAATAATTTAAGACCATTAAAGCTTGAAGATTATGTGGGACAGGAAAAGGTCAAGCGCAATCTCAAAGTGTATATAGAGGCGGCAAAGGAGCGTAATGATGCATTGGATCATGTATTGTTCTATGGACCACCGGGACTTGGTAAGACGACACTTGCAGGAATCATTGCCAATGAGATGGGAACACATATCAAGGTGACTTCAGGACCTGCTATAGAAAAACCAGGTGAGATGGCTGCAATTCTTAACAATCTGTCAGAGGGTGATGTTCTGTTTGTGGATGAAATTCACAGACTTAACCGTCAGGTGGAAGAAGTGCTTTATCCAGCAATGGAGGATTATCAGATAGATATTATGATAGGTAAGGGAGCAACAGCCAGGTCAATAAGACTTGAACTCCCAAAGTTTACGCTTGTGGGAGCTACAACAAGAGCGGGACTTTTGTCCGCTCCGTTAAGAGACAGATTTGGTGTTGTCAATCATCTTGAATATTATTCAGTCAAGGAACTTGAGACAATCATTATAAGGTCTGCGGGATGTCTTGGTGTGGATATAGATGAGCAGGGGGCCATGGAACTTGCAAAAAGGTCAAGAGGGACTCCCAGACTTGCCAACAGACTGTTAAAGCGTGTAAGAGACTTTGCACAGGTTAAGTATGATGGACGAATCACAGGCGATGTAGCAGATTATTCGCTTAATCTTTTAGATGTAGATAAAGACGGACTTGACCGCAATGACAGATTGATTCTGTCAACAATTATTAACAAATACTCTGGTGGACCTGTAGGAATTGAGACGCTTGCGGCATCTATAGGAGAAGATTCAGGAACATTGGAGGATGTATATGAGCCATATCTTATACAGAATGGATTCATCAACAGAACCCCTAGAGGAAGAGTTGCGACAGAGCTTGCCTATCAAAATCTAGGTATTGAACATGTATAGCTTTTTATGATATAATATAACAAGTATTTGCGTTTTACATAGGGAGGATGTCATGGCATCAAAGAATAATACAGATGTAGTGATTGGCGGAAAGGTGTTTACAGTCAGTGGCTACGAGAGCGAGGAGTATCTTCAGAAAGTTGCCAGCTATATTAACGGCAAGATGTCTGAATATAATAGGGAAGATTCATATAGAAGATTATCATCTGAGATGAGGGCTAACCTTATGTATCTTAATATCGCTGATGATTATTTCAAGGCTAAGAAGCTTGGAGACAGTTTATCAGAGGAGATAGAGGATAAGGATAAGGAGATATATGATCTTAAGCATGAACTTATCGCTGCTCAGATAAAGGCAGATACATCTGCTAAAGAAGTTGAAGAACTAAAAAAAGAGATTAATAAGTACCAGAAGAATATAGTTAAGCTTGAGACAGAACTCAATGCCAAATAATAAACTTATGTTAAACCTGTGATTTGTCCGCAAATTGCAGGTTTATTTCCTTGAATAATATATTGATAAAAGTGTAAAAATCTGGTTATGAAATGGAGAATGCAATGAGAGAAGTTGAAGTGCTTGCACCGGCAGGTTCACTTGATATATGTAAGGCTGTTATAAGAGCGGGAGCTGATGCTGTCTATCTTGGTGGAGATATGTTCGGGGCAAGAGCTTATGCTGGCAATCTCAACAGGGAAGAGATGCTTGAAGCGATTGATTTCGCACACATAAGAGGTTCTAAGATATATCTTACTGTTAATACTCTTCTCAAAGAGAATGAGATTAACAAAAGTCTTGTGGAGTATATGAAACCATATTATGAAGCCGGGCTTGATGCAGCTATAGTGCAGGATTTCGGAGTGTTTAATGTGTTAAAGCACGAATTTCCAGAGCTGGCACTTCATGCGAGCACGCAGATGACAATAACAGGAAGCTTCGGGGCTAAGATTTTAAAGGATATGGGAGCCTCAAGAATTGTAACTGCAAGAGAACTGACATCTGATGAAATCAAGGCGATACACGATAATGTTGATATAGAGATTGAATCATTTGTACATGGGGCACTCTGTTACTGTTATTCAGGACAGTGCCTTTTAAGCAGCATGAATGGAAACAGGAGTGGCAACAGGGGCAGATGCGCACAGAGCTGTCGTCTTGCGTATGATGTATACAATAATTCTAAAAGAATTAATAATGATAATCAGAATTATCCGTTAAGTCCTAAGGATATGTGTGCGTTAAAGGTGCTTCCAGATGTTATAGATGCCGGAGTATATTCTTTAAAGATTGAAGGAAGAATGAAGAATGTTACATATGCATCAGAGGTTACGAACATCTACCGCAGATATGTAGATATGTACCTTGCCAAAGGAAGAAAAGGCTATAAGGTAAGCGATTCTGATATAGAAGAGCTTATGGATATATATAACAGAGGCGGTTTTACAACAGGCTATTACAAAGAGAAAAAGGGCAGGACGATGATGAGCATAGAGCGTCCTAACCATATGGGAACGCCTGCTCTGGAGGTTAAAGAGAATGTTAACGGTAGGATAACATTTAAGGCTTTAAGGGACATTAATCCACAGGATGTATTTGAGATAGATGGGGATAATTCTTTTTCAAGCGGTGGAAGTTATAAGGCTGGTGAGACATTTGTTGTCAATCTTCCAAGAAAATATCCCCTGCATAAAGGTAAAACTGTATTCAGGACAAGAAATAATAAAATAACCCAGAGAGTTATTGATGAATTTGTAGATAATACTAAGAATGGCAATGCACAAGTCGATATGGACATGCATGTGTCACTTGGAAAACCAGTAAGATTAAGACTTGGTTCAATGGGATATGAAGCAGTTGTGTATGGACCAGAAGCAGAGGCTGCGGTGAAATCTGCGGCACAGCCTGATGCTGTAAGGGAAAAACTCTGTAAACTTGGCAATACGTCATTTGTTCCAGGTAATGTCAATGTTGCTGTTGATGGTGATGTATTTCTGCCAGTTGCCTGGATTAACGATATCAGAAGACAGGGAATAGACGAGCTTACACATATAATACTTGATTCTTACAGGAGAACATATAATCCATGTGATGAGAAAGTGTACAATACTTTTAATACACATGGTAAAAAAGAAAGGGCTATACATAATACCCTTCTTGTATCAGGAGAAGAGCAGATTAAAAATGTGTCAGCCATGCTTAATACGGGATACGGATTATCAGCATTATATATAGAGCGTGAGGCCTTAACAGAACAAGGAATTGAGAGCGTAAAAGACATACAAAAACGCGGTGTTGATATTATCGCGGCACTTCCACATATTGTAACCATGCAGGATCATGCAAGGGTTACAGAGCTCATAAAGCAGTGCGTGAATATAGGAATAGATACGTTCTTAGTGCGTAACTTAGAAGAGCTTGGAATACTTGGAATGCTTGTTCCTGGTGCAAAGGTTGTTACTGATGCCAATATGTACTGCTGGAACAATATGGCTTATAATATGCTTAAAGAGGTTGTAAGCAGCAGAAATCTTAATCTGATAAGAATTACTTATCCATATGAACTTACATCAAGAGAGCTTGATTTGCTTGATACAGATTGTGATGTGGAACTTATAATAAGCTCTGACATCCCTGTCATGGTATCAAAGCAGTGCGTGAGAAGGACATATGGATTGTGCGATAAAGCTAACGGAATAATAACAATTAATGATAAAAGGCGTGATTCGTCTTATAATATCCTTAGCAAATGTGATTACTGCTATAGCCTTATGCTTAATTCTGAAAGGCTTGAAGTAGACAGGAACAGTGAGATTGTTAAAAGCATTGCACCTGATTACATAAGAAGTGAGTATAGCTGGCATAAAGATAAGATTAGACAGGTGGAAAGCTTTAAAGATAATTTACAGGAAGGATTTAAGGCTCACCTTATTACAGGAGTTGAATAATGCGTATAGTATTAATTGAACTGTCCAAATATGCATTCGCTTTTATAATGGCTTTTTATACGGCGGTGTCATACTATGGAGCATCTGTCAAAGATGAAGAGAAGAGAAAGGCAGTGTACATTTTCCAGAATCTGTTTATGTTTGCCATACATCTTCTGGGATATTTCATACTTTATATTAATAATGAAGAGAATGTTAATTATCTCATACTATATTTTGCACAGATAATTTATCTTTTTATGGTTATTGCGGTGTTTGATATATTATATTCCAAGGCATCGAGACTGCTGATTAACAATATGTGTATGCTTATTGCTATAGGATTTATTGTGATTGCAAGGTTAGATTACAACAAATGTATCAAGCAGTTCATAATAGCGTGTGGTTCCACAGTCATATGTTTCTTTATACCATGGCTTATTAAGAAAGTTAAAAGCTTCAGAAATATGGGATGGGCATATTGCGCTGCAGGACTTGTCCTGCTTGTTATAGTGCTGTTTTCTAATCAGGTATATGGTGCCAATCTGGTGCTTACAATAGGGCCTGTGTCAGTACAGCCTGGAGAGTTTGTGAAGATTTTGTATGTTATGTTTATTGCATCGATGTTTAACAAGGCAATTGATTTTAAGCAGACTCTGATAACGACAGTTATGGCTGCCATACATGTGATTATACTGGTGTTATCCAAGGATTTGGGAGCAGCACTTATATTTTTTGTTGTATATGTATGCATGCTCTATGTTGCAACGAAAAGAGTTGACTATATGCTGTATGGCATAGTATCAGGTGTTGCGGCATCGGCTATAGCGTACAGGCTTTTTGCCCATATAAGACAGAGGGTTACTATATGGAAGAATCCATGGGCTACAATTGATTCAAGTGGATACCAGATATGTCAGTCGCTATTTTCTATAGGAATGGGCTCATGGTTTGGATTCGGGCTTTGTCAGGGAATGCCAGATAAAATTCCTGTTGTACAGAAAGATTTTATATTTTCTGCTATAGTTGAGGAATTTGGTGTAATATTTGCTGTATGTCTGATACTTATATGTCTTAACAATCTGATCCTTATGATGAATATTGCATCAAGATGCAAAACTTTATTTTACAGGCTTGTTGCCGTTGGATTGGGTGTTACATATGGATTTCAGGTATTCCTCACAGTTGGTGGTGCGATGAAGATGATTCCTATGACGGGGGTTACGCTTCCATTTGTGAGTTATGGCGGAAGCTCAATGTTAAGTTCTCTTATTATATTTGCAATTATTAATGGAATGTATAATATGAGACAGGATGAGGTTGATGTTTATGAAAAAGCAAGAAAAGCAAAAAAAGGAAAGTGATATTCTGATGAGCCATAAAAAAGGCTTGAGAAACAGAGAAACTAATGTAATATCATTTATATTTATAGGCCTTTTCCTTATAATGGCTGTATATCTTGTTTATTTTACAGTGTTTAAGGCTAATACAGTTGTCAATAATGCATACAATAAAAGAATAGATGTTTTATCTGAAAAGGTTGTGCGAGGAAATATTCTGGCATCTGATGGAACGGTCCTTGCACAGACCCAGATTGATTCAGAGGGAAATGAATATAGGTATTATCCATTTGGAAAGATGTATTGCCATGTTGTAGGACTTAATATGTCAAAAAGCGGCGTAGAAGGACAGGCAAATTATGAATTATTATCAACAGATGGGAATATAATTAAAGAGCTGACTAATGAACTGAAGGGACAAAAGAGTACTGGGAATGATGTTGTTACAACAATCAATCCCAAGCTGCAAAAAGCAGCATACGATGCACTTGGCAATAATAAAGGAGCGGTTATTGCAATGGAGCCGTCGACTGGAAAAATTCTGGCGATGGTTTCTAAACCTGATTATGATCCCAACAGAGCTGAATCTGATTATGACAGATGGCTTTCGTATGACAGCAGTGATTCTGTGTTGCTTAACAGGGCTGTCAATGGGGTGTATGCGCCTGGTTCAACATTCAAAGTCCTGACCGCTCTTGAATTTATAAGGGATTATAGTGGCTTTGACCAGTTTGAATATGAGTGCACTGGAAGTGCTTATGTGAATGGTGGAACGACAATTCCGTGTGCGGACGAAACTGTGCATGGTGTTGAAAATCTTACCCAGGCATTTGCAAATTCGTGTAATTCGTTTTTTTCTACGATTGGTTTTGAACTTAAGCTTGATAAATTCAAACAGTTATGTGAAAGCTTCGGATTTAATAAAAATCTTGGCACGGGTTTAGATGCGGCAACCAGCAGCTTTGCTCTTGATTCATCTTCGAGTATAAGTGAGATTCAGGAGACATGCATAGGTCAGGGAAAAACTATGGTAAGCCCTATACATAATCTTATGATTATTTCAGCAATAGCTAACAAGGGAATTATGATGAATCCTTATGTAGTTATGCAGGTTCAATCATCTGATGGTAATGTGCTCAAAGTTAATAATCCTGTGGTAAAATCCACAGTATGCACTGAAGAAGAAGCTGATTATATAACATCATTGTGCAGGAGCGTTGTGACAGATGGTACTGCACCAGCATTAAAATGGACGAGCTATGAGGCGGCAGGTAAGACAGGAACAGCACAGTATGATAATAGTGGACTTGCACATTCGTGGTTTGTCGGCTTTGCACCTTACGATGCGCCAGAGATATCTATATGTGTTATATTAGAGGGAGGATATTCTGGCTCATCATCAACTTATGTTGCCAAAGTTGTTCTGGATGCATATTTTAACTGATATATGCACAGGGAAATAATGGTTGCCAAGGCTGCAAGCGGGTTGTATAATTAACAAAAGAAAGTCGCACCTGATAACAGGAGGAATTGCAATGATAGAGGCAACAAGCTGTGGTGGTGTGGTAATATATAGAGGTAAGATACTTGTTCTTTATAAGAGATATAAGAATAAGTATGAAGGCTGGGTACTTCCTAAAGGTACAGTTGAAGATGGGGAAACCCATGAACAGACAGCGATAAGAGAAGTCAAGGAAGAAAGCGGAGCCACTGCTGATATCAGAAAGTATATTGATACAACACATTATAATTTTACAACTGGCAAAGACGTTGTTAATAAGTCAGTGTTGTGGTATCTGATGTCTTCTGACAGTTATTACAGTAAACCACAGAGAGAAGAATTTTTTGAGGATTCTGGATATTATAAGTATAATGAAGCATATCATTTACTTAGATTTTCTAATGAAAGACAGATCCTTGAAAAAGCGTATGCAGAATATGAGATTATGAGAAAGAACAGGAATTGGTGATGGATTCAATAACAGCAATACTTGATGGGAATATTTACAGAGTTGAGGAGAATTTTTCATCACAGACGACAGTGGATTCTGATAGTGCATTTGATAGCATATATAACACATTATCAGATAATTCAGATATGGATGCTATATTTGAATGGGCATCAGAGCAGACAGGCGTAGATGCCAATCTGATTAAAGCAGTAGCACAGGCAGAGTCAGGGTTTGATACTAATGCAGTCTCATCAGGTGGGGCAATGGGAATTATGCAGCTGATGCCTGCAACATGCAGCGATTACGGGGTATCTGATCCATTTGATGCAAGTCAGAACATACTGGGAGGCGCAAAGGTTTTATCCTGGATGCTTGACAGGTATGATGGCGACTTGACACTGACACTTGCAGCATATAATTCAGGATACGGCAATGTTGATAAGTATGGTGGAGTTCCACCATTTTCACAGACAGAATCATATATTGATAAGGTTAAAAGCATTTATAACAGCTATAATGAATCAGTTTCGTCAGAGTTATCTAATAATCTCTACAATGTATATGCGAATGGTTATAACAGGTTTTTGTAACCTGAAATATTAAATAGGGGAGAGGTAGTGCCATGAAGGAGAGAATTAAAGTTTATCTTTACAACAAGACAATTAAGGAGATTGATATGACTGACTTTACATATATCTCTGAAGACATTTTTGCGGAAAGAGGAGACATAGTTAAGGTCGAACTTCCGGAAGGGGTGGAAGTCATAGGCAACAATGCATTTGAAAACTGTACTAATCTTGAAGAAGTAATATGCCCTAAGAGCTTGAAATCAATCGGAGCAGAGGCATTTATTGATTGTGTAAATCTTAAAAAAGTAGAATATGGAAAAGATGTTAAGGTTGATGCGAGTGCATTTAAGGGATGTTATAATCTTTAATTAATATTTAATTTTGTGATAAGGAAATGGTCTTTTTAAGACTGTTTCCTTATCTTTTAATCAACGGAATAACTTGACAAATGAGTATGCTTAATATACGATTTTAGTCAGTGAAATTTATCAACTAGATTTACTACTTGAGAAAGGAATTATTAAAATGGCAGAGAAGAAAACATTTGTTACACTTGAACAGCTTAAGGAAATTGATAAGAAATATCCAACTCCATATCATCTCTATGATGAGAAAGGTATCAGAGAGAATGCAAAGAGATTATATGATGCATTTTCATGGAACAAGGGATTTAAAGAGTTTTTTGCTGTAAAGGCTACACCTAATCCATACATTCTTGATATCCTGCATGAGATGGGATGCGGTACTGACTGCTCATCTCTTACAGAGCTTATGATGAGCAAGGCATGTGGCTTTAAGTCAGGTGAGATAATGTTTTCATCTAACGATACACCAGAAGAGGAATTTAAGTATGCTAATGATGTTAACGCCATCATTAATCTTGATGACATAACTCATATAGAATTCTTAGAGAAAGCTCTTGATGGCAAGCTCCCTGATACAATCTGCTGCAGATATAATCCGGGTGGAGTATTCAAGCTTGGAACATCAATCATGGACAATCCTGGCGATGCCAAGTATGGAATGACACATGAGCAGATTATTGAGGCATACAAGATTCTTAAGAGCAAGGGTGTCAAGCATTTTGGTATCCACTCATTCCTTGCAAGTAATACAGTATCTAATGAATATTATCCAACACTTGCAAAGATTTTATTTGAGCTTGCTGTTGAGGTTCAGAAGGAAGTTGGCATTAACATAGAATTTATCAACCTTTCAGGTGGCGTTGGTATTGATTATAAGCCAGACCAGCCAAAGAATGATATTGCAGTTATCGGAGAGGGTGTTAAGAAGGTTTACTATGAGGTACTTTCACCAGCAGGACTTGATAACATATCTATCTATACAGAGCTTGGAAGATTTATGCTTGCTCCATATGGCTGCCTTGTAACTAAGGCAATACATGAGAAGCATACTCATAAGGAGTACATTGGTGTTGATGCGTGTGCAGCTAACCTTATGAGACCAGCTATCTATGGCGCATATCATCATATAACTGTTGCTGGCAAGGAGAATGCACCATGTGACCATGTATATGATGTAGTTGGTTCACTTTGCGAGAACTGTGATAAGTTTGCAATAGATAGAAAGCTTCCTAAGATAGACAGAGGTGATTATCTTATTATCCATGATGCAGGTGCACACGGATTCTCTATGGGATATAACTATAATGGACGACTTCGTTCAGCAGAATTACTTCTTAAGGAAGATGGAAGCGTAGAGATGATAAGAAGAGCAGAGACTCCAAAGGATTACTTTGCTACATTTGATTATACTGATTTCTATAAGAAGTTAGATTTATAATTTAAGATAAGTAACAATTCAGGGTATGAGGTTTGAGATGAAGGATTTAAGTAGCATTGCTTCTGAACTTTCGAGAGGCAAGAATATGGAAGATAACTTTGACAAATACATCAAAGGGATTTCTTCAATGTATAACGCTTTGGGATATATTAAGCTGGCTATGAATTATTATACGGTTTATGACATGAACCGTGACAAGGATGGCTGCAATGATGAAGTATATGCTGATATGTATAGTGAATTTAACGATATAGTGTCTAAGCTGCTTGCAGGGGAACTTACAGTTTCGTGCATAGAAGATTTCAGACAGCGTATTATTCATGTGATGGACGTTGTTGTGGCTTATATTGACAGATTAAGGATATATGAGCACATTCTTAACAGAATAGAATACAGGTTCAAGGAGACAGAATTCGATTTATCATATTATAACACATACTTTACTAATGATCTGATGCATTACATTCTGTCAGACAGAGATAATGTGGTTATCAACGGAAAGATAGCTAATGTTATCGGACAGCTTCCAGTAAGAATATCTAAGAATACGTTCTTTGAACATATAAGAGAGGCTTTTTCTTTATATCATGGTGCACAGAAAGGTACTATTGATGACTTCATGTATTCGTTAAAGACTACATCTTTGCTTGAAAAGCCTGAGAATCTTGATGATATTTTTCCAGAGATGGCTGATATCATACGTGAGCTGGAAGCTGCTGATTACACAGCAGTTGATAATGATGAGTACGACAGACTGCATAAGCTTCTTGAAGATGGAGCGGAGAAGATGAATAGCTGTGCAGATTGTTTTGTCCTTCTTGCATCAATGGTTAATGATATATATTCAATTGTTTTAAGTGATGCAATGTCTCTGGGGGATAATACAGAGGTTGATCTTGCAAAAGATATTATCGCACAGATTAATGAAGCTGAGAGAAGTGTGAATGAAGTTCCAGAAGAACTTCTGGATAAATTTGTTTTATTCGAGGGAAAGCAGGAAAGAATATTAGGTGTAATATCTAATTGTGATTTTGTTATTCATGAGTTCCCAGAGAGCCATAAGGCAGAGCTTGAACAATATAACAGAGTACAGGATTTTGAAGCGTTGGGAAAGATTACCAAACTGCAGTCGGGAAGCGATTTCGTGCAACTTCACGGAGATGAGGACTATAGCATGATTCCGGAGGATTCATATGCGGATGAGGTATGTGAGCAGCTCATAGATGACATGGCTAAGATGTTTGAAGGTGTTTCTACACAGATAAGAAGAGCGGTCATGGCGACAGTTTTATCGCAGCTTCCAGTGTTCTTTAACAATACAGAGGATATACAGAGCTATATTAATATTTCGCTGATGCAATGCAGTGACAAGGCGGAGCAGAAAGCTACAGTAGAAATTCTTAAATCTTTAATGGAAGGCTGAGTATGAAGTGGTATCGGAAGTTGTATTTAGGGGATAATGCTGTTAAAACTAAATATAAAGTTTTTGGCAGAATCAGAAGCAATAAGTTTAGTTATGACACATATCTTATAACTTTACCGTCTAATACGGACAATCTCCTTGATATTATTCCGGCTGACATGCTGTTGCAGCCATATTTTAAGAAACATAAGAGTGAAATATATGTGGTTGGACTTGCTGATGGAAAAGATGAAGCGTTTATGGTGGTCAGAGACATCATAGATGATGTGTATTCTAATACAGGTGCATTTGATATAAGGGGATATCTTCATTTTGGAACGAGAATGCGCTGATATTGTAGTGGAGTATAATATGGACATGGGGGAGTGCAATGCTTCATATATTACTGTTGATTATTAAAATTATACTTATTATCATAGCTGTTCTTGTCGGACTGGTGCTATTAGCGTTACTTGCGGTGTTGTTTGTCCCAATCAGATACAGGGTTGAGGGGCAGTATAATGATATGCGTAAATATGCTTCTGCCAGATGTTCATGGCTTCTGCATATTGTATCGTTACAGGCTGGATATGATAAAGATGGTGGCGCAAAGTTTGTTATACGCTTGTTTGGCATCCAGCTTAACAAAGCTAAGACAAAAGCAGCAAACGATGGCAGTTCATCCTCATCCAGGTCTGACAAAAAGAAAAAGGACAGGGATAAGGCTGAGCATAAGGCTGCGAAAACTGTATTTGAATCAGAGCCTTCTGATAACAGGCAGTTGGACGAAAAGAAAGAGGCGGAATCTGCTGATATAGATAAAACAGGTAATGAAGAAGCCAGTTTCAAAGCAAAAAGCAGTTTCAAAGATAAAATCAGCTCTATAGCTAAGTTTAAAGATAAATTAAAAAATAAATTCCAGAATGCCAAAGATAAGGTTATCCACATGAAAGATAACGTCAAAGAGACAACGGAAAAGGTATCTGCTGTACTTCATAATGATGACTATAAGCAGTTGGTAAGATTTATAAAGAGGCAGGTAATAGAGCTTTTTAAGATTATAAAGCCACGTAAGGGCAGACTGTATGTAAGATTTGGATTTGATGATATAGAGACAACTGGCAAGGCTGCTATGTATCTTGCTGTTCTTTATGGTATAATAGGAGCTGATATTGAGATTATCCCGGATTTCAATGAAAAGATTTTTGAGGGAGAGGCTTATATTAAAGGCAGTATCAGACTGATAGGAGTAGCTGTAATAGCACTCAGGTGCTTCTTTAACACAGAATTCAGAAGATATATATTGAAAAAGTAATGGAGGAGTTAATATGGCAGAGAATAATTTTCAGGAGACAGTAGCATCTTTATTTAAGGGAATGGATTCTTTCATATCAGCCAAGACTGTGGTTGGCGATGCTGTCACAGTTAAGGATACAATTATCCTTCCTTTGGTTGATGTATCATTTGGTGTAGGAGCTGGCGCTTTTGCAGGAGACAAGAAGAATAATGCTGGTGGAGCGATGACAGGAAAAGTGTCACCTAGTGCAGTTCTTGTTATACAGAATGGCACAACTAAGCTTGTTAATATCAAGAATCAGGACACTGTAACCAAGATACTGGATATGGTTCCAGATGTTGTAGACAAGTTCACATCTAAGATGAATGGACAGGATGTGACAGATGCAGATGTCGATGAGGCTATAGATGGAGTTGCCAAGGAATACAACAATAAATAACATCATATAATATAAGGAACATGGTATGGGGAGAGTGGCTTTTTATGTGCTGCCGCCTGATGGGATTTATAATGTTCTGGATAGCAGTGGGAATGCTTCTGGCATTGTTCATTGCTGATAATGTCTTTTTATGTGTGTGCATTATTATTGCTATGATGATAGTTGGATTTAATATGTTTTGTAGATAATATAATATTTTGTAAAAAGTTGTTGCAAAATGTTGTTGTATCTGTTAGAATATTCTCTGTTGTGGGTAAAAGCCCCCAAAAGAGCTAAGGAGGTGTAAATCGATGGCAAAATGTGCAATTTGTGAAAAAGGTGCTCACTTTGGTATAGCTGTGAGCCATTCTCATAGAAGAACTAATAAGAAGTGGAATGCTAACGTTAAGTCTGTAAAGGTTAAGGTTAACGGAACACCACAGAAGATGTATGTATGTACATCATGCTTACGTTCAGGTGCTGTTGAGCGCGCTTAGTTTTTGTATTTGCTATTAATTTTCGAAAATTTATAACGTATAAAGGGCAGGTTGCATTGGCAGTCTGCTCTTTTTGCATTATATGTTGAATTATTTGTTGGAATTATGTATAATACCAGTATTAAATTGGATACTTGTGTGTATCTATAATTAGGAGGTATATATATGAAGGGATATATAAATGGTGATTTAGGTAAGATTTCCATTGATTCCGAAGTTATTGCCAGATATGCAGGTTCAACAGCCGTAGAGTGTTTTGGTATTGTTGGTATGGCTGCTGTCAGCATGAAAGATGGTCTGTTTAAGCTGTTAAAGGGTGACAGTCTTACAAGAGGTATTAATGTAAAGATAGACGAAGATAATAAAATTACACTTGAGTTTCATGTGATTGTATCTTATGGTGTCAGCATTCTTACAGTGTCTGACAATCTTATAGAGAATGTTAAGTATAAGGTTCAGGAATTCACAGGCCTTGAGATTAAGAAGATTGACATATATGTTGAGGGTGTAAGAGTAATTGATTAATTATCGATATAGGATGCCAATCTGGCAGAATGGAGGAGTTATTTAGTAATGAATACAATAGATGCAGCACTGGTACAGAAGATGTTTCTAGCAGGTGCAAAGAATCTTGAAGCGAAGAAAGAATGGATTAATGACCTTAATGTGTTTCCGGTACCAGATGGTGATACAGGAACCAATATGACTATGACAATTATGTCAGCAGCGAAGGAAGTAAGTGCTATAGCTAATCCTAGTATGGAGAATCTTGCCAAGGCTATCTCAAGCGGTTCTTTAAGAGGAGCAAGAGGTAATTCAGGCGTTATTCTTTCACAGCTTTTAAGAGGATTTACTAAAGAGATGTCTACGTTGAAGGAACTTTCAGTAGAAAATCTTGCTGCTGCAACTCAGAGAGCAACTGAGACAGCATACAAGGCAGTTATGAAGCCTAAGGAAGGAACAATTCTTACAGTTGCCAAGGGCATTTCTGATAAGGCATCAGAGATTGCTGCACAGACAGATGATATAGAGACTGCAATGCTTACAATAATTGAGCATGCAGAGTATGTGTTATCGAAGACACCAGATATGCTTCCTGTATTAAAAGAAGCTGGTGTTGTTGATTCAGGCGGACAAGGACTTGTTGTAGTTTTAAGAGGAATGTATGATGCTTTAACAGGCAAGGTTACAGACTTTAAGATTACAGAGCCTAATGCTGAGTTCAAGGCTGGTTCATCTATGCCGGGCAAGGGAGCCGCTGTTGATAATGCAGATATTAAGTTTGGTTACTGCACAGAGTTCATCATTATGCTTGAGAAGGAATTTAACGAGGAGACAGAGGCTGAGTTTAAGAAGTTCCTTTCATCAATCGGTGATTCTATCGTGTGTGTAAGCCTTGATGATATAGTTAAGGTACATGTTCATACTAACCATCCTGGTCAGGCATTTGAGAAAGGTCTTGAGTATGGCCAGCTTACTAAGATGAAAGTTGATAACATGCGTGAGGAGCATAACCAGAAGGTAATCGGACAGACAGAGATGCAGACAGCTATCGCTAAGGAAGCTCAGGCTAAGAATGGCAATCCTGTTCCAGACGGACCTAAGAAGAAGTTCGGATTTATAACAATTGTTGCAGGTTCAGGACTTGCTGACATCTTCAAGGGACTTGGCGTAGACCAGGTTATTGAGGGCGGTCAGACAATGAATCCAAGTACAGAGGATATTCTTAATGCGGCTGAGAAGATTAACGCAGAGACTATATTCGTACTTCCTAACAACAGCAACATTATACTTGCGGCTAATCAGGCGGCATCTATAGTTGAGGATAAGAAGATTGTTGTTATTCCAACAAAGACAGTTCCACAGGGAATTACAGCTATGATTAACTATGAGGAGTCACGTTCGTTAGAGGATAATGAGGAGACTATGACTGAGGCACTTGCCACAGTTGCAACAGGTCAGGTAACATACGCTGTAAGAGATACATCTATAGATGGCAAGACTATCAATAATGGCGATATTATGGGTATCGGCGATAAGGGACTGCTTTCTGTAGGCAAGGATATAGATGAGACAGTTCTTGATATGCTTGCACAGATGTTAGAGGATAATGAGGATGCTGAGCTTGTAAGTCTTTACTATGGTGAAGAGATAAGCGAGGAGCAGGCTGAGAATCTTGCAGCAGCTATAGAGGATAAGTTCTCTGATATTGATGTTGAAGTCCAGATGGGTGGACAGCCAGTATATTATTATCTGGTTTCAGTAGAATAATAATTATGGATATTAAAGAATTAAAGGGCATAGGTGAGAAAAGTGCCCAGTGTTTTAGCAGGCTTAATGTATACACAGTAGAAGATCTCGTGGGTTTATACCCACGGGATTATGATGTGTACGAAGAGCCTGCTTTAATTGATGATATTACATCTGATTATGAAAAGACTATTGTTGCTGTTGATGGTGTTATTGCCAAAAGGATTGATGTGTATAACACTGGCAGATTTACATGCATATCAACTGTTATACGTGATGTGACTGGTAAAGGAATCAAGTGTGTCTGGTATAATATGCCCTACCTTAAGAGTACATTAAGACAGGGCATGCGATACGTGTTCCGTGGAAGGGTAGCTGCCAAGAATGGCAGTTTGTCACTGGAACAGCCGGCTATCTATACAATGGCAGAGTATAACAATATCAAAGGTGTTATGCAGCCGGTATATCCACTTACTAAAGGACTTTCTAACAAGCTGGTTGTCAAGGCGGTAAAACAGGCGATAGAGATGTATAATACCGGATTGACGAAGGAATTCATACCAGATGTGATACGTGAAAGATACTGTCTTGCTGAACATAACTATGCAGTTGTGAATATTCATTTTCCTAATACATGTGATGATTATGTCAAGGCAAGAAAGAGACTGAGCTTTGAGGAATTCTTTTTATTTATTCTTGCGATAAGGACATTAAAGAACAGCACAGAGAGAATCCCTAATGAACATCATATCGGCAATGATGACAGAACAGATGAGTTTATATCGAAACTTCCATACAGCCTTACGAATGCACAGCTTAACACATGGCGTGAGATTAAGGACAACATGCAGGGTGATAAGCTTATGAGCAGGCTTGTTCAGGGAGATGTTGGTTCAGGCAAGACGATAATTGCAGTGCTTGCTCTTATGAATACTGTGTATGCTGGATATCAGGGAGCACTCATGGCGCCTACAGAGGTGCTTGCGACACAGCATTATGAGTCGATTACCTCGATGTTTGAGAAATATGGGATTGACATTGAAGTGGTTCTTCTTGTCGGTTCACAGACAGCAGCCCAGCGAAGGAAAATATATGCAAAGATAGAATCCGGCGAAGCTGGTATTGTTGTCGGTACACACGCACTTATTCAGGATAAGGTTGTATACAACAATCTTGGGCTTGTTATCACAGATGAGCAGCACAGGTTCGGTGTCAATCAGCGAAGGACACTGTCTGATAAGGGAGAGAATCCTCATATTCTTGTTATGAGTGCAACACCTATACCAAGGACGTTAGGAATAATAATATATGGAGATCTTGATATTTCGGTCATTGATGAGCTTCCAGCCAACAGACTTCCAATTAAAAACTGCGTTGTGGATGAATCATACAGACCGAATGCGTACAGCTTTATAACTAATCAGGTGCACAGCGGAAGACAGGCGTATGTCATATGCCCTATGGTTGAGGAGAGTGATGGTGAAGATTCACTTGAAAATGTTGTTGATTATTGTAAGAAGTTAAAGACGGTATTGCCTAAAGATATTGTTGTAGAGTATCTTCATGGCAAGATGAAACCGGCTGAGAAGAACAGCATAATGGAGAGATTCTTAGCCAATGATATACAGGTGCTTGTATCGACGACGGTAGTTGAGGTAGGTGTCAATGTACCTAATGCATCAGTTATGATGATAGAGAATGCAGAACGCTTTGGACTGGCACAGCTTCATCAGTTAAGAGGACGTGTCGGACGTGGGGAGCATCAGTCATATTGTATATTTATATCTGGCAATAAGTCTAAAAAAACTAAGGACAGGCTTCAGATACTGGCAGATACCAATGATGGCTTCAAGATAGCAGAAGAAGACTTAAAGCTCCGCGGACCGGGCGATTTTCTTGGAGTCCGCCAGAGCGGAGATATGGATTTTGGCATTGCTGATATATATGCTGATTCAAGAATGCTTAAAGCGGCGTCTGACAGTGCAGATTATATATTGGAAGATGATGCATTTCTTGAGAAAGAAGAGAACAGGCTTCTGGCACAGAAGGTATCCGAATATACAGTTAAATGTCTATGTAAGATTAATTTATAGTTAATGATTGAAGGTGATTATAATGAGAGATATGGAGTTTACAATGAGCAGACCTAATCTTGTAAAGGCTGGAGATGAGGTTGAGATTACAGAAGGAAAACTTCCAAGCAGTTATTATTACACAATTGAACCGGCAGTTGCAATGTCTGGCAATTATCCAACGCCGGAAAGGCTTAAATCAAGAAAAGGAATAGTCAAAGAGGTCGGAGAGACTAAGCGTGGATACTATGTTATAGCCACATTTGATGAGTGATTTTCTATCATAGAAATTAATCTCCTGCATATACATTTATCAGTATATGCAGGAGGTTTTTTTATGGACAATACATCTAAGACATTTACATACAATATCTATAAGGATATTGGGGAAAGAACCAATGGGGAGATATACATAGGTGTTGTTGGACCGGTAAGAACAGGCAAGTCTACATTTATTAAAAGATTTATGAATCTTGCTGTTATACCGGAGATTGATAATGAGCATGTGAAGAAAAGAACACTCGATGAACTGCCTATGAGCGGTGCCGGAAGCACAATAACAACTACGGAGCCTAAGTTTATACCGAGTGAAGCACCAGTTGTAAGTGTATTTGATAATATGTCTGTGAAGCTGCGTCTTATTGACTGTGTTGGATTCATGGTGGATGGCGCACTGGGACTGTATGAAAATGATAAGGAGAGAATGGTTAAGACACCATGGCAGCAGGAGGACATACCATTTACACAGGCTGCGGAGATTGGAACTAATAAAGTTATAAAGGATCATTCGACAATCGGTATAATTGTTACGACAGATGGAAGTTTTGGGGAGATTGACAGGGAGAGCTATGTTAAAGCTGAGAAACGCACGGTAGATGAACTTAAAAATATAGGTAAACCATTTGTAGTACTTCTAAACAGCCAGAAACCTTATTCCAAGGAGACAACTGAACTGGGGGCAAAGTTATCAGAGGAATATGATGCCAATGTAATTCCTGTTAATTGTGACCAGCTAAAAAAGGAAGATGTTGATAATATATTAAAGAGCATATTGTTAGAGTTTCCGGTTGAAAAGCTTGAGGTGTATGGACCAAGCTGGATAGAGATGCTAAAGTCAGACCACTGGCTGAAAAAACAGATAATAGATATAGCAAGGAATATTCTTTCAAAGACAACTTATATTAAAGATGTGGTAAAGGCAAAGGGACGAATAGATTACCTTGATATGAATGATAATACAGAGTGTCAGGCGGTTGAAAGTGTGACTGTTGATGAAGCTGACCTAAGTACGGGGATTGTCAAATTCAATCTGTCATTGAAGAATTCTATATATTATAAGGTTTTGAGCGAGCTTACTGGTACAGATATTAATAATGAATATGAACTTATTAATCTTATAAGGGAATTTGCATCGACTAAGACAGAGTATGATTCGGTCAAGGACGCGCTGTATGATGTCAATTCAAGCGGATTTGGCATTGTGACACCGAACAGGAAAGATATTGAACTTGATGAGCCGGTTGTTATCAAGAATGGCAATAAATATGGCGTTAAAATCAAGGCTCAGGTTCCATCAATCAATATGTTAAAGACTAATATATCGGTTGAGATTGCGCCAATTGTTGGAACTAAGACACAGGCAGATGACCTGATTGATTATATCAAAGAAAATACCAGGGAAAATCCTGACGGAATATGGGATACTAATATATTTGGCAAGACAGTTGAACAGATTGTGAATGATGGAATATATGAAAAAACCCATAATATAACAGATGAGAGCATGGGTAAGATTGGCTCTACGCTTGAAAAGGTCATGAATGAAAATTCAGGGCTGGTTTGTCTCATTGTTTAAATAACATTTATTGTACACATTTTAAAAATATGTTAATATATTCTACAGAAAATCAATGCAGAGATATTCTGCCATATTTGGAGGACATTACAATGAAAAAAGTAGAAGAATACGTTAGAAGTATACCAGATTTTCCACAGAAAGGTATTATATTCAGGGATATAACAAGCGTTATACAGGATCCTGATGGATTACAGCTTGCTATAGACGGACTTGATAATCTTATAGATAAAGATTATGACGTGGTTGTTGGTCCAGAGTCAAGAGGTTTTATATTTGGCGTGCCAGTTGCATATAAGAATCATAAATCATTCGTTCCTGTAAGAAAGAAGGGAAAGCTTCCATGTGAGACTATTTCGCAGGAATATGCCCTTGAATATGGAACAGCAACCATTGAGATACACAAGGATGCGATTAAGCCGGGACAGAAGGTTGTTATTGTTGATGACCTTATTGCGACAGGCGGAACAACAGAAGCTATCATCAAGCTTGTAGAGGCTCTTGGCGGTGAGGTTGTAAAGATTGTTTTCCTTATTGAGCTTGAGGGACTTAAAGGAAGAGATAAATTAAAGAATTATGATGTAGATGCTCTTATCAAATACGAGGGCAAATAATACTTCAGAACTGGGGGCTATATGGGAACACCACATAATAAGGCTGAAAAGGGAGAAATTGCCAGGGTTGTACTTATGCCTGGCGACCCTTTGAGGGCAGAATATATAGCTTCACATTACTTAAAGGATGCCAGAATGTTTAATGATGTCAGGGGCATGTATGGATATACAGGCATGTATCGTGACGAACAGGTATCTGTGATGGGAAGTGGTATGGGAATACCATCAATAGGAATATATAGTTATGAGCTTTATAATATGTATGATGTTGATGCGATTATAAGAATCGGTTCTGCCGGTGCATTATCAGATGACATTAATCTTAAAGATGTTGTTATCGCGCAGGGGGCGTGTACAGATTCTAATTATGTTTCGCAGTTTAATCTGCCGGGGACTTATGCGCCTATAGCAGATTATGGAATGTTATCAACTGCTGTTGACTGTGCATCCAGACTTGGAATTAATGCAAGAGTTGGTAATGTCTTATCATCAGATGTTTTTTACAATGCAGATTCATCGGTCAATGATAGATGGAAGAAGATGGGAGTACTTGCTGTTGAGATGGAAGCAGCAGGACTTTATCTTAACGCAGCCAGTCTTGGCAAAAAGGCGTTATGCATAACAACAATAAGCGACCATCTCTACAGGAATGAGAAATTGTCACCAAAGGACAGGCAGACTGGTTTCAATGAGATGATAAATGTTGCGCTTGAGACATCATATAATATAGTGAGAGGAATGTAATTAATGAGTCAGAATATGATTTTTCTGATAGCTGCGCTTATAGTGACGGCTATATATGTATCTGTAAGTGAGTCAAGAAGGCGCAGACAGAAAATGATCCAGAAGATACGTGACAGTTGGGGCAGGGCTTCTGACCGTAAGATTACAGACGAAGAACTTGAAATAATAAGCCATTACTATCAGGATTGCGTTAATGGTGATATTCCGTGTGATGAAAGTGATTACATTGATGATATAACATGGAATGATTTATCTATGAATACTGTATACAAGAGGATGAATACATGTTTTTCATCTGTGGGACAGGAATATCTCTACAAGATGTTAAGACTCCCGTTTAATGACAGGAATAAGCTCGACGAAGCGGACAGGCTTGCAACGTATTTTGACAGCAATAAAAAAGACAGAGAGAATATACAGCAGATTTTTTACAAGTTAGGATATGCGAAGAAGATTTCTGTGAGTGATTATGTAGGGCTTCTTATGGATTTGAAGCCACAGAGCAATATAATTCACTATCTGTCAATATTGTTTATAATCGTTTCATTTGTCATAGCATTTGGGTATAATGCGACGCTGGGAATAATTCTTATTGTGGCATCTGTGGCGTTTGCAATTATATCGTATTATTCATATAAGGCAAAGGTTGAGCCATTCTTTATATGTATTATCAATATTGTTAAGATGACACAGGCTGTAAAAGACATTGACAAGCTTAACATAAGTGCGCTTGATTCATATAATGAATCAATAAAGAATATAACACAGAAGATGTCGAAGGCAACGAGCGGTGCAGGAATGCTTGCAAGTTCTAATGAGAATGGTTCTATAGCAGAGATGCTGTTTGATTATCTCAGGATGATAACACATATTGACCTGATTAAGTTTAATACAATGCTTCGCAGTATCAATGAGCATACAGATGATATATATGAGATGATAAAACTTCTTGGATTTATTGAAAGTTCGATTGCGATAGCATCATACAGGGCAGGGCTTAGTTATTGGAGCAGACCTGAATTTATATCAGGAAGGAATGCAATAGCACTGGAAGATGCTTATCATCCATGCATTGATAATCCGGTTGCCAATTCGATAACGTTAAGGCGTAATGTTCTGCTTACAGGTTCTAATGCTTCTGGTAAATCTACATTCCTAAAGACTGTTGCTATCAATGCAATATTGTCACAGAGCATATGTACGAGTCTTGCCAGAAGTTATCAGGCACCAGTGTTCCGTATATATTCATCTATGGCGTTAAAGGATAATCTTGAGGGACATGACAGCTACTATATTGTAGAAATTAAGTCTTTGAAGAGGATTCTCGACAGCATAGATGATAAGAAAAAGCCGGTGTTATGCTTTGTTGATGAGGTGTTAAGAGGAACTAACACAGTTGAGAGGATTGCGGCTTCATCGCAGATTTTAAAGAGCATGAACGCAAAGAATGTCATATGTTTTGCAGCGACACATGATATAGAGCTTACAAAGATATTAAAGGATTGTTATGATAATTATCATTTTCAGGAAGATTTCTGCGAGGATGTTGTGTTTAACTATAAGCTTATGGATGGCCCGGCGACAAGCAGGAATGCGATTAAGCTTCTTAAGGGCATTGGATATGATGACTCCATAACTAAAGCTGCGGATGACATGGCAAATAGATTTCTACAAACAGGAGACTGGTGTTGAATGTTTGTGGCTGATGTGTTACAATATTCACATTCATAATTTTAGCCAGTTGTCTAAACTTATAATAGAAAGGCGTGTATGCATATGGTTGGATTGATGAGTTTATTACTTGGAGAAGTTTTATTTGAGGGAGCTAAATTTATTATTATGCTTCTGCTTCTCGTTTTAGCTGTCATAGTTGGTGGCAAGCTTAAAACTGCATCTGATGCCAAGAAGGCGAAAAAAGCCCAGCAGGAAGATGGCATTAAAGAAGATACAGTTATTGATAATAATTAATTTATTTTTTGGAGGAAAGAACAGTGCAGTACAGAGGCGTTAACGAGTTAAGAAGACTTTATCTTGATTTCTTTGAAAGCAAGGGACATTTAAAGATGAAGAGTTTTTCTCTCGTTCCACACAATGATAACAGTTTGTTGATTATTAATTCAGGTATGGCTCCATTAAAGCCATATTTCACAGGACAGGAGATTCCACCTAGAAGAAGGGTTACAACATGTCAGAAGTGTATCCGTACAGGTGATATTGAGAATGTTGGTAAGACAGCAAGACATGGTACATTTTTTGAGATGCTTGGTAACTTTTCATTTGGCGATTATTTTAAGCATGAGGCAATTGCATGGTCTTGGGAGTTTTTAACTCAGACTGTTGGACTTGACCCAGACAGATTATATCCATCTATCTATGAAGATGATGATGAGGCATTTGATATCTGGAACAAGGAGATAGGTATAGCACCAGAGAGAATTTTCAGATTTGGTAAGGAAGATAACTTCTGGGAGCATGGCGCTGGTCCATGTGGTCCATGTTCAGAAATTTACTATGATCGTGGAGAAAAGTATGGTTGTGGCAAGCCAGGCTGTACAGTAGGATGTGACTGTGACAGATACATGGAAGTATGGAACAATGTATTTTCACAGTTTAATAATGATGGCAAGGGTAATTACACGGACCTTATACAGAAGAATATTGATACAGGTATGGGTCTTGAGCGTCTTGCTGTAGTTGTACAGGATGTTGATTCAATCTTTGATGTTGATACACTTTGCGCGCTTCGTAACAAGGTATGTGAGATTGCTGGTGTAACATACAAGACAGATGAGAAGACAGATGTTTCTATAAGAGTTATAACAGACCATATAAGATCTGTTACATTTATGGTTAGTGATGGTATCATGCCATCTAACGAGGGACGTGGATACGTTCTTAGAAGACTTTTAAGAAGAGCTGCAAGACATGGCAGACTCCTTGGAATCGAGGGCAAGTTCCTTTCTAAGTTATGTGAAACTGTTATAGAGGGTTCTAAGGATGGATATCCAGAACTTGAAGAGAAGAAAGAATTTATCATCAAGGTTATATCAGAGGAAGAAGATAAGTTCAATAAGACAATAGACCAGGGATTAAGCATCTTGGCTGATATGGAAGCAGATCTTGCAGCTAAGGGTGAGAAAGTCCTTTCTGGAGCAGATGCATTTAAGCTCTATGATACTTATGGATTCCCTATTGACCTTACTAAAGAGATTCTTGAAGAGAAGAATATCTCTATAGATGAAGAAGGCTTTACTAAGGCTATGGATGAGCAGAGAGTTAAAGCACGTAATGCAAGAAAGACTACTAACTATATGGGTGCAGATGCAACTGTATATGATGAGATAGACCCTGCTGTTACAAGCAAGTTTGTCGGATATGACAAGCTTAACAATACATCTAAGGTTACAGTTCTTACAACAGAGGAAGAAGTTGTTGACGCTTTATCTGAGGGCGATAAGGGAACTATAATTGTAGATGAGACAGTATTCTATGCCACAATGGGTGGTCAGGAAGGCGATACAGGTATAATCAAGTCATCAGAAGGTGAGTTTGAGGTAGAGACAACAATCAAGCTTAAAGGTGGCAAGATTGGACATGTAGGTAAGCTTACAAGAGGAATGATTAAGGTTGGCGATGAGGTTGAGCTTATTGTCAATGCACAGGACAGAGCAGATACATGTAAGAACCACAGTGCAACACACCTTTTACAGAAGGCTTTAAGAACTGTTCTTGGTAACCATGTAGAGCAGAAGGGCTCTTTCGTTAATCCGGAGAGATTAAGATTTGACTTTACACACTTCCAGAGCGTTTCAAAGGAGGAGCTTGAAGAGGTAGAGAGAATTGTCAATGAAAAGATAGCAGAGTGTATTCCGGTAGAGACTAATGTTATGTCTATAGAAGATGCTAAAAAGACTGGTGCTATGGCGTTATTCGGTGAGAAGTACGGCGATACTGTAAGAGTTGTATCTATGGGAGATTTCTCTAAGGAATTCTGTGGTGGTACACATGTTGCTAATACATCTAACATCAGATTATTTAAGATTGTATCTGAGTCAGGCGTTGCCGCAGGTGTAAGAAGAATTGAGGCACTTACAGACACAGGAGTAATGAAGTTCTATGCTGAGCTTGAAAAGCTTGTCGCAGAAGCATCTGAGGCTGCCAAGACAGAGAGTTCTCAGCTTGTAAGAAGAATACATGCTATGAATGATGAGATTAAGGCTCTCTCAAGCGAGAATGATAAGCTCAAATCAGAGCTTGCTAATAATGCATTAGGTGATGTTACTAATGATATCAAGGAAGTTAATGGTGTTAAGCTTCTTGCTACAAGAGTTGATAATGTGGATATGAACGAGCTTAGAAACCTTGGAGATAAGTTAAAGGGCAATGTAGGCTCTGGTGTAGTACTTATCGCAAGTGCAATTGGAAGTGATAAGGTTAACCTTATTGCTATGGCAACGGATGACGTTATTAAGAAGGGTGCCCATGCCGGTAATCTTATCAAGGCTCTTGCAGGTCTTGTAGGTGGTGGCGGTGGTGGCCGTCCTAACATGGCTCAGGCTGGTGGTAAGAACCCAGCAGGTATAGATGAGCTTCTTGCAAAGGCATCAGAAGCATTAGCTGAGCAGATTAAATAATTTTCTTCACATTTAACTGTTGACGAATTTTAATTATATGGTATAATGTGTTTTGTGCGATTAGTTAATACCCTATTTATGTATTGCCCAGCACAATTTGCAACAGAAGGGTGGTCAGGAAAAGTATGTCAAATGTCATCGTTAAAGAGAACGAGTCTTTAGATAGTGCCTTAAGAAGATTTAAGAGAAACTGTGCTAAGGCGGGCATTCAGCAGGAAATTCGTAAAAGAGAACATTACGAAAAGCCAAGCGTAAGACGTAAGAAGAAGTCAGAAGCTGCTAGAAAACGTAAGTTCAACTAATTTTAATTATTATTACCGACAGGCTGTTAAGAGTCTGTCGGTTTTTCTATATTTGTTATTTTTTGATGTTTTATTCCATATATATTAGAAAGTGGTATTTAAGTATCAGAGGGGCTATATGGAAAAAGTATCAGACTCTGTAATCATAACGATTGTTGGAAATTCTATGACATGCATAGAAAATTTTAAATCAATAACATATTACGAGAACGATGAGTTGAAGATAAACACTAAAAAAGGAATTGTTCAAATCACGGGCAGGAATCTTAATATATGCTACTATGATGATGAAGAGATTCTTGTAAAAGGTTGTATTAACAGTGTTGTATTTATGGATGGTTCGCTATGATTATAGAAAAATTCCCGTTCTTGTTTAATAACATATCTATAATGATACTTGGAGATAATAAAGAACGCTTTATCAATCTGTGCAGAAACAAAGATGTCTGTATGTGGAATTTGAGAATTTCCGATGATGGCATTATATGTATGATTAAACGAAAACAGTTTGCTGCTTTAAGACCAATATGCCGTATAACAGGATGCAGGGTAAAGATACTAAAAAAACAGGGAATAAAATATGCTGCATTCAAATACAGAAAGCACTATTCATTTATTATAGGAATTATGATTGCTGCATTGATAATAAAATGGGTTAATATGTATGTGTGGGATATAGAATTTTCGGGTAACAATATGTATTCTGACCAGTATATTAATAATTATCTTGCAAGCATAGGAATTGAGAATGGAATACATATAAGGAACATTGATTGTGAATGGCTCGAACATAAGATAAGAGAAGATTTTGATGAAGTTACATGGGCGAGTGTGTCAGTGAGTGGAACTAAAGTGATGATAGCGATTAAAGAAAATGATGGCACACATATTCAGGATAAAGAAGAAATATATGGCGATATATGTTCATCAGATGATGGCATTGTTGAATCTGTGATTGTTCGTAGTGGAACTCCAATGGTAAAAAAAGGCGATGAAGTAACTAAGGGACAGGTGCTTGTGTCAGGTCAGATTGTTATATCAGATGCTTATGGAGAACAAATGGAAATTATTGACACACAGGTGGATGCGGATGTGCTTATAAGGACAGAAATGCAATACAATGATTGTATATACAGGAATTATAAGGACAAGGAATATACAGATAAAAAAAGAACAACATATATTATAGATGCATATGGTAAGGAGATAACATTATTAAAACGTAAGCTTGATGATAACTGGGATATTGTGAGTGATGAGATTAATCCTAAGCTTTTTGGGAAAATCTCACTGCCAGTAAGAATTAATATTGTCAGATATAATCAGTATATAACGAACGACAGATTATATGAGGATGAACAGATGGAACAGATATTAAATGACAGATTTGATTCATATATAAAAAATCTTCAAAATAGTGTACAAATCCTTGATAATGATGTTAAAATTATCAAAGAAGATGGGTATTATGAGATGTCGGGTGTGATACATATTATATCACCATCGGTACAGTATGGAACCTATAGTAGAAGTGAGGACTTAGATTAATGAGCGTTGTTGAAAAGATAATTGATATGCCAGCCGATGTAAGCACAAGTGTATTTGGCTTAAGGGATGAATATGCAAAGAAGATTGAAAAGACTCTTAAAGTATCGATTATAGCCAGAAATTCTGATATTAAAGTTATCGGTGATGAAAAAGGCGTGAGTCATGCAGTCAAGGTCTTGAATAACCTTTCAGAGCTTGCAAGGAGGGGGAATGTCATACAGGAGCAGAATGTTGATTATGCACTTGCATTGACTATGGAAGAAAAAGAAGATGCCATGATTGCCATGGATGATGAGACTATATGTAAAACTATAAGTGGAAAGCCTATAAAACCCAAAACACTTGGACAAAAGTTCTATGTTGACCAGATTCGTGAGAAGATGATTGTGTTTGGCTTGGGACCTGCGGGAACTGGTAAAACATATCTTGCAATGGCAATGGCAATCAATGCATTTAAGAATAATGATGTCAACCGGATTATTCTCACAAGACCTGCAATTGAGGCTGGCGAGAAACTTGGATTCCTTCCAGGAGATTTGCAGAGCAAGGTTGACCCATATTTAAGACCATTGTATGATGCCTTGTATCAGATTATGGGCGCAGAGAGCTTTGCTTCCAACATGGAAAAAGGTCTGATAGAGGTTGCTCCGCTTGCATATATGCGAGGAAGAACTCTTGATAATGCATATATCATACTTGATGAGGCGCAGAACACAACTCCTGCCCAGATGAAGATGTTTTTGACAAGAATAGGCTTCGGTTCTAAGGTTATCATAACTGGAGATATAACACAGAAAGACCTTCCGGCAGGTACAGTATCTGGACTTGATGTAGCCATGAGAGTTCTGTCAAAGGTTGACGAGATAGGTTTTGTCAAACTAACTAACAAAGATGTCGTAAGACATCCGCTTGTACAGAAGATTGTCAAGGCATATGAGGATTACGAAACAGCACAGAATAAGAAAAAGTCAGCTAAAGCAAGGGGGAATAGAGATGACAATAAACATTGAATATGAAACAGACGAAAAGCTTGATTTTGACTGGGAGACAGTTATTAAAAGCGTTGTTGAGACAGCGTGTGATTATGTGAAGTGCCCATATGAAGCGGAGGTAAGTGTTACACTTACAGACAATGAGAGCATAAGACAGATTAACAATGAATACAGACAGATTGATAATCCTACAGATGTTTTATCATTTCCACTGCTTGACTATGATTCACCAGCAGATTTTTCATTTCTTGACAGTGATAATGAAGACGATGAGATTGTATCTGAGTACTTTAATCCTGACTCAGGAGAACTTATGCTTGGCGATATAATTATATCTGTTGATAAAGTGAAAGAACAGTCAGAAAAATACGGACATACAGACAGAAGAGAGCTTGCATTTCTTGTTGCACACAGCATGATGCATCTTTTTGGATATGACCATATGGAGAGTACGGAGGCTGTTGTGATGGAACAGAAACAGGAAGACGTGCTTTCAATTCTTGGAATAACAAGATAAGGATTATGTTATGAAAGATTGTGAATTATATGAGCTGGCAGTGAAGGCAAAGGAACATTCATATTCGCCATATTCAGGATATGCTGTGGGAGCGGCAGTTCTTACAGACAGTGGAAATGTATATAGTGGGTGCAATATTGAGAACGCTTCATATGGAGCAACAATATGTGCAGAGAGAAATGCTATATTTAAAGCTGTATCTATGGGTGAGCGAAAGGTGGTAAAAATTGCCATAGCTGGCAGTACTGATGAGGCAGCGTGGCCATGTGGAATATGCAGGCAGGTCATGTCTGAATTTGCCACAGAACAATTCTATGTGATAGTAAAAGATAATGGAAAGTTATGTACATGTTCTTTGAAAGAGTTATTACCACATAGCTTTACATCAGATAATATGAATAAATAACTGCATTTATGTTCAAAATGTTATCAGGAGGCAGCCTTAATAACTGCAGGCTGGTTATGATAATATGGAGAATAAAAATAATTGGTGGATTATAATATTAGGAATTGTATTTGCGTTAATTGCTGCGGTTGTCATTATATGGATTGTCAATATGGCACAGAATGATGATATTATTATAGATGATGACACAACCGCATATGATTTGTTAAAAGATTTGGATAAAGATAATACGCAGAATATGAAAAGTTACTATTTAAGTTATGATGGTCAAAGGGTTGTTATATATAGTGAGCCGGATAGGAATTTCTATGATTATGCAGATATCAACATGGAAGTTCTGCCACCAGACATCAGAGAACAGCTTAAATTAGGAATGTATATAGATGGTGAGGATAATCTGTATGATTTTCTTCAGACATATAGTTCATAAGGAGCTTTAGTATATATGGCAAAAAAATTATACGACTGTATTGTCGTAGGTGGTGGAGCTGCTGGAATGATGGCTGCTATAACTGCTGCCAGAAATAATATACAGGTGTTGATTATAGAGGGAACATCAAGACTTGGAAACAAAATATTGCAGACAGGCAATGGAAAATGTAATTTTACCAATTACAATATGGATGCAGAGATGTATAACAATGATAACCCTGGATTTGTTATGTCTGCATTAAAGTTGTTTAATCAGTATGATGCAATAGATTTTTTTAAATCTATTGGAGTGTTTCACCGAGAGAGGAACGGATATGTGTATCCTCATTCAGAGACAGCCGCTTCACTTAAGGAAGCACTTGTGCATGAACTTGATAATAAAGATGTAGATGTAATCACAGATATGGCTGTACATAGTATCCGTAAAGATGATGGATTATTTATTGTTAATGACAGATATAAGGCAGGAAAGCTTATAATAACTGCTGGTTCCAAGGCAGCTCCTAAGACTGGTTCAGACGGTTCAGGGTATCAGCTTGCATTATCACTTGGACACAGTGTTATTAAACCATTGCCGTCTCTTGTCCAGCTCATATCTGATAATAAACTGTGTAAGCAGATGGCAGGGGTGCGGAGCACAGGAACGATTAATCTTCATTGTGGAGATTCCGTATACAGTGATTATGGGGAAATTCAGTATACTGATTACGGAATATCTGGGATACCAGTATTTCAGATAAGTCATTATGCTGTTAAGTCATTAGATATTAATGATAAGGTATATGCTGATATAGATATGATACCTGATTATTCCAAAGAAGAGTTGATGGAATATGTGTATGATAATGCTGATACGGCGAACAAGACAATTGAACAGATGTTTAGCGGAATCCTTAACAGAAAGCTTGTTGTTGCCGCATGTGCAAGATGCAGTATTGATTCAGAAACACCTGCGTCTATACATAATATCAAAAAAATAGAATTAGTTGTATCGTCCATGAAAAAATTCAGATTCAATATAACTGGAAACAAATCCTTTGATAATGCACAGGTTTGTCAGGGAGGGGTTTCACTTGATGAAATCAATCCAAAGACAATGGAATCATGTATTGTTGAAGGGCTTTATTTTGCAGGTGAGATAATGGATGTTGATGGCAGATGCGGAGGATATAATCTTCAGTGGGCATGGACAAGCGGATATATCGCAGGAACCAGTGCGGCACATGATAGTAAGGAGAATACAGATGTCTAAAGTACTCAGGATTAACCAGATAAAGCTTACACCAGAACAGGGAGAAGATGAGCTTCACAGAAAATTGTGCAGCATTTTAAAACTTAAAAGAAATGCCAGAATAGAATATGATATTGTGAAAAAGTCGATTGATTCGAGACATAAGCCGGATATATATTATGTGTATTCAGTTGATGTCAAAGGAATACAGCTTGATGGAAAAAATGTCAATATAATGTCTTTGAAAACTGACAGGAATGTGTCTGTGCATGAGACAGTTACATACAGATTTCCAGAGTCTGCTTATATTAAGGCTGGCAGGCTTACTGAAGAGACAAGACCTGTTGTGGCAGGATTTGGTCCAGGAGGGATATTCTGTGCATTAAAACTTGCAGAGGCAGGACTTAAGCCGGTAATATATGAACGCGGACAAAGTGTTGAGGACAGAAAGGCAAGTGTTGAAAACTTCTGGAACGGCGGAAAACTTAATGCAGAATCCAATGTACAATTCGGAGAAGGTGGGGCTGGAACATTTTCTGATGGTAAGTTGAATACTGGCGTCAAGGACCCAGAGGGAAGAATCAGGGATGTTCTTAATGTATTTGTGAGATTCGGTGCAGATAAGACGATTTTAAGCAGTAATAAGCCACACATTGGTACAGACGTGTTAAGCACAGTTATTGCCAATATGAGGGAATATATAATTTCGCTTGGCGGTGAGATTAATTTTAACAGCAAGGTATCAGATATTCAATTTGACGATGATGGAATAAAGTCGGTTATCATAACTAACACAGCAGATGGCAGTTCATATGAAAGAAAATGTCGTACTGTATGCTTTGCAATAGGACACAGTGCGAGAGATACATTTGATATGTTTAACAGAAAAAAGATTGCAATGACACCTAAACCTTTTGCAGTTGGATTAAGACTTGAACATCCGCAGCAGCTTATAAACCGCAATGCATACGGAGAATGTAGATATAATATGCCAGCGGCAGATTATAAAGTGACATACAGGACAAGCGCGGAGAGAGGTGTCTATTCTTTCTGCATGTGTCCGGGTGGATATGTGGTTAACGCATCATCAGAAGAGGATAGAATTGCGGTCAACGGAATGAGTTATTCTGGAAGAGATGGCATTAATGCCAACAGTGCAATTATTGTTACTATAACACCAGATGATTTTGGAAGAGAAGTCATGTCAGGTGTAGAATTCCAAAGAAAGCTGGAGAGTCTTGCCTACAGAGAGGGCAAAGGCAGCATACCGGTGCAGCTTGTTGATGATTTTAAGAATAACAGGGTGTCTACGGGTTTTGGAAGGGTTACGCCACAGATTAAAGGTAAGTTTAATTTTGGTAATCTTAACAATGTTCTGCCGTCATATGTATCTGATGCCATCAAAGAGGGAATGACAGGATTTGAACGATATATCAGAGGGTTTGATATGGAAGATGCGGTATTTTCAGGAGTTGAAAGCCGTACCTCAAGCCCTGTAAAGATATTAAGAGATGATAATTATAATTCCTCAGTGAGAGGATTATTCCCGTGCGGTGAGGGAGCAGGATATGCTGGTGGTATTACATCAGCAGCAGTTGATGGAGTTAAGACAGCTGAAAAGATTAATGACTTTTTAGCTCAAATGATGTAGAATACAATACAAATGTTTATGGCGATATTATGCCGATGGAGGGCATTGTGAATAATTACAGAGAACAGCTTAAAAATAAAAAACGTATAGTTGTAAAGATAGGTTCATCATCATTGATGCATGAGGAAACTGGAAGGCTTGACCTTTTAAAGGTTGAAAGACTCGTAAGAGTCCTTGTTGATATTAAGAATTCAGGAAAAGATGTAGTTTTAGTATCATCTGGTGCTATAGCGGTCGGAAGGAATACATTAGGTCTTATTAACCGCCCTGAAGAACTGGCTGTCAAACAGGCTTGTGCAGCTATAGGACAGGCTAAGCTTATGATGGTTTATCAGAAGATATTTTCAGAATATAATGCTGTTGCAGCTCAGGTTCTTATGACTAAGAATACCATAACTAATGATGTAAGCAGAATAAATGCTGAGAATACATTTGAGGAACTCCTTAAACTTGGTGTTATACCTGTAGTTAATGAGAATGATACAGTATCTACATATGAGATTGAACAGGTTCAGAAGTTTGGTGATAATGACAGACTTTCAGCTATAGTTGCGTCAATAATAGGAGCTGACCTGCTTATTCTTTTATCAGACATTGATGGAATGTACACAGATGACCCTAATAAAAATCCAGATGCCAAGTTTATAAGTCTTGTTGAAAAGATTGATGATGACCTTATGAATATGGGCAAAGATTCATCTGGAAGCCAGGTTGGAACTGGTGGTATGTCGGCTAAGATAGTTGCCGCACAGATAGCTAATTATTCAGGTGCGGATATGGTTATTACTAATGGTAATGATGTGCTCAATATAAGCCGTATTATCAATGGAGATGATGTAGGAACTTTATTTTTACAGCACAGAAATGATTCAATAGATGTATTATCATTAGTTTAAAGGTTGTTTTGCGGAGCATTTAATATGGAAATCAGATTGATTAAGAATTTTACCAAGGGAAGATACAGAGCTGTCAATAATAATCTTATGCTTCAGATAGTAGATGACAATAAAGTGTTTGATAAGTTTACAGGTAAACGTATTTTTTTATTTAATCCATTTAAAAATGTGCATGTTGAAATAATGCCAGAGATTGCCAAATTTGACATATTTAAGATATATCATGGAATTAAGAATAAGAATTTTTTTATATTTTCATCATTTAAAATGCGAAGCGAATCAGAAGTTTTGATAGAATATTACTGCTATAGAATTAATGACCTTGCATGCAGTCTGATTCATACGGATATTGTAAGTCTTGACACAATAAGAAAAGAAGACAGTATTAAAATATTTGCTTTGACACAGGATTTCTGTATGTTCCAGCGGTATGATTATGAAACCGACAAGTATGACATAGTACTTAAAGATATAACGGATGATAAGGGCGTTAAGATTACTAACGAGAAGCTTGTGAATGAAGGACTTGACTGCATAATTCCACTTGGTGGCAATAAATGCTGCTTTAAAGTTGGTAACAGCCTGATAGGAATCGTTAATGTGAATCAGTTTGTTTCAGATATGATCTTAAATCTTCCGATGGTTTTTACAGATGTGCTTGATAAATCATCGGGCGATGTTTCGTTTACTGATATGTATGATAATAACAAAAACATTATATATATCCGTAAGTTCCCAGAAAGTGATATGGAAGAGATTGCCATATATGACTATATTAACAATATCAAAAAGGTAAGGCAGTACGATAATTCGCTGACGAATTTTGACTATAAGCGTCTATGCGTTATGGGGGGCGTGCCATATATATATTTCACAGATGATAGTGGAACGCATTTTGTTAATCTTAATTCACAGCGCGAGGAATATCTTATTTCATCAGAATACAATGTTGAATATATATTTGGCGAATATATAATAACAAGTAAAAATGCTGGATTTGCTATGTTCGGTAATAAAAATAAGAAGATTATAGAAGTATTTAAAATCCCGGATATGACTCATCATATCTATAAAAAGCGTGGAACGTATAATGGATATGTTGTGCTTGATGAGGATTTATTACTGTTTGTTGGGTAAATTAATTGGAGGTAATAATGGTAACACAGAAAGATTTGGATAGAATTAACGAACTATATAGAAAATCAAAGGCGGAGGGGCTTACTGAGGCTGAGGCAGAAGAACAGAAGAGACTTAGAAAAGAGTATGTTGAAGCGTTTAAGAAGAACCTGCGTGGTACCTTAGAATCTATTAAGATACAGAATCCTGATGGCTCAATCATTGATGTTAAGAAACGTCATGATGAGAAGATGGAGAAAATGCAGCAGGAAAGCATTAACGAGGCGAAAGAAAAGGGCAATTAGTCATGGCTGATAAGAAACTTATTAGAAACAGCATAAGGAAGTTAAGAGACAGCCTGCCGGAAGATGAGCGAAGCATAAAGAGTGCGGCGATAACTGATAATGTAATCAGTACATCTGAATACAGGGATGCCAGAGATGTTCTTGTATATGTGAGTACCGGCTCAGAGGCTGATACTACAGAGCTTATAAGAAGATGCTTTAATGATAAAAAGAATGTGTATGTGCCTAAGGTGTATGGTAAAGATATGCGGTTTATTTGCATTGGTTCATTAGATGAGCTTGCGCCGGGGTATTATGGTATAATGGAGCCTGTGTCTGATGAACCTGTATGGGAAAAGGGCAGCAGGGACACATATAATGATATATTGTGTATTATGCCGGGACTTGCGTTTGACCGCGGATTTAACCGTATCGGATATGGCGGTGGATTTTATGATAAATTCTTAGAAAAGGCGCAGGTATATAAGATGGCTGTATGTTATGACTGCCAGATAGTTGAGTGCATAGATGCACAGGATACGGATATTAAACCTGATATGATAGTTACAGATATGGAGGTTATTAAGAATGGACAGCATTGAAATTATTGGTAAGAGAGCTAAAGAGGCATCTGTTAAAACTGCAAAGATGACAACTAATGAAAAGAATAATGCACTGCGTCATGTCGGACAGGCTCTGCTTGATAATGCAGAGGCAATAAAGGCGGCTAATATCATAGATATAGAAAATGCTAAGAATAACGGAATGAAGCCGGCTATGCTTGACAGACTTACACTTACTGATGCAAGAATCAAAGGTATGGTCGATGGACTTATGCAGGTTGCTGACCTTGATGACCCAATCGGTGAGATAACACATATGAAAACTCGTCCTAACGGACTTATGATAGGTTATAAGAAAGTTCCACTTGGAGTGGTGGCAATTATATATGAATCAAGACCTAATGTTACAGTTGATGCATTTGCGCTGACATTCAAATCGGGCAATGCTGTCATATTAAGAGGCGGAAGCGACTGCATTAATTCTAATATAAAGCTTGTAGAGATAATAAGAGACTCAATTAAAGCGGATGGAATATGTGAAGACAGTGTGATTCTTATAACTGATACAGATAGAAAATATGTCAATGAGCTTATGCGCCTTAATGATTATGTTGATGTAATTATTCCAAGAGGTGGAGCTGGACTTATAAGTAATGTTGTAAATAATTCTACAGTACCTGTTATTGAGACAGGAACAGGAAACTGCCATATATATGTAGATGAATATGCTGACCAGGATATGGCTGTCAATATCATATATAATGCAAAGACACAAAGAATTGGTGTGTGCAATGCTTGTGAGTCACTTGTTGTTAATAAAAAGATTGCAGGCGAGGTTATTCCTAAGATTGTTGACAAACTCAAAGAAAAGGACGTTGAAGTGCGTGGCGATGAGTTTAGCCGTTCTATAGACGATAGAATTGTTGAAGCGACAGATGAGGACTGGGGTAAAGAATATCTTGATTATATAATTTCTTTAAAAACTGTTGATACAATAGATGAGGCTATAGAACATATCAACAGATATAATACAGGCCACTCAGAGGCTATTATTACTAAGGATTACAGCAATGCCAAGAAGTTCACAGAACAGATAGATGCGGCGGCTGTATATGTCAATGCTTCAACAAGATTTACGGATGGATTTGAATTTGGATTCGGCGCAGAGATTGGCATAAGCACGCAGAAAATCCATGCGAGAGGTCCAATGGGACTTGATGCGCTTACGACAGGCAAATATATCATACTTGGAGAAGGTCAGGTAAGACCATAATAATTAGATACTGAAAGGTTAATGGTGATGGAAAATAATAAAGCAATAGAAGAAAATCAGTTAGACAGACAGTTGATGTACATAGACATGTGCAGACAGGTAGTTAATAAGCTGTCCAATGAATTACAAAGACCACTGACATGCTGTGTCAACACATTTGGCTGCCAGATGAATGCAAGAGACTCAGAGAAGCTTCTGGGAATTTTACAGGATATCGGCTATGAACCAGTTGAGACAGAGGAAGCAGACCTTGTTGTATACAATACATGTACAGTAAGAGAAAATGCTAATTTACGTGTATACGGAAGACTTGGACAGTTAAGTGCCATTAAGAAAAAGAATCCACACATGGTTATAGCACTCTGTGGATGCATGATGCAGGAAAAGGATGTTGTTGACAAAATCAAAAAGTTATACAGCTTTGTTGATGTGATATTTGGTACATATAATATATTCAAGATAGCAGAGCTTCTCTATAACCGCTGGGAGACAAAAAAACCAGTGTATGATATATGGGACAGCCAGAAAGAGGTTGTTGAAGAGCTTCCTACAGTGAGAAAGTTCCCATTTAAGTCAGGTGTTAACATAATGTACGGATGTAATAATTTCTGTACATACTGTATCGTTCCTTATGTAAGAGGAAGAGAGAAGAGCAGAGAGCCTAAAGAGATAATAAGAGAGATTGAAAAGCTTGTCAAAGATGGCGTTAAAGAGGTTATGCTGCTTGGACAGAATGTTAACTCATATGGCAAGACATTGGATTCACCGGTAAGCTTTGCCGAACTTCTTAAAGAAATCGAAAAGATTGAAGGACTTGAAAGAATAAGATTCATGACACCTCATCCAAAGGATTTCAGCGATGAACTGCTTGACGTCATGAGTGGGTCATCTAAGATATGTAACCATATACATTTCCCATTACAGTCAGGAAGCTCAAGAATCCTTAAAGTCATGAACCGCCAGTACACTAAGGAAAGATATCTTGAGTGGGTTGAGCGTATAAGAGAGAAGCTTCCAGATGTGTCGCTTACAACAGATATTATTGTTGGATTTCCGGGCGAGACAGAGGAAGATTTTGAAGATACGCTTGATGTGGTAAGAAAAGCTAAATTTGACAGTGCATATACATTCATATATTCAAAGAGAACTGGCACACCTGCTGCCACAATGGATAACCAGGTTCCAGAGGATGTTGTCAAGAACAGATTTAACAGGCTGTTAGATACAGTTGGCGAAGTTTCACACAGCATAAGTGCCAGATACGAGAATACAACAGCAGATGTACTTGTAGAATCGCTTGACGACCATGAGCCAGGGCTTGTTACAGGCAGAATGACTAACAACATGCTCGTTCATTTTCCGGGTGGAGAGGAAATTATAGGAACAACAGTGAAGGTTCTTCTTACAGAGTGTAAAGGATTCTATTATATGGGAAAGAGGATTTAATAATGGCTGAATTTTCACCTATGATGCAGCATTATCTGAATACTAAGGAAGAATATAAGGACTGCATTCTTTTTTACAGACTTGGTGATTTCTATGAGATGTTTTTTGATGATGCACTTACCGCATCAAAGGAACTTGAACTTACACTTACAGGGAAAGACTGCGGTCAGGAAGAGAGAGCACCGATGTGTGGAATTCCTTTTCATGCTGCTGAGTTATACATAAACAGGCTTGTTTCCAAAGGCTACAAGGTTGCAATATGTGAGCAGATGGAAGACCCTAAACAGGCAAAGGGAATTGTTAAAAGAGAAGTCATAAAGGTTGTCACACCGGGTACTAATCTTAACACGTCAGGACTTGATGAATCGAAGAATAATTATCTGTTCAGCATATGCTATCAGGGCAATGTATGCGGACTTTCCATATGTGATTTCACTACAGGCGATTATTATGTGACAGAGGTTGAATCTGAGCATGAGCTTATTGATGAGATTAATAAGTTCGTGCCATCTGAGATAATTGTCAATGATGCATTTGCTATGAGCGGAATAGACCTGACAGCGGTTAATGAAAAGCTTGGAATTGCCATGTCAATTCTTGAAAACAGATATTTTGATGATGGTGAGTGTGCAAGAAGGCTTATGGAACATTTCCATGTCAATAACCTTGCAGGACTTGGACTTACCGATTATCCGGCAGGAATAATGGCTGCCGGGGCGCTTCTTCAATATCTGTATGAGACACAGAAGAGTGACATGTCACATATTATAAGCATAACACCGTATACAACAGGAAAGTATATGCTTATAGACAGCTCATCAAGACGAAATCTTGAGCTTGTTGAGACTTTGAGGGAAAAGCAGAGAAAGGGCTCACTTATATGGGTGCTTGATAAGACTAAGACTGCAATGGGTGCAAGAACATTAAGAAATATGATAGAGCAGCCATTGGTTGACAGGGATTCTATAATATTAAGACAGGATGCTATAGAGGAGCTTAATAACAGGGCTATAGACAGGGAAGAATTAAGGGAATATCTAAGCCCTGTGTATGACCTTGAAAGACTTATGGCTAAGATAAGCTGTATGTCTGCTAATCCTAAGGATTTAATAGCATTTAAGAATTCCTTACAGATGCTTCCACCTATCAAGATGGTGATAGGAAGTTTCCAGTCAGAGCTGGTAAAGAAGTTAAATGAACAGATTGATGATTTATCTGATATATATGAGCTTATAGATTCAGCTATTGTTGATGACCCGCCTATAGCCATGCGTGATGGCGGAATGATTAAGGATGGATATTCAAAGGAAGCTGATGAATTCCGAAAGGCTAAGACAGAGGGTAAGCAGTGGCTTGCTGATATAGAAGTCCGCGAAAGAGAAAACACTGGAATCAAAAATCTGCGAATCAAGTATAACAAGGTATTCGGATATTATCTTGAAGTAACTAATTCATTCAAAAATCTTGTTCCAGAGGATTGGACAAGAAAGCAGACACTTACTAATGCTGAGAGATATACAACAGAAGAACTTAAACATCTTGAAGATATTATTCTTGGCGCAGAGGATAAGTTAAACAGTTTAGAGTATGAATTATTCTGCCAGGTGCGTAATGAAATCTCAAAGAATGCATCACGCGTACTTAACACAGCAAAAGCAATTGCAATGATAGATGTCATGGCATCACTTTCATCTGTAAGCACAACTAATAATTATGTCAGACCATCTATCAATGAAAAGGGAATTATCAACATTAAAGATGGACGACATCCGGTAGTTGAGAAGATGATACCTAATGATATGTTTATAGCTAATGATACGCTTCTTGACAATGGTGCTAACAGGGTTTCTATAATAACAGGACCTAATATGGCTGGTAAATCTACATATATGAGACAGACTGCGCTTATTGTCCTTATGGCTCAGATTGGTTCATTTGTGCCAGCTTCGTCAGCTAATATCGGTATAGTGGACAGAATCTTTACAAGAGTAGGTGCGTCTGATGACCTTGCATCTGGCCAGTCAACTTTCATGGTTGAGATGACAGAGGTTGCCAACATATTAAGAAATGCAACACCAGACAGCCTGCTTATATTAGATGAGATAGGAAGAGGCACAAGTACATTTGACGGACTTAGTATAGCGTGGGCTGTTGTTGAGCACATAGCTAATACCAAGATACTTGGAGCAAAGACACTTTTTGCCACACATTACCATGAACTTACAGAGTTAGAGGGAACGCTTGACGGAGTTAACAACTACTGTATAGCGGTAAAGGAAAAGGGTGATGATATCGTATTCCTTAGAAAGATAGTAAAAGGTGGAGCTGATAAAAGCTATGGTATTCAGGTTGCAAGACTTGCTGGAGTTCCTGATTCAGTTATATTAAGAGCAAAGGAGCTTGTCGCGGAATTAAGCAGTGCTGATATATCTCAGAAAGCCAAGGACATTGCAATGTATTCTGAGAAAGTCGACAAGATAAAAGAAGAGTATAGAAAAGTTGATGAACTTGAGGTAAAGCAGATGTCTTTATTTGACACAGTGAGTGATGATTCTATAGTTGAAGAGATTAAAAGCCTTGATATAGGAAGAATGACACCGATAGATGCATTAAATACTTTGTACAAGCTTCAGGGCAAGATTAATAACAGATGGTAAGCTGATTACACACTTGGAGGCAATGATGGGAATTAACATTCTGGATTCAGAGACAATCAATAAGATAGCAGCAGGAGAAGTTGTTGAAAGACCTTCTTCTGTTGTGAAAGAGTTGGTAGAGAATGCGATAGATGCCGGCTCAAGTGCGATAACAATCGAGATTAAGGATGGCGGCATATCGTTTATCAGAATTACGGATAATGGCTGCGGAATTCCTAAGGATGATATTCCCAAAGCATTTTTAAGACATGCCACAAGTAAGATTAAATCAATAGAAGACCTTATGAGTGTGTCTTCACTTGGATTCAGGGGAGAGGCATTATCAAGCATAGCGGCTGTTTCTCAGGTTGAGCTTATTACCAAGACGATGGATGATGTATCTGGATACAGATATGTATGCGAAGGTGGAGATGAGAAATCTCTTGATGAAATTGGTGCGCCGGAAGGCACAACGATTATTGTCAGAAATATATTCTATAACACACCGGTAAGAAGGAAGTTCTTAAAGACAGCTTCAACGGAGGCAGGATATGTCAGCAATCTTGTAGAACATCTGGCACTGTCACATCCAGATATATCATTTAGATTTATTAACAATAACCAGAACAAGCTTCATACGTCAGGCAATATGAATCTTAAAGATATAATATATGGCGTGTATGGCAGGGACTATGCCCATAATCTTATAGAGGTGTCAGGAAAGACACAGGATATAGAGATAAGCGGGTATATCGGAAGACCTATGATAGTACGAGGCAACCGTTCATATGAGAATTACTATATCAACGGAAGATTTATTAAGAGCAGTGTGATAACTAAGGCTATAGAGGATGCATATAAAGGATTTATTATGCCTCATAATTATCCTTTTACAGCAATTCATTTTAAAATTGAGCCTGACATAATTGATGTCAATGTGCATCCACAGAAGATGGAATTGAGATTTTCAAAGAATGAGGTGGTTTATGATTTTGTGTATGCAACGCTTGTGGAATCGCTTAAAAGAATGGATCTGGCGGTGTCAGTCACACTTGACGAGCCAGCACCATCAAAGCAGGCTGCAAAGACAAATCAACAGGCTGTTAATACTAATCAGCAGCCAGCCAAGGCAGAGACACAGGCTGGTGATGTTAAGGCTGAAAGTCAGCCTTCTGCCAGCACTGTCAGCCCGGACAGCCGGGTTGAGAAACGTTCCGTAAATCAGGGGCATGATAATATTAGTGGAAAATCATATAACAATCCTGATGAGAAAATAAATGGCAATATTAGTGCTAAATCAGAGCAGGATTTGATAAAAGCTGGGAATGTGGATAATGATAAAAATAATTTGACAAAACCAGTGACACAGTATAGTAAAATCATCCAGCCACAGCCACAGCCACAGCCACAGCCACAGCCACAGCCACAGCCACAGCCGGATGTGCAGCAGCCTAAGAAAAAAGAAGAGAGGCTTCCCGAACCTTTTGAAATAAAAAGGTCACAGCAGATGATAAAAGAGGATGCCGTTCAGTTTGAAACTAAAAGACCGGAAGCCAAGCAGATAGGACTGTTTACAGATTCATTCCTTGATGCTGACAATAAGAGTAATTACAGGGTAATAGGCCAGCTATTTGATACATACTGGCTTGTAGAGTTTGAGGATAAATTCTACATAATGGATCAGCATGCTGCGCATGAAAAGGTTTTATATGAGCGTCTTATGAAAAAAATAAAAGAATCAGATACTGAGTCGCAGATGATAATGCCACCAGTTATTGTGGAGCTTAACATGAAAGAGCTTCAGGTTCTTGAAGAAAATATGGACTGCTTTTATAAGTTAGGCTTTGAACTGGAGAATTTTGGGGATAAGACATATAAGATAACAGGTGTGCCAGCTAATCTGCCAAAGATTGATTATCTGCATATGTTTATTGATCTTCTTGATAATATGACAGATGAGAGCGGATTTGGATATGAACTGCTTGCGGAGAGAGTTGCAACAATGTCGTGTAAAGCGGCAATCAAAGGAAATAATAAGATATCCTTTGAGGAGGCAAGAGAGCTTATATATGAGCTTTCAAAGGCAGATAATCCGTTTAACTGTCCACATGGCAGACCAACTCTTATAGTGATGACTAAGTATGAAATCGAAAAGAAGTTCAAGCGAATCATATGATACTCATTTTCAAAGAATTGACAGCCAGAAAGAATTGACTGTCAAGTAAGAATGTATTGTTTAGTAGAAATGATTAAGGAATAAATGATGAAACCTTTAGTAATATTAACAGGACCGACAGCGGTTGGGAAAACAGATTTATCCATAAAGCTTGCCAAGCGCATTAACGGAGAGATAATCAGTGCAGATGCCCTGCAGGTTTACAGATATATGGATATCGGTACTGCCAAGGTAACTAAGGAAGAGATGGATGGAGTTAAGCATTATCTTATAGATGTGCTTGAGCCTGAGGAAGAATTCAATGCTGCCAGATTTAAGCAGATGGCAGATGAGGCTGTAAATGAGATTTACCAGAAAGGTAAAATACCTATAATAACAGGTGGAACAGGGTTTTATATTCAGGCTGTATTATATGATATAGATTTTGACGGCGGTTTCGATGCAGAGAGCGAAAAAAAGCAGAGTGAACTCCGTGACAGCTTTAACAGAATGCTTGAAGAACATGGGAAAGAATATGTTCATGATAAATTAAGAGAAGTTGATGAAAAGTCAGCAGAGTCAATTCATCCTAATAATACACAGAGAGTAATAAGAGCACTGGAATATTATTATTCAACCGGACAGAAGTTTTCGGCTCATAATGAGCAGCAAAGAGAAAAAAGTTCGGATTATAATTTTGCATATTTTGTGCTTAATGATGACAGAAAAAGGCTGTATGACAGGATTGATAAAAGAGTTGATATCATGTTCGATAATGGCTTGTTAGATGAGATGCGAATGCTTCTTGACAAAGGACTTAAATATGAAAACCAGTCTATGCAGGCAATCGGATACAGGGAGCTGTTTGATTACTTTAATAATGAACGAAGCCTTGAGGAAACCAAAGAGCTTATAAAACAGAATTCAAGAAGATATGCGAAGAGACAGCTTACGTGGTTTAGGCGTGAACGTAATGTTGACTGGATTAATTATCCGGATTTTGACTATTCAAAGGATAAAATACTTGATTATATAGTGGATACACTGCATAAAAGAAATATTGTGGAGGAATAAAATATAATGGAAAATACAATGAAAGAGATGTACGAAAGCCTTGGAATATCTGATAAGGTACTTGAGTACTCAGAGAATATATTAGAGGAACTTAAAGAAAGATTTGAGGAGCTTGATAAGACTGCTGAATATAACCAGATGAAGGTTATAGCTGCCATGCAGAAGAACAAGGTTGCAGAGATGCATCTTTCAGGAACAAGTGGATATGGTTACAATGATGACGGAAGAGATACGCTTGAACAGGTATATGCAGATATATTTAAGACTGAGTCTGCGCTTGTAAGACCACAGATTATATGTGGAACACATGCGCTTAATATAGCTCTTTCTGCTAATTTAAGACCGGGCGATGAGCTTTTATCACCCGTTGGCAAGCCATATGATACAATGGATGAGATTATAGGAATAAGACCATCAAGAGGAAGCCTTGCAGAATATGGCGTGACTTACGCACAGGTTGATTTATTGCCAGACGGAAGCTTTGATTATGATGGAATAAAGAAAGCTATTAATGAGAGAACAAAGCTCGTAACAATACAGCGTTCAAAAGGATACGCAAGCAGACCTACATTGTCAGTAGAAAGAATAGGCGAGCTTATAAGCTTTATCAAAGGAATTAAGTCGGACTGCATATGCATGGTTGATAACTGTTATGGAGAATTTGTTGAAAGAATTGAGCCATCAGAGGTGGGAGCTGATATGGTTGTCGGCTCACTTATCAAGAATCCGGGAGGTGGACTTGCACCTTGCGGTGGATATATTGCTGGTAAGAAAGAATATATAGAGCAGGCTGCATTCAGACTTTCATCACCGGGCTTAGGCAAAGAAGTAGGTGCCACACTTGGAGTTAACTCATCATTTTATCAGGGATTATTCCTTGCACCAACAGTTGTTGCAGGTGCAATCAAGGGTGCTATATTTGCAGCTAACGCATATGAGAGATTAGGATTTCCTGTTATTCCTAATGGTAGCGAGCCAAGATATGATATTATACAGGCTGTTGAGTTAGGAACAGATAAGGGCCTTATAGCATTCTGTAAAGGAATTCAGGCAGCTGCACCAGTTGACAGTTATGTTACACCTGAGCCATGGGCAATGCCTGGTTATGATGCAGATGTTATTATGGCAGCAGGTGCATTTGTACAGGGCTCATCTATAGAATTATCAGCGGATGGACCGTTGAAGCCACCATATTCTGTATATTTCCAGGGCGGTCTTACATGGTATCACGCTAAGCTGGGAATTATGATGAGCATGCAGAAAATGTCGGAAGAAGGCTTAATTAATCTTTAAACTTCTGTATACAATTAAAAAATGGTATGATATAATACAATTTGGTTTAATGCGAGAATAATCAAGGATAGGATGAAGGTATGAATAATTTATCAAAGTATAAGAATGGATGGCTGTTATTGTTGTTTATCCTTATAGGTGTTGTTGTAGGAGGACTTATATCAGAAGTCACATCAGGAGTGCCAGCTCTTTCGTGGCTGTCATATGGCAATACATTTGGAATTAATAATTCAGGCAATCCGCTGATTCTGGATCTGGGTATTCTTGTTATTACATTTGCATTACAGATACGCATTACTATAGCAAGTATTATAGGCGTTATTATTGCGATTGTAGTGTATAAGGTTATATAGTTTTTGTATATTGAATCCGCCTTGAACGGAAAGGGTTAGATGACACAGGATAATAAACCTTATGAACGCTGTCTGGCATATGGCGCAAAGTCATTGACAGATACACAGCTTTTAGGAGCAATATTAAGAGTAGGGACAACCGGTAAAGATTCAACGGAACTGGCTGAAGCTATATTAAAGCTTGGAAAGTCGGCAGATTCAGAGAATAATCTGTTAGGACTTACCAATCTTTCAATTGAAGAGCTTACTACGATTAAGGGTGTTGGAACTGTCAAAGCAGTACAGATACAGTGTATATGTGAATTGTCAAGAAGAATGGCAAAACAGACAGCATTAAAGAAACTAAAGTTTTCAGATTCTGCCTCCATAGCATCATATTATATGGAGGATTTAAGACATCTTACGCAGGAACATCTTATGCTTGTATTGCTGGACAATAAGTGCAGCCTTATCAAAGAGATGGTACTTACGATTGGAACAATTAATTCTTCACTTGTAAGTCCGAGAGATATATTTTTACAGGCATTGAAGTATGGCGCAGTTTATATTGTGCTGCTTCACAATCATCCGAGTGGAGATGCAACACCAAGTGGTAATGATATTTCAGTGACAAAGGATGTCTATGATGCAGGTGAGCTTCTTGGAATTCATCTGCTGGATCATATAATTATTGGGGACAATGATTATGTGAGTTTAAAAGAAAAAGAATATATATAACTGAAAGGGGTACAAATATGGGTACTGTTTACGGCGTTGATATAGGTACAAGCAATTTTAAAATGTGCTGTAAAGATAAGGAACAGATTCTTAATGAGAAGAATATCATAGCTATTGCTAATAAGAAGGATCTTCTTGCGTTCGGTGACGAGGCATATGAGATGTATGAGAAAGCACCAGAAAATATTCAGGTTTCATTCCCTGTTAAGTATGGCGTTATTGCTGATATTGAGAATATGGAGACACTTCTTTTACAGTTCTATAATAAGCTCAATGGCGATAAGAAGAATGCAGGTAATACAGACTTTTATATAGCTGTTCCAACAGATGTTACAGAAGTTGAGAAGAGAGCTTTTTATGAACTTGTTGCAGATTCTAAGGTTAAAGCCAAGAATATATTCATAGTTGACAAGCCAGTTGCAGATGCAATCGGTGCAGGACTTGATGTAACTAAGTCAAGAGGTATCATGATTGTCAATATCGGAGCTGAGACAACTGAGATATCTGTTCTTTCTCTTGGTGGAATTGTAATAAGCAAATCAGTCAAGATAGGTGGCAATAAGCTTGATGACTGCATTATCAGCCATATTAGAAAAGTTTACAATCTTGTTATTGGAAGCAAGACAGCAGAGGGCTTAAAGAAGCAGATAGGAAGTGCTATCAAGTGTGATGAGACATTTGCTCCTGGATTTGGACGTAATGTATTATCAGGTCTTCCTGTAAGCGTTGATATATCATCAGATGTAATATATCAGGCTATAATTGATCCACTTCATTCAATAATGGATTCAATTAAAGTAATCTTAGAGAGAACACCACCAGAACTTGCAGCAGATATCATAAAGAATGGTATCTATGTTTCAGGCGGTACATCTAATATCAATAATCTTGAGACATTTATTAATGGAGAAACTAATCTTAAGGTTAATGTTGTTGAGAATCCATCAGAGAGCGTTGTAAGAGGACTTATGGGAGTTGTTACTAATCCAGACTTTGAGGGAATCGCATATACACCACAGGATAAAGTATACGATTAATAAGTTGTTGTGTATTAATACTCATAGCATGGAGGATTAAGATGAGAAGGAAATTATCAGATTATTTTACATCTAAATATATTCTGATAGCTGTGTGTGTTGTATGTGTTTTATTTATAGGCGTTAGTTTCATAACTGATAAAGTTTCATCACCATTGACAAATGCAGTTGCATATGTTGTAATGCCAATCCAGAAGGGAATGAATTATATTGGATTATGGACTAACGATAAGTATGACCAGCTTCAGGAAGTGAGCAGACTCCTTGAAGAGAATGAATCACTGCACAACACAGTAGATAGCCTTACAGAAGAGAATAACAGATTAAAGCAGGATACATATGAACTTGACAGACTTAGAAGTCTGTATGAGCTTGATGCACAATATGAAGATTATCCTAAGGTCGGAGCAAGAATTATCATGACATCGTCAGATAACTGGTATTCGACATTCATAATTGATAAGGGTAGAGAAGAAGGCATACAGGTTGATATGAATGTAGTTGCATCAGGAGGATTAGTAGGAATTGTTACCTCTGTCAATGCACATTCTGCCACAGTCAAGACAATTATAGAAGATGGAAGCTTTGTGAGTGGACAGCTTATAGATACCGGAGATAAATGTACAGTTGAAGGCGATATCAAGCTTATGGACAGCGGATTCATAAGTGTGAAGTATTTTAACAGCTCTGTCAATGTCAGAAATGGAGATAAGATTGTAACTTCTAATATCAGTGACAAGTATTTATCGGGAATTCTGATTGGGTATACTAAAGATGTATCGCTGGATGTGAATAATCTTACACAGTCTGGTTATCTTGTGCCAGCAGTTGATTTTGAACATCTGCAGGAAGTTTTGATTATCACAAAGTTAAAGGATTCTGGTAATTAAATGAAAAGGAAAATCGTAGAACTGATTTTGATAATAATATTTATAGCACTACAGACGACACTGGGGAGAGTTATCAGATTAGGCGGAGTTATGCCTAATTTCATGATACTCTTGCCAGTTATCTTTGGTTATATCAATGGAAGCAATGAAGGAATGTTTGTAGGATTCTTCTCTGGATTTATGTATGATGTGTATTCACCCAATGCATTAGGATATTCATCACTTGTATTTACTGTTGTAGGATATGTTTCAGGATTATTCTTTAACAAGTACGAGGAGAGCAATATAGCACTTCCGGTTATTTTTACAATTATTGGAGATTTTGTATTTGAGACAGGCTCTTATTTTGGAAATTTTATGCTTCATAATGACCTTGAGTATGGATTTTACCTGAATAAGATTATTATTCCAGAGATGCTTTACAGTGCACTTATAATGCTTATTATTGTTAAACCGATATTAAAGCTGAATCCATACTTGAAGAGCAAGGATAAGAGGAGATTAGGTGAGGTAAATGAGAGAGACATTTGATTATATTCTAAGTTTACTAAAGTCAAGAATTGTACCATTAGTACTGGTATTTATAGTTATGTTTTCTGTTATTGTTGGTAGAATTTTTAATCTCCAGATAATTAATGGAGATTCATATGTTTCATCTTTGTCTGAATCAATAAAAAAGACAACAAGTGTTGCAGCAACGAGAGGAAGAATATTTGATAAGAACGGCGTTCTGCTTGCTTACAATGAGATAGCATTTGCTGTTAAGATAAGTGACAGTGGAACATATTCAAGTACAACAATTAAGAATAATTCTATCAATTCCGCAATCGAGAAGACACTTACAATTATAGAGTCAAAGAACGACAAATTTGCCAATGATTTCCAGATTGTATCAGATGGTGCAGGTGGATTTGCATATACAGTTTCAGATAATGCTCTGTTAAGATTCAAGAGAGATACATACGGAGCCAGAACTTTATCAGAGCTTACTGACGAACAGAGAAATTCATCAGCTAACGAGATGATTGATTTCCTTTGCAACAAATACGAGATTAACAGGGACAATTACAGCGTAGAGCATCTTCTTGAAATTATTAATTTAAGAGTCAGCATGTCTGCCAATTCATACAACAGATATGTAAGCTTTACAATTGCTAATGAGGTGTCAGACGATACGGTGGCAGCTGTTCTTGAAAATTCAGGAGAACTTCCGGGGGTTATAGTTGAACAGCAGTATGTAAGAAGATATGTTAACAGTGTATATTGTTCACAGGTATTGGGGTATACGGGTACTATCTCAACTACAGAATTAGAAACGCTAAATGCACAGAATAATGTATATGAGAATAATGATGTTGTAGGTAAAACCGGAATTGAACAAGCAATGGAGACAGAACTTGCGGGAACCAAGGGCTCCAAGACAGTATATGTTGATACAGTTGGACGTATAACAGAGGTTGTTGATGAGACAGATGCTGTCGCAGGTAATGATGTTTATCTTACGATAGATATTAATCTCCAGAAAGAAATATATGAAGAAATTGAAGATCAGATTGTTAAGATACTGCTTACTTATATAACATCAGGTGATGAAAAATACCAATATAACTCATCAGGAGAAGTTTCAAGAATCAATATACCAATTAAAGAGGTTTACTTTGCACTTGTTAACAATAATCTTATATCACTTGACCAGATGGCACTCTGTGAACATGAGGCAGAGACAGAAGTTTATAACACATATCTTGTAAAGAAAGATAATACATTTGCATGGCTTGAGAATGAATTAAGATATGGAAGTACTAAGTATGGCAATCTTACAGAAGAACAGAAAGCCTATATATGGTATATCTACAGGGATTTATTATGTACAAATAAGGTATTTAATACAAGCAAGGTTGATGTTAATGATGCCATATATACAGATTGGACTGAGAAGAATAATACAAGCCTTACAGAACTTTTAAAGTATGGTATAACACAGAACTGGATTGATATGTCATTACTTGCTGACCAGCAGTATACAAGTCTTTCAGAATCATATGACATATTGTGCCAGTATATTATTGACCAGTTATATGTAGATAACAATTTCTCCAAGAAAATGTACAAGTATATGGTTGATAATGTAGATATCACTGGAAGACAACTTATTATGATTTTGTTTGAACAGGGCTATCTTGATTCAGAGGATGACTATACTTATATCAGGGAAAACAGAATGTCACCATATAATTTTATGGTTGATGCTATAACGACTAAGAAGATAACACCCGCAGAACTTGCTCTTGACCCATGTTCTGGTTCATGTGTTATGACAGACCCTAATACTGGAAAGGTACTGGCACTCGTATCGTATCCAAGTTACGATAATAACAAGATGTCAGGTACAGTTGATGCGGATTATTATTCTAAACTTAGTAATGATAATTCTAAGCCGCTTACCAATTATGCAACACAGGCGCAGAATGCTCCAGGTTCAATTTTTAAGATATGTTCGTCAATAGCAGGACTTGATCAGGGAGTTATAGATACTTCAACAGAATTTTTCTGTTCAGGAACATTTAATGAGATTGACCCTCCACCAAGATGCTGGCAGAGATGGGGACATGGAACAGAGAATGTATCAACAGCGATAAGGGATTCATGTAATGTGTATTTCTACAATGTTGGATTCAGGCTTGGTAAGTTAAGAGACGGAAATTATAACAGTACGTATGCTTTGAGTATCCTTAAGAATTATGCAGAACAGATGGGAATTGCAACCAAGGCTGGAATTGAAATACCAGAGAAAGCTCCTCATGCATCTACAGAGGATGCCATACGTTCTGCAATCGGTCAGGGAACTCATCAGTACAGTGCCTTAAATCTTGCAAGATATGTTACAACAATTGCGAATAGTGGAACATGCTATAATCTTACACTTATAGATAAGATAACAGATAACAGCGGCAATCTTATAAGAGAGAATGAAGCTGAGGTTGCATCGACAATGAATATAAGTTCAGGTATATGGAATGCAGTACATTACGGCATGTATCTTGCTACAGAATCATATGCAGATGTCAAGAATGTCGGCATAACTGTTGGCTCTAAGACAGGTACTGCACAGGAGAGCGGAAGCAGACCTGACCATGCGACAATGATAAGTTATGCTCCTTATGAGAATCCACAGGTTGCTATGTCCGTTATTATCAGAAATGGTTACGGAAGTGGATATACTGCAACACTTACAGCAAATATTTTAAAAACGTACTTTGGACTTGAATAATAATAAAAAAAACTTTAAAATATATATGTTTGTATGGAGAAGAATGTGAGGTGCGGCGTGAATAATTCAGTTATAATTAAAAGTAATAAGCAGGGTATAACAGTTATTCTTGATGATGATATAAGTTTTGAAGAATTGAAAAGCCTTGTTAAAGAGAAATTTACACAATCAGCTTCTTTCTTTGGCAACGCTGATATGGCTCTGGCATTTGAAGGAAGAGATTTGTCTAATGAGGAACAGCAGGAATTGTTAGATGTCATTGATGAGTCAACTAACATGAAGATAATATGTGTGCTTGACAATAAGAGCAATGCCAATGGAAATCAGGATGAAAGTATTTCAAGTGATTCACTTCTTGTAAATGGTAATGCTGACGGATTGTTCTACAAAGGAACACTGCGTTCGGGACAGGTGCTGGAATCGGAGACAAGTGTAATAATATTAGGCGATGTTAACCCTGGAGGAAGAGTCATATCCAAGGGTAATGTCATAGTTCTTGGAAGCCTTAAAGGTAATGTGTATGCAGGAGCAGGCGGAAATGGCAACTCATTTGTAGTGGCGCTTGATATGAGTCCTATGCAGATTAAGATAGCTGATGTAATTGCCAGAAGTTCAGATACATCAGTAACTGCCAAGATAAAGAGAGCAAGGCTGTCAAGACTTAATAAGCAGGCAAAGAATGTAGAGCCTAAGATTGCATTTGTAGAAGATGGCAATATATATATTGAGGATTTATCTTCTGATGTTATTGAAGATATTAACATTAATTAGGGTTGATTTAATAAAAGTATTGAAGCATAATTATATCTATGCAGGAATATGAAAAATAATTAATAAAAGATAATAGGAGGCGCGTAATGAGCGAAGTTATTGTTGTTACATCTGGAAAGGGTGGCGTTGGTAAGACTACAACAACTGCTAATATTGGTACAGGACTTGCCAAGCTTGGCAAAAAAGTTGTTATGATTGATACTGATACTGGACTTAGAAATCTTGATGTTGTATTAGGTCTGGAAAATAGAATTGTATATAATCTTGTAGATGTTGTTGAGGGAAACTGCAGAATTAAGCAGGCATTAATCACAGATAAGAGATGTCCTAAGTTGTTTTTACTTCCAACAGCACAGACAAGAGACAAGTCAGCTATATCTCCAGAACAGATGATTAAGGTTATTGAAGAGTTAAAGGCTGATCCAGAAGGCTTTGATTACATAATTCTTGACTGTCCAGCAGGTATTGAGCAGGGATTCCAGAACGCAATCGCTGGTGCTGACAGAGCTTTAGTAGTTACAACTCCAGAGGTATCAGCTATAAGAGATGCTGACAGAATTGTAGGACTTCTTGATGCACACGGACTTAAAGATCATGAAGATCTTATTGTTAACAGAATAAGAATGGATATGGTTAACAGAGGCGAAATGATGTCAATTGAAGATGTCAATGACATTTTACAGCTTAATGTCATCGGTGCTGTTCCAGATGATGAAAATATTGTTGTTGCGACTAATAAAGGACAGCCACTTGTAGGTGATGATTCACTTGCAGGACAGGCATATATGAATATATGCAGAAGAATTACTGGCGAGGAAGTTGAATTTCTTGATCTTAATGGTAAAGGTGGATTCTTTAAGAAGCTTTCTTCTTTATTCAAGAGCAGTAAGTAAAATATACGGGGGACTATTATAATGAGCTTGATGGATTTATTTAAGAAAAAGGGCTCTGGTGATGTTGCTAAAGACAGATTAAAGCTTTTGCTTGTTTCTGACCGTGCTAACTGCTCACCAGAGGTAATGGAAATGATAAAAAATGATATTATTAAAGTAATATCAAAATATATGGTCATTGATGCAGAGGGACTGGATATTCAGATTACATCAACAGAATCTGATACTAACAATGGTTCAGTACCAGCGTTATTCGCTAATATTCCTATAAAGGATATGCGTAATAGTGACAAATAGTTATTTCTTTAGGAGTTTGTATGTTTAAGAAATATCAATTAAAATCATATAATTTCAGACTATTATTAATACTAATGATTACAGCACTTTTTGGAATTGTTGTTATTAATAGTGCTAATCCGGAATATACCCTTAAACAGTGTTTTGGACTTGTATTAGCTGTCTCTTTAATGTTATTCATATCATTTGTGGATTATAACTGGATTCTTAAGTATTATTGGGTCTGGTATGTGATTAATATTATATTTCTTATTCTTGTTAAGGCGGCTGGTAAGTCCAGCCATGGAGCAAAGAGGTGGATTCAGGTGCTGGGATTCCAGTTCCAGCCATCTGAATTGTCGAAGCTTATACTCATACTTGTAACAGCTAAGATTGTATCTATGTACAAGGATAGAATTAATGACTGGCGTTTTTTAATTATATTAGCGTGTGTTCTGGGACTTCCATTATTACTGATTGCATCACAGCCCGATTTATCTACAACAATACTTACATTTCTGATATTGTTTACGATTATATTCTGTGCCGGGTTAAGCTATAAAACAATTGGTATAGCAATTCTGGTTATTGTTCCGGTTCTGGTTGGGTCGTTGTTCTATATAAGCAATGAGAATAATAAAGTGTTCTTTTTGAAGGATTATCAGAGGAACAGAATTGTTTCGTTCCTTCATCCTGAAGAGAATGATGCCGGTGTGTATCAGCAGGAGTATGCTGTTAAAGCTATCGGTTCAGGTCAGCTGTCAGGAAAGGGACTTGATAATGATGACCCTACATCCATGAAGAATGCCAATTATATAGCAGAGGCGCATACAGACTTTATATTTGCGGTTATAGGTGAAGAATTAGGCTTTGCCGGCTGTATGGCAGTTATAATTCTATTGTCATTGATAGTTATTGAGTGTATAATTACAGCGGTGAGGGCGAAAAACTTTGCTGGAAGATTGATATGCTGTGGGGTGGCGGCTTATATAGGATTCCAGGCTTTTATTAATCTGGGAGTTGTAACACAGATTCTTCCTAATACAGGTCTGCCATTACCATTCTTTAGTTACGGTCTGACATCATTACTTGTTCTTATGATGTCGATGGGGATTGTACTTAATATCAGTCTCCAGAGAAATGTAATTAAAGATGATGATATATTTGCTAAGGACTTTAAAGGTTAAAGATTATATACTTTCATGAAATGGAGATTCATATGAATATTGGACTTATTGCTCATGATTCAAAGAAAAAACTGATGCAGAATTTCTGCATCGCATATCATGGTATACTTAGTAAAAACCAGTTGTTTGCGACTGGAACAACAGGGCAGCTTATAGAAGATGTTACTAATCTGTCGGTTCATAAGTTCCTTACAGGACACTTAGGGGGAGATCAGCAGTTATGTGCAGAGATTGAACATAATCAGATAGATCTTGTTATATTCCTGCGTGAAGCAGAGAATCCTAATATTCATGAACCAGATGCTGGTAATGTTTGTAAATTATGTGATATGTATAATATTCCACTCGCAACTAATCTTGCCACTGCTGAATTGCTTATCAAGTCATTAGAGCGTGGTGATATGGAATGGCGTGAGATATACCAGTAATATTTTAAATATGCTGTGAGATCTTCCATTCCTACTGATGCGTGTAGATTATATGTAAAGGATTTTCTTATGGCTAGTGGAAGCAAGAGTAAGAGTAAAAAAAGACAAAAAGTTGTTAAATATAAAAGAAAGCCAAGAGCGGCCGCTGCAATATTTGCGGTTATTTTATTTTATATCATAGCTTTTATTATCATGTATATGTCAAAAGCAAAGGTTCAGACATATGAAGTTGATCTGGGCTCTTTGACATCTAATGCGACATTTACAGGAATTGCACTCAGAACGGAAAAAATTGTCAATTCTAATTATTCGGGTAATATCAATTACTATCAAAAAGAAGGCGGCCGTGTTAAAGTAGGTGATACAGTTTATACAGTTGATGAGACAGGGAGGGTATCACAGATTTTATCACAGTATAAGAAAAGTGATGAAAATTCTCTGTCTAAACAGGATTTGTCAACTATTAAATCAATGCTTAACAATTTTAAGGCTAATTATGATGGAAGTAATTTTGGCGATATATATGATTTAAAGACAGAGCTTAATTCTGCAGTGCTGCAGTCGATGAATGAGAGCATTATTGCTAATCTTGACAGCATTGTTTCGAGTACGGGAAGCCAGAATCTGTTTCAGACTGTAGCAGCGGAAGAAACTGGAACCGTTGCATATTACACAGATGGATATGAAGATATCACACCAGAAAATCTTACATCTGATATGTTTAATAAGAATAATTACAAGAAAAATAATCTTAAGACAGAAGATATTGTAGTTAAGGATAATCCAGCATATAAAATTATTACAGATGAGACATGGTATATATGTATTCCATTAACCAGGAGTGATATAGATAAGTACGATTTATCAAGTAAAAGTTCTGTGTCAATTAAAATTTTAAAAGATAATATATCAGCGGTGTGTCCATTTGCGATTGTTAATAATAATGGCGAGTATTTTGGCAAGATTACCCTCGAAAAATATATGGTAAGATATGTCACTGAAAGATATATTAATATAGAATTAAGTTCATCAAGTAAAAGCGGCTTGAAGATACCAGCATCAGCTGTTACTGATCAGAGCTTTTTTGTAATACCTAAAGCGTATCTTACAACATATGGAAATAATAGTACATATGGTGTGCTGGTTGAAGAGTATAACAGTGGCGAAGTGAGCAATTACTTTAAGGCACTTGATATATACAAGTCTACAGATGATAATGTATATATTGCTAATGATGCTCTTCCTGCTGGAACAACAATTATTAAACCTAATTCAACGGATAAGTATGTGATTTCATCAACAGAGAAATTAAAAGGTGTATATTGTGTTAATACAGGATATACAGTATTTAAGCTTATAGATATTATAGATCAGAATAATGAGTATGTTATATCAAGAAAGGGGTCTGTATATGGAATATCTGTATATGACAGAATAATTCTTAATGCAGATAGGTATACACCTAATCAGATGGTATATTAACATTAGGAGATATAAGAGCAATATGATTAAAGATAATTTAAAAGAGGTACAGAGTAATATTAGTGCTGCATGTGAAAGAGCAGGACGTAATCCTCATGAAGTTACACTGATTGCAGTCAGCAAAACTAAGCCTGTTGAAATGCTTATGGAGGCATATGATGCAGGAGTAAGAGATTTTGGTGAGAATTATGTACAGGAGCTTGTAGATAAGATTGAGGTAATGCCAGACGATATAAGATGGCATATGATAGGACATTTACAGCGCAACAAGGTTAAATATATAGTTGGGAAAGTCTGTATGATACATTCTGTTGATTCATTGAGACTTGCAGAGGAAATCAGCAAGGAATCTGTTAAGAAAAATGTTGTTACAGATATACTTGTTGAAGTAAATGTAGGCATGGAAGATACCAAATTCGGAATAAGTCTTGATAATGCATACGAGACAGTAAAGCAGATGTCACTTCTGCCCAATATTGTTATAAGGGGATTTATGACAAGTGCTCCTTTTGTTGAAAATGCTGAGGATAATAGAAAGATTTTCAATGATTTGCACAAGATAACTGTTGACATAAAGGCTAAAAACATTGATAATACTACTATGGATGTTCTTTCCATGGGGATGACTAATGATTATATAGTTGCAGTAGAAGAGGGAGCTTCTATGGTGCGTGTTGGTACAGGCATATTCGGGGCACGTAATTATAATATTTAATTTTAGGAGATATATTATGGGATTATTAGATGGAGTTATGAACGTATTTAAGCTTAAAGATGATGACTACGATGATGAGTACGATTATGATGAATATGATGATGACTTTGATGATGAAGATGATAAGGCATCAGCAAGAAAAAGACTATTTCCAAGTGCTAAGAAATCCAACGTAGAAGATGAAGATGATGATTTTTCAGATTCAAAAGTTGCACCAAAGCTTTCTACAGGTGGTGGAAAGAAGGTAGTTCCTATAAAGCCAGGTAATTCAAGAGGACTTGAGGTTGTTGTAATAAGACCTGAGACAATGGAGGATGCCAGTGATATAACAGATACACTTCTTAGTGGTAAGGCTGTTGTCCTTAATCTTGAAGGCATACATGTTGAGATTGCACAGAGAATTATTGATTATTCAGCAGGTTCATGCTATGCCATGAGAGGTAATCTTCAGAAGATAACAAGTTACATATTCCTTGTAACACCTCCTAATGTAGACATATCAGGTGATATACCTGAACTTGTAGCTGGGGGTATTGATTTATCTTCATTTAATAAGTAACACATATTGCCACCTGCTGCATAACTGTAGCAGGTGTTTTTTGTAAGGAGTTTAATTATGCCAGATTTAATAACAGTTCACATGAATAATGAGCCTATCTACGATATTGTGATAGAGAATAGTTTCAGCAGGCTTACTGATAGTTTTAATAAGCTTGGAGTTAAAAACCGCAAGTTATGTATAGTTACAGACAGCAATGTCGGACCATTGTATGCAGATGCTGTTAAGGAAGAATTAGCAAAGACAGGTAATGAAGTATTTGTATACACATTTAAGGCAGGAGAGGCAAGCAAGACTATTGATACTGTATGTGATGTATATGAGTTCCTTATTAAGAACAAGTTCGACCGTAAGGATATGCTTGTTGCGTTAGGCGGCGGGGTTGTAGGTGATCTGACAGGATTTACGGCTGCAAGTTATCTAAGAGGTGTTGAATTTATACAGGTTCCTACTTCTTTGCTTGCACAGGTTGATTCAAGCATTGGCGGTAAGACTGGTGTGGATTTCAGATCATATAAGAATATGGTTGGAGCATTCCATCAGCCTAAGCTTGTATACATGAATACATCAACACTCAAATCATTAGATGAAAGGCAGTTTAATTCTGGCTTTGGAGAGATATTAAAGCACGGTCTTATTAAGGATTACTCATATTTTGAGTGGTTAAAAGAAAATGCAGCAAGTATTAAGAATCGTGATGATAATGCTTTGTGCCAGATGATATCTGTAAGCTGTAATATCAAGAGAAGAGTTGTCGAACTTGATCCTACAGAGAAGGGTGATCGTGCTTTACTTAATTTTGGACATACACTTGGACATGCTATTGAAAAGCTTATGAATTTTTCTTTATATCATGGGGAGTGTGTAGTTTTAGGAATGGCTGCAGCACTTAAAATATGTGTGGCAAAACATACTATAACCCAGGAACAGTTTGACAATATTATTGAGACATTTAAGGGATATAATTTCCCATTATCCGTATCAGGAATAACAATAGAAGATGTTGTAAAGACTTCTAAGAATGATAAGAAGATGGATGCAGGAAAGATTAAATTTATTCTATTAAAAGAGCTTGGCAATGCATATATTGATATGGATGTAACTGATGAAGATATGGCAGATTCTTTAAAGGGAATAGTTCAGTAACTTTGTTAACAGGATGGATAGTGATATGAATAACAAATCAAAAACAAAGCAGGTTATATATTTTGCCATATCTGTATTTGTACTAACGCTGATAGACCAGATTACGAAAATAGCGGCAACCGGATTAAAGAATACAGAAGGTATATCTGTAATAAGAGATGTATTTGAATTCTATTATCTTGAGAATACAGGAACAGCATGGGGAATGTTTGCCGGCGCAAGAATAATATTTTTACTTATAACATGTATTGTTATCGGTGCAATTGTCTATATTATTATTAAAATGCCATGTAAGAGGCATTATCTTCCTGCGTATATTTCCATGATACTGCTTGCTGCGGGTGGAATAGGCAATTTTATAGACAGACTTGTATTAGGGTATGTAAGGGATTTCTTATATTTTAAACTTATTAATTTCCCAGTATTTAATGTTGCAGATTCATATGTGACGGTAGGAATTATTATGCTTATAATACTTATATTATTTGTGTATGATGAGAAGGATTTTGAATTTTTACCATTCATAAAGGAAAAAGATAATGAGCAGTGATGTTATATTAAAAGATATTGTGGCAGATAATGAGGGTGACAGAATAGATAAGTTTCTTGCTGATGAGCTTTACGATTACTCAAGGTCTTTTATCCAGAAGATGATAAAAGATGGTGGCGTGACAGTTAATGGTAATACTGTTAAAAGCAATTACCGCCTTATGATGGGAGATTCTCTGGCAATCAATGTTCCAGAGCTTGTAGAGCCTGATATACTGCCAGAAGATATCCCGTTAGATATTCTCTATGAGGATGATGATATTATTGTTGTCAACAAGCCTAAGGGAATGGTTGTACATCCTGCGGCAGGTCACTATACCGGTACACTTGTCAATGCATTAATGTATCATTGCAAGGATAATCTGTCTGGAATCAATGGAATAATGCGTCCGGGTATAGTTCATAGAATAGATATGAATACTACAGGGGTTCTTGTTGCATGCAAGAATGATTATGCACATAATTTTATATCAGAGCAGCTGGCTGTCCATTCGATTACAAGAAAGTATAACGCAATAGTATTAAACAGCTTTAAAGAAGAGAGTGGAACTGTTGATGCTCCGATAGGAAGACATCATACAGACAGAAAGAAGATGGCTATTGATTATAAGAATGGCAGAAACGCTGTTACGCATTATACAGTTCTTAAAAATATGGGGAAATATGCATATATTGAGTGTCAGTTAGAGACTGGAAGAACACACCAGATACGTGTACACATGTCAAGCATAGGACACCCTCTATTGGGGGATGATGTGTATGGCAGTGGCAGATCACCATACAATCTTACGGGACAGACACTTCACGCAAGGGTTTTAGGATTTATACATCCATCAACTAAGCAGTATATGGAGTTTGAGGCTCCACTTCCTGAATATTTTCAAAATGTATTAAAGGATCTTTCGGAGGAATATTAATGAGACGTAGAGAGTTTATTGATTTGATTCTTGATAGTATCTCTGATAAATTCGATATCTATCACAATTACTGGTTTGACAATAAAAAGTTTGTTATATATGCGTACAGTTATAACAAAAATAACAGATTTGATTCGTCAGGTGAGGCTTCCAAATTATGGGAGGCTAATTCGTACGAGCATCTGTTTTTCATTAATTCTGATGAACTGAGTATGGAGAAGCTTAATGAACTCAAAGAGTTTGCTATTAATAAGATTGAGCCGCATTTTGTAAGAGGAGATGGCAAATCTCCAGTGAAGCACCATATGTATTCACATATATCATTTATTATTATTACAAGGAATAAGCCTTCGGAAGAGGTCTGCGATGCTATCAAAAAGATTAGCTGGGTTAAGAACTATGCATTTTCAACTAAGGGATATTCGGATTTGAGAATGGTATGTGTTACTCCAAGAGAATATAACGTTGTATCTAATGATAATGCTGATGATATTAAAGAATTCTTAAGAAATATTCTTTTGCATGTTGATCATTATGAAGATGATTAAAGCTGGATTTTAAAGACTTTGTATGGTATAATATGAGACATAAAAGGGTACGGGAGGTGCTTACCATGAACGAAAATACAGTAATTACAATAGGCAGAGAATTTGGTAGTGGTGGACATGATATCGGAATGAAGCTTGCAGAGAAGCTTGGTATTAAGTGTTATGATAAGGAGCTTTTAGAGTTAGCTGCTAAGCAGAGTGGTTTATGTGAGGAATTATTTGCATCACAGGATGAGAAGCCAACTAACAGTTTCTTATATTCATTAGTTATGGATACTTATTCATTAGGTTATTCTAATTCATATGTTGATATGCCAATCAATCATAAGGTATTCCTGGCACAGTTTGATGCGATTAAGAAGCTGGCTGAAAAGGAGTCATGTGTTATTGTTGGACGATGTGCAGATTATGCATTAGAGGATAATCCTAATGCTGTAAGTGTATTTATCAAGGCTGACATCAAAGAAAGAATCGAGAGAGTCAAAAAGTTATATAATATAACAGATGCCAAGGCATCAGACATGATTCAGAAGACAGATAAGAGAAGAGCAAGTTATTATAACTACTATTCAAGCAAGAAGTGGGGCGAGGCAAAGAGCTATGATTTATGCCTTGATTCAGGAGAGCTTGGAGAAGAGGGTGCGATAGAACTTATCTGCAATTATATTGATATTAAAGAGAAGCATTATAACTCAAAATAATTATATAGTTTATTATGGATATTAAATATAACAAGAAAAAAAGAATAGATTTTAAAGGATGGCTTCTTGGGGGGAATTCTAAGATATATATGATTATCCTTATCGTATTTATGGCTGTGGCTGTTGTTGTATTTGCAGCACTTAACAAGCTTTCAACGGGGGATGATGGTACATCGCAGGATGAATCATTATTTACGGTCGAGAGTGATGAGACAACCACTGCCAGAGAGGATGAAGACAGGTTTATCGAGGACAGCCAGACTTACAAGATAAGAATTAATAAGTCAACCCATGTTGTATCAGTTTATAAGCTTCTCAGAGACAGCAATTATGTTCCGGTTTATACGTTCCATTGTGCTATTAATTCCAATGTTGAGACAGGTGAGACGTATATTCAGGCAAAACAGCCATGGATTCGCAATAATGATTATTCGTATGGTCATTATGCATGTCTTTTGGGTAATGGGGCTTATATCCATTCAGCTCCATACTGGAATCAGGATAAGACAAGTTTAAGTGTAACTTCATATAACAATATAGGAAAAACGGTTACTGTTGGTTCTATATATCTTAAGGCGGCAGATGCCAAGTGGATATATGAGAATTGTGGTATCAACATTCCTGTAGAGATATATGAGCAGCCAGATGAAGAACCAGAGATATCACTCGATGAGTTTAAGGCTTTACCTGGAAGTGCTTATTATGATCCAAGTGATAAATAATATATAATAAATAATAATAGCGGCAAAACAAAAAACGCCAGATGCATGTAGATGTGCATCTGGCATTTTTTATTTATTAGGGAAAGCCCCATTTTACTTATCAGTCTTTACGAAGATGTACTATATTGCGGGCTTTACGTCTGTTCTCATCGACAAGTTCAGCATAATGCTTTCTTGTTGTATTGACATCTTTATGTCCTAACACATCTGCAACAAGATAGATATCTTTAGTCTCCTGATAAAGACTTGTACCATATGTACTTCTCAATTTGTGAGGTGTTATATGCTTAACAGTTGTGACTGTCTGGGCATATTTCTTAACCAGAAGCTCTACAGAACGCACACAGAGCCTTTTGTTCTTGGATGATATAAATAATGCATTCTCATGTCCAGGCTCCGGATTGAGCGTTTTACGCTCTTCAAGATAGGATAGCAGTGCATCACGGACTTCATCACCGAAGTATACAAAACTTTCAGCTCCACCTTTTCTTACAACTTTAATTCTGTCATTATCAAAATCAACATCATTGATATCAAGACCAACACATTCAGATACACGGATTCCAGTTCCAAGCATGAGTGTTAAAAGAGCAAGGTCGCGGGTTTTGAGCTTATTGTGATGTCTTAACTGTGTTGATGTAAGCTTGTTGCCAGACTCAACATTATCGAGAAATTCAGATACTTCATTGACATCAAGTCTTGTAATTGCCTGCTCATGTGTTGATGGCATATCAATGAGAAGTGTAGGGTTCTTGCTTATCATTTCATATCGGTAGAAGAACTTATACATTCCTCTGAGTGAACAGAGCTTACGTTTGGCAGCTTTTTCAGAGTTAGTCACGACAGAACCATCTTTGCTGTAGGCTTTAACAAAACGCATGTAGTTGTTGATATCCTGACCTGATATCTTTTCCAGGTCTTTAACATTAAACTGTTTGATTGAGTCATAACTAAATAAATCAGAATTAAAACAAAGATATTCAAAGAATCCTTTTATATCCCTTGCGTAGGCAATTTTAGTCCTTGGCTGCTTGGAATATTCAAGGCTGTCAAAATATTGTCTGCAAAAGTCAGGAAGCTCATTCAGTAATTCGTTAAGCTGATTAGAATATTTAATATTTTGTTGTTGAGTATATGTTTTATTACCAGTTGTAGCCATATATAAAACCTCTGTAAAAATCAAATATTAGTAGTAAAGAGATACAATCATCACTTCGCTAAAGTCTTGTTTAACGAAGTGATGAACTTTATTTCGAAACTAATTTACCATTATACAGTTTCTTCTGTAACATATTGATATTAAACTGTTTCTGCAGCTTTTTAATCTTAGGAAGCTCGTTCTCTGTGATAATGGAAACACAGATGCCGGGTTTATCGTTACGTCCGCATCTGCCAGCTCTGTGCTGGTAATCAGTTGTCTCTTCAGGAAGATTGAGATTGACAACTGTGTCAATATTATCAAATTGAAGTCCTCTTGCAGAGATATCTGTAGAAAGCAGATAATTGACATTACCAGATGCGAAATCATCAATCGCTTTCTTTTTAATCAGTTTGTCTTTAGTTCCTGATATAGATGCTGCTTTATAATGATGATATTCAAGCTTCTGAAATGTCTCATCAAGGTCATAACGGCTGTTGATAAAGATAATTGCCTTATTACAGTTTAAAGCCTTAACAATCTTACGTAATGTCTCAATACGTTCACGTCTGTCAGTTACAACGTAAAAATGCTTGATAGTCTTAGGTATTGGTGAAGAATTATTCTGGCTTAAATTGTATATAACCGGATTATATGTGAAGTTATTGGCAAGTTTAATAGTCTTATTGCTTATTGATGCAGAAAATAATAATACCTGGATACGCTTCATGCATGATTTTCTGATAAAAAGCATATTGTCATAATTAGTCTTGTCAAACAGCTTGTCTGCCTCATCTAAAACAAGAGTTGTTACGTTGTGTACATGCAGCTTCTTATTCTCAATAAGCTGTCTGATTCGTCCGGGAGTTCCAATTACGAAGACAGGTTTTTTCTTTAGCTGGTCAATCTGTCTTTGAATATTACCATCGCCAATTAATACGGCTGATTTGTCTGTGAATGTATCTTTATCATATAAGTTATTAAGAATCTTGTTAATCTGCATACACAGTTCCTGTGAAGGTGCTGTGATTACAGCCTGTACAGTTTTCTGTGTAATATCAACAGATGATACTAAAGGTAAAAGGTATGCTAAAGTTTTACCAGAGCCGGTTGGTGATGATATAATCATATCTCTTCCCTCAGAGATATGATTATATGCTTTAATCTGTACCTCGTTAGGCTTGGATATATTGTAAACAGATAACAGACTATTAATAGTTACCTGCTGTAATGAAAAGTCGTTAAAAGTCATTCTGATACTTCCTTAATATTAATATGATATTAGTGCCAAAAGTAAATTATGCCACTAATTGATGTATACGAATTGCTGCAATGAATAGCAATCCATATGCATTATTATATCAAAATTCAATATAAAAGTCTATCAGCTTAAATCCCGGCAGCACTTAAATTCTGGCATTACTTTAAGCCTGATAACAACTTTAATCACGGCGTTACTTTAATTCATCTGAATAATAATATATAACAATGTCCTGACCAGAATAGATAGTTTCATCTGTCATATTATTGATTGACATAATGTTGTTTACATAACTTTTAGGTTTTTCGTTGTAAGAATATCTTGTTGCAATATCCCATAATGTATCATCAGACTGGACTGTTATGCTTGTAAAATACTTATACATTGTCTTGTCATCTTTATCAGATGCGTTAACAGTTCTGATGCCAAATGAAAAAGTCATAATAATGGCAATGGCTGCAAGGAATAATGTAAGTGGGTTAATAATAGCTGTTAAAGAGTTACGTCTCTTAGAATGATGGTTATGTCTATGTGATGGTCTGTGTGACTGTGTTCTTAATGATGTTCTGCCAGAGTGTGTACTATACTTCATAATAATATCCTCCATTGATTATCTTAGTGCGTTCGAATAATTGTTCCGAATAAATGTTCGTTACTATGATTTGGATTATATGACACGAACATTCGTTTGTCAACATAAATCGAACAAATATTTCGAACATTTTTTCGGAAAATATTTGATAATACATTTTTTATATGTTATAATCTGAACATAACAACACAATATGTAGTGTTATGTAAGACATTTAATTGGAGGTATTGATATATGGCTTATGGAAGAATAACTCAGAAACAGTCTGAGATTCTAGAATACATAAAAGCACAGATTCTTAATAAGGGGTACCCACCATCAGTAAGAGATATATGTCAGGCGGTAGACCTCAAGTCAACATCTTCTGTCCATGCTCATCTTGAAACACTTGAGAAGAATGGTTATATAAGAAGAGACCCTACCAAGCCAAGAGCTATAGAGATTATTGATGATAATTTCAACCTTACAAGACGTGAGGTTGTCAATGTTCCACTTGTTGGACGTGTTGCAGCCGGAGAACCTATTTTAGCAGTTGAGAATGTAGTAAGCTACTTCCCTATCCCATCAGAATATATGCCTAATGAAGAAGTGTTTATGCTTACAGTCAAAGGCGAGAGCATGGTTAACATTGGAATATACGATGGTGATAATATAATTGTAAGTAAAGCTGATACTGCAAGGAATGGTGAGATTGTTGTAGCCATGGTTGATGATTCAGCTACAGTCAAGAGATTTTATAAGGAAGACGGACATATAAGATTACAGCCAGAAAATGATTATATGGATCCTATTATCGTTCCAGACTGCCAGATTATCGGTAAGGTAATTGGTCTTGTACGACTTAATATCAAGTAAATAATATCAGTATATAAAATAACGACTGCCGTATAATATACAGCAGTCGTTATTTTATATATACTTTTAAGCTAAATCTTCTACATTAACTTCTTTACCATCTCTCCATATTCTGTCGAGGTCATAGAAAAGTCTGTCATCCTTGTTGAATACATGGATTATAACATCATTGTAGTCAAGAAGAATCCATGTAGCTGTGTTGTAACCTTCTACGCGTGGTTCTTTAGCTCCGGCTTCATGAAGCTTTTCTTCAATATTGTCTACGATAGCCTGAATCTGGTTAGCGTTGTTACCGTCAGCAATGATAAAATAATCAGCGATAACTGATATATTGCTGATATCAAGTATTTTTACATCGCTGGCTTTCTTATCAAGCATGGCATCAACTGCAACTTTTACAATTTCTTTAGCACTCATATTGCTCATATTACTCGTTCCTTTCATTAATTAATTCCTGATAATATTCATAAGTTAATACTGTTGTCTCATCGATATCTGCATTATTCTTGTTAAGATAACTTATTGTATCATTACATACATGATATATAGCAAGCTTGATATCATTGAATACAATCTGGCGTATCATATCCAGATTAGCAGCTTTATTCCTGTAAGGCTCTATATAATCAGCTATGAATAATATTTCTTCAAGAGTTGTCATACCGGGTTTACCTGTTGTATGGCAGCATATTGCAGAGAGAATTTCTTCATCATCTATATCGAATTTCTGCTTTGCATATAATGCACCGACCTTGCCATGAAGCAGATATGGGCTTTTCTTTTCATATTTACTAATAGGAATATTGTTATTATTACATTCTTCTATAAGCTCATCATCTGAAAGGCATTTGGCACAGTCATGTAAGAGTCCTGCAATGTAAGCACGTTCGATATCAACATCATATTTCATGGCAAGACATGCACATGTATTGGCGACACCTATAGTATGCCAGTATCTGTTCTTATTGTCTTTAAGTATATCTTTTACACCTTTTTTTATTCTGGTTACATATTCATTATTCATAATACTTGTCCTTGTATAATCTGGCACACAATCAGATTACATGTAGAGATCATGTGCTGTAATATATTGATATACTGTCTTAGGAAGCATGTTATCTGTATTTTTTCCATTATGAATCCTGTCTCTGATATCAGATGAACTTATTGGCATGTCATTCATGTGGAGAATATCTATTTTTGCATTATAGTGCGCCCGAAGATATTCAGCTTTCTGCTCAAGCTCGTCTGTTGAATGTTTGTCCCTGTTGGCAGCTATAAAATGGCAGTTATTCATAACATATTCTGCTTCATGCCATCTATCAAGTGAGAACAGAGAGTCTGCTCCGATAAGAAAATATATATAGGAATTATCATTTTTAAGATATTTTAATGTATCTGATGTGTATGTTGCTCCCTGTCTTTCTATCTCGATTGTTGACAGACTCATATATGGATAGTCCTTAATTGCCAGTTCAATCATTGCACATCTGTCAGATGCATCAGCTATTATGCTTGTATCTTTATATGAAGATGGCTGACCGCTTGGCATGACTAAAATATGTGGAATATTAAATTGCTCATGTGCACATATGGCTATCTGTAGATGACCAAGATGTATAGGATTAAATGTTCCTCCTAATATTCCAATTGTTTCCATATCGTTCACCATTACTTCTTTTTAGCAGGTGGCAGTTCAATCTTTTTCTTATTGACAGATTCTTTGTAAAGAACAATTTTCTTGCCAATAACCTGAACAACTTCTGAATGTGTTCTCTCAGCTAAAGTAGCTGCTATTTCATTAGGATTGTCCTGACAGTTCTGTAAAACATTGATTTTAATAAGCTCTCTTGCCTCTAAAGCCTCAGCAATAGCTTTTGTGTTCTCAGGTGTCAGGCTTGCTTTGCCAAACTGGAAAATCGGATCTATATTCATAGCAAGACCTTTAAGGTAAGCTCTCTGTTTGCTTGTCATATTATTGCCTCCTTATAATTAATCATAATAGTCGAATTCAAGATATTCGCCTACACGTACTGTATCGCCCTCTTCTACACCAAGAGCCTTTAACTGCTTTAATATACCAGTTTCTCTTAAGAATCTCTGGAAGAAGCTGAAGCCCTTCTCAGACTCAAGATTAGTATATCCGAGCATACGGTCAATTCTAGGACCATAGACAAGGAATACACCATCATTATCCTTCTCAACATAGAATGCCTCATTAGGATTATCAAATAATGTATCAAGGTCTACTTCTTTTTCAAATGTTACCGGAGTATCGTCCATATTAGACAATAATCCGCTTACATGATATAAGAGTTCCTTTAATCCCTGACCAGTTACAGCAGAGATTGGGAATACTTTAATGCCGTCCTTTTCAAATTCATCACGTAGCTCACCGATTGGGTCTTTTCCGTCATCATATGCGCCAAGGACATCTATTTTATTGGCAGCTATAACCTGTGGGCGTGTAAGAAGCTCAGGGTTATATGCCTCTAATTCTTTATTAATAGCTTTGATATCTGCAACAGGGTCTCTACCTTCAGTTGATGCGGCATCAACCATGTGAATGATGACCTTTGTTCTCTCAATATGTCTTAAAAATTCATGGCCTAAGCCGATACCTTCTGAGGCACCTTCGATAAGTCCAGGAATATCTGCGATTACAAAGCCTTTTGCGTCATCAAGGTCAACTACTCCAAGATTAGGATTTAATGTTGTGAAATGATAGTTGGCTATCTTAGGTCTTGCGTTGGTAACTCTTGATAAAAGTGTTGATTTACCGACATTAGGAAAACCAACAAGACCAACGTCAGCGATAACCTTTAACTCAAGTCTTATCCAGAGTTCCTGTGCATCCTGACCTGGCTGTGCATACTGAGGAGCCTGCATTGTAGATGTGGCATAGTTCATATTACCTTTACCACCTCTTCCGCCTTTAAGGATTGTCTCTCTTAAATTGCCATTAGACATATCAGCGATAACTTTATGTGTCTCATCATCATATATAACTGTTCCTTCTGGAACTTTAATTACAAGGTCTGCACCATCTTTACCGGTACATCTTCTTTTACCGCCTTCTGAGCCACTTTCAGCAACGTATTTGCTGTTATGACGGAAATCTCCAAGTGTATTAAGACCTTTATCAACTTCAAATATTATGTCGCCGCCACGGCCGCCGTTACCACCATCAGGACCTCCATCTGGAACATAAAGCTCACGTCTGAAGCTTACATGTCCGTCTCCCCCTTTGCCTGATTTGATAAATATTCTTGCTCTATCTGAAAACATTTATTAATCTCCTATTTTGGATAAGACAAAACTAAAAAAGCTCCAAATCCGAAGACTTGGAGCTTTAAGGTACAATAATTATTCGTTAGAAGCAACAGGATATACAGAAACCTGCTTCTTATCTCTGCCCTTTCTCTCGAACTTAACAGTTCCATCAACAAGTGCGAATAATGTATCATCGCCACCACGACCAACATTAACACCTGGAAGAACCTTTGTTCCACGCTGTCTGTAAAGAATATTACCAGCTAAAACAAACTGTCCGTCAGCTCTCTTTGCGCCTAATCTCTTAGACTCAGAATCTCTACCGTTCTTTGTAGAACCAACACCCTTTTTATGGGCAAAAAACTGAAGGTTCAAATTTAACATAACATTACACCTCCTTAACGGTTATGGTTAGATGTTTGGGATTTTCTTTAGCAACCTGACATAAGCCAAGCTCCAGTCCATTAAGAAGAACCCGAACTTCATTAGAAACTTTTAAATCTTTAACAAATGGACTCAGTTTAAACTCAATAAGACCAGCTTTCTCATTAATGTCTGTAGTATATGTACAGTCACAGTACAAATCAATTGTATTAATTGTATTAATAACAAGAATTGATATGGATGCACACACTATATCACTGCCAGACTCTGCATAACCAGCATGTCCCTCAGTTCTGAATCCTAATATCTCACCATTAAGTGAGCTTTTATAGATTGTAGCATGAGTCATAATATTCATGCCTTTCTAAAATAATATTCACAAATACCTGATTAAGCGTTGATCTTTTCAATCTTAACCTTTGTGTAAGCCTGTCTATGACCATTCTTCTTGTGATAGCCAGTCTTTCTCTTGTACTTGTAAACAATAACCTTCTTGTCTTTTCCTTCTTCAACAACGCTAGCTGTAACTGAAGCTCCAGAAACTGTAGGATCTCCAACCTTAGCTGCTCCATCATTAACGAAAAGAACCTGGTCAAATGTAACAGTGTCACCAGCATTAACACCAAGCTTTTCTACCTTGATAACGTCGCCTTCAGAAACTGTGTACTGTTTACCACCTGTTGCTATAATTGCGTACATATGGCACCTCCTAAATTAAATACTCGCCAGTTTTGGAAAGACCTTATAGGTCTGTTTATGTCCTAACTGTGCGGCACACAAAAGTTATAATATATAATTTCTGTCAATTTGTCAATATAAAATATATATTTTTATATAAAAAATAATAATCCGCATAAGATGCTTATGATTACCCCGGATATTATATCTTTAGGGTAATGTACCCCGCAGATAATGCGTACAAATCCCTGGATTACTGTCATGCACCACAGGATTACGCCGAGCCATATATTGTAGTACAGCCCTGCCATGGCAATTATTCCAAGTGAGGATGTGTGTCTGCTTGGAAATGATTCACCGCCTTTGTCTCTTGGAATAAGCGGCGTTATATTGTCTTTGGTATAGGGTCTGTCAGAATTGACAATTTTTCTAAATATTGTAACAGCCACAAATGTCACAAACGGAATCAGGATTGTCTTTATACAAGCATGGATGTCCCTTGTGATGTAAGTTGTAATTATAATATAAAAGTATATTAAAGCAGTGATTACTGGAATAATGTAATACAATGCTTTCAATACTTTTAAAAGCGCAGCATGCTCTTTGAAAGGTTTTGTAATTTTCAGGTAAAAATCATTATAATTCATTGGCAGCCGCCTCACCATTCAGACACTCTTTTAACATAGCTCCTGCCCTCTTTCTTGTTATCTCTACAAGACCAAGCTTAGTAATATCAACGACACTTGTTGTAACAGAATCTTTCCTGAATTCGTCTTTAAGAATTTTAAGTATTCCCTGAATGTGTTCAGGATTTTCCATATTGATAAAATCTACGATTACCATACCAGAAATGTTGCGCAGACGCAGTTGTCTTGCAATCTCTGTGGCAGCCTGCGAATTGACAAGATAAAATGCATTTTCTTTAACCTGTGCATCGTGCTTTTTAGTCACATACTTACCGCTGTTAACGTCAATGACTGTCATGGCTTCCGTATAATCAATTATGATATATCCGCCTGATTTCAGCCATATTTTGCGTGAAAGTGCTTTCTCAATCTCTTTTCTTACGTCATACAGATTGTAAAGAGGAAGCATTTCATCGGAATACAGACGTATGCAGGAATCAGGATTATCAGATATATAGCTGCATTGCTGGCTTATATGTCCGAATATTTCAATGTCATCAGTTATTACCTGTCCAAGCTCAGACAATGGCATGTCATTAATTATGTTAATGTATTCTGGCATTGCCTCATAGAGACATACAGGAGCTTTCTGATATATTGCATTATGGATTAGCATGGATAATGATTGGATTAAATCTTTAGCTTCCTTAACTGCTGGTTCTATATCAGTAAGTGATGCGGCATTAGACCTTACGATAATACCCGGATTAATGCCATAGTTGCAGAAATCTTCACATTCTGACTGGGAATCAAGTAAATTCTGAAGGCTGTGTCTTAATTCGATAATTGTATCAGTGTCTTTTATTTTTTTGGATACAACTACTCCTTTGACATCAAGTGATATGACAACGTAGTGTCCGGGAAGTTCAATTTTATCGGACAGGCTTGCAGGCTTTAACTTGGTTGCATCTTTTTTTACCTGGACAAGTATAGAATCCCCCTGATTAACGGCTGTGTTATTCTTAGGGTTAAAAAAATAGTGCTTCTTGTTGTCAGTAAGTGAGTAATAGCATGTGTTATTCTTATCTATGCTAACAAAGGCACTATTAATGTTCTTAACAATATTGTCAACCCTGCCAAGGTAGATATTGCCTATTATGCTTGATGTGTTATGGATATTAAGGCTTACACATCCATTGTCATCATAAATAGCAGAGACAGTGCGTGTAACACTGCCTCTGCTTGTATTTAATGGAATATTCGTAATTATGATATTATTAATCATCGATTAGCAAGCTCCTTGACGATATCTTCCCATGTAACTCCTCTTAATACCATAAGCACCATTACATGATAAAGGAAATCTGAAATCTCGTATTTGATTTCTTCAGGGTCTGGGTTTTTAGCTGCAATAATAATTTCAGTAGCTTCCTCACCACATTTTTTAAGAATTTTATCAATACCTTTATCGAACAGATAATTAGTATAAGAACCTTCTTTTGGATGGAGTTTTCTGTCCTCTATTATATCCATAACCTGATTAAATATCTTTAATGGATTAGTTTCAGCATACTCAGTTGAAACAAGATTGCGGTAGAAGCAGCTTCTGTTGCCAGTGTGGCATGCAGCACCAATCTGTTTAACCTTGGCAAGTAATGTATCGTTATCACAGTCAATCTCAATCGAACGCACATACTGGTAATGACCAGATGTCTCACCCTTAACCCATAATTCCTGACGGCTTCTGCTGTAATATGTCATTCTTCCTGTATGGATAGTTGCGTTATAAGACTCTTCATTCATATATGCAAGCATAAGAACTTCGTCAGTCTTATAATCCTGAACTATAACAGGAATAAGTCCATCATTATTAAGCTTAAATTCGCTGAATGGAATAGAACTTTCAAATGTATTAGTGTCAACGCCTGCCTGTTTTAATGTATGCTTTGCTTTCATGAAATCATATGTAGTCTGGCTGATAACTGTTCCCGATACACCATAGATATTATCCTTAACAAGGATTTCTTTTAATATATCAAGAGAGCTGTCAAAATCAACAGCATTCTCAGAATCAGCACTTATAATTGCAGGAATTCCTGCAAAACTTGTCGAAAATGACATGTATTTTGATAAAGACTTTGTAAAAATGAAAGACAAATCATTATCTTTAACCATATTGGCTATATCAGCATCATATTCGCTTATTACGACACCAATCTTATCCTTGCCAAAACGGTCAGCAACCTCTTTCATCATAACCATGTTAGATTCTCTTCTGTCATCGAGGATAGCTGCTTTGGCACCAGCATACAGATACTTCTTAACATCTTCTACTCTCTTGACATTACCGCCAACAAGAATAGGTGTATCAATTGATTTGGTAATCTGTCTTAATATTCCGATAGCCTCTTCGTGTGATACATCATCATATGAAAGGTCAAATATGATGATTTCATCTGCACCATTCTCGCTGTAGCGTGTGGCAATATCTAATGCACTGCCATCACCTATGGCGATATTTAAATCTTCATCTGCATATGCTTTAGTGTCTTTAAGATATATAACTGGAATTAATTTTTTGCAAGACATAATAATAAGTTCTCCATTCCTGCGTATGTACGCATCTGTATTATATTTAGTATTGATTATCGTCTACAGTGAGCCTTTAGTTGAAAGAACACTTGTAATACGTGGGTCTTTGATTGATGCTTCATCAAGGGCTTTGGCAAATGCCTTAAACATTCCCTCTATTATGTGATGGTCGTTAAAACCACTTATCTGGCGGATATGAAGATTCATGGCAGCACTGTATGACACTGCATAGAAAAATTCACGAACCATCTGTGTATCAAAGTAACCAACTCTGTCACTTCCGAACTCACCTTCAAATACAAGGTAAGGTCTTCCTGATAAATCAATTGCACACATGATAAGTGCTTCATCCATAGGAAGAATTATATCACCATATCTTCTGATGGCTTTCTTATCTCCTATGGCTTTCTTTATGGCTTCGCCGAGAACGATACCAACATCTTCAATAGTATGATGACAGTCAACAATAAGATCACCCTTTACTGTCAAATCAAGATCAAACAGACCATGCTTTGCAAAGCTTATCAGCATATGGTCAAAGAAGCCTATGCCTGTGTTAACATTTGCTTTGCCTGAACCATCAATTACAAGACGCATATTGATGTCTGTTTCTTTTGTCTTTCTTGTTATAGATGCCTGTCTTATTATAGAATCTGCCATGTTATACTCCTTTTAAGAAAATTCATTATTCAAATCTTACATGTATAGAGTTAGCGTGAGCTGTTAAATGCTCTGCTGTTGCAAAACTTTCGATATCAGTGTGTATTGCCTCAAGTGCTTCTCTTGAATAAGATATGATGCTTGATTTCTTGATGAAATCATCAACACTTAATGGTGAGAAGAACTTAGCTGTACCATTAGTAGGCAATACATGGTTAGGACCTGCAAAGTAATCACCGAGAGGTTCAGAGCTGTATTCACCTAAGAACATTGCACCAGCATTTCTTACTCTTGTCATTGTATCGAATGGATTCTTAGTAACAATCTCAAGGTGCTCAGAAGCTATCTCATTGACAACATCGATTGCTTCTGACATAGAAGATGCAATAAGAATATATCCATATGTATCAAGAGACTTCTGGATGATTTCCTTACGTGATAGGTTCTTAACAAATCCGTCAACTTCTTCAGATACTTTTGAAGCTAACTCCTCACTTGTTGTTACAAGGATTGCAGATGCCATCTCATCATGCTCAGCCTGAGAAAGAAGGTCAGCTGCAACATATCTTGGGTTAGCTGTCTCATCAGCGAGAACCATAATCTCACTTGGACCTGCAACGGAATCAATTGATACATAGCCGAATACAGCTTTCTTTGCAAGTGCAACATAGATATTACCAGGGCCGACAATCTTATCTACTTTAGGGATAGATGCTGTTCCATATGCCATAGCAGCGATAGCCTGTGCTCCACCGACTTTGTATATTACATCAACACCAGCTTCTTTAGCTGCTACAAGTGTTGTAGGGTAAACCTTGCCATCTTTTCCTGGAGGTGTACACATTATAATCTCGTCAACACCTGCTACTTTGGCAGGAATTACATTCATAAGAACGCTTGATGGATAAGCAGCTTTACCGCCTGGTACATATACACCAACTCTGGCAAGAGCACTTACCTTCTGGCCAAGCAATGTTCCATCTGGCTTAGAATCAAACCAGCTATACTGTTTCTGTTTTTCATGGTATGAACGGATATTAACAAGAGATTTTCTTATTACTTCAATAAGCCCACTGTCAACAAGCTTATATGCCTCATCTATTTCTTCCTGTGTTACAACAACATTGGATGCATTGATGTCAGCTTTATCAAATTCTTTAGTGTAATTAAATAGTGCTTCGTCTCCATTGGCTTTGACATTAGCAAGAATTTCGTTAACTGCACTCTCGAATTTGCCATAACTGTTAGGACTTCTTTTAAGAAGATTTTCCAAGATGTTTTTTTTGGTTTCTGAAGTTAATTTTACAATTCTCATGTTCTTATCCCTTTCTCTTACTTATGAAAATCTTATAATCTGTAAATCAATCCTTTGATTCAAGGTATTGCTTAAGATCGTTGATTATCTTATTAATTCTTTCACTTTCCATTTTCATGCTGACCTGATTAACAACAAGTCTTGCAGATAATGGACAAACCTCTTCAAGCACTTCAAGACCATTCTCACGAAGTGTTGCACCAGTTTCTACGATATCTACAATAACTTCTGAAAGACCTACTATAGGAGCAAGCTCTACAGAACCATTAAGTTTTATTATCTCAACAGTCTGATGCTTTGTATTATAGAAATAATCTTTAGCTATATTAGGATATTTAGATGCAACTCGTATAAGTTCATGATGCATAAGCTTTTCTTTGGCTGATGCAGGACCACATACGCACATTTTGCATCTTCCAGTCTTTAAATCAAGGACTTCATAAAGCTTTCTGCCCTCTTCAAGAAGGGTATCTTTACCAACGATACCGATATCTGCTGCCCCATATTCTACATATGTAGGTACATCAGATGGCTTGGCAAGAAAGAATTTCATACCGAGCTCTTCATTGACAAATATAAGCTTTCTCGTACTCTCATCTTTCATCTCTTCACATGTAATTCCGATGTGCTCAAACATATCAAGGGCTTTTTTGGCAAGTCTGCCTTTTGATAAAGCAACAGTTATATATCGCATTATAATTCACCTCCAAGAAGTTGTGCTATTGATATCTCTTTGGAAATACCTGTGTCAGCATCAATTGATGTCACATGGATATTGCCGTTGTTATCATCTGACATACCTTCAAGGCAAGGAAGCATGATAACATGTTTAAGCTGTGAATTAATAGCGTATTCACAATATTGTTCAGTGGTTTTTGAATCATTGTATGTGATTGTACATACAGGAATATCGAGCTTTCTCAGCGAATCAGCGATTGAAACTACATTGAGAAGATCATCTTCATTGTATATTAAAAGTAATCCTGAATTGTCTACTGGAATATCGATATTCTGGCGTGATATGGCAGCCATCATTGCATCAACAGTTATAGAAAAACCAATAGAAGGCTTATCACATCCGAACTGTCCAAGAAGCTTATTATATCTACCACCGCATATTACAGGCTCACCTGTGCCAAATGTATATGCATAGAAAAGAATACCTGTGTAATAAGCATGTTTACTTACTGCACCTAAATCAAATGATACATATTTGTCGGCACCTGTAAGTCTGCACAATTCATATAACTTATATAATCTGTCAATTGCTTTGATGCTTATATCGTTAGTTGCAAGTTCTTTAGCCTTTTCAAGAACTTCTACGGAACCAAAAAGCTGTGGGAGCTCAAGTAAAACATCAGCAATCTTCTTGTCAATGTTAAGTGATGATAAAAGCTCAGCTTCACCAAGATAATTCTTTTCCTGGATAAGTTCGATAAGAGATTCCTTGTCATCACCGTCTATTCCTGCTTCTGTAAGAAGACCATTGAAATATGCAACATTACCAATCTCAACCTGAAATTCCTTTAATCCGGAATTCTTCATACATTCTATAACCATAGAGATTATCTCAAAATCTGCATATATAGAATCATCACCGATAAGCTCTGCACCTATAGTAGTGTTTTCTTTGAGTTTGCCCTGATAATACTGGCTTACATTGATAAATGTGTTGCCAACATAACATAACTTGACTGGAAGAAGCCTGTCAGCGTAATATTTGGCAGCAGTTCTTGCTATTGAAGGTGTCATATCAGGACGCATAACAAGTGTATTGCCATATCTGTCGAATAACTTGAACATTTCATTCGATGGAACACTACCACGCTCTTTACTAAATACATCAAAAAATTCAAGGGTTGGTGTCTGGATGTCATTATAACCATATTTGATACATACATCATGAAGTCTGTTCTGTAAAACAAGCTTTTTAGCACATTCAGTATTATATATATCTCTTACACCTTCTGGTGTGTGTAATAAATCTTTTTTCATGATTAGTCCTTTCTTAAGGTGTGATATATTTATTGTATTTCACCGTGAAGATGTTCACGATATATAATATATTTGCTAGTTCCTCTTGTATGGCATATGTCTAATGCCCTGTATAATTTTTTAAGAACAATGTCAAAATTTTCACCATTCTGAGGGTATCTTGCTATACCTATTGATAATGTCATGTGTTCAACATTATTCTGAATTAATTCATTCCATGTTATAGAATTTCTGAATGATTCAAGAAACGATCTTAAGTTAATTTCCTGATTAATATTACGAACTACAACAGAAAATGTTGTGTCGCTGTGTCTGCATATAATTCCACGTCCATCAAGAATAGATTTGGCTGTATTAATTGCAGTGTTAAGAAGTGTCTGTGCAAAATCATATCCATTATTAACAACATAATCATTATAATTATCAATCTCAACAAGAAGCAGTGTAAATTCAGTATCCTTGCGTTCAATAAGATTTTGACAGTAATGTAATGCTTCTTCTTTAGAATATAGTAAATCTTCATGAATGAAATTTTCAACAGGCTTATTAGAGTTAGTAAGTGCCTCAAGTTTGATGTATCTTTTTTTAAGTGCAAGTATATCAGCTGCAGCTATTTCATAGTAATCAAGAGTAGTGCTGAGTGCTCTTAATCTGAATCTTGCAATATGTAAAAGAATCCATCGGTATGAATTATCAGCACGTCTCATTCTTACAATCATATCAGCTTCCTGGCTGTCTCTAAGATGATGACAGACATCTATGAAATCATCAAGATCAACCTGATGTATGGTCTCCATAAAAGAGATATTAGTTGAAATACCGATAAAACGATACATTTCTTCATTGGCAGATATAACATTATAGTTCAGGTCAATAATAGCCTGACCATTAATAAGCTCATATTTTTCTATTATATTTTTTTCCATATCCCCCGTTACTCCCTTGTTGAAATATCTTTTTGAAGTGTTTCAAGATAATGTACGATGACTCCTTTTGATGAATGAATCTGATATGACTTGTCTATTTCATCATATGTAAAACTTTTTCTGCCACCATTTTCCCCACGTAACCAATAATGCATTATATCACAGAATGGAATATAATAAAACTCATCTCTGGAAGAAAAATACAAAATTATGAAAGAAATGCCATTCTGTTTCTCAAAATTTTCCATAAAATCAATCTGATGTCTGTGAATATTCTGTAGTGGAAATGTGTCAACGGCAGTTTCTTTGGCATCAAAACATACAGGTATGCCCTGAACAACTCCTATGTAGTCAACTGTACTTTTCTGGTCGAAATATGCAAGCGTTATATGTCTGCTCTCCTGATCCATCTTGATTGGCTTGATTGGTGTTGGTATCTTCTGGATAAGGGCCAGTCCATTGGCAAGGTATTTCTCATTACTCATATTAATAAAATCTTCTAGTGTAGATCCCCTAAGACCTCTTGAATTCCAGGTTGCCATATATCTTCTCCTTTAAGAACCTGCACAAATTCATCAGGAATTGAAGTTGTTATGTGCAGGTCATCGTTAAGGTCTGGATAAGCCTTAACTGGTATAATAAGTTCATATGCATGAAGCATCTGATCTTTAATATGATAATTTTTTCTCATATAGTCATTAAATGGACTGCTGCCGTATTTGTAATCTCCTGCAATCGGATAACCTATATGTTTAAGATGTGCCCTTATCTGGTGTGTTTTACCAGTTATAAGGTGGACTTTTACAAGCGATACATCATTGCCTTGTGCCACTGGTATAAACTCTGTATTGACAGGAGAATACTTATCCGCATCAGCAGGATTTAACTTGTTAAAATCATCTTCTGACAATATTGTGACCATGTTGTCAGCTTCGTCTTTTCTGATGAATCCATTAAGACACTGGCGTTTAGTGAAAACGCCTTTAACAATACATATGTAGTATTTGTAAATTGTTCTGTCATGAAATGCAGCAGACATTGTCTGTAGTCCATACATGTTTTTACCAGCAACTACTATTCCACTGGTATTCCTGTCTAATCTGTTACATATACCCGGTTTAAATGAATGTTCTTTTTTGTCAAAATCGGACATGATATAACCACTGACAATTTCATTAATTGATATATCATCAGGCTTGGCTTTCTGTGATAATACGCCGGATGGTTTGTTTACAATAACTATATTGTCATCCTCATATATAATATCAAGAGCTTTGATTTTGTCTTTTATTATATTATCATAATTCTTATTCTGGGGCGTTTTTTCAGAATGAGAAAATTTATCAAAAGTCTCATCAGAGAAGAAGATTTTTACGACATCCCCTTGAGATATTTTTTCGCTTCCGTCAGATTTTTTGTTATTAAGAACAATATTTTTCTTTCTGAGCATCTTATATATAAAGCTTTTTCCAGCTTCCGGAAGCAGCTTGGACAGATATTTATCAAATCGCTGTCCGGCATCAACATTGTCAATTATTATCTCTTTCAAAATAATCTCCCGATTCTTATAATTATAAGCACATTGCTAATATTGATTTAGCATTACGCTCTATTCTTGTAGATGGTTCACTGTCAGGTGCATTCCCTGAACTCATTAACTTTGCTTTGGCGATAAATGAAGTCTTATCAGTGAAAAGAGATACATTTACCGGATGTCCATCTTTTTCCATGAAATCAGCAACACTTTTTTCAAACAGTTTTTTATCTGCCTTAGTTTCGTCAGTGAGAGCTATTACTAAAGAGTCAGATATAACAACAGCCTGTGTGCCTATAGGACTGGTACTGTTGGAAAATATAAGGTCATAGTAAGTTTCAAGCCCCGGAAAAGTGCCATTGGTACCTGAATATACATCTTCTGGTGTACTGTGATGTGGAATCAGAATTATATATGCAACTGTAAATTTAGCCGCTGGCAGTGTAAGTACTGCTGCTATAACAGTCATTATATTGTTGTTAGTTCCAGTTACAATGTATCCTGTAAAGAATACTGCTGCAATGACTAAGAATGATGCAAGCATGATTATCAGTGACAATTTCTTTTTGTAATTAAGGTATCCATAGGAACCTTTTGGTATTTTTTTCATATAAACCTCTTGTATTAAATTAGTTTTTGTTATATATGGCTTTTAAAGCACCAAGCTCATCTTTGGTTAACAGACGATATTCTCCGGTATTAAGTGCATCATCAAGTGTTAAGGGACCGAATGATATTCTCTTAAGATAATATACAAAGCTGTCAACAGCCTCAAACATTCTCTTTACCTGATGGAATTTACCCTCGTGGATTGTAATAAGTATGTCAGACTCATCTTTATTCTTGTCATAGGACAGTACTTCTAAGATAGCTGGCAGAGCTGTGAGTTCGGAATCGACACGCAGACCATCCCTGAACAGATTAATAGTTTCATCAGTTATTGAACCTTTAACTGTCGCAAAGTAGGTTTTATCAACATGGCTTTTAGGAGCAAGCATATAGTGTGCAAGGTCTCCGTCATTAGTAATAAGCAGAAGTCCTTCTGTGTCCTTATCAAGTCTTCCGACAGGAAAAAGGTCTTTTCGCTTTGATTCTATAAGGTCTGTTACAGTGCGTGCTGTCTTATCAGTTGTCGCTGTTATGACACCTGCTGGTTTATTAAGCATATAATATTCATATTCAACATATCCGACAGGACTGCCATCAACACATACAATATCAGAGTCTGTATCTATCTTTATATCGCTTGACTTAATGACGGAACCATTAACTGTTATACGACCCTTTTTGATATATTCTTTTACCTGGCTTCTGGTGCCAATCTGCATATCTGCAAGATACTTATCAAGTCTAATTTTCATAACTCTCCTATTACATCCATCGCCAGCCAGCAAGATATTTATTTTTTAGGGAATATCCGTCATATTTGCCCCATCCTAAAGGATAATTATCTACACAGAAAAGAATCCATCCTTTCTTGACACTGTCGGAAAACTCAGGAAGGTCAATAGTTTCGCCTTTAAGATACTTGATAATTCTCTCATCACTTACAGGCAGACTGATTGTGTATGGATATTCACTTGCTTTTAATACCATTGCCAGAGCCTGGCTTGGTTCAAAACGATTTTTCTTTAATTCACCTAAAAGCAGACCACTTCTTAAAATTCTAAGCTTATTATTATCTGGCATATATGGTGATATACAGTATACATATGTGTCACGTACGAATATATCACTTTCTTTGATAGGAAGGTCAATAAGCTTAAGAAAATCTGTAAGTTCAGGTGCAAGCTTTGCAGTATTCTTTTTCCTTAAAGGATGAAATGTCTCTGGTGAATCGGCATCCTTTTCGAGCAATGCAACGAAATGTCCCTCACCAGGCATCTTATGAGGGAAGATGCGGACAGTTTTTCTAAGACCATACTTTTGCTCGTCCTCATCACTGCATATTCCAGTTGCAAAGCCTTCATATGGTTTGATTGGAATAAGATGCATATCAGGTCTGTTATCAATAAGGTGTTTAATTGTCTCTTCATCTTCCAGTTGTGAAAATGTACATGTTGAATATAGCATTTTACCGCCCGGCTTTAACATGTCTGCACCGGCAAGAATAATATTCTTCTGAATCTGTGAGTAGAATTCAGGGCCATTCTTTTCCCATGCTTTGATGAGTTTATTATCTTTTCTGAACATTCCCTCACCAGAGCAAGGTGCATCTATTAAAATCTTATCAAAAAATCCTGTAAAACGGTCAGTTATCTGGACAGGATCTTCGTTTAACAGGCATATGTTAGGTATTCCAAACACTTCTACATTCTTTAGAAGTGCCTTAGCCCTTGAATTGCTTATATCATTAGTGATAAGAAGACCTGTTCTGTTAAGCTTTGCGCCAAGCTCAGTTGATTTGCCGCCGGGAGCTGCACACATATCAAGGACAACGTCATTGTCTTCAATTGGAAGTACATTGGCAGGTGTCATTGCGCTTGGTTCCTGAATATAGTATAACCCTGCAAAATAATATGGATGCTTGGCTGGCTTGTCATTTTCACTATAGTAAAAACCATTCTCAATCCATGGAACCGGAGTGAGCTCAAATGGAGAAATCTTTAGAAAATCCTCAACAGAAATCTTCAGAGTGTTAACTCTTAGACCATATAATCTTGTGTCATCAAAGCTTTTAAGATAGGCATCATACTCATCCCCTAAAAGTTCTTTCATGCTGTCTGTATATTTTGATGGTAAATTCATTATATTAAAAACCTTTCTTAAAGCATATTAGTTAAGTGACTGTGCACGATAACCTTCAGCTATTATATCAAGCTGCTTGTTAAACTGTTCAAGCTGGTTAATATCACCAGTTTTATATACTTCATAAAATTCATCCTGAATTTTGGATATCTCACGTTTGTTGGCATATTTGTAGAGATTCTCAATATTGCCAAGAATATCAGATACTGCATTCGCACGGATATAATATGAATTCTGTGCATCAATAACCTCATCATGGATAGATTCCATCTCATTGTCAAGAGTAAGGATTGCATTAGCTGTAACATTAAGCCGTTCCTTGACATGTGCAGGTATATTGCCATTGTACTTATATTGCAGAGAATGTTCTATAACTGCCCAGAAATTCATTCCAAGTGTTCTTATCTGGATTTCAACAGGAATCTCATGTGTACCTGAAGTAGTTTCAACCTTATAGAGAACGATAATGTGGTAGCTTCTGTATCCACTGTCTTTGATATGTGTTATGTAATCTTTTTCTTCTTTGATTACCATATCACTTCTTCCACGTATAAGATCAACAACAGAATATATATCGTTGGCAAACTGGCATATAAGACGTATGCCAGCTATATCTTCAATATATTCAGTGATTTTATCCATATCAATATTTTTTTTCTGGGCTTTGCCGATAATACTTGATATGCTTTTGACACGCCCTGATACCTGTTCAATTGGAGAATAATATCCCTGCTGCCTGTATTCTTTTATTATGTGGTTGAATTTGACAGTAAGTTCTTCAACAGCCAGATCATAAGGCGCAATAATTTCTTTCCAGAGTTGTAAATCCATATATTTAAAAGTCCTCACAAATAATCATTATTATATAGATAATAGCATATTTTTTAACAATAATACACTAAATTAATTAAATAATATGCAGAAAAAATGTATAAATAAAATTGTAATAATTGAGATTATATTATTGGTAATAATGCTGGCTCGGCCTGCAATTGCAATGCAGGGGGCAAGGAACGGACTCATATTGTGGGCATACACCGTGCTTCCCGGAATATTCCCGGCAAGTTTTCTTGCAAGCGTGATAATGAGTGAGTTAAGAATAAGCGAAAAATACATGAAAATATATGTAATCTTATGTGGAATTCTGACCGGCTTTCCGGGTGCTGCTATTCTGTATTCACAGTATAAAAATATATATAAAGATGATTCATCGCTTGATGGTGTACTTGCATACTGCAATATATCCAGCCCGTCATTTATATGTAATTATATATATGCGTATGAAGTGATGCACAGGATTACTCTGGGTAAGCTTGTCATAATTATATATGTCTCATCTTTTATAGGGATTATCGGAAGTTTTATTATTTGTAAGATGCTGCATAAAGGCGGCAAAAAGGCAGGGATTAATGATATCAAAGCCTCAAAGCACATACATGCAGATTATGGCAGACTGATGGAGGTATGCTGTATTAATATGCTTAAAGCTGGCGGATATATAGTATTTTTTGCATGTGTATCACAATATATCATTAATATTCTGCCAGACAGTTTTATATACAGGGGAATTATAACTGGAATTATAGAAATAACTACTGGAATTAACCAGGTTGGAAATGATTATGTGACAAGTAACGCATACTGGTTATCAGATGGAGCATTAATAATATTATTAATAAATAATTTGGGGGGATTATCTACAATACTGCAGACTATATCAGTTGCCGGAGCTGGTCTTGACATAAAAAAATACATATACAACAAATGTATATACTGTGTTATCACTGTACTTGTATACACTTTAGCTGTATATGTATTATAAATTCTTTAATAAAGCTTATGCAGTTGGCTGATTATTATCATCCTGTGATGGCTGTTCATCATCTTTTGCATTAAGCTCACGTCTGTTATTGTTAACAACAGATAAAACTTCCTCTAATCCAGAGATAAGGGAACCATACTGCTGCTTATTGTCATTGATTGAGTGCTCAATGATATATTGTAACTTTGAAAGCATATCATCTGTGTATGATACAGCACCCATTCTGATATTGTTGGCATCCTCAATTGCATTGTCAAGAATTCCCTGCGCTTTGGCTGTTGCCTGCTCTATAAGCTCATTGGCAGAAGCATATGCACGCTGCATAATTTCATGCTCATTCATAAGCTTTTCTGTCTGCACCTGTGCAGCATTAAGAATCTGGTCAGCCTGTTCTTTAGCCTCATTGATAATTGCATCTTTGTTGTTAATAATTTTCTGGTATTTCTTTACTTCATCAGGAGTTTTGAGTCTTAATTCTGATAAAAACTCTTCCAACTGCTCTTTATCAACTATGATTTTCGTATTGGAAAATGGCTGAAATTTACAACCATCAAGATATTCTTCAATTTCGCTGATTAATTGCTCAATTCTGCTCATGGTTCTCTCCCTTATTAAACTCTTTTTATATTGTATTTTTCATAGATAGGTTCAATAACATTAGCTGGCACGAATTTGCTCACATCGCCGCCATATTGTGCAACCTCTTTTACCATACTAGAACTTAAATATGCGTATTTGAGACTTGTATTAAGGAATATGGTATCAATGTCTGGATTGACAACACGGTTAGTCTGTGACATTGCAAGTTCATATTCAAAATCTGTTACAGCCCTTAAACCTCTGATTACAACATTACAATCCTTCTGCTTGGCAAAGTCCACAAGTAAGCCGCTAAAACTTACTATCTCTACATTAGGAATGTCTTTAGTCGCTTCTTTTAACATATTAACACGTTCATCTAATGAAAACAATGGAGTTTTTGAACTATTATTAAGGACACCTACAATCAGATGGTCAGTAAGACCGGCTGAACGTCTGATTATATCAAGATGTCCTAATGTAACTGGATCAAAACTTCCGGGATATATAGCACTTTTCATTCTAGTCCTCGTTTCTACGTAGAAAGTTATTATTCAGAAACACCTATGAATACATGCTTGTTTGTCTTGTATTCTTTGACTTTTTTAATATACAGATTGTCTATGTCATCTACATACGAAAAGTCAGTGTCAAGTGCTTCTTCTACAATTATGGTTGAATACTTATCAACAAGCTTTGATGATGATAAAGCTTCAAGTACATCCTGTTCAATGCCACTCTTATAAGGTGCATCCATAAATACTATGTCAAATGGTTCTGATGTATTGATACGGTTGAGAGCAGATAAAACATCCTGCTCCATGACAACGGCATTAGAATCAAGATGTGTGAATTTAAGGTTAGCCTTAATGCATTCAACACATGCTTTGGAATGTTCAACAAAATAAGCTTCTTTTGCGCCTCTGCTAAGGGCTTCAATACCAATAGCACCGCTGCCGGCAAATAAATCCAGGAAACGGCAGCCTGATATCTCAGTCTGCAGCATATTAAATAATGTTTCCTTGATTCTGTCTGTTGTTGGTCTTGTATCCATCCCCTCGACAGTTTTAAGAGGCAGGCTTCGTGCACTACCAGCTATTACTCTCATACATTACCATCCTTTAAATTAAATAAATGTAAATTAAATTATTCCCAGTCACTTCTGCTGTCTGCTTCAATCTTTTTATCTCTAAGCATAAGGTCTCTAACAGCAAGATCAGGCTTTTTATTGTCAAATAATACTTCGTTAACCTGATATACTATAGGCATATCTACATCATATTTCTGAGCAAGCTTAAGTGCTGCCTTGGCAGAATACACACCTTCGACTACCATCTGTACTTCTTTCATGGCTTCGTCTTTAGTGTAGCCTTTACCTATAAGAATACCGGCACGTCTGTTACGGCTGTGCATACTTGCACATGTAACAATAAGGTCGCCTATGCCAGACAGACCTGTAAATGTTGCTGGCTCTGCCCCCATTGCTATACCTAATCTTGAAATCTCGGCAATACCTCTTGTTATAAGAGCTGCTTTGGAATTGTCACCATAACCAAGTCCATCAGCGATACCGGCAGCAAGTGCGATGACATTCTTTAAAGAACCACCTATGCATATACCAAGTACATCAGGGCTTGTATACACACGGAATACATCACTCATAAAGATATTCTGGAGATATTCAGCATCTTTTTTATGCTTTGTACCTATAACGCATGTAGTTGGAATTCCTCGTCCAACCTCTTCTGCGTGGCTTGGACCAGATAAAACAGCAATTGTAGCCTGAGGAATTTCATCAGCTACAACTTCACATAATGTTTTAAGAGAATCTTCTTCAATTCCCTTTCCAACATTGACAATGAACTGACCTTCGCGTACATATTCAGAGAAAAGCTTGGCTGTAGACCTTGTATAAGGGGATGCAACAGCAAGAACTATTACATCTGCTCCTTCAACAGCAGCCTTAGTATCAGCAGTGAAATTGATGCTTTCAGGGATAATTACTCCAGGAAGACATTTTTTATTTTCTCTTGTCTCGTTTAGTTCTTTTATTTCATCTGGAAATACAGACCATACAGTGACATTGTGTCCGTTATTATTAAGCAGAATTGATAATGCGATGCCCCAGCTTCCGGCACCCATAACTGTTATATTAGCCATTTGAACCTTCTTTCTTTTTCTGACCTATCTTTCTTTCTGTTCCATTCATAAGACGCTGTATATTGCCTTTATGTCTTATGAAACCAAGTGCAGTGATAATAAACATAACTATACATGCCTCATACAGATGCATTCCTGTGAGTGGGAGAAGTCCGAAACATGCCCATGTGATAAACAATGCAAAGACCATTCCTATTCCAATAAGTGAGCCAAGAGATACATACTTAGTTGTAAACATTACAAGGAAGAATGTAACCATGCCGGCAATAAGAATTATCCAGCAGTGCTGCGGGAATATAGAAAGTGTTATGACAACACCAGATGTAGCTGCAATTCCCTTGCCACCCTTGAATCCCATGTAGAATGGGAAATTATGTCCAAGCACTACGCCAAGACCGCTGTATATGAATAAAAGCATCTCATAGTCGCAGTCACGGCCAAAAAGAAAATGTACAATTATACATGATAATGCAGGCTTGAATGCATCAAGAAAATATGTTGCAAAACCAGCTTTTTTGCCAAGAGTTCTCATGACATTGGTTGTTCCGGCATTACCACTTCCATATTGACGTATATCAATGTGATTAATCTTACCAAGCCAATAACCAGCCTGAATAAGTGAACCTATTAAATAGCCGATGGCTATAATAATCAAACGTTCTATCATTCTTTTTCTTTGCGCTCCCTGTTAATAAATCTTATAGATGTACCTCTGAATCCAAAGGCATCTCTTATCTTATTCTCAATATATCTTGTGTATGAGAAATGAGTAAGCTGTTTGTCATTGACAAACATGACAAATGTAGGTGGTTTAACAGAAACCTGCGTAATGTAATATATACGTAGTCTCTTACCCTTATCAGAAGGTGGCTGCTGCATAGCGACAGCTTCTGTAAGGATTTCGTTAAGAACACCTGTAGGAACTCTTAAATTCTGGCTCTCAATTATCTGGTCAACAAGGTCATAAATCTTTACAAGTCTCTGGCCTGTGGCAGCAGATATAAAGATAATCTCAGCATATGACATGAATGCAAGAGTATCCTTAATTTTATCACTGAATTCTTTAACTGTTTTGTCATTTTTCTCAATGGCATCCCACTTGTTGACAGCAACTATTATTCCCTTGCCGCGCTCATGTGCAATACCTGCAATCTTGGCATCCTGTTCTGTGATGCCTTCAGTTGCATCAATTACAATAATGACGACATCCGCTCTTTCAACAGCAGATACAGTACGGATAATACTGTATTTTTCAATCTCTTCTTTAATCTTGTTCTTACGGCGCAGACCTGCTGTATCGATAAAGATATATTCTTTGCCGTTATATTTTATAGTTGTATCAATTGCATCTCTTGTTGTTCCGGCAATATCAGATACGATAACACGGTTCTTTCCGACAAGTCTGTTAATGATAGATGATTTACCAACATTAGGCTTACCAACAATTGCAATTCTAGGTCTGTCATCATCCTCATCTGTATCAGCATTCTCTGGGAAATGCTTAACAACCTCGTCAAGCATATCACCAAGTCCGAGCTTTCCGATTGCTGATATTGGCATCGGGTCGCCGATTCCCAGATTGTAGAACTCGTATACATCAGGCATAAACTTATCAATGTCATCAACCTTGTTAACAACAAGAACAACTGGTTTATGTGAGCGTCTTAACATATCAGCTACCTTTGCATCAGAGTCAACTAAGCCCTGACGGACATCTGTCAGGAAGATTATTACATCTGCTGTATCAATGGCAATCTGTGCCTGCTCTCTCATCTGTGAGAGAATAATATCATTGGATTCTGGCTCAATACCGCCAGTGTCAATTAATGTAAAAGACTTATCAAGCCATGTGACATCTGCATAAATTCTGTCTCTTGTTACACCTGGTGTATCTTTTACGATGGAAATCTGCTGTCCTGCTAAGTCGTTAAAAAGTGTTGACTTACCAACGTTAGGACGGCCTACGACAGCTACAATAGGTTTACTCATATATAATCAATACCCTTTCATAAAACAAATTAATAAAAAATTAAGAAAAACATACTTATATATAATATCAATAAAATTGCATTTTGTAAAGTTGTATGATATGTTGTAAGTATAGTGTTTAAGCTAAATAAGTCTAATTGTAAAGGAACTTGTCAAATGAAACTTAAGAAACATTCAATATTAAGAAAATTACAGTGTCTTGCAGTATCAGTTTTTATGACTGCATCAATGTGTGTTACAGCAATGGCAGATACCAGTTCAGACACTTACACCTATAATCTTGCTGACCTTGACGTTGCAGTTACTGTAACTGAAGACCTTGTAGGATTTACACAGAATATGACATCTAATAATTCATATCTTGATAAGATTGGAGCAAGTGATGTTGAGGAAGTAAGAGCTGCGTTGCAGCTTAATAACATTTACCTTGAGCTTATTCCTAAAGAAGGTGATGTTGATTATGAAATCCTTTTAAGTGGTAAGAAAGCTCCAACAGGTGCTTCTAACTTCGACGAGATATCGCAGTCAGAACTCGAAGAATATTTTAATGAATATATAGAAAGTGCAAAAAATCTTAAAGAAAGTACGGATGCTGTTACAGAGACAATAACTGACAGTGGTATTGTTAAGCTTAATAATGTCAATTATTTTATGACAGAGGTGACATCTGTATCCGGCAATCTTGTAACTGTCTACCTTAAGAAATATTATACAATTATGCAGGGAAAAGCTGTCGTATTCACATTGCAGACTAATCAGCCGGCGATAACAGAAAAGATGAATAATATGCTTACAGATATAATAAATACAGCAGACTATAAGCCAATTAAGAAAACAATCATGGATAATCCATTCTTTGTTGAGATAATGACTTCATTTTTAAGTCTGCTGTTATTTGTCGGAGTACTTGCTCTTATATTATTCCTTATGTTAAGAGTTGGTAAGAAAAAGAAAAGATAATTAATTATTCATTAGTAAGGTTACTGATATCTTCTCTTAATTCCTGCATTCTCACGTCTGTGTGATAGATATTTTCTGCACACTTTGTAAGCTCGTTAACAATTTCTGGCATATCGTTATTCTCAAACTGTTTATAATGCATCTGGTGTTCAAGACTTGCCCAGAAATTCATAGCTATTGTTCTTATCTGTACCTCAACCTTCATATACTCTTTTCCAGTTGAGAGGAATATAGGTATGATAAGAACATAATGCAGGCTTCTGTATCCATTAGGTTTAGGATTCTTTATGTAGTCTTTAACTTCCATAACTTCAATATCATCCTGCGATATAAGCATCTTGGCGACATCATATATATCACTTATAAATGGACACACAACTCTTACGCCAGCCACGTCATTGAGATTGTCAGCGATTGACTGCAATGTGAGTGGTTTGCCACGCTTTGCAAGCTTCTGGTATATGCTTGTAGGACTTTTTATACGTGTCTTAATACTATCGATAGGATTTCTTTGTCTGCTTGTCATGAATTCATCATTCAGATTCTCAAGCTTAGTCTGGACTTCACGTATAGCACTTCTGTACATCATCATTAATTCGGCGAATTTAGTGCTCTCTTCCGCCTTTTTCATGAACAGCTCTTCATTAATATTATCGTAGTCTGCTTCATTAGGATTAGTTATTAAATCGAAATCGTTCATTAGTCAGCTCCTTTTATATAGATGAAATTGCACATTAATCCTCTTTTACCACCAGTTGCCCTGTGTGATGATAAAAGCTGTGGATTACAGCATGTACATACATCAGCAGTATATATATTAGACATATCAATACCACAATTGGTAAGATTAATTCTGTTAGCCATGAGTAAATCAAGGTAAAACTTGTCACTGCTCTTTCCGGGTTTAAGAATCATAGGTATCTGGCTGTCAGAATATGCACTGGTAAATTCATCTGCTACATCCAGGCTTATCTCATAACAGTTACTGCATATTCCCGGACCAATGAATCCAAGAAGATGTTCTGGATTGCAGCCGTAGTATTTCTGCATGATATCTATAGCATTCTTTGAGATATTACCAACTGTTCCACGCCATCCTGAATGCAGAGAGGCTATAACTTTCTTTACTGGGTCAATTATAATAACAGGAATACAGTCTGCAAATGATGTTACAAGGCATATGTCTGGAACATTAGTTATCAGACCATCAATGTTATCGTAATCTCTGTCTTTGAGAATTCCCATGCCTTTATGGCTGTCATCAATCTTTAAGACATTAGTGGTATGTGTCTGCTTAGAATATACCATATTCTCTACTGGAATGCCTATAGAATCAGCGATAATTTTAAAGTTATTTAATACATTATCATGTGAATCGGACAAGTTAAATGACAAATTCATGGTCTCATATATATCACTGCTTACACCGCCAAGCCTTGTAGAGAATGACTGGCTTAACCAGTCATATTTTTTAAGTTCCGCGAAATGAAACATTGGAACATTGTTATTGTTATCAAGAAAAACTGTATCTACATAGTTATTATTATTTTTTAACTGGCTGTCAGGCTGTATTCTTTTAAGCCCTTTAACTGCCTCATTATAATCTTTAAATGAAGGTATCATAGAAATTCTCCAGTACTAAAATGCATTTTTTATATAAGTGATAATACCATTATCAAATCCACACACATCAAATCTTATTTTATTATTCATGGGGATATTGTGACTGATAAGATAATGTTTAGCTACATTAATGATTGTATGCTGCTTTTTGGGTGTTACTGCCTCATACGATAATCCATAGTGGGAACTGCTTCTGTATTTTACTTCAACAAATATATATGTTTCGGCATCTTTTCCGATAATGTCAATCTCACCCATACGGCAGCGGTAATTACGCTCGATGATTGTCATGTTATTCGATATAAGATATTCACACGCTTTATCTTCCCAGATAGAACCAGTTTTACGATTATTCATAGTAATCCTTTATTATTTTAGTGCTTTGTTTTGGCTCTGATTCTGTCGCAGTCATCTACGAATACAAGAATCTCGGCAACAACATTATATAATTCAGGAGGAATCATATCTCCAATTTCAAGTTTTGACAAAGTGGCAGCTAATTTGGAATCTTCATATACAGGAACATCGGATTCCTTAGCTTTTTCAATGATTTTTTCAGCAAGTTCTCCTTTACCAGTTGCTATGATTTTAGGAGCTTCCTCTCCCGGAACATATTCAAGTGCAACAGATATTTTCTTTTTTTTTTCTGTATTATCGCTGGTACTTTTATTACCTGAATAATCTGCCATAAGATACCTCTTTTACTGCCCATAAATCAGGCTTTAATATCAAAAACAAACTGTGATGTAGAGTGGGAAGGAATATCCTTCTCTATAAAATCGTCTACAAAATTAAATGAATTATTCTTTGGAGTAACATTCATTTCAAATCTGGTATTGTAACCAAGTTTTTCAAGTCTGTCATTAAGCTTATCAATATTAGAATATACGAAATCCAGAAGCTCTTCTGTCTCAAGACAGAAATTAGTTGTAACATTCTTTCCCGCCATCTTTACATATACATCCATAGGGCCAAGGTTATCCATATCGAGATGAAGAAGTGCACTCACGTTGTCAGTGTTTTTTGATAAAGCTTTTTTATTCGTGAATACATATAGCTCGCCATCTCCGTTGCTATGTTTGAAATGTACCGGCATCTGGAAGTATGTCATATTCTTGTTAAGGTCATTCATGAAATCAATATTGGATTTTACCTGATTAAGATTCTTATTCATGTCAGAGAAACCATCATCTGTAAGCTCTTTTTCAGCTTTCTCAAGAATTGATTTCACCCGCTTATAGTAATTCTTGATGCCGTCCTGCTTTGCGATATTTTCAGGTGTTATCTTGAGTGTTTCGTTTATCATCTGTTCTACAAGTTTAGGAGATATCTCCTGAAGCAAAGATGATTTAAGGTCTGGTTTATCTTTGAATAAATCGGACTTGGAATCAATTAAAGAAGTAACGATATCTTTGACAGTTGCAGTCTTATTATCAAGCTTCTGCATTATTTCATTGAATGTATCTGAAACTTCAGAAGAGCCAGAATTAGAAAATGCTTCTTTCAAAGTATTTAATTCTTTATCTGATAACACGTTAGTTAAAAGGCTGCTTGGCACATCAGCGGTATTGCTGCCAGTTTCATCAGCAGAGTAAAGTGTGTTGATAAAATTAATAGTCTGGTCTGAGGCAGCAACAGAATCAGATGGGTTATTTAATATATTGCTTATTATATCGTTTAGCTGCTCTCCCATAACCTCATAATTGCCAGAAACTGAATGCTCAAGACTTCTATAGGCATCAAACTGTGCAATATTCTCGGCAGTTATAGGCATATCAAGACGCATAAGATTAGCTATTGTATTAAGATTGCTGTCTGGATATTGAAGGGAATATTTAACCATATCGCCTAATGTCTTTGCATCTATTGGCATATTCATGTCAAGAAGCTGTGATACAATTTTGATATTGGATTCATTGGGCGACAGATTAGCAGCTTCAAGTGCTTTGTCGATAAGAATAGCTTCCTGTCCAGAAGCTCCAAGTGGTTTAAGCCTGATATTGTCAGGTGTGTTTTCTTCGATAAGGAAGGTTATATTCTGCCCTACGGATATATTGGAATCATCTGATAATCTTGCACTGACACTGGAACCATTGTTAAGCATAATCAATGCGGTATCATCTTTTAAACCTATGATTTTGCCAGAGAATGTCTCACCTGATAACATGTTTTTTAACATGGCAAGCCCAGAGTTATCAATGTTACCTTGATTATCTGATATAGAGACTTTAGAATAATCAGAGGAAGCACCATTGACCTGGCTGTTATTTAATTGGTTTAATAGAGATGATAGATTAATAGCCATATTTAACCTCTTGGTGTATTAATATTTTTGATAAAGGTCTTTCTATGGATTGGAGAAGGACCCTGAAGTTTTAATGCATCAATGTGTTTAGCTGTTCCGTATCCTTTGTTGGATGCAAAATCATATCCGGGATAGATTTTATCATATTCTACCATCATTCTATCCCTTGTCACTTTGGCTACAATACTTGCACATGCGATAGACAGGCTCTTTGCATCACCTTTTATGATTGGAACCTGTGGTATAGCAACTTCTGGAATTGTAACAGCATCATTAAGTAATATATCGGGTTTTACACTAAGATTATTAATAGCCTGACGCATGGCTTCATATGTTGCCTGAAGAATATTAATATCGTCAATTACGTTCCAGTCAACTACACCTATTCCATAAGAAACAGCATCTTTAGTTATCACGTCATATAATTCATTACGTTTTTTCTCGCTTAACTTTTTGGAATCATTGACATATAGAATCCTTGCATCTTTAGGAAGAACTACTGCACATGCAACGACAGGACCAGCAAGAGGACCTCTTCCAACTTCATCTATGCCGCATATATAATCACAATCGGAATGTTCTTTTTCGTATATGCACATGTCCTCTATACGCTGCTGTTCTTTTGCTAATTTTTCTGCACGCTTTAAAGCAGCCTCTTCTTTTTTAGTCATTGCACAGTTCTCCTTTGGAATATTTAATTTGAAGGCATCTCAAGAGTTATTCTGCCGATTCTTCCACTTCTGAAATCATCTGCAATAATGCCTGCAAGTTTCTCATAGTCTATGAGCGCATTTTTCTTAAGGCATCCTCTCTTTTCGCCAATCTGGTTCATTATGTCTATAACTTCCTGATCTTCATCTATTTCATAACGGGCATTTATAAGTCCCGGATAATTTTCCTTGATGAATTTAAGAATTTCAAATGACAGGTCTTCTATATTAAGAACCTGGTCGTTCATTGAACCTATCATGGCAAGACGCATGCCGACCATTTTATCATCAAATTTAGGCCATAATATGCCGGGTGTATCAAGCAGTTCAAGATTTTTGTTGATATGAATCCACTGTTTACCTTTAGTAACGCCGGGCTTATTACCTGTCTTGGTACAGGCTTTTCCAGCAAATGCATTGATAAAAGTAGATTTGCCGACATTAGGGATACCGACAATCATAGCCCTTATTGGTCTGTTAAGTATGCCTTTAGCTTTATCTCTTTCAATCTTGGCACTACATGCCTCGTTAATAAGTGCAGGAAGCTGCTTTAAACCATAGCCATTCTTGGCATTGATTTTAAGGCAGTAAAATCCCTTGTTTTTGTAATAATCCATCCACACCTGATTAGAGCTGTCATCTGACAGGTCGGATTTGTTCAAAAGAATGATTCTTGATTTGTTCTTTGCTAATGTATCTATGTCAGGGTTTCTGCTGCTAAACGGAATTCTTGAATCAATTATCTCTATGACTAAATCTATAAGCTTGATATTGTCTTCCATCATTCGTTTAGCTTTGGTCATATGACCAGGGTACCATTGATAATCCATGTAAATCTCCTTGACTTTATTTGATAAATCCAAAACGGTTTACAGGCGATGTTATAAGCCATGCAGAACCGATAATATTAGACTTTTTGACAATTCCTATATTGGCAAAACGACTGTCTTCACTATTATTTCTGTTGTCACCTAATACAAAATATTCATCCTTGCCAAGTGTCAGCGCATTGGCAGCAAGACCAGCCGTAAGGATGTTGTCTGTGAATACATCATCAACAAGCTGTTCGTCATTAATATATACTTTGCCATCTATTATTGCAACTTTATCACCGGGAACACCGATAACTCTCTTTATGTATATCTTATTAAATCCTGTTCCGGATGTCTTGAATGCTATGACATCGTATCTTTTTGGACTTGTATATGCATATGAGAAACGGTTAATCATTACATTATCGCCATTACACAGAACTGGCTGCATTGAATTACCGCTTATGTTAGTCCTCTCACATGTAAAAAGAATTATGACATACGCAGCAAGTGCAATTATAACTATATCTGAAATAACCTTTAATATATTAAGTAAAGTTGTATTTTCCTGATATCTTCTTAAAAAGTTTGACATATATATCCTCAATTCTGTAATTAGAAAAAAGAGCACTGAAAAGCCAGGCTCTCCAATGCTCAAATCTTAAGACACAAAATAATTACTTAACTAATTCCTTAACCTTTGCAGCCTTACCAGTTCTCTGACGTAAGTAGTTAAGTTTAGCACGTCTAACCTTACCATGTCTAACAACCTCAATCTTCTCTACGATTGGTGAATGTAATGGCCAAGTCTTCTCAACGCCGATACCATTAGAAATCTTTCTAACTGTGAAAGTCTTACGAACTCCTGTACCCTGGATCTTAAGTACTGTACCCTCGAATACCTGGATTCTCTCACGGTTACCCTCTTTAATCTTAGCTGATACCTTAACTGTATCACCAACATTAAACTGGTCAACGTTAGCCTTTAACTGTGCATCTTCAATGTTCTTAATAATTTCGTTCATGTGTGACCTCCTTAATATTCGGATGTTCTTAATACAATCTATGTAACAGAGGACCATCTCTTTTCTCACAACTTGTTTACTATATCATAACAAGTAAAAAAATGCAATATATTTTTTTAGCTATTAAAACCTGCATCTGCATCTAATACCTTATTGATAGAATCCTGCATTAAAGCAACAGCGATTATGTTAAAACCAAAAAGTTCAAGAATAAGGTAAAGGATGTTAGAGCTTCCATTAGGAATGTTGCGGACAGATTTAGCATAATCAAGTCTGTCGCCCTGCTTATAAGCCCAGTATAATCCGTAAAGATTACATGTGATAAGGCTTAAAAGGAATGAAACACCACCACTTGTGCCATTGACATCACCCACAATCTGTCTGGCTTCATCAGTGACAACTATAAACCAGTATATTCCGTATATACCACATGTAATAATAGAAAGTATGATACATACTGCTATATTTCTTTTTGCAATTGGCATATTAATTCCCCCTATAATTATTATTTGTTAATGTCTAATAAACCAGGTAACAGATGCACTGTTATAATACCAGTATCACAGTCATGTGATAGTATACACTGATCAATAACAGGAATAAGTACCTGTTCATTATTATCATTAGTTACCTCGTAAACATTATTAGCACCAGTCTCATACACTTCAGTCAACTTACCAAGCTTGGTACCCTCGTCGGTTACGACATCCATACCGATAAGATCACATATAAAATATTCGCCCGGCTCGCATTTAACGGCATTATCTCTTGTAACCAGAAGGTCACATTTGACATAATCAAGAATATCATTAATATTATCATATTCTTTAAATTTCAGAATGACATACTGTTTGAAAAATTTGACACTTGAAACTGTTACATGAACATCCTGTCTTTTTGCACGTATAATACATTCCTTTAAATCCTTAAATCTTTCAGGATCATCAGTTGTCGGAAATACTTTAACCTCTCCCCTGATGCCATGAGTCTGTGTTATAACGCCAACTCTTAGTAAATCTTCCATCAATTCCTCCGTGATGATAAAGAAAATGGCACAAGAAAACTTGTGCCTTACAATTAGTTATCAATTTCTACAATAACTTTTTTATCCGACTTGGCAGATGCAGCGGACACAACAGTTCTGATAGACTTAGCTATACGTCCAGACTTACCGATTACCTTACCCATATCAGACTGGGCAACCTTTAAATCTATAACAATAACCTTATCTTTCTCAGTTTCCGATACAACAACCTCATCTGGATTATCAACTAGTGCCTTAGCAATCACTTCAACTAATTCTTTCATGAAATCACCTCCACTAGCTAATTACTTCTCAATACCAGCCATCTTGAAGAGCTTTGCAACAACCTCTGTAGGCTGAGCACCATTAGCTAACCACTTCTTTGCAGCCTCAGCATCAATATCAAGCTTGCATGGATCATAATTAGGATCATAAGTACCGATCTGATCGATAAATCTACCATTTCTTGGAGATCTTGAATCAGCTACGATAATTCTATAGAAAGGAGACTTCTTCTCACCTAATCTCTTTAATCTAATCTTTACTGCCATCTTTAATTTCACCTCCTAAATATTATTAAATAAATCTATAGACTGTAAAACAGTCATGTTAAAAAGGAAGTTTAAAACGTCCCTTTTTAGCACCTTTCATCATGCCTGGCATCTGCTTCATCATCTTCTTCATCTGCTCAAACTGTTTAACCAGGCGGTTGACATCACTTATGTCAACTCCGGCACCTCTGGCAATTCTGTTCTTTCTTGACGGATTAAGGATGTCAGGATTGCTTCTCTCCTTAGCTGTCATTGAATAGATAATTGACTCCGTCTTTTTAAGATTTGCCTCAGCGTCATCTGTCATATTAGCATCAAGACCCTTTAGCTGACCTCCAAGTCCCATTCCAGGAAGCATGTTAAGAATTGAACCAATACCGCCCATATTCTTAATCTGTCCCATATACTCAAGGAAATCATTGAAATCAAACTCAGCTTTTTTGAACTTCTGTTCCATCTCTTTTGCTTTTTCCTGATCAATCTGGGCTTCCGCTTTCTCAATAAGAGTGAGCACATCTCCCATTCCAAGGATTCTTGAAGCCATTCTGTCTGGATAGAACTGTTCAAGGTCTGATAATTTCTCTCCCATACCTACATAAAGTATAGGCTTGCCAGTTACAGCCTTAATAGAAAGGGCTGCACCGCCTCTTGTATCACCATCAAGCTTGGTAAGTATAACGCCGTCAATTCCAATCTTTTCATTAAATGATGCTGCTACATTAACGGCATCCTGACCAGTCATGGAATCTACTACTAATATTGTCTGGTCTACATCTACAGCGTTCTTGATGTTGATTAACTCTTCCATCATGTCCTCATCGACATGAAGACGACCAGCAGTATCTAAAATAACAATATTATAATTATTATTCTTGGCATGTGCGATGGAAGCCTTAGCTATATCTACAGGACTGTTATTAGTTCCCATAGAAAATACTTCAACCCCCTGTTTCTCACCGTTGATTTTTAACTGTTCAACAGCGGCTGGTCTGTATACATCACATGCAACTAAGAGTGGCTTTTTGCCTTTAGACTTGAACTTGCCAGCCAACTTGGCTGTTGTAGTTGTCTTACCAGCACCCTGAAGACCTGCCATCATAATAACAGTAACTTCGTTGCCGGACTTTAAGGCAATCTCAGTAGTCTCAGAACCCATGAGAGATACCATCTCTTCATTAACAATCTTGATAACCATCTGACCTGGTGTAAGACTTGACATTACATCCTGTCCGATTGCACGTTCTTCAACTGACTTAACGAATTGTTTTACAACTTTAAAATTAACATCAGCTTCAAGCAAAGCCATCTTAACTTCTTTAAGTGCAGCCTTGACATCTGCCTCACTTAAACGGCCTTTTCCACGAAGGTTTTTAAATATGTTCTGCAGTTTATCAGATAAACTATCAAATGCCATACGCCCTCCTAAAAATTATCAATTATATCATTAGCTATTCTCTGTATAGCCTCAATCTTAGAAATATCCTTATCCGCGATATACTCGTCAGATAGTTTCTGGATATCATGAATCTTAGCTTTAGTCGATATGAACTTATCTACAAGGTGAAGCTTGTTCTCATACTCAGCAAGGGTTTTGTTAACGCGTTTAATCAAATCAAACACACCCTGTCTGGATATGCCATATTCATCGGCAACTTCACTCAAAGACAAATCATTAAAAACTACATCTTCATATATGCTCTTCTGATGGTCATTAAGTAACTCTCCATAAAAATCATATAAAAGTGTCTGTTCAACAATTTTTTCCATGACAACAACCTATTCTTGATAATTTCAAACCTTAAGTATATTATCATGAGTAAAAACACTTGTCAAGCATTTTTACTTGACGTTCATTTCTTTTTGTTTTGATTCCTTTTTTATAAGCTTTTCAGCTCTCTTTACCTGTCTTGCCTCTTTTTTCTCCTGCTTTATAGTGTCTTTATCAGGGTAATCGTCACGGTATTCATTAGCCATATCTGTCTGACCGCGTTTTTCAAGTCCAGAGAATACCAGATTAGTAATAAGGTGATATATAACAGCGAATAATGGAACACCTATTAACATTCCTGCAAATCCCCATATATCCCCGAATAAGAATATAGAAAAAAGAACCCACAGGCTTGAGATACCAGTTGTGTTGCCAAGTATCTTAGGACCGATTATATTGCCATCTATCTGCTGTAATATGAAATCAAATACTACAAAAAAGATGCACTGTATTGGATTGACAATCAGTATGAGCAGCGCAGACAGGAATAATCCTATATACCAGCCAAAGAATGGTATTACATTAAAAATGCCTACAATTACAGCGACGAGTATCTCGCTCATAAGATTTTTATTAGGTGTAATCCAGTGGAAAATCATCATTCCTATGTAACATATTATAGAGATAACGACTGCATCTAATATCTTGCCGTTGATAAATCCTGTAAATACATTGTTAATATAGCCTACTTCATCAACGATTTTATCTGCAATATTTTCTTTGAATATACTGTAGCATATAAGGTTTGCCTGTCTGGCAAGCTTTTTCCTTCCAAGAAGGATATAGACAGCTACTATTATTCCGACAAACAGATTAAATAATGCAGTGAAGAATCCCATAATACTTGATGAAAGACTTGTTGCAAATATCTGAACCTGTTTAAGAAGTTCATTATTAATCCAGTTCTGGGCTTCCTTATATCCTCTGTCAATCAGATCCTGCATACTGTCTCTTATCTCAGGATGTGATGTAAGTGTGTGGTCAAGGTAGTTAATCAGCTTGTTGGCACTGACTGGCAATATATTAACCAGTGCTATGACACTTGATATAAGATGTGGAATGATAACCATGAGGATTATATATACAATTATAAGTGCTATTATTATTCCGGAAAAAACACTGAGAGTACTTGAGATTTTAGTTCTCTTAATCTCGTTTTTCATTCTGGAAAACAGCTTATTGTATAGCACCTCGAACTGGTTACACATAGGATATATTATATATGCAAGAATAATTCCTATGACAAATGGCATCATTGTCTTGAATATATGTCCAAGAACAGAACGTATTGCATCAATTTTATATAGAACAAAGAATAAAATAATAGCTAATGCAAATGACGTGAAAAGACATAATGATATTGTCAGGTATTTTTTGACATTTTCTTTCATTGCCAGCCTCCATATGTAGAATAAGTACTTTAAATGTTATTTTATCATATAAAAAAGGGATTGCATACACAAAATGCAATCCCTTTGAATTTATTTGTCATCTGAAACTGATTATCAGAATTTAACTAATTAAAATGTCTGGTTACCTGACTGTCCAGGCATCATCTGACCATTTGACTGACCATTTGGCATCATCTGATTGTCAGACTGGCCATCAGGCTGCTGCATATTACCATTTGGCTGCTGCATCTGGTTATCTGAAGGCTGCATATTACTATCTGCTGGCTGCTGGTTGTCAGACTTACCACCTCTCATACCGCCCTGACCTCCGAATCCGCCAAATCCGCTGCCTGCATTTCCGTCAGATGTGATAGCTGATGAAGTTGTCACAGTTGATGTATAATTGCCTGCAGTAATTGTATATTCAGTGTTACTCTTGATATCTGCTGAATATATGATGAATGCTGCATATGCTTTTGATGGATTTGCTGACATTATTACATTGCCAGATGCATCAGTAAGACTGAAAGCTGAATTAGCTGACTGTGATGTAAATACTGATACAATGGCACATCCATTGGAAGCTGACGTAGGTGATTCAACCATTCCGCTTGAACCGAATGCCATAACAGTTCCACCTGTGAAATTAAGGCTTGTTTCATAGTCAAGGGCTGTATCTCCAGAGCTTGTAGGACCCTCTACAATAATTTCTCCACCGCTTATATTGATTGCACCATTAGAGTCAAGTCCATCACCAGATGCATTGACATATAATTTACCACCAGAAATGTTGAGTGATATATTATTAGAAGATGAACTGTTATCAGAAGATGTCTTACCACCGCCTCTGTTAAAGAATGCGCCGCCGCCTTCTGTTGTTGAGCCGTCAGAGGCATTAATGCCATCATCACTTGATGTAACAGAAATATCTCCACCATTAATGTTGATTATAGCAGCCTCAATTCCTTCGTATGACATGTTAACAGTGATTGAGCCATTGTCTATCTGGATATTGTTATCAGCATGGATAGCATCGTCTCCAGAGCTTAACTGGTATGTTCCACCTGATATTAATATTGTATCATTAGAGTGTATAGAGTCATCCTCACTGTCGATAGTGTAATTACCAGATACTAATGTTATTGCACCACCGGCTTTGATACCTTTAATACTCTCAGAACTTGATGATGAGCTTGTTGATGTATTATTTTTAAAGTCACCACCAAATCTGCTGCCAGGATTTACATCCATGCTGCTTGATGTCTTTATTGATTCGCTGGCACCTGAACCAGTCTTAATATTAAATGTACCATCATATATAGTAAGTCTGTGTTCTGACTGTATACCATCATTGCCACATGTGATATCGAATGTACCATTCTCAATTATGATATATCCCTTTGAATCATCTGTATCATATGTTGATTTCATTCCGTCATCGCCTGCATTGATAGTGAAATCACCACTCTTTATGCATAAGCATTCCTTGCCGACAATTCCGTCTTCATTACTCTTAATGTTGAAATTACCAGATACAATCTTTAAATCATCACTGCTCTTGATTCCGTTTCTGTGGTTAGCTGTTATATTAAGCTTTCCAGAGCCATTGATAATAAGGTCGGCCTTAGAGCTTATTGCACCAGAGTAACCATCATCTATATCAGAGGATCTGTTATCTGTTATTGTATTCTCAGAGCCAGAAGCAAGTGTGATGATTACCTTTTTACCATCTTCTATTACAACTGGTGCTTCTGAATCACATGTGATATTAACACCGTTGAATATAAGTCTTACTGTTGATTTACCAGAGTAATTAACTCTTATACATCCGTCTGTAAGTGTTCCACTGATAAGGTATGTTCCGGCAGATGTGATATCCACTGACGAGCCAGACAGATTAATTACTGTGCAGTCAGATTCATTATATGAAGCATCAAGGTCTTCATCATCGAATTCTATTGTTGAATTAGAATTTGATGATACAAGTGATGTGGTAACTGCACTACTGTTAGTTGTGATTGTTGTCTGGCTGTTGGAAGAACTGTTTACTGAATTATTGAATGAGCATCCTGTAACACTGATAAGTGCCATAATTCCTATAAAAAGTGAAGCTGAAAGTTTTTTATATTTAATCATAACTAATAATCTCCTTTGGATTTATTTGATGATTAAATAATAAAAGGACACATTGTAAGAAATGTGTCCTTTATGTGATTAATATGTGAACTTTGACTTTTATCTGTTACATATCATTATATTAAATTTAGATGTTAACCTTTACAATTCTTGGGCGTAATCCTGCCTCTTCAAGCTTCTTGACAATCATGTCCTTATGTTCATGACCGAAAGCTTCAATTGTAATTCTAAGTTCAACAGTAGCTTTTCTGTTGATACTTACGAACTGGTTATGGTCAAGCTTGATTACATTACCATTAGCCTCGGCAATTATAGAAGCAACTTTAACAAGTTCACCTGGCTTATCAGGTAAAAGAACTGATACAGTGAATATTCTGCTTCTGAATACAAGACCCTGCTGTACAACAGATGACATAGTGATGACATCCATGTTACCACCAGAAAGTATTGAAACAATCTTCTTATCCTTTACATTAAGCTGCTTTAATGCTGCTACAGTAAGAAGTCCGGAATTTTCAACAATCATCTTGTGGTTCTCTACCATGTCAAGGAATGCAACTATTAAATCTTCATCATCAACAGTGATTACATCATCAAGATTCTTCTGGAGATATGGGAATACCTTTGTTCCAGGAGTCTTAACTGCTGTACCATCAGCAATTGTGCTGACATTAGGAAGAGTTACTACCTTTCCAGCTTCAAGGGAAGCTTTAAGACAGCTTGCTCCAGATGGCTCAACTGCGATAACCTTGATATTAGGATTAAGAAGCTTTGCAAGTGTAGATACACCAGTTGCAAGTCCGCCGCCACCAACAGGTACTAATATGTAATCAACAGTTGGGAGCTCTTTGATTATTTCCATAGCGATAGAACCCTGTCCTGTTGCTACATCAAGATCATCAAATGGATGAACGAATGTAAGTCCCTTCTCTTCTGCAAGTTTGATAGCGTATTCGCAGGCCTCGTCATATACGTTACCATATAATATAACTTCTGCTCCATATCCCTTAGTTCTGTTAACCTTGATAAGAGGAGTTGTTGTTGGCATAACTACTGTAGCTTTAACGCCATATTTCTTAGCTGCAAATGCAACACCCTGTGCATGGTTACCAGCAGAAGCTGTGATAAGTCCTTTTTTTCTTGCCTCTTCTGACATTGTGCTTATCTTGTAGTAAGCACCTCTTACTTTATATGCGCCTGTATACTGCATGTTCTCAGGTTTGAGATAAACCTTGTTGCCTGTCTGTGAACTAAAATATTCACTGTATACAAGGTTAGTTGGAAGTGTTGCCTCTTTAACCTTTTCAGCCGCTTCCTCGAATTTCTTAAGTGATAATTCTTCCATTGATTTTGCTGCTCCTTTAAGTTAATAATTATTCATTGTCTTCGTTAACATCTACATCAAATAACGCATTAACGAAAGTATCAGAGTCAAATTTCTGTAAATCTTCGATATGTTCACCGACTCCGATATATTTTACAGGAATCCCCATTTCTGCCTGGATTGCAACGGCAATACCGCCTTTGGCAGTCCCATCCATCTTAGTCAGGATGATTCCGGTTATATCAGTTACATCATTAAATTCTTTTAACTGAGATAAAGCATTCTGACCTGTCGTTGCATCTAAAACTATTAAATTTTCCCTATACGCATCAGAATACTCTCTTTCAATTATCCTGTCAATCTTACGAAGCTCTTCCATTAAATTTTTCTTGTTATGGAGTCTTCCTGCTGTATCGCATATTAATACATCAGCATTTCTTGCTTTGGCAGCAGCTATAGAATCATATATTACTGCCGCAGGGTCAGAACCCTCACTTTGTGCTATGATATCTGTTCCTGTCCTGTTAGCCCATTCAGTTAACTGTTCTATGGCAGCAGCCCTGAATGTATCAGCGGCAGAAAGAACTACTTTTTTGCCTTTAGCTTTAAGAAGTCCTGCCATTTTACCGACAGATGTTGTCTTACCGACACCATTAACACCGATAACCATGACAATTGATTTCTGGTTTTCAAAGTCATATGCATTAGGTCCAAGATTCATCTTTTCCTTGATTGAATCAATAAGGAGCTGCTTGCACATTGCCGGGTCTTTGATTTTATTCTCTTTAACCTTTTCTTTAAGGTCTTCAATAATCTCTTCGGTAGCCATGACACCGATATCACCCATTATCATAGTCTCTTCAAGTTCTTCATAGAAATCATCATCAATTGATGAAAAACCTGTAAAGATATTGTTAAAACCGGACACGATATTATCACGGGTTTTTGAAAGTCCATTTTTTAAATTCGTAAAAAGTCCCATAATTATTATTTCACCTCTTTTTCAAGATCATCTGCAATAAGGTCAACTGAAACTAACGCTGAAACACCCTTTTCCTGCATGGTTATACCATAGAGTCTGTCAGCCGCTGACATAGTTCCTCGTCTATGTGTAATGACAATAAACTGAGTATGCTTTGTAAGCTTATGAAGATAATTAGCATATCTGCTTACGTTAGAATCATCAAGTGCAGCTTCAATCTCATCGAGCAGACAGAATGGCGAAGGTGCCAGATTCTGTATTGCAAATAACAATGATATGGCTGTAAGTGCCTTTTCACCACCGGATAACTGCATCATATTCTGAAGCTTCTTTCCAGGTGGCTGTGATATGATAATGATTCCTGACTCAAGAATATCTTCGCCTTCAACAAGTTCGATAGTGCCTCGTCCGCCGCCAAAAAGTTCTTTGAATACTTTATCAAATTCAACTTTAATCTGTTCAAACTTCTGCTGGAACTGTACACGCATACCATTGTCAAGCTCATCAATAATCTTGACAAGTGAACTCTCAGCTTCAATGAGGTCATCATGCTGTGTCTTTAAGAACTGGTATCTTTCGTTAACCTCTTTGTATTCTTCGATGGCATTGACATTGACATCACCTAAGCCACGGATTTTAGCTTTAAGAGATGCGATTTCTTTCTTGATAGATGAAAGGTTGTCAAAGCGGTCATCTTTTAATTCAGAAGCATATGAGTATGTAAGTTCGTATTCATTCCACATGTAATCTGTCAATGAATCAAGTGATTCGTCAAGCTTTTC
>JBNMKL010000001.1:0-126230 GCA_050874305.1 Lachnospira sp. | reverse complement strand
TTCGCCGTCGGTGAATAACCTACAGCAGTTCTTTTTTCGTGCCGTCAAGGGTGGCGTCAGACTATCTCATCATAAAATATCTACAGTTTTCAATGTTCAAAAGTGTCTTTTTGTTTTTTCATATGTCATTTGACACTATCTGAAATGTAATAAATAAGATAATCACTTATTTTTATCTTTATATCACACTTTCCATACAAATTTATTCAAAAGGCGAAAATGAGGCTCAAATCGACGAATTTTAGACCGAAATATATTTTCATGATGAAAGAACGGACTCTAATACTAAGATAAATATAGAATTTTCACATTATAAGCCTTGATACATTTATCAAATACAGATATTCTGATATTATCAATAGTAATGCCTCAATATGCATATAAACAGCCCGGACAGAAAATCAATCTGTCCGGGCTGTTTATATGCATACTGAAAAATCAACTATAACACGACTGTCACAAGAACATGCAATCACTTCTGTCTCTTTTTATACAAAACAAATCCTGCTAATATCAATACAAAACTCAAAGCACCACCAATAATAATATTAAATGGTGTAATTATTGCTATTGCCAGAATAATAATTCCAATAATCCATAATATTGTATACATTGCTACTCCTCCACTTTAAATATAATAGCAGTTTCTGATTGATTTTCATATATCAGTGTCTCATATTCAATTTCATCCATATGATTCTCAACAACACCGCAATACTATTTTTTAATTATATTAGTATAACATGCTATTGCGCCAACAACAAGTATCGCTCCCAACACCAAAACGCCTATAAATCTGCTGGCGGTATTTACATCTTTGGAACTCTGAAGATTCTCAATATTATCCGTGAATATTGCAGGCTTCAAATTAATATAATTAATCTCATTGCTGTTGCCATATGTCTTCTGATTCATAGGAAGATTGTCCCACTCTTCCAGCTTTCTCTCATTAGCTAAATCTGCCTCCTTTCTTGCCTCAAAAAATTCACCTGCAACATAAGGTGTCAGCTTTTCACATGTAACAACGTCTGAATCATATTTATAGCCATCACTAAGAGGCATTACAATCTGAATCCCATTATTCTCGAAATATATCACTCCTTCCAGCCCTTCTATTCCCGCAATCACTTTGAGATTTTGTGGATTCTCTATATTGTATGATTCTAACACATTTAACAGCGCGCCCTTATCTGTTAAAATTTCAATCGTTTCATCTGAAAATATCATTCCTCCAGAGCTTACACGCTTCCAATCTGTATCGCTTTGTTCAGCATTTTCAGGCTTCATGTAAAATACTGAATCAATCAAATTATTATTGTTATCCCTGAAAACCCGTATAATGCTGTAGTTTGACGAGACAAAATCCTCTAAATTCCCCGATAACCTATATTCATTATAAAAGTCAGATGGCTTCTTTGTTGTAAATGCATATATTTTAATATTTTCAGAGGCATGAATATTGACTAATGACTCATCAGTAATAACAACGTCCGTTCCATTATTCTTTTTACGATATGCCTCAACACACATCCTTATATCCTCTGGATTGTCTATGCCAGCATTAGAAATCTGCTGTTCTTCTTTCGTTTCCAGAATACTTTCTACTCCATTTGTCTCACTTGCAAATGCAAATTGCGGAACCATAAGTAACATCACAAGTACAATTAATCTATTCATCAACACTCTCATTGTAAATATTTACAAATATAAACACCACTTCATATGACATTTTTGATATTTCAAAGAATATAATTCTTATATCACATTTATGCTCAAACAATCCCGAAAAGGCGAAATTAGTGCATAAATCGACGAATTTCTTATCAAACAGCAATGCCCCAGTAGAGTGTTCGCTCTCTGCCGAGGCATTAAATATCAAGATATTCTAATATTTCAATAGAGAATATGCTTCAGTCAGCTCGACTTATGCTCTTTTATTTGTGTTTTTGGCTTATACCCATCAAAAGCCGTGAAAAAATCCAAAACAACCTGTTTTACACTTCGCTAAACCACATTTCTGGCGCAAATACAAAAAAGCTGTCAAGAAATCCAATTTCTCACAAAATCTCGGATTTTTTGACAGCTTTTATTCATATTCAGCCAGCCATGTATTTTTTACTGCAATCTGCCACTTATCTCCGCCATATTTTGGATTTTTTCCATGAAATCATATGTATACACCCAAAATCTGCACCCATGATTATATATTATCCACAACGCAGCAGACACGCATTTAAATTGTTCACCACAACATCAAAAGCCTCTCCTCATCCCATCTACTTCCACTCAGACACCACAAACTGAATCGACTTGCGCCCGTTAAATTCATTGATGTCCGGATAATATATTATCCCGATTCTTGTTCCCATAAGAGGCACCTCGTCCTCACATGAATTGAACTTAATACAATCGTGGATTCTGCCTTCGCCATCTTCAAGTGTCATCTTCAAGACATTTCTATTCTTGCCTATGATTCTTGCATCTCTTACCATCAAATCCCTGTCAGCAAATACAGGCTTCTCATTGCCCTTGCCAAATGGCTCAAGGCAGCTTATCTGATTAATCAGATTATATGTGACATAGCCAAGCGGCATCGGTACATCTATCCATTTGACTGGAATCAGCTCGTCATCTGTTAATGTTAAGTTAGCATTTAACATTTCACGCAATTTGACTATATTATCTTTTTCAAGTGATAAACCAGCCGCCATCGGATGACCGCCAAATTTCGTAAGAAGGCTCTTACATTTGTTAAGCTCCTCTGCCATATTGTATCCTTCAATTGAACGGCCGGAACCTTTAGCTCCTTCCGCTGCATCAGTTATAACAATAGTGGGTCTGTAGTATCTGTCCTTTATCCTCGATGCGATAAGGCCAGCAATACTCTCATGGCATGTTGGCAGATACACAACAAGCACCTTGTCGTCCATAAGCTCACCATTTTCAATAAGCTCGACTGCTTCCTCCAGCCCTTTTTCCGTTATCTGCTTTCTCTCATCATTCGTCTCTTTAAGCTCAGCCGCAAGCTGCAACGCAGTCTGTCTGCTGTCCGTATTAAGAAGTTCAACCGCCTTGTTCGCCGTATCTAACCTTCCAATTGCATTAAGGCATGGTCCTAAGATAAATCCTATATGATAGGCAGACAATGATGCCAGATCAACCTGACAGCAGTCTGCAAGAGCATGGATTCCAAGATTGTCTGTAGTATTCATTGTTGACAGACCATATTTTACAATCTGGCGGTTCTCGTCTTTAAGGTCAACTATATCGCCGACAGTTGCAATCGCCGCAAGCTGCTTTAATTCACGCAGCAGCTTCTTCTTATCCTCGGACAATCCAGCGTCAAATGCCCTATATTCCTCATCTTTATCCACATCCGTATTGAATACATAAGATGGATTCTCGCATCTGACAAACAGCATACGCATAAGCTGATACACAACACCTGCACCACACATCAGTTTAAATGGATAAGTGCAATCCTCCTGATTGGCATCCACAACAGCATCCGCCGGTGGAATTATGTAATGCTTAGCCTTTTCGGCACCAGCTGCATCAGTTCCACCATCTGTCAGCTCAAATGGAATTGCATGATGGTCAGTGACAACTATCGTAAGTCCTTTTTCCTTGCCATATTTAACCTGCTCATATGCCGATATACCATTATCACATGTGATTATCGTATCAACGCCAGCCTCAATAGCTTCATCTATGATAGCTATATTAATTCCATATCCATCTGCCACTCTGTCCGGAACCCTGAAATCAACATCTGCCCCAACTGCTTTAAGCCCTTTGAGAAGTATTGTCGTAGAACACACGCCATCAATATCATAATCTCCGACAACACGCATTTTCTTTCCCTGCTGTATCTTATCATATATAATATCAACAGATTTGACAGCATCCTTAAGCAGCGCCGGATTATGAAGCGACTCCGTTGAGCGGTCAAAATAACTCTCAAAATCCTCTGCCGTCTCATTGCCACGATTACGCGCAATCCTTGCTATGACCTGGTCAACTCCGAATTTCTCGCCAATCGCCTTAAAATCTGCTTTTTTGGCATATACCATCCATTTACTCATAATTTATCTCCTGCCAAACAAAAGCCCCCAAAATCTCAATCAATTCTGGGGGCTTTCATAATTCATTTATTATGATATCAGATAAGGGTCAAAAGGCATTTTGCCCCTCAATCATTATTATTAAAGCTGTGCTCCATCGCTTCCGACAGCAGCCTTAGCTTCCTTCTTATCTTCTGTAACAACGCCTCTCTTCTTACCACCGAAGATGTACCATAAAGCACTTGTGATAAATACTGAAGAATAAGCACCAACTACAACACCAACCATAAGTGGAAGTGCAAACTCTCTAACTGAAGATACACCAAGTATGAACAGACAGAAGAGCATTACGAATGTTGTAAGCGAAGTATTAATTGTTCTTGTAAATGTAGAACCAATCGCATCATTTACAAGGTCTGTAATATTAGTCTTCTTGTTAGCTGTCTTTAAAAGTTCTCTGATTCTATCGAATATAACGATTGTCGCATTGATAGAATAACCTACAAGTGTAAGCATACATGCAATAAATGTTGTTCCTACTGAAACTCTTGCGATTGCATAGAATGCAAGTACTACTAATACATCGTGAAGAAGAGCAACAACTGCCGCAAATGCAAACTTAACATCACGGAATCTGATGAAGATATATATAAGCATACATATTGTAGCGATTGCTACTGATATAAATGCACTTCTCTTAGTTGTGGCACTTACTGAACTACCAATTGTATTAGTCTCGATAATTGAATTGCTCTCAATTGGGTACTTAGCTGTTACTGCTGTCTCAGCAGCCTCTCTCTGTTCAAGTGAAAGAGCCGATGTCTTAAATGTAACCTTAGTACTGTCCTTAACCTTCTGCTGCTGAACTTCTGTCACACCTGCCGCATTCTTGATAATTGGAATAATTCCATTCTCAATCTCGTCCTGTGAATACTCCTGCTGGAATGTGTATGTACTTGTTGTACCACCAACAAAGTCAAGGCCATAGTTAAGTGTATACTTACCCATTGAGCTGAATACTCCCATTGCTACAAAACCAGCAATGATAACGATAGCTGAACCAAGGAAACACCATTTACGGATTCCAAGGAAGTTAAACTTCTTCTTGTGAATTGTTCTGCCATACCACTTAGGGGCTGTTAAACCAAAGTTATAGAACAGCTTCATAACTACTCTTGTAATAACAAGAGCTGTAAACATTGAAACAATAATACCAAGTCCTAGAGTCATAGCGAATCCCTTGATAGGACCTGTACCAAATATATAAAGAACTATTGCTGCTATAAATGTTGTAACGTTACCATCAACGATAGCTGATGTAGCCTTCTCGTAACCTGCTAAAATAGCATTCTCTGTTGATCTTCCTGCACCAATCTCCTCACGGATACGTGTGTAGATGATAACATTGGCATCTACCGCCATACCGATACCAAGGATAAGACCAGCAAGACCTGGAAGTGTAAGTGTAATATCATATACACTTACAAGGAAGAGAACCATAACTGCGTATATCCATAATGCAATAGCTGCAACAACACCAGGTATTCTGTATGCTGCAATCATAAAGATGCAGATAAGAACGAATCCGATGATTGCTGCGATAAGGCTTGTCTGGATTGCATTGTAACCAAGCTGTGCACCTACGATATTAGAACTTACTTCCTTAAGTGTAAGAGGAATAGAACCAACTCTGATGAATACTGCAAGATTATCAGCAGCCTCAAATGATTCCATACCTGTAATTGTAGCTGTACCACCTGTTATAACAGACTGAACTGTAGGAGCACTTACAACCTCTCCATCATATACGATGTAGATAGGCTTTCCAAGATTATCCTGAGTTGCCTGTGCGAACTTAGTTGTTCCATCATCATTAAATGTAAGCTCAACGCCATAAGGTGTTGAATCTGTTGAATTAGTATTAGTGTAAGCCTGTGCAGACTTAACATCCGAACCTGTAAGAAGTGGTGTGTAATCTGAACCACTTGTCCAAGCTGAATAACCTGTGCTGTCAAGGAATTCAAGCGAACCAGGTGTACCAAGTTCCTCTAAGATAGCGTTAGCATCTGTAACACCGGGAATCTCAACAGCGATTCTGTCTTCACCTGCTGAATAAACCTGAGACTCTGTACTCTTACCCTCAACTCGCTTTTCAAGCTTTGAGATTGTATCATCAATCTCCTGTGCGCTTGGATTGCTTTCCTGAATTTCATATGTAATGCTGACACCACCTGCAAGGTCAAGACCAAGATTGATATCTCTTGCACTACCATAACCATTCTTTAATCCCAACATAACCGCTACTGTAAGAAATACTGCAAGTGCGGCTATGATGATAGAATAGGCAATCTTCTTACCTTTTCCGTACTTCATAATTAGTTACTCCTTCCTTATTCTTCGGCCATAGCTGCCTTAATCATGATTGCACATTCAATTCTCTTTCTCTGCAATTCACAACCGATGTCATAAGCATCGTTGATATTGCCATGAAAATTGTATGAGTTTGCGGCACATCCACCGCTGCAGTAAAATTTAGCAAAGCAGTTCTTACATTTCTCCTTTGAATAAACATTACTGTTCTTAAACATATCTCTTATATCAGTACGTTTAATTCCTTCATCAACATTACCCATAAGGAAATCCTCATTACCAACAAACTGATGGCATGGATAGAAGTCTCCCCAAGGAGTAACTGCCAGGTATTCACAACCAGAACCACAGCCAGAAAGTCTCTTGGCAACACATGGTCCACCATTAAGGTCAATCATAAAATGGAAGAAATTAAAACCTCTTCCCTCTTTCTTACGCTTAACAAGCTCCTTGGCAAGCTCATCATACTGCTCAAGGAGATAAGGAATATCCTCTTCTCTTATTGCATAATCATCTGTAGGCTGAGCTACTACAGGCTCGACAGATATCTGCTCAAATCCCTCATCCGCAAGATGAAGAACATCCTTAGAGAAATCAAGATTATTATGTGTAAATGTACCTCTGACATAATAGTTTGTCTGATTCCTGCTCTCTGCAACCTTCTTGAACTTAGGCATGATAATGTCATATGAACTTCCATGTCCATTTCTTGTAGGTCTCATAAGGTCATTAATCTCTTTACGTCCATCTATACTAAGTACGATATTGCCCATCTCTTTATTAGCAAATTCCAATATATCATCATCAAGCAATATTCCGTTAGTTGTAAGTGTGAATCTGAACTTCTTATTATTGGCTTCCTCCAGGCTTCTTCCATATTCTACAAGCTGCTTTACGACCTCAAAATTCATTGTTGGCTCACCGCCGAAAAAGTCAACCTCAAGATTCTTTCTGCTTCCAGAGTTGGCAACAAGAAAATCAAGTGCTTTCTTACCAACTTCAAAGCTCATAAGTGCACGTCTTCCGTGATACTCGCCTTCCTCTGCAAAGCAATACTTACAGGCAAGATTACAGTCATGGGCAATATGGAGACATAATGCCTTAACAACTGTAGGTCTGTCTTTAAATGAGTCTATATAAGGCTCATATATATCTTCTGTGAAAAGCTGTCCTGATTCCTTTAACTCACCAATCTCCTCATATGCTTCCTCAATATCAGATGCATTGTATTTAGAAGAAAGTTCTGTCTTAATCTCATCAAGACTATGCTCCTCATACATAGCAATTATATCATATACGCAATCATCTACCACATGTACTGAACCGCTGTTTACGTCCAGAACGATGTTGTAGCCATTGTTTTTATACTGGTGTATCATAATATCCTTTCTAGCAGATAAAAACCAGCAGCGCCAGTCTCCATCTGCGTGAAATAAGAGCGTGCCGAAAAAAACTTAACACGCTCTCTCTCACGAAATGTCTTTTCAATTAAATTACTTATTCTTATTCTCACAGCTCTGGTTACCAACTGTGCATGATGTCTTACATGCTGACTGGCAAGATGTCTGGCACTCACCGCAACCGCCGTGCTTCATTGTATCCTTTAAAACTCTTTCGCTGATTGTCTTAATATGCTTCACGACAATTCCTCCTTTTCGTTCATAAACTTAATAGATTGTATCATAAAAATATAATTATATCAAGCCAAAACTTCTAAGTATGAATATCCAGCCTGTCAGCGTTACGCTTGACAATACTGTAGTCAGTACTATTATGCTTGATGCAAGCACATCATCATTATTCATATTCTTAGCCATGATATAGCTTGTAACTGTTGTTGGTGATGCAAGCATTATAAGAATTGCCATAAGTTCCTGATTACGGAAGCCCATATAAACCGCTATTGGTATAAATATGGCTGCAAGGCCTATAAGCTTGATAAATGTTCCGACTAATGTAGGCTTTATCTTCTTAATAGCCTTTCTTCCCTCAAATCCCGCTCCTATACAGATAAGAGCTATTGGAGTTGCAGTCTGTGCAATACTGTTAACAGTCTTATCAAGAATTGCTGGCAACTGCAATCTCACAAGTGAAGCAGCAAGTCCTATAGCAATTCCTATTATGATAGGATTAGTAAGAATGTTAAAACATGCCTTTTTAATTCCTTCTTTCTTCGGCATATCTTCAATACTTACACCATCAACAGGATTTGCTTTAAATGTAAGAGCAATAACAGATATCACATTAAACAACGGCACAGCCGCTACTATCATAAGTGGTGCCATCCCCGTTTCAGAATACATATTCTGTATGAATGCCATTCCAAGAATCGCCGCACTGCTTCTGCATGAACACTGTATAAAAGACCCCCTCATTGTCTTATCCTTCATAAGAAGGTCTGTAAATATCCATACGCCACCGAACATTGCTATAGTCACAATGGCACAATAGCCTACAAATCTTATATCAAACTGTGAATAAAAATCTGCCTTTGATAAATCCCTGAACAACAGCACAGGCAATGCCACTTTAAATACATATTTGTTTGCTACATTAGCAAAATGGTCATCAATAACTCCAAGCTGCTTAATCACCCAACCAACTATCATCACTAAGAATATTGGAACTGTTGAATTAATACTGTATATAAAACTATCCATCACTACGCCTCGATTCCGTTATTCAAACAAATATGTATGATTAAGTGGTCCACTTCCTTTTCCAAGGTCAAGTCCAGCCTTTAAAGCACCTGATATGTATCTCTTGCTTTCACGTACTGAATCTTCCATGCTTTTGCCAAGAGCAAGATTACATGCTATTGCAGATGACAATGTGCATCCCGTTCCATGTGTGTTAGGATTATCAATCCTTTCACCATTAAACCATACCGCAGCACCATCTTTATATAAAAGGTCATTCGCCGTATTAAGCTCATGTCCACCTTTTATAAGCACACCCGTACTTTTAATTCCATATGCTCCAATATCGTCTGTACCGCCATTTCCAAAGCTCCCAGCACTATCAGATTTCTTACCCTTGCCGCATAAAAACTTATCCTGTATTATCTGTGCTGCTTCAACCATTTTTTCTGCCGAATCAATATGTATTCCCGATAGTACCTCTGCCTCTGGGATATTCGGTGTTATGACATCAGCAAGAGGAATAAGTCTTTCGCACAACACATCTATAGCATCTTCCTTTAACAATCTGCTTCCACTCGTTGAAACCATAACTGTATCAACAACTATATTAGATGGCTTATACTGTATAAGCTTATCCGCTATAACACCTATAAGCTCTTTATCTGATACCATTCCTATCTTAACCGCATCTGGAAATATATCTGTAAATATACAGTCAAGCTGTTGCGAAAGAAACTCCGGACTAACATCACTGATTCCATACACACCTGTTGTATTCTGAGCCGTAAGCGATGTTATGGCACTCATTCCATACACCTTATGTGCCGCCATCGTCTTTAAATCAGCCTGAATACCAGCTCCACCGCTGCAATCACTTCCTGCTATCGTAAGTACTTTTTTCATTATGCTGCTCCTAACCTTTGTGTAGTGATTTTCCATTTGCTTTATCGCTGCATTCTTATGCAGTGGAAATTATCAAAAAAGACCTTGAAGAACTTTCGCTCTTCAAGGTCTTCAACCAAGTGCAGTCGGCGGGACTTGAACCCGCACCCAAGCAATATGGACTAGATCCTTAGTCTAGCGCGTATGCCAATTCCGCCACGACTGCGTAAGTGCTATCTCACAAGCTTTGTTTCCGCCTCTCTCAAGGCTTTGTTTTGTTCTCTCTCGTGAGCACTCATTTATAATAGCACCACCCTTATAATATGTCAACAACTTTTTTAAAAAATTTTGAATTTTTTGTAATTTTTTAAATTAAGCTGTCAAAACCGCCCTATTTGCCTATAAGTTCTGCAACTGTTGCAACAACTTCATCCTTATCATATGGCTTAGTAATAAACTTCTCAGCACCAATCTTTAATGCCTCGATAACTTTGTTCTGCTGGCCTGCCGCTGTAATCATAATAGCTTTGGCGCCCTCATCATAATCCATAATCTGTCTTAACGCTTCTGTACCATCCATATTAGGCATTGTTATATCAAGTGTAATAACGTCAGGGTTATACTGCTTATATGCCATAACGCCCTCTAATCCATCACACGCTTCAGCTACAACTGCGTATCCAGCATCCTCTAAAAGATTACGAAGCATCTTTCTTGACATACCAGAGTCATCAACAACTACAACTGTACCCTTGCCATCTATGACAGTAGTACTGTTCTGCGCCTGAACTTTTCTTATGATAGGCATATTACCAACATTAACTTCACTATCTACAGCTATATACAGATTAACGAGACTGCCATTAATATATATAGGAAGTACATATGCGCTTCCTGTTGCAGTCTGATTCTCATATGCAACCTGTGGCTTAATCTCAACATTAACATCATTAGCAGAAAGACTTGTTGCAAGAAGTCCACTTATACAGTTAACAAACTCTCCAACGCCATCATATGTCTCTATGCTCTTGCCTGTACAATCCTCACCTGAATATCCAGATGCAATAGTGCTGAGCGCATCAAGATTATCCTCTGTAGCAAATCCGATACATATATCAGCATCGCCATCACTCTTCTGAGCAGCCATACATCTGTAATCAAGTCTGTCAACAGTTCTAATCTTATCAAAATAGAAATCTCTTGTAACAAATCTGTTGATATTCCTAAGTACAAGTCCTGCAATCTGTGTTACATATGGCTTAGATGCATACGCATACACATTAAGAAGTGCATCAAACTCATCCTTCTTAAGAGCTTCCATCTCATTATCATCAAGTCCGATATGCTTCTGGAAATTCTCAAGATATCCATCTATCTTAGAAACCTTAACTTTACTCTTCTCAACAAATACCTGAAGGAACTGCATATAAGGATTACCCTGCTTAGCAAGAAGTCCATCCACCTGTTCCGCAGTCAGATATCCCTTCTCAACAGCAATATCTCCGAATCTCTTATCCTCTTCAGCCTGAATCCTGTTAATTTCATCAGCCTGCTCCTGTGTAAGCAGCTTATCCGCTACTGCTATAACACCAAGCTTAACTCTGATCTTAGACTGTTCCTCTAAAACACTCTTTAACACATCCTCAGTAAGGACTCCCTGTTCTACAAGATATTTTCCAAAAAGCTGTCCAAACATACTCTATTCCCTCCAATTTCATCACAACTCTTATGTAATTATCAACTATTCATGCCTATAATTCACCCATACAAACCTATTAGCCATAAATAGCAACACAAAATATTCTATTTCAAATTATATCACATCATACAGAAAAAAGATACACATATTTTAATTATAGTACCACCCATATAATACGATAGTACCATATAATGCCACCCCGCCAGGCGGTGGCATTAATTATATAATAAACCACGTCATCTATAATCCTACCTTCCCACGGCATCACAATGTAGCAACATGCCCCGGCAACAGCGAAGCGCATTGCCGTCTCAGCCCCGTCACTACCCAGGAAGAAGGGGCGCATAAGGTCCAGTGGACCTTAGCTTTGCGCCGACCGGAGCGGAGCGGAGATTGAACCCTCGGGTTCAATTTACGCTCCGGCATTGGATGAAAAAAGAGGGCAGGTGCAATGCACCTACCCTCTGGTTTCATCCAATGCGGAAGAAGGGACTTGAACCCTCACGTGGTAACCCACACATGAACCTGAATCATGCTCGTCTGCCATTCCGACACTTCCGCTTACGCAAAAGCCCCTGTCACCAGTTTTCCTTGCATACTTAACATTAAGAACCACAGCTTATGCCATGAATTCATTAATATCTCTTAAAATATCTTCGAGCTGTGAACCATCATCCTGTATTGTAAGATGAAGTGGCTTGCTGATATCCAGACTAAATAGTCCCACTAAAGACTTAGCATCAACACAGCTATGTCCAGATTCAATATCAAAAGAACATGGATACTTGCTTATAACACTGACAAATCTCTGCACTTTCTCTACTGAATCAAGCAAAATACTCACTGTAAACATACACCGTCCTCCTAAGTATCTTCCCTATCTGCTATTTTTCTGCAGCAACAATTGCGATTATACACTACTTCATGCAAAAAAGCAATGTTCATTACATAAATTTATTCTCGAACTCTTCTACCGGTATTGGTTTAGAGAAATAGTATCCCTGGTACATATCACATCCCATCGCACTAAGCATGTTAAGCTGCTCCTCGGTTTCAACGCCCTCTGTTATAACTTCCATGCCAAGCTTCTTAGACAGAACAATTATAGTCTCAAGAATATCCCTTCCCTTGACCTCATTCTCGGACGCACGAAGAAATCCCATATCAATCTTTAATATGTCCGCACTAATGTCTTTAAGCATATTAAGTGAAGAATACCCACTTCCAAAATCATCAATTTCTATCTTAAAGCCATAATTCTGCAACTTGCGTATTATCTCCATATTCTTCTTAAAGTCAGACATAAGTGCCGTTTCTGTTATCTCTAATTTAAGTTTACCCGGTTCAATTCCATACCTTGCAATTATATCAACAAATGTCTCATATACATCAAGCAGATAGAAATCCTTTGTAGATATATTAACAGATATATGATAATCGCTTTTCCCTGTATTTTTCCATATGCTAAGCTGTTTAGCAGCCTTCTCCCACATATACTTATCAAGCTTATATATAAGCCCTGCCTTTTCAAGTATATCTATAAAGAAGAACGGCGAAAGCAATCCTCTCTCTGGATGCTGCCATCTTACAAGAGCTTCTGCACCATGAGCTTTTCCCGTTCCATCAACCTGTGGCTGTAAGAACATAACAAACTCTTCATTTTTCAGTGCTCTCTCAAATTCCGCAATAACACGTCTCTCCTCAATAGACTTTTCAAGAAGATTTTTATTATAATAGGAAACGCAATTCTGATAATCGTCTTTTACGGTCTCACTTGCAAGATTCGCCTTATCACACATGATACTTACAGGTTCATCAAGGTCATCTATTGAATATACTCCTGCGAACACATGAAGTCTGAACGCATTATTTTCAAATTCATACTGAAGCTCTTTCGTTATATCTCTCCATGTATCTTCATCAAACAACTCCTGCGGAACAAGCAATGCGAATCTGTCGCCATGAAGTCTTGCAGACACCCCGCCCTCCGGCAGTGCAGCCTTAATGAGGCTCGCTTCTTTCTTAAGAATCTCATCCCCTTTGTTAATTCCAAATAATTCATTGACAAATTTAAAATCCTTAACATTGCTACATATGAGATAGTACTTGCGTTCTGGATTATTATGTATAATCTTACTTACTTCCGTATAGAACTGTCCTCTGTTAAGAAGTTCTGTAAGAGAATCATGTGTAGCCTTGTATTTCTCCTGCTTTAACGACTGCATTTCTTCTGTTCTGTCATTAATCATGAAGTAATCACAAATTATATTGTCTTTCTCGTCATATATTCGTTTATATATAATTTCATATGTTCTGGTAACGTTTTCCGTGTCTGTAAAGCTATTCTCAAACTTCATAGAATCAAGCCTGTCATCAGTACTTTCCGCCAGCCACTTTTTATATTTTAACTCAAACTTTGCAATATCATCAGTCTTGTACATATCCTTTATTATATCATTACAATATGCACATTTTCCTCTGTTATCAAAGCACACAATTCCGCTGTTCATATCTTTAATAACCATAGAAAGTGTATTTTCTATAAGTTCATTAGGTACATATCTGAGTGTAAAATAGTATATCATAACAACCATCACTGCAAATACAACCATAGATGTGTCATATATTGACTCGGAGCCTATCGTGAACAGATCAAATAAAAATGCTAATAACAGTGCAATAAATATTACAGCATAACGTATTCTGTAAAATCTTGATGTCTGTACAATCTCAAACGCAAAAGCAGTAAGAAGCATAATCATAACAATATATGTATACATAAAATGCGCTTTGTATATCCAGCTGTCAGCTACATAATTGCAGCTAATCATATCGCCTTGTAATCTTTCCACTGTAAACACATTATGTGTCCATGTATTAGCAACAAGTGCAACCGTATCAAATGCTGAATAAAGCACCATAACCACTTTAACGCCGATTACACCTTTAAACAGCCCTGTGTAAAGCTGTGTATAATACATGAGTATATATAACACCCAGTCAAACAACGCAAGCGTCAGACCCTTGCATAATGTTGTGACAGTTATTCCCGGTATAAATGTGTAGCCTGCAAAGGCAATTCCGCACAAAAACGAAACAGATTCGCATGCACATACAACCTTTGCCATCTTACCACTCATTCTGCTTGAGCGATATGCACAATATCCAACTGCACATATCATAAACAATGTCAACAATCCATACACTATCTTCATACGCAACCTCCTGTCGCATAATCGCAATTACTACATTAATGGTGATATCAACCTCAAAACTTTTCCAATCATCTTCTTTCGTCCTGGATATCTATCACAGTCTTCTATCGTTATCTCCTGACATTTTGCAAGAGTATCAATGTAATCCTTTTCAATGTCCTTTAAGCACTCATTATTATATATATACATTCCACACTCGAAATGAAGATAAAGGCTTCTATAATCAAGATTGATACTTCCAACCGTTCCTCTTATGTCATCGCTCACAAACTCCTTAGCATGAACAAATCCAGGCGTATATTCATATATCTTAACGCCTTTAAGAAGAAGTTCTTTGTAATAACTCCTTGCAAGAAAATATGCATATTTTTTATCTGGAATATGTGGCATTATTATTGTAGTATCAACGCCTCTTAGTGCCGCATAGCTAAGAGCCCTTATCACATCATCATCAAGAATAAGATATGGTGTCATTATATGGACATATTTATTAGCCCTGTTAAGTATATCAATATATACCTGCTTGCCAATTCTTTCGTCAGCAAAAGGACTATCTCCATAAGGAATGACATATCCGCCACTTCTTATCTTATCGTTATCCTTGTCACAGTCGAAAAGGCAATCAGTAGTTTTACACCCAATTATATATTTGTCAAGTTCTTCTTCAGGTACATAATTTCTCTTGCCAGCAATGTTCCACAGAGTAAGAAACATATATGTGAAACTCTTAACAGCATCACCCTTGACCATGATAGCTGTATCTTTCCAGTGTCCGAATCTTTCATATTTGTTAACATACTCATCTGCCAGATTAATTCCACCAGTAAATGCGACTTTGCCATCTATAACAAGTATTTTTCTATGGTCCCTGTTGTTTTGTACTGTAGATAACGCCGGTCTTATCTGTGAGAAAGGTCTTGCATCAATCCCATTCTTTCCAAGCTTCTTATAAAAAGAAAATGGAACATTAACCAGGCTGTTCATTCCATCATACATAAATCTGACTTCAACGCCCTGGGCTGCTTTCTCTGCAAGAATATCAACTATTGAATCCCACATAACACCATCAGCAACTATAAAGTATTCCATAAAAATAAAATGCTGCGCCTGCTTTAACTGCTTAAGCATTTCTTCCCATTTATCTTCACCAAGAGGAAAAAATTCACATTCATTATCATAGTATGCCCTGAAGCTTCCCGTATTATAGAGATACTTAGCAAGATTTAACTCACCATCAGGTTCTTTTTCAAGTCTATTATAATAATTATTTTCTTTACGGATATGATTATAAAGCTGGTCATTAATCTTATCCAGTCTCTTTCTCATTATCTTGGTATCAACCTGAAAATTAACAAACAGATAAACAACTATGCCAAAAACAGGAAATGCCAGAACTGGTATAATCCAAGCCATCTTATAGCTCGCATTATTGTTTTCATTAAGTATATGGACAACTACCACAAGACCTACCAGCACAAACGCCGTGTAATAAAGAGCAAAATATCTATATAAGAAATTAACGCCTATTAATATCATCAACAGCTGCAAAAATACTGACAATAGCAATATTGCAGTTCGTCCAAATACAAGCCTTGATAATGTTCTTATTTTTCTCTTTAATTTATCCATACATTCCTCCGCACAGATTATGATATATGCATCGCATGTTTTCTCTTCTTTGTGATAATAATAACATATATTTACATATTTTTCCACACCTAACATAGTAGTTATAAGCATAAAACAGCACCATTTACACGCCCGCAAAAAATCAAAATGCAGAATTGTATATAACATACAACCCTGCATTTTAATTTTATCCATTCATAACCACCATGCATATACCATGGCAATCACAAGCACTGCATATCCTCACGAAATTAAAGATTAGTATATCCCATAAGATACTCATCAACCGCTCTTGCACAATCTCTGCCCTGTCTTATGGCCTTTACAACAAGTGACTGGCCTGTATGGCAGTCACCAGCAGTAAATACGCCCTTGACAGATGTCTCAAACTGGTTATCAGCAGTTTTGATGTTAGTCCTCTCATTAACTTCAACACCAAATGCATCTGTCACATATTTCTGTGTTCCAAGGAATCCTGCAGCAATAAGTACAAGCTCACATGGTATCTCTTTCTCAGTTCCTGCAACTGGAACCATCATTCTTCTTCCAGTCTTCTCATCCACCTGTGATTCAAGGCTTACTATGACAAGCTTAGAAAGATTTCCCTTCTTATCCTTAATAAATTCCTTAACTGTTGTTGTGTAGATTCTTGGGTCATGTCCAAATACAGCTATAGCCTCCTCCTGACCATAATCTGTCTTGCAGACAAGTGGCCACTGTGGCCATGGATTAGTTGCAGCTCTCTCATCTGGTGCCTTAGGCATCATCTCAAGCTGTGTAACTGACTTACAGCCATGTCTGATACATGTTCCTACGCAGTCATTACCTGTATCACCGCCACCGATTACAACTACATTCTTATCCTTGGCAGATATATATGTACCATCCTTAAGGCCATTATCAAGAAGGCTCTTAGTTGTTGATGTAAGGAAATCTACCGCAAAATAGATTCCATTAGCATCTCTTCCCGGTGCATTGATATCTCTTGGGTTAGATGCACCACAGGCGAGCACTACCGCATCATAGTCTTTTAATATATCCTTAGCCTTAACCTCCGCACCAACATTGGAATTGACAACGAACTGTACACCCTCTTCTTTCATGACATCAAGTTTTCTGTCAATTATATGCTTTTCCAGCTTCATATTAGGAATTCCATATCTTAATAATCCACCAACTCTGTCGTTACGTTCAAATACTGTTACATTATGTCCTCTTGTATTAAGCTGGTCTGCAACAGCAAGTCCCGCAGGACCTGAGCCAATAACAGCAATCTTCTTACTTGTTCTTACAACTGGTGGCTTGGCTGCTGCCCATCCATTAGCGTAAGCCTTCTCAATAATTGCAAGCTCATTTTCCTTAGTGCATACAGCATCGCCATTAAGACCGCATGTACATGCCTTCTCACAGAGAGCTGGGCAGACACGGCTTGTAAACTCTGGGAAGTTGCTTGTCTTATGAAGTCTGTTATATGCTCTCTCCCAGTTGCCCTCATACACAAGGTCATTCCATTCAGGAATGAGATTATTAAGTGGGCATCCGCTTGTCATGCCCTTTATAGTCATACCTGACTGGCAGAATGGAACTCCACAGTCCATACAGCGTGATGCCTGGCATTTCTGTTCTTCCTCTGACAGAGGTGTATGAAATTCATTAAAATTCTTTATTCTTTCCTTTGGTGAAACCGCTTTAGCTTCTTTACGTTCATATTCTATAAATCCTGTTGGCTTTCCCATATAAACTCCTTTCCGATAAATACATTTCTACCTAAAGCAATTACATCCAATGTTGCAAGCCAGCTTGCACATTGTCTGTATTTGCCCCTCTACACATCTTCACTCTACGTAGTGTGCACCTCAAAAGCTTCGCTTTTTCGGTCGCGACTGCGTCGCCTATGTATAAGCAATTACATCCAATGCTGTGAGCCAGCTCACGCATTGTCTGTATTTGCTTATACGCACACTACTTGGTTGCCGCATAGAATGCTTCAATCTGAGCCTGCTCACTGCTAAGGCCCTTTTCCTCCATCTGGACGATTGTGTTAAGCATCTTCTTATAATCATGAGGGATGATTCTCTTAAACTTAGGAAGATATTCTCCGAAGTTATCAAGAACCTCCTTGCCCTTCTTAGAGTTAGTGTAAGCTACATGCTCTGTTATAATCTCCTTTAACTCAAGTACGTCGTACTTATCTGTTACAGGTTCCATAGATACAAGCTGCTTGTTAAGCTTCCTATATAATGTTGTATCTTCATCAAGAACATATGCTATACCACCGCTCATACCAGCAGCAAAGTTTTTACCAGTTGAACCAAGTACTACTACTCGTCCACCTGTCATGTACTCGCATCCGTGGTCGCCAACACCTTCAACAACTGCTGTTGCGCCAGAATTACGAACGCAGAAACGCTCACCTGCAACACCGTTGATAAATGCTTTACCACTTGTTGCACCGTAAAGAGCTACGTTACCAACTATTATATTCTCATCTTCTTTATATGTAATTCCCTGTGGTGGATATACAATAAGCTTACCACCAGAAAGGCCTTTACCAAAGTAGTCATTGCTGTCGCCAACAAGTTCAAGTGTAAGTCCCTTAGGAATAAATGCACCAAAACTCTGTCCACCTGCACCATTACATTTAACAGTGTATGTGTCCTCATCAAGGCTCTCGCCAAATCTTCTTGTAATCTCAGCACCAAGAAGTGTTCCTAACGCTCTGTCTGTATTAGATACATCAACCTCAATACTTCTCTTCTGATGTTCATCCATAGCCTTTTCAAACTTCTTGATAAGAATCTTCTCATCTATAGTCTTCTCAAGCTGGAAGTCATATACATTCTTCTTATTATAATTAATCTTGCCTGTCTGTCCTGCAAATGGGTTATTAAGAATGTTAGATAAATCAACCTTAGAAGAACGTCCGCTCTCTGGAACGTCTCTCTGCTCAAGGAAATCTGTTCTTCCGACAAGTTCATCAACAGTCTTAACGCCAAGCTTTGCCATATATTCACGAAGTTCCTGTGCTATGAATCTCATAAAGTTAACAACATACTCAGGCTTACCTGTGAATCTCTTACGAAGCTCAGGATTCTGTGTTGCAACACCGACTGGACAAGTATCAAGGTTACATACTCTCATCATTACACAGCCCATAGTTACAAGTGGTGCTGTTGCAAATCCGAACTCTTCCGCACCAAGCATTGCTGCTATGGCAACATCACGTCCGCTCATAAGCTTACCATCTGTCTCGATAATAACCTTATTTCTAAGGTCATTCATTATAAGTGTCTGATGTGCTTCTGCAAGTCCTAACTCCCAAGGAAGTCCGGCATTGTGTATTGAGCTTCTTGGAGCAGCACCTGTACCACCATCATATCCAGATATAAGGATTACCTGTGCACCAGCCTTGGCAACACCAGATGCTACAGTACCAACACCAGCCTCCGATACAAGCTTTACTGATATTCTGGCGTTCTTATTAGCATTCTTGAGGTCATATATAAGCTGTGCTAAATCCTCAATTGAATATATATCATGATGTGGTGGAGGTGATATAAGTGATACACCTGGAGTTGAAAGACGTGTCTTTGCTATCCATGGATATACCTTCTTGCCTGGAAGATGTCCACCTTCACCAGGCTTAGCACCCTGAGCCATCTTAATCTGAATCTCCTGTGCACTTACAAGATATCTTGATGTAACACCAAATCTTCCTGATGCAACCTGCTTAATTGCAGAACATCTGTTAAGTCCGTCAGCTCCGACTGTGAGACGGTCATATTCCTCACCACCTTCACCTGAGTTAGACTTACCATGAAGCATATTCATTGCGATTGCCATTGTCTCATGTGCTTCCTTAGAAATTGAGCCATATGACATCGCGCCTGTCTTAAATCTTCTGACAATTGAATCAACGCTCTCAACCTGGTCGATATTAATACCCTTCTTAGGGAACTTAATATCCATAAGACCTCTTAAGTTCATGGCACCTGTCTCTTTATTAACAAGCTTAGTGTATTCCTTGAATATATTGTAATCGCCAGTTCTTGTTGCAAGCTGGAGAAGATGTATTGTCTGAGGATTGTAAAGATGCTCCTCCTTACCACTTCTCATCTTGTGGGCACCTGAACTGTCAAGTGTTGTATCTGTTGGAAGTCCGAGCGGGTCAAATGCCTTATCATGAAGCGCTTCAACATCTTCCTGAATATCTTTAAGGCTGATACCCTCTATACGGCTTACTGTTCCAGCAAAATATTTGTTAATTACATCTGAATTAATACCAATTGCCTCAAATATCTTAGCACCCTGATATGACTGGATTGTAGATATACCCATCTTGGCTGCAATCTTTACAATTCCGCCGATAATAGCCGCATTGTAATCATCAACTGCCGCATAATAATCCTTATCAAGCATGTTAAGATCTATAAGCTCCTGAATACTTTCCTGGGCAAGATATGGATTAATTGCTGATGCACCATATCCTAAAAGTGTTGCAAAGTGATGTACATCTCTTGGCTCACCACTCTCAAGAATCATAGCCATTCTTGTTCTCTTCTTTGTCTGTACAAGGTACTGCTGAAGTGCAGATACAGCAAGAAGTGATGGAATAGCCACATGGTTCTCATCAACACCACGGTCTGAAAGAATAACAATATTAGTACCATCTCTGTAAGCTCTGTCAACCTCTACGAAAAGATGGTCGATAGCTTTCTCAAGCGATGTATTCTTATAATATATGATAGGAATTGTCTCAACCTTGAAACCGTCAACCTTCATATTCTTAATCTTCATTAAATCAGTGTTAGTAAGAATTGGATCATTAATTCTTAACACCTTGCAGTTTTCTTCCTTTTCCTCAAGAAGATTACCGTCTGTTCCAAGATAAACTGTTGTAGATGTAACAACTTTCTCACGGATTGAGTCAATAGGTGGGTTAGTTACCTGTGCAAACAACTGCTTGAAATAGTTAAACAATGGCTGGTGCTTGTTAGAAAGAACAGCTATTGGAGTATCAATTCCCATCGCACCGATTGCTTCTGAACCATTGAGTGCCATTGGAAGGATTGATGTCTTGAAATCCTCATATGTATATCCAAATGCTTTCTGAAGTCTTGCTCTGTCTTCCTTAGAATGCATCTCAACCTTCTTATTAGGAATCTTTAAATCCTTAAGCTGTACAAGATTCTTGTCAAGCCACTCACCATATGGCTGGCTGTTAGCATATTCTGCTTTGAGCTTCTCATCATCAACAAGCTCGCCCTTTACAGTATCAACTATAAGCATCTTGCCTGGACGGATTCTGTCTTTTCTCTTGATTCTGCTCTCATCAACCGGAAGGACACCAACCTCTGATGAAAGGATTACGTAATCGTCATTAGTTACATAGTAGCGTGATGGACGAAGACCATTTCTATCAAGAACAGCTCCTAATACATCACCATCAGTAAATAGGATTGATGCTGGTCCATCCCATGGTTCCATCATAGTTGCATAGTACTGGTAGAAATCTTTCTTCTCCTGTGACATCGCATTATTGTTAGCCCAAGGTTCTGGGATACATATCATAACTGCAAGTGGAAGAGGCATACCATTCATAACAAGGAACTCTAATGTGTTATCAAGCATTGCTGAGTCTGAGCCATTAGTATTGACAACTGGTGTTATCTTAGCCATCTCATCCTCAAGATAATCAGAATACATTGTCTCTTCTCTTGAGAGCATTCTATCTGCGTTACCCTTGATTGTGTTAATCTCGCCGTTATGAACCATCATTCTGTTAGGATGAGCCCTCTCCCAGCTTGGATTAGTGTTAGTAGAGAATCTTGAGTGGACGAATGCCATTGCTGATTCATAATCAGGGTCTTCAAGATCCTTAAAGAACTGTCTTAACTGTCCTACAAGGAACATTCCCTTGTATACAATTGTTCTGCTTGAAAGTGATACTACATATGTATCTTCATTAGTCTGCTCAAAAACTCTTCTTGCAACATAGAGTTTTCTATCGAAATCTATTCCCTTACAGACATCAGCTGGTTTCTTGACAAATGCCTGCATTATATATGGCATGCAGTCAAGTGCCTTCTTACCAAGCACCTCTGGAACGGTTGGAACTTCTCTCCATCCAAGGAATTCAAGATTCTCTTTCTCTACGATAATCTCAAACATCTTCTTAGCCTGATTACGCTTAAGCTCATCCTGTGGGAAGAAGAACATACCAACACCATATTCTCTTTCATCGCCAAGCTCTATGCCTAATGGTTTAACTGCTTTCTTAAAAAACTTGTGTGATACCTGAAGAAGAATTCCTACACCATCACCAGTTTTTCCTTCTGCATCTTTACCAGCTCTGTGTTCCAGATTCTCTACGATACTAAGAGCATCTGATACTGTCTGATGAGTTTTGATTCCCTTGATGCTGACAACTGCACCGATACCACAGTTATCATGTTCAAAAGATGGACTGTAAAGTCCTGACTGTCTCTGCACATTTTCCATAAGTAGTTATCATCCTTTCATATCTTATCGTGTTGCTTTTTCTTGATGATTAATATACGCCTTTCGAGGCGACTTGTAAACAACTTTTTTCGTCAAGTTGTCTGATTATTTGATTATTTATCCTTTTTAAATATAATATTCTGATTATTTATTAAATTATTATGTTATTAAGTACAATTATGTCAATAAAGCGACTGTTTTAGTCTTGTTTAAAAATTAAAAATTTTAATCAAAAAGCCATTGCACCTTAAAATAATTAAATTGTGTCTAAGTTGTGTATCTGATATCTGCCGTATTTATTTAATTATATTATTTAATATAGGGCAAAAATCACCTTTTTCATTTCTGCATATTTTCCATAAACAGTTATCATCCTTTCCATAGCTGGTGGTTTATATTTCGCGCGCTTTGCGGGCTCAACAGGGTCACGGACCATAATTAAAAAAGCGTGTGAAAACGAAAGTTTTCACACGCCCTCTCAATTCCGGCATAATATTATTTATTCTTAACAATAAAATCAACCGCATGTGGCTTCACATCAAAAATTATCTTTTTATGATTGCCGCCATACTCACCATCAAATGTCCACGCTATATCCTGCGCCGACTCAAATTCAATATGGTCAGTTTTAAATGACTCAATAACCTTATTGTCCTCATAGTCCTGTGTTATCAATGCACCTACCGCCTGATGTACATCAACCGGATTATTCATCTCTCTTACCAGTGTAACTTCAAACAGTCCATCACACAGGTCAACATGCTTTCCAACAATATTTTTCATGCCGCCGACCGATTTGGTATTACTTACCATCCCGTATATGAAATTGCCCTGGAGCAGTCTGTCGCCCACCTTAACTCTTAGATACTGAGGTTTTAGGTCAGTGAGGCTCTTAACCCCCTCTATTATATACGCCTGATGTCCAAGCATATTTTTAAGTTCCTGTGGCGTCGCATATGACACTTCTGTAAATGCGCCAAATGCAGCTACATAGTTAAAATTCCGCTTTCCATCAGCCATACCTATATCACAGCTAAACAGATTGCCATCAACAATTATTGACGCTGCTTTAAGCATATCTTTCGGTATTCCAAGACTTGACGCAAAATCATTCGTAGTTCCGCTTGGAATATAACCTATAGGAAAGCTCTTATGAAACTTTTCATTAAGCTTCATAACTGCACCTACAGTTTCATTAAGCGTACCATCGCCACCACTGCAGCATATAACGTCAAATCTGCTGCCATTGTCCAAAATATATTCATATCCATCCTTTGGTGCTCTGGTAGGATATACAGTCACTTCTAATCCGCCCTCTGTAAATATCCGCACTATATCCAGCAAACGGTTTTTCATCTGACCTTTTCCTGAATTAGGGTTAAACACAAATAGTATTTTCTTCATAAATCACCTATCTATCCCATTTATCGCAAAGTGCATTAATCTGGTCTGCAAATTTTGCGAGATCTTTATTAGTTCCGCCCTCATTATGGCTGATAACAGTCATGAGACGCTGTCCAGCAGCAAGCAGTCTTGCAAATACGCCCTGATTGCGTTTGGTTGCAACAGTTCTCCTAGACTTCTTCTCTTTGTTGCCTTCACTGATACACTCAAAGTTAGTAAGGTCGTACTCTGCACCAGTGTATGGCGCAATAGCATCATACCCATACTCGCTCTTAAGGCATTCTGTAAACTCATCGCAAACTGCATCTTCACCATGTACAACGAATACTTTATCTGGTTTTTTCTCAAATGAATTAATCCATCTAAGCAGACCATTCTTATCAGCATGGCCACTGGCGCCTGACAGCTGTGCAATTTCAGCACATATATCAATAGGCTCTCCAAACAGTTTTATCTGCTTAGCACCATCTACAATTGCACGTCCCGTTGTTCCAAGTGCCTGATATCCTACAAATAATATCGTACACTCAGGTCTCCACAGATTATGTTTCAGATGATGTCTGATTCTGCCGGCCTCGCACATTCCAGATGCAGATATTATAACTTTCGGATTCTGGTCAAAGTTAATAAGTTTAGACGCCTCTCCTGTTGTAGCAAACTTGAGTCCTTCAAATGTCAAAGGATTAATTCCCTGCTTAATAAGTCCCATTGCTTCATCGTCAAAGCACTCATAAGTATTTTTACTGAATATTGAAGTTGATTCAATTGCAAGCGGACTATCAAGATAAACATCAAAATGTCTGTCTATGAGCTTTTTTTCTTTAATCTGTCTTATATAATATAAAAGCTCCTGCGTTCTTCCGACAGCAAAAGAAGGAATTACAACATTACCGCCTCTGTCAAATGTTCTCTTGAATATCTTTGTAAGCTCTTCAACATGATCCGAACATTCTTCGTGATATCTGTTGCCATATGTCGATTCCATTACAACATAATCAGCATCCTTGATGTACTGAGGGTCTTTTATTATAGGCTTGTTAATATTACCTATATCACCAGAAAATACAATTTTCTTAGTAATATCGCCATCATCAGTACTTTCTGTAACCCATACTTCAATACTCGCTGAACCAAGCAGATGTCCAACATCTATAAATCTTATCTGGATGCCATCGCACAAATCAATCTTCTCATCATATGGGCATCCAACAAACTGATTCATAACATTAATCGCATCTTCCATTGTATACAATGGAACAAATTCTTTTAATGCCGAATTAGATCTCTTTGCCTTTCTGTTTCTCCACTCAGCCTCGAACATCTGGATATGTGCACTATCTTTAAGCATGATATCGCACAAATCTACTGTTGGTCTTGTTGTATACACCTGTCCACGGAATCCGTTGCTATACAGCAAAGGAATAAGTCCGGAATGGTCTATATGTGCATGGGTAAGCAATACATAATCAACCTCTGATGCTGGTATAGGCAGCTCCTGATTCTCATAGACATCATTGCCCTGCTCCATACCGCAATCAATAAGTATATTCTTACCATTAGCCATCAGATAATGACAGCTTCCTGTTACCTCATGATCCGCTCCTAGGAATTTCAGTTTCATAGCCAGCTCCTTTCTTATGCTTATATACGCATAAACAACTTATATTATCACATCTTCAAGCCTCTTCTTAGGCACATGGTGAACCTTGTTCTCATCGCGGTAATATTTGATATCTCCGTCTGCTGGAATATCCTCGATAACCACTTTCTCCTTAGGATAGCCAAGTGCAATGACATAAACTATCTTGCTATCCTCTGGAAGATTAAGACTCTTAGAAAGAACATCCCTTTTGACATTGCCAAAGAAACATCCTCCAAGCCCCTTCTCAACCGCCGCAAGAAGCATTGTCTGTCCAACAATTCCTGCATCCACCTCGGCGTTAACTTTGGCATCAGACAATATAATTATATATCCTGCCGGCTTTTCTCCCTCTTCTGGTCCATCCCAGTCTTTAAGGTATCCAGCAAATCCAAGGCATTCAAACACCTTTTCACATTCAGCTTCATCGCAGACAAGCTTATACTTAAACGGCTGTCTGTTAGCAGCGCTAGGTGTAATTCTTGCTAGCTTTACAAGCTCCACAAGCTGTTCCCTTGTAATTCTCTTATCCTGATAAAAACGCCTATATGAGCGGTTCTTTCTGACAAGTTCCTCTAACATCACATATCCTCCACATTCAAATTCTATCGTTAATTATATTCAAATACACTCTTTAATTGTATTCAAGTTTTATATCTGTAAATGTTACATCTGCATTTCTTGCGGCAAACATTCCAACATATACATTATCAGGGTCTACACTGGTAAGCTTGAAATCAAATCCGCCTGTCATCGCCTCGTCATCGCCAAAATAAAGCGCATAGCCGTCATTAGAACTTATAATTTTGACATCTATAGTCTCCCCTTCGGCTATTCCTCCCTTTGTAGTTCCACCATAAAACAGATTGCCGCTCTTTCTTGCAAAGCACTTCACAAGTCCATCTTCTCTTGTAAGAAGATATGGAGCTGCTGCCACATAATCACCCAGAGCTTCGGGTGTCTGCATGTCAATATAACAGTCATCCCTCACCATCAGTCCGAATGAAACCTGGTCATTCTTAAAATATGAATTAACCTTAACCCTGGCACTGAATGTGAAATTCTTATCAACCGGAACTTTCTTGTAATACATAGCAAGTCCATCTGTGACAATCGCTATCTTGCCTGCATTATCAGCAACAGCTATATGCACCCCGCCATCTACAGGTTCAAGCGTAAACTGCGAAAAATCACTTTCCGGTGGAATATCTCCGAACACAGTTCCTTTCCAGCCATCATATTCTGCCCATCTTTTGCTGTCTTTAAGGTCAGCGTTAAACACTACCGGAATATACGCCGGGTCTGATATAAGATATTCCTTAGAAGGAATTGCAAATCCTGCTTCCAGTTCATCCTTTTTATCATCAAGCACAATATGTTCTGCCAAGCCCTGTACGCCAAGTCTCTTTATCTCCGACAGACAAAGATATGCATTAACTCTTCCACCCCATATATTAGTGTGCGTATTATCAACGCTTGATTCTTTATTTGATGGCCATGCATGTAGATATTTGGTATTATCGGCTCCCAATATATCATACATGTGCTTTGTTATCTTAGTCATGTCAACAACTGGTATATCAAGGTCTTTCCCCATATCACGTATCGCCTGAGGGTAATCTCCACCTATAAACTCTCCCTGATTGCCTGTCACATGCATACACTCATCTGTCCACACTCCATCAGCAGGTCTTCTCACAATAGGCGTACAAAGTATTGTTGTACAGCCTGCCTCTTTAGCCTTAAGATAATAATTCTCATAGATTGAATTAGCAAATGAACCTTTGTCTGTATATCTGCCTTTGCCAGATGTATGTCTTGCCTCTTCCATCTTCTCATCATTATGCCCAAAGCCGACAATAAGATAATCTCCATTCTGCATGCCAGCCAGCAGCTCTTTATATTCAGGTTCTGTAAGAAAACTCTTGGAACTTCTTCCTGAAAGAGCGATATTACGTACCTTAACAGTATCATCAAGATACTCTGAAAGCTTTGTTCCATATCCATATCTTGGATAATAATATTTATCAGTAAATGCGCTTAATGTAGAATCTCCGACAACCCAAAGTGTAGACATATGTAGTACTCCATTTCTGCGTAATACACGCTTATTTATTCCAATAGGCACAAAAGCGATAAAAAGTATAACTTTTTACCGCATTTGTGTCTGATTGACAATATACAATTTGATATATCCTAATCCATAACACAGCTAACAGGTTAAGATATTATAATGTGAAATCACTCACAATCTCATTAGCCTCAACAGCATTTTTAACGCTGTTCATCTCTCTGGCTTCTTTTCTTGAAACATCACAGTCAGGCCCTGACTTCTTAACTGACACTGGTGCTGGAACATCAACAGTCTCCTTAATTGCTGTAAATACTCCTGCAAGATTAGATAAATCTGCCGGAACGATAATCTTAGTAGCGTTACCATTAGCAACATCTTTCATAGCCTCAATGCTCTTAAACTGTAATATTGATGAATCTATTCCTGCATCTTTAATCTTTCTGATACCCTCTGCTGTAGCTTCCTGAACTTTCAGGATAGCCTCTGCTCTACCTTCTGCCTCAAGCACCATGACTTCCTTATGTGCCTCAGCATGAAGAACCTCTGCTGCCTTGTCAGCCTCTGCCTTCTTGATTGTGCTCTCCTTGAATCCCTCAGCAATAAGAATCTGCTCACGCTTCTCACGCTCTGCCTTCATCTGCTTCTCCATTGACTCCTGAATAGCCTTAGGTGGAATAATATTCTTGAGTTCAACTCTGTTAACCTTGATTCCCCAAGGGTCAGTAGCTTCATCAAGAATCTGGGCCATCTGTGAATTAATCTTCTCTCTCGCTGTAAGAGTCTCATCAAGTTCAAGGCTTCCGATAATATTACGAAGTGTTGTTGCTGTAAGATTCTCTATAGCACTTATTGGATTAGTAATTCCATATGTATAGAGTTTAGGATCTATAATCTTAAAGAATACAACTGTATCTATCTGCATTGTTACATTATCCTTAGTAATAACAGGCTGAGGTGGAAAATCTGCTACCTGCTCTTTCAATGTAACCTTCTTTGCAATTCTGTCAAATACCGGTATAAGAAAATGTATACCAACTTCCCATGTTCCAATATACTTGCCTAATCTCTCAATAACATAAGCATTACTCTGTGGAACAATCTTTATCATTATAATTAAAAGTGCAATGATAATAATAATCAAAATTAATGCTGCCATAATTCCCCTCCATAAAATAATATGATAAATTGCCATGTATATTGTCTGACAGCTTTACATATATTACTCAATTCGTCAGCCATCATATCAATTTATGTTAAGTATATCACAATATTCCTGTTTCGTCATTAAAAAGCTGCTATTCAATTGTGATTATTTCATTAAGAATGTAATTAAACGTTGGTGCCGAGCTTTGATAATTTTCTATATACTCTTCATTCAGATTGCATGTGTCATTCTTATCATCCACACTAACTCCCATATAATTACCAGAGAACACATGCACCTGTCCTTTTCTAAATTCATCGCAGACAGCTTCAATCCTCTGTTTGGTGCCCGGAGCCGCCACAACTTCATTGATATCAAGCATTTCTATCCAGTTTTTCTCGAATCCAGCCATCATATCATTGCCATATGCCTTGCCATCAACTGTGCTCTCAATGCTTTTTCCTTCCAGAACCGCGCCCACTGCTCCAATCATATAATAAGACCAGTTAATTTTAGAGCCAGTAAGATATGTTGTAGGCGCAATATCAGCCATACTTTGGTTATAACTTACAAGATATACAGGAATTGCAGCATCCGTCTGTTCACATGCAACTGCAGGTCCTGCCGTGTCAGAATGCTGTGAAATTATAACGCAGCCCTCATCAATAAGTTCTTTCGCATATCTTTTTTCAAGAGTATAATTGCTCCATGAGTTCGTATATTTAACTATCATATGCGCCTGTGGCACAACCGAACGCACTCCCAGTATAAATGCAGTATATCCCGATATAACTTCAGCATAAGGATATGCTCCTACATATCCAGCCTTTGCCTGTGATTCATCTATAACGCCACTGTCTATAAGTTCTTTTATCTTCATTCCAGCAGCCACACCCGCCGTATATCTTCCCTGATATATCTCTCCCATAAATGTATGGTAATTATTAAGCTTGGGCTCATCATTAGCATTAGTTCCTGTTGCCATAACAATCTCTATGTCAGGATACATCTGTGCAAATCTTTTAGCTGCATCAGCATATCCAAAGCTTGTTGCAAAAATAATATCGCATTTTTCATCTACAAGCTCCTGAAAATATTTATCCTCCAGACCTTCTGATACGTTATATTTTGCTACAGCAATCACCTGGTCTCCATATGCTTCTTCAACAGCTTTCTGAGCCTTCATGAAATTATTAGTATAAGCTGTACTCTCATCACCTACATACATAAAACCTACCTTTATGGTCTTATCACTATCCTTGCCAAACAAAACAGTATTAATTCCTACAATCGCCGCAACAGACAGAATTGCAGTGATAAATGTAATTATATATATTCTTTTCATCTGCATTCCTCCGTATCTTATTCACACATATCTTCTGGCTTATATAATTTCTCGATATCAATTTCTTTGGATTCAATCAGCTCAAGCATTATATCAGCCAGCTTAGGGTCAAACTGTGTTCCTCTGCCTCTTTTAATCTCTCCAATAACATAATCCATATCAAGCTTTTTGCGATATACTCGGTTGGCCGTCATTGCATCAAATGCATCAGCTATTCCGATAATCCTGGCATTAAGAGGTATCTCCTTACCTTTCAGCCCATGAACATATCCACTTCCATCATATCTTTCATGGTGATACAATGCTCCATCCGCAACATTATCAATAAGCGTAAACTTACTGAGTATCTCACCACCTTTGACAACATGTGACTTCATAATGGCATACTCTTCATCAGTAAGCCTTGCAGGCTTATTGAGCACGCTGTCAGGAATTCCGATTTTACCAATGTCATGAAGCAGTGCCGCTTTCCTTAAATTCTCACATTGTTCATCACTAAGCCCAAGTTTTCTTGCAATCATAACTGAATATTCTGAAACCCTGAACGAATGCTGGCTTGTATTCTCATCCTTGGCATCAACCGTCCTCGCAATAGTAAGAACCGTCTCATTGCCCATAGCTATCTGGTCTTTTGCAAGCTGAAGTTCTTTCTTCTGCATATTGATAGTCCGCTGAATCTGCGTCCTGAAAAACAGCCATGTAAGATACGCAACAGCTATAGCAAACACAGCTATAACGTATGCATTAAACCACCAGTTATCATATATTTCTTTATCTTTAACAATTGTATACGTGCTCTCTGCAATGATATTACGTCCTTTATTATCAAGCACAGCAAGATGGTATATATATTTTCCAACTGGCAGATTAACATATATTGAATTAGTCAGCTCACTCTGTAATACAACCCTTGGAGACTCATCATACCCTTCCAGATATGTACTGACATATGGTGTATTCAATGTATAATTGATGATATGTGGTATAATCTCTATCTTTTCTGTTCCACTGTGAATGTGAATATCCTGCCCTCTCTCAACATTATATACTTCATCATCAACCAGAACTGAATTAACCATCATTCTGTATGACCTTGCTGAAGCATCATAATTATTAAGATTCATGCACACCACTCCTGTATCTGTCGAAAGATAAAGATTATTATGCTCATCTATATAATTCCATGCATTTGGAGTAAGCGACTTCTTAAACCCTCTTCTCGTATCAAGTAGTTTATAATCTATGTCCTCTCCTGAGAGCATTTCACTTTCATCCACCACAAATATTCCCGCAGAGCTTAAAACAAATAATGTTCCATCATCAGAGACAACAATATCATAATTATTATAATAAGGGAATTTATCTATAACTCTGATATTCCCACATTGGTTATCCATATAGCATATACTGTTACTTGTAATTATATATATGCCCTCTCCTTTAGAATCTTTAACCATTCTCAAGATAACTTTTGAGCTTAATCCATCCTCTTTCCCAATATCAGATACAAATTCAGCATCCTTAATAACAGCAATGCCGCCTCCATCTGTACCAGCAAGAATTGTTCCATCATCCAACTCAAGCATACACAAAACCACAGGGTTATCAAGGCCTTCTCCAGTTCCTATCTTTGCAGTGACCCTGCCTCCTTTAATATATGCTATTCCTGAATTACCAGCAGTTACTATGCAGTCATCCTTAGTCTGTATTGTTGTACGGAATGTTGTTCCTCCAAGTTCATCCTGTCCATAATGCTGCACGCTTCCACCTGTATCCACACGGTATACCCCCTTGCCAGAAGTTGCAATCCACATATTATTATAGGAATCTACTTTAAGATTACGGACACGCACATTTTCAAGAATATCTGTGAGTACATCCTCACATTTATAGTTCGTGTTGCTGTCAACAACATCAATTCCTGTATCTGTGCCAAAATAGAATTTTCCATTCCATTCAGCCACAGTATTGACAACCTTTTCATCCAGCCCCGCCTCATAATATGTCTCTGTAAATACTGATTTGCTAAGATTAAGCAATCCAAGACGAGATGAGGTAAACCATATATTTCCCTGATAATCTGTAAGACAATGGTCTATAGAATTATTAAATTCATTCGTATTCAGATTATGGTGTTTTCCATCTTCTGTTATATAGCCTGCCCCATTATCCGCACAAACGAAAGCGATATTATTTTCTGCTATGTATATAGATTTAATATTAATAAGAGAATCACATATTATCTCATCAATCTTTTTTAATGCGTTACCAGCAATCTTATATGCAACTATTCTTCCATCAGATGTTCCAGCAAGCAGATTGCCCCACTCATCAAATACAGCACATGTGTACTTAGCCCCATTATAATCACTAAGCCTTTCTACCACCGTAAAATCCCGCACAACATAAAGTTCGCCCGAATTAGTCACTGCAACAATATTGCCATAATCATCCCCTGTTACAACATTGGCATACATTATCTGAGGTATAGTGCATTTAACAGACAAACCACCTACCAGCGTAAGAACCGATAACTCCTCTGTCGTTCCTACATAATAAAATCCATCCGTTCCCTGCGTTATACAACGGACTGAATCAGATGATAAGCCATCCTCTTCACTAATTGTATTAAATATTTTCTTATTGATGTATATAGATAGTCCGCTGTCATTAGTTCCTATCCACAATCTGCCCTCTTCATCTGTATAAAGAGTGTTGACATTTTTTACAGACTCATATTCATCAATCCATACAAATTCTCTTCCATCATAACTGTACAGACCGCCATATGTACCTATCCAGAGGATTCCATCATTAGTCTGTGTTATATCGTTAGCACTTCCTCCTGGAAGCCCATTATCCCCATCATATATAGTCTGTACATATCTGTTAAAATTGACATCTGAATCATCTGCATACACCTGTGACACACACAGATTTCCAGCCACCGCACAACCAGCCGCCATTACGGCAATGACAGTTCCAAACCATAACACCCTGGCAGCATTTTTATTTTTAAAATATTTTCTATATAATTTAACTGCCGCATACAGCATAACTACAGTTATTGTCTTATCAAGGAAATCAATATAAAATTCTCCTGCAAAATGAGCCACGACACCATTGCAGTTAATTCTTAAGAGAAGTGATATAACGCCATCCCCCCACACATTGCCTGTTCTTCCATTAAAAAATATATAATTAAGCGGTGTAGAGATAGCTGTTGAGATAACAGTAAGCAGAAAGCTTACAGAAAGAGTTCCAAATAACGAATTGATAAAGCCTTTTTTAGCGCACATACCCATAACAATTCCTATTATCACGCTTACAAAGGCATATATGATATGTGTATAAGAATATAATATACCATAAGCAGCATTGACAGATGCGCCAACCACCGCTCCACAAAAAGGTCCCATAAGATAAGCAGCAAAGCAAGTGCCAAATGAATCCAGCCACAGTGGTACACTTAACTTAGATGCCAATATCTTTCCAATGTAATTCAAAAAAATGCATACAGCAACTATTAAAACTATCTGATATGTTTTCTTTTTATCCAATACGTTCACCATTATCCGCATATAGCGCCTTAGACATGTTAAAATGGTACACTATTAATTGTAATACTTTAATAGTGTACCATAATAAAGTTATATTTGTAAATAATGATGTATCACAAGTTTTTCTTTAATCTCTCCTGCAGCACAAGTATAACTGCCGCAATAACAAGCGCATAAAACCAGCTAAGAATCATAACCGCAAGATTAGGGCCTATTGCTGAAAGGTCATCTATCTCTATCATAATAGTAATAAATCCCATGATGGAGCTTATTCCTGCTGCAAACAAAAGGGATTTGATTGTATATGATGCCGTTTCTACTGATTCTGCGAGCTTATTCCTGTCATCGCAATGCTTGACATTATATTTAAAAATGTTGCAGAATGCCCCGAATCTTCCTGCAAGCACAAGCATCAAAAGTGTTATAACAATCACCTCATTAAAACTTACAAGGTCAATCAGATAGCTTATCTTAAGATCCATGCTGAATGCAAGTGACAATATCATATATGCACCAAACACTACCACTGCAATAAGGCTGCACACGAAATTTCTCTTACTATGTTTCTGGTTATTATTCTCATTAATCAATGTCATAATATTTTCCTCAGCTTTCTTATTATAATCAGCAGAGGTCAGTCTCTCTCCAGATAGAAGTTCATTAATTGTTATTCCTAATTCATCGCAGAGTGGCTGCATAACAGAGTTGTCTGGAAAACAATATCCACATTCCCATTTTGATACTGCTTTATCTGTGACATTAATCTTTGCCGCAAGATTTTTCTGCGTAAGCCCTTTCTCTTTTCTCAATTCTGCTATGAATCGTCCTACTTTCTCCTGTTCCATGATACTTTCCTCCACGTTTCTAGTAATTATAGCTGCAGCTATCATAATCAATAACAGTCAGATTGTATATTGTCTGCTAAACACAATCACAGCTTTATACAATCTGGTTATCTTTCTGACACTGATATAATAATATAATACTATCAAAAAAGCACTCTACCTGACATAGAATCAGGTAGAATGCAGGTATAGGTTAGTGAGAGAAGCTCTCTCTACCACATCATGAGTATTTTCTTACTTGTCAGCAAACTCTTCTTTTAATCGTGCAAGCTCAGCTTCCAGCTTGTCTGCACGTTCTTTTTCACGTTCTGCCATTGCTTCTGCCTGTTCTGCTCTTGCTTTCTCCTGTTCTGCCCTTGCTTTCTCCTGTTCTGCCCTTACTTTTTCCTGCTCTGCCTCTTCTTTTGCACGATCTGCTTTTGCTTTCTCTTGTTCTGCTCTTGCTTTTTCTTGTTCCGCTTTTGCCTTCTCCTGCTCTGCCCTTTCAGCCATCTCATCAATCAAAAGTTCCATTGAATTCATATCCAGTATACGCAATGCCTCTGAAAACATATTCAGCACCTCCTCTGGTCTAGTCAGATAATAATTCATATCGCTGACTATCCCTCCTAATTCTGGATATATTGCAAGCAGCTTTTCCATATCTGAAACTGTGTCTGTCACCAATAGTGACAGATACATTAATCGTTTATTCTTTAATTCCTCATCCACACTAAAGCAATAAGCCGAATCATCGCAATCATATCCAGTTATATTCACATTACCATTTATAATTGTAGGATATCTGTATTCTTTAAATGTGTCAAGGCTGATAAGGTTAAAATCCTGCAAAAGCTCTATCTCGATATCTGTATTAAATTTTGTTTTCCCAACATGGAAATATTGTTTACAATCTGCCTTACTTACCAGACAATCACTGCTCTTTTCAAAAAATACAATCGTATGAACTTTTCGCAGATCCTTATATGAAAATTTCCTGCCATCAACTGACATTGACATACCCCTAAGCTTATTATACTGCCTCATCATTAAATCTGACGAATAACACGATATACGTTCAGCCGGAAATAAATAAGCCGCTTTCTGAACCTCAATATTAGCCAGGCTTCCATCAGACATTTTAACCAAAATATCCATTATGATTAACATTCCCATATATGTTGTGTCTTCATTAGGAATAACTTCAACCACAGTTACTCTCTGCCCTAATATTGCGCTTATCAAATCTGCTAATCTTTCTTTGTGGATGTCCTGACTGAATATAGTCTTGAAAAATGGATCATATAGAAGGGGCAGTGTTTTCTTCCCCTTTAGATAATCATTGAACCGCTCTCGCCATGTTGCATTGGCAGCCAAGCCAGCATATTGGCTTCTCAGCTTTTCATTATTATTGATATACGATATTGCTGTATCATACAATTCATTATCAGCTTGTGTAAATCTTACTGTATCTTGATTAATTAAATTTATCCCCATTCATTATTATATCATCGATGAAACCCTCTTTATATATTTAGTCATGCATTACTATATATTTAATATATCACTAATTAGTAAAACATGCAAGTACTTAATTTATTAAACAAATAGAATTAATATAATATAAATAAAGTCCGAAAGAATCAGCCCTATAAAAATTGACTCTTTCAGACTTTATCAAGCTCATATTATCTATCCATCTCACATTATATTATCCAAAACATATTATATTGTTGAATTCATATTATATTACTTACACAGTATTGCACCGGATGTTACCGCATCTGCATACTGTACAGCTTCTCATATGTTCCCTTGTTGGCAATCAGCTCCTCATGGGTTCCCTCTTCCTCAATTCCATCCTCAGACAGCACAAGTATTCTCTCAGCATTTCTGATTGTCGAAAGTCTGTGTGCAATAACAAATGTCGTTCTGTTCTTTGCAAGCTTCTCCAAAGAATCCTGAACAACCTTCTCACTCTCATTATCAAGTGCCGATGTTGCCTCATCAAATATAAGAATCGGCGGATTCTTTAAGAACACCCTCGCAATCGAAAGTCTCTGCTTCTGACCTCCCGACAGTTTAATTCCACGCTGTCCAATATCAGTTTCATATCCATTTGGAAGCGACATAATAAAATCATGCGCATTGGCATTCTTGGCAGCCTCAATTACTTCTTCCCTTGTAGCATCCGGTTTTCCGTATCTTATATTATCATATACTGTTCCAACGAAGAGATACACATCCTGCTGCACAATTCCTATATGGTCACGCAGACTTTTAAGCTTAATATCACGCACATCTTTTCCGTCTATCTTAACACTTCCACCCGTAACATCATAAAATCTTGGTATTAACGAACAGAGTGTACTCTTACCAGCACCAGATGAGCCTACAAGTGCCATATACGCTCCTGCCGGCACATTAAGGCTTATATTGTTAAGCACTGTCTCATCATTATCTCCATAATGAAACGATACATTATCAAATGTAATATCGCCTTTAACATCTGTAAGTTCAACCGCTGTCTCACTGTCCTCTATATCTGGCTGAATGGATAAAATTTCCTGAAAACGCTCAAATCCAGTATATCCATTCTGGAACTGCTCTGTAAAATCGATAAGTGTCTTGACCGGTTCTGTAAACACATTGATATACAGCATAAATGTAACCATATCACTTGCATTAACCCTGCCATTGATAATCAACACAATACCTGCAATGATTACGCTCACCTGGATAAGCGTTGTAAACGCACCAAGTCCTGCCTGATAGCTTCCCATATAGAAATAACTGTTCTTCTTTGCTGCAAGAAATCCATCATTTCCCTTTTTAAACTTCTGATTCTCAATATCCTCATTGGCAAAAGACTTAACCACGCGGATTCCAGACAGGTTATCCTCTATCTGTTCGTTAATATCTGCAATCTTCTCACGGTTACGTCTGAACGCGCGGCGCATCTTCTTATTAAGACAATACGCATAGACAAGCATCACTGGCAGTATTGCAAAAGCCGCAGCCGTCAGCATTGGATTGATATTAACCATTATTATAAATGCTCCGGCAATCTTGATAACAGATAGTATTATATTCTCCGGTCCATGATGCATAAGCTCGCTTATGTCAAACAAATCCGTTGTAATTCTGCTCATTAGCTGTCCGACCTTCTGGTCGTCATAGAATGAAAATGACAGCTTCTGATAATGTGCAAATATCTCCGCACGCATATTATATTCAATCTTAGACCCCATAACATGTCCATAATTACATATATAAAACTTGCTATAACAGTCTATTACTACAAGTGTTATAAGCCCTGCCACTATATATGGAAGCTTTCCCAATATAACTTCTGTGTCCTGATATATAAGATTATATGTCACATAGCGCACTATCAAAGGAATCACCAGTGCTACTCCTGCCGATAATGCCGCAAAGAACATATCTGTCCAGAACACACGCATATATGGCTTATAATATGTAAGCATTTTCCTGAACAAGCCCTTTTTCTTGTCATTATTTGTATTTTGTGTATTATCTGTCTTCATATCTTTCTCTCTTCTTTTTTTCTGTATTTTAATCTTATCTGTACCCATATCTTTCTCTTATATTCTTGTCTGTTTTAAATTTTCATATATTATAAAATATAAAGATAACATATTCAAACAATTAAATCCAGGTCATAAAAATACTCTATACCAGCTTTCAAGCCAGTATAGAGCATTAACTGATATTATCAATTGCAATAAATTATATGTTTTCAAGCCGCCTCAGCCCGATTTTAGTTCTCGTTCATCTTAGCGAGCTTAGCTGCCTGGTCGGCTGTTGTACATCCATCGATAAGCTCCTGGATATCTCCATCCATAATCTTATCGAGCTTGTACAATGTAAGACCAATTCTATGGTCTGTAACACGTCCCTGTGGGAAGTTGTAAGTTCTGATCTTCTCTGAACGATCACCAGTACCTATCTGGCTTCTTCTTGCATCTGCCTCTGCATCATGTGCCTTCTGTGTCTCGATATCATATAACTTGGCACGGAGTAATGCAAATGCCTTCTCTTTATTCTGTATCTGTGACTTCTCAGTCTGTGAATAGATAACAATACCTGTCGGATAGTGAGTAAGACGTACAGCCGAATCTGTTGTATTGACACACTGTCCACCATTACCTGAAGCACGCATAACGTCAATTCTTATATCCTTATCATCAATATGGATATCAACTTCCTCAGCCTCCGGCATAACAGCTACAGATGCTGTCGATGTCTGTATACGTCCGTTAGACTCAGTTACAGGAACTCTCTGAACTCTGTGTACGCCGCTCTCATACTTCATGACTGAGTATGCACCCTGTCCCTTAACCATGAACTCGACTTCCTTCATTCCGCCAATTCCTGTCTCGTCTGCACTTAACACTTCAACCTTCCAGCCTCTTGACTCAACATAGTGTGTATACATTCTGAAAAGTTCAGCAGCAAATAAAGCCGCTTCCTCTCCACCTGCACCGGCACGAATCTCGACAACTATGTCCTTATCATCATTAGGGTCTTTAGGAAGAAGAAGAATCTTAATCTCATTCTCAAGTTCTTCAACTCTCTTCTTAGATGTATTAAGCTCATCCTTGGCCATCTCTATAAGCTCTGGATCACTCTCCTCATCAAGCATGGCAAGGCTGTCTTCTATATTCTGCTTACAGCTCTTATACTCATTATAAGCTGTAACTATAGGAAGAATATTGTTCTGCTCTTTCATGAGCTTACGGAATCTGTCCTGATCATTAACAACATCAGGATTGCTAAGTTCCGCTGTTATATCTTCATATCTGTTAACAATATCTTCAAGCTTGTCAAACATATCCATAATCTTCTCTCCATTCTTAAATCTAACCACTTAGTTATATACTAATTAAGCTGTCCACACACAACTCTGTCAAGCCCGGCAAGGTCTTTAATAACTCTTATATCCTTAAATCCAGCCTGACCCATAAGGTCTGATACAGCCCTGCCCTGCTCTGCTCCTATCTCGTAAAAAAGATATCCATTCTTTTTAAGATACCCAGGTGCTTCCTGCGTTATCCTTCTGTAGAATTCAAGTCCATCCTCGCTTCCATCAAGAGCCATCATCGGGTCATACATTTTTACTTCATCCGAAAGCGTTGGTATAACCGATGTCTCAATATATGGTGGATTGGAAACTATGCAGTCAAACGTACCCTTGTATTGTTCTCCGAGAGAATCAAATAAATCCCCCTGAAAGAACTTAATTCTGTCTTTATCACCAGACAGGCTCTTAGCATTGTCATCTGCCACCTTTAATGCTGCAGATGATAAATCACAGCCAAATGCTTTGTCTAATTTCTTTTCAAGCGCAAGCGTTATTATTATACAGCCAGAACCAGTACACATATCAAGCACCGAATCTCCATCTGATAATACTTTCAGAACATTCTCAACAAGCACTTCTGTGTCATATCTGGGAACAAGCACATCTGAATTAACCTTGTATGGCCTGCCATAGAAATAAGCCTCTCCAAGTATATGCTGAAGCGGTTCTTTGCTTTTCCTGCGCTCTATATATGCATTAAAAGTGTCAAGCTGCTCCTCTGGTATCTTATCCATGCTCTTCATAAGATAAGATGTATCGTTAAATGAAGCTGCCTTCAGCATAAGCTGTCTGCTGTCATAATCAGGCGAATCAATTCCACTTTCTTTAAGAGAAGCTGCCCCCTTAAGGACAGCCTCCCTGTATGTTGTCAAACTACTCATAGACTACTTATCTGTCTTTCTCTGTTTAAACAATGGAACATCATCTGCATACAGATGTTCCTCTTCCTCATCAGCAACGGTATCCTCATCGAATACAATACCGTCATCATCAGGATCTAACTCACCCTCTGGAAGATTTTCTTCCGGATATTCTAGCTCCTGCTCTATCTCATGACCGTTCTCATCCTCAAATGTGAACATATCATCTTCATTCGCATCTGAAACATCACCTGACACAACATCCTGTACAGGCTGCTTGTCATATGCCGCTTCTCTTTCAGCATTAGCCTGCTGCTCAAGAGCTTCTTTATATGCCTCCTGCTGCTTAATGGCAGCCTCAGCCTTCTCCTCATCAGTTACAAAATCTTCTGGTGATGACTCCTCAATAACAAAATCTTCCTCACCCTCATGATACTCTGTAACAAACTCTCTCCAGTCAAATACAGCTTCTACAGCCTTGATGGCAACTTCCACCATTCTTCTGTCTGGTTCCTTAGTTGTAAGCTTCTGCATCCAAAGACCAGGTTTGCTTATTATATCAAGGAACTTATTCTCATCATTCTTACCAGCAGCTCGCAGCACCTCATAAGATACACCTGCGATAACCGGAATAAGAAGGATTCTTATAAGAATCTGAAGTCCTGTATTATCTATTCTTATAAATATAAAGAAAATAATACTTATAAACATAACAAGGAACATAAAACTTGTTCCACATCTTTTATGAAGACGTGAACTATTCATTACGTTATCTGCTGTAAGGCTCATTCCGTGCTCAATACAGTTGATACATTTGTGCTCTGCACCATGATACATAAATGTTCTTCCAACATCTTTCATATGTGATATAAGCGCAAGATATGCAATGAATATGGCAACTCTCACAACACCCTCTAACAGATTAAGAAGGAACTGTGATGATATAACTTTAACCAGAAGTCTTGATACGAAATATGGCAGAATCATGAATAATCCAACAGCGATAATAACTGCAATTATAACAGTAACCGCCATGAGAACTGATTCAAGCTTATCCTTGAATATAGCCTTGCCAACCTCGTCAGCCTTTGTTTTCTTTTGTTCAGCCGGGTCGTCATAAAAGCTCGCTGAATATGTAAGAGTTGATATTCCCATAACGAGTGAATCAACAAAGCTTACAACACCTCTTATAATAGGAAGCTTCAACCACTTATACTTATCTGTAATAGGTGTACTTTCCTTGACCACTACTTCTATATCACTATCAGGTTTACGGACTGCAATTGCGTATTTATCCTTATTACGCATCATAATTCCTTCGATTACAGCCTGACCACCAATACCAGAATTCTTCATATATACCTCTTTATAATTACACTTAAAAAGGTTGAGGTACATACGACCCCAACCTTATCAAACAGCAAATAATTAATCGTTCTTAACGCCGTACTTCTTATTGAACTTATCAATACGTCCACGTGCTGATGTAGCCTTCTGCTGACCTGTGTAGAATGGATGACACTTAGAACAGATTTCAACGTGAATCTCTTCCTTAGTAGAGCCTGTTACGAATTCATTACCACAGTTGCAGACAACCTTTGCCTGATAGTAATCTGGATGGATTCCTTCTCTCATGATTTTCACCTCTTTATACATTCTTTATTAAATATTTGCAAGACTTAAGCTTACAAAGTAATCTTTGTTTTTCATAAGCAGCTAGGATATTGTATCATAACATATAAAAATATGCAACCTATTTTTCAGGAAATTTTATACATATCGGTTTTTGATTACAGTCTGCACAAACTCACGGTTATTCTTAGTTTTGCTGAACAAATCAAGTATCCGCTCTGCCGCCTCATCTGTCTTCAATCCGCTTAAAGCCTTGTGGACTATATCCATGGCCTGCTGCTCCTCTGCATCGAGCAGTAAATCATCTCTTCTTGTGCTTGATTTGGCGATATTGATTGCAGGGAACACTCTCTTTTCTGAAAGCTTTCTGTCAAGGACAAGTTCCATGTTACCTGTTCCCTTGAACTCCTCAAATACAACATCATCCATCTTGCTTCCCGTCTCAACAAGAGCTGTTGCAAGAATTGTAAGGCTACCGCCCTCACGCATATTTCTGGCAGCACCAAAGAAACGCTTAGGCATATGGAGAGCTGCCGGGTCAAGACCACCTGACAATGTTCTTCCGCTCGCTGTAACTGTAAGGTTATACGCTCTTGCAAGTCTTGTGATACTATCAAGAAGAATTATAACATCCTGTCCATATTCCACAAGACGTTTTGCGCGCTCGATAACCATCTCCGACACTCTCTTGTGTCTTTCTGGGAGTTCATCAAATGTAGAGTAGATAACCTCAACATTTTCACCAACAATTGACTCCTTGATATCTGTAACTTCCTCTGGTCGCTCATCTATAAGGAGAATTATAAGATGCATCTCCGGGTTATTCTTTGTAACTGCATTGGCAATCTGCTTTAAGAGTGTTGTCTTACCAGACTTTGGCTGTGACACAATCATGCCTCGCTGTCCCTTGCCTATAGGTGATATAAGGTCAACCATTCTCATCGCAACAGTGTTGCTGTTCTTCTCAAGATGAAGCCTCTCATTAGGAAAGACTGGTGTAAGGCTCTCAAATGAAGGTCTTCTAACCGCCGCCGCAGGGTCAAATCCATTAACTGACTCAAGATACATAAGTGCCGAGAACTTCTCGTTTTTGTCCTTAGGTCTCTTAGGGCCTCTTACTATATCTCCTGTCTTTAAGTTAAACTTTCTAATCTGTGAAGGTGACACATACACATCATTATCGCCCGGAAGGAAATTCTCACATCTGATAAAGCCATATCCTTCCTGCAACACCTCTAATATTCCATCTGCCATCTCAAGCGGTCTCTGAGGTCTTGCATCATTTCTTGATTCATCCCCTCTGTTATCTGACCTGTATGAGTTATCAGCATGCTCACGTCTGTCAGATGCATCTTCCCTGCCAGCATACTCAGGCTTCTCAGCATGTTCACCACTATCTGTATGCATAGACTTCTCAGCATGTCCAGCCTTGTATGTGCTGTCACTCTCTGCTTTATCTGTGTGTCCACCCTTGACTGTACTGTCGCTCTCTGTTTTATCTGAATGTCTACCCGTAGATACTGTCTGGCTTTCTGCTGCCTCTGCCTGTGTCTCCTGTTTTTCCTGCTCTGATGCGTTAATGATAGCATCAATAAGTTCTGCCTTTCTCATTGTTGAGATGTTCTTAATCTTCTTGTCCTTGGCAAAATCACGTAACACGCTAAGAGACAATGTTTCTAATTTTTCGCGCATATAAATATCTCCTATTCATATCTTAATTAATTATTATCTGACCTATTAATTTAATAACCTGTTTCTTATAACAAATGTAGTGGAAAATGTATTGATACTAAACTTTAAGTAACTTGGAAACCGCCATCACTCTGGCAGTCATAAGATATAACTAAATATTTCCAGATTTCCATATAAATGTATTATACACTTATCTTCGTTTTGTTGCAAATTGTTTTTGCATTTGGTATCATTACTGATAGCCAAAATATTTTTGACATTCGTAACAAAATCAACTTAATCAAATGGAGGAATATGTATTATTATGACTAATGCAGAAAAAGCACTTGCCCTTCACGAAGAATGGCAGGGTAAATTCGAGACTACACCTAAGATGAGCATCACTACAAGAGAGGATCTTGCTCTTGCTTACACACCTGGCGTTGCAGAACCATGTAAGGTAATTGCCCAGGATAAAGAAGCAGCATACAAGTACACAATCAAGTCTAATACAATAGCCGTTGTATCTGACGGAAGCGCAGTTCTTGGACTTGGCAATATTGGTGCCCACGCTGCTATGCCTGTTATGGAAGGCAAGGCTGTTCTTTTCAAATCATTTGGCGGCGTTAACGCTGTTCCAATCTGCCTTGACACACAGGACACAGAAGAGATTATCAAGACTGTAGTTAATATTGCTCCTGCATTTGGCGGAATCAATCTTGAAGACATATCTGCTCCAAGATGTTTTGAGATAGAAGAAAGATTAAAGAAGCTCCTTGATATCCCTGTATTCCATGATGACCAGCATGGTACTGCTATCGTTGTATTAGCAGGTATTATCAATGGTCTTAAAGTTACAGGTAAGGACAAGGAAGACTGTAAGGTAGTTGTCAATGGTGCTGGTTCAGCCGGAGTAGCCATCACTAAGCTTTTACTCACATACGGCTTCAAGCATGTTACTATGTGTGATAAATCAGGTATCCTTTCTAAGTCATCAGAGGGACTTAACTGGATGCAGGAATCAATGATGGACGTAACTAACCTTGAAGGTAAGACAGGAACACTTGCTGATGCACTTAAAGGTGCTGATGTATTCGTAGGTGTATCTGCTCCTAATATCGTAACTCCAGAGATGGTTTCATCAATGAACAAGGATTCAATCCTTTTTGCCATGGCTAACCCAGTTCCTGAGATTATGCCTGATGTTGCCAAAGCAGCTGGTGCAAGAGTTGTCGGAACAGGACGTTCTGATTTCCCTAACCAGGTTAATAATGTTATCGCTTTCCCTGGTATATTCAAGGGTGCTCTTAAAGGCCGTGCAACACAGATTACAGAGGATATGAAGCTTGCTGCTGCTCTTGCAATAGCTAACCTCATACCTGACAGCGAATTATCAGATACTAATATTCTTCCAGAAGCATTTGACCCTAAGGTTACTGACGTTGTATGCCAGGCTGTTATGGATCATATTGTCAAGTAATAATGAGACCTTATTTTTACTCACTAAATGAATATCTGAAAGATACCTATGGTGTCAAAATGTACAAATTAGCCCTGAACGGTGGGATGACATGTCCCAACCGCGATGGGCTAATTGATACAAGAGGATGTATATTCTGTAGTGCCGGCGGTTCGGGAGACTTTGCCAATAATGACATTGAAGCTGCCAAAAAGCTTGTAAGCAGCAAATACACCGGTAATGACTATATAGCCTATTTCCAGTCATACACTAACACTTACGCCTCTGTTGAATATCTAAGGAATCTTTACACACCATGTATAATGCGTGATGATATACGAATCCTGTCTATTGCGACAAGACCAGACTGCCTCAGTGATGAGTGCATTGAATTACTTGCCGGACTAAACAGGATTAAACCTGTCTGGGTTGAACTTGGTCTTCAGACAACTAACCCGGACACAGCAGATTTTATAAGACGTGGATATTCTCTTGACATATATGACAAAGCTGTCTTAAAATTACGTGCGGCAGGCATATATACAATTGTCCACATGATTGTAGGTCTTCCCGGCGAAGACATTAACGACTATCTTGCTACAGCCCGTTATATCGCTGGTTCAGGCGCAGACGGAATCAAGATAGCACTTCTGCATGTCCTTAAAGGAACTGACCTTGCAGACTATTATTATAACAAAGCATTTGATACATTAAGCATGGATGAATATATACACATTCTCGGCAGTATTATAGAAGTTCTTCCTAAAGATATGGCAGTCCACCGCCTCACTGGTGATGGACCCAAGAATCTTTTAATATCGCCTACATGGAGTGCCAACAAAAAGCTTGTATACAACAGTATCATTAAATATTTCAAAGAAGCACAGATTTATCAGGGGAGATTATACCAATGAACACAGACTCAACAACATTATACAAATTAATGATAATGTATATGCTCAACAGAGTTAATTTTCCGCTCTCTAACAGCCAGATATCGGAATTCATGTTAGAAAAGCAATATACGAATTATTTTACTCTGCAGGAAGTCATTAACAGCCTTGTATCTGATGGTTTCTTATCTGTTGTATCATACCGCAACAGCACGCAGTACAAGCTTACATCTGAGGGTACAGAGACAATCGGATTTTTCTACACTAAGATTTCCCAGAGCATAAGGGATGATATAGATGATTATATCAAAGCAAACAAATACGAATTAAAATGTGAAGTCGGAACAACTGCTGATTACTACAGAAACACTAACGGCGACTACACAGTACACTGCCAGGTCAAAGAAGGCGATGCCACTCTGATTGAACTTAATGTATCAGTTCCAATCGAACAGCTCGCTGACAAAATGTGTTCTAACTGGAAAGAAGCCAGTCAGGATATATATGATTTCGTAATTCATAAGATGATGTAAAAAATGACCATGCTTTTGAGGCACTGAAATGCCCCTCAAGGCATGGTCATTTTTTCTTTAAGATTGTAAATCTGATAAAGCCCCGTCTGCATGACAGGGCTTTTATCCATGTAAAAATTCATTTTATTGTTCTTCTGGCAGGACATAGCTGTCGACTATCTGCCAGAGCTTATCAATATTCTGCTTAGTCTCAGAAGAAACCGCTATTATAGTATCCTCTGGCTGTAATCCAAGTCCGGTCTTGACAGCTTTCACATGCTTGTCAATCTGGCTTCGCTTCAGCTTGTCCAGCTTGGTTGCGATAATAACAGGTCTGTATCCATTGGCAACAATCCAGTCATACATCATCTTATCATTGGCTGATGGATCATGTCTTATATCTATGAGAAGAAACACCTGCTTTAACTGTGTTGACTTTTTCAGGTATCTTTCTACCATCTTACCCCATTTTTCTTTGACAGACTGGGATACATTGGCATAGCCATATCCCGGAAGGTCAACAAGATACATGGCATCATTGATATTATAGTAGTTAATTGTCTGTGTTTTACCCGGCTGGCTTGATATTCTCGCATATGACTTTCTGTTCATAAGCGCATTGATAAGAGACGATTTGCCAACATTAGATTTGCCCGCAAATGCAACCTCTGGAAACTCTGTCTCTGGCACTGTACTTGTTATACCTATGACTATATCCAGATTAACCTTTTTAATAACCATTAAATCCACCCTTCTACTCTTTACATGAGATTCTACTCAACAGGCTTTGCAAGCGCAGTTTTTAACACCTGCTTCATATCACTGGCATAGACAATCTCCATGCCGCCTGTTATCTCTTCATCCAGTTCTGCAACATCTGCCTTGTTCTTTTCTGGGACTATAACTGTCTTAACGCCAGCAGTCTTGGCAGCAAGCAGCTTCTCTTTAAGGCCGCCTATAGGAAGCACTCTTCCACGCAGTGTAACCTCTCCTGTCATGGCAACATCAGAGTGGACAGGAATTCCTGTCACAGCCGAAAGAATTGCTGTCGACATTGTAACACCGGCAGATGGTCCATCCTTAGGCACTGCTCCCTCTGGAATATGTATGTGTACAACATTATTGTCAAAGAAATCATCTTTAACCTTATATGGTGCCCTGCCAACGATTGAACGCACATATGTAAGCGATATGCGTGCTGACTCCTTCATGACATCTCCCATCTTACCAGTAAGAATAAGCGATTCCTTACCCGGCATAGTGTTGACCTCTATCTCAAGAGTATCGCCGCCAACCGCTGTCCACGCAAGACCTCTTACAATTCCCACATCATCATGTGAGTTAATCTTATCCTGTGTGTATTTAGCCTTGCCAAGATAATCTGCAATATTCTTGCCAGTGATAGATACTTTTCTTGCTCCATGCTGTATGCCTTCACCATCATACAGGTCTCTTACGACCTTTCTGCATACCTTGGATATATTTCTCTCAAGATTACGCACACCAGCTTCTCTTGTGTATCCATCAATTATTCTGCTTATTGCACTGTCAGAAAAGCTTATATCCGACTTTGCAAGACCATTTTTCTTAATCTGCTTGGCAACAAGATGTTCCTTTGCAATATGCATCTTCTCATTCTTAGTGTAACTGCCTACCTCTATAATCTCCATTCTGTCAAGAAGAGGTCTGCTGACATTAGAAAGGTCATTGGCTGTAGCAATGAATAATACCTGTGACAAATCTGTCGGAAGCTCCACATAGTGGTCAATGAATCTTTTGTTCTGCTCGCCGTCAAGGACTTCAAGCAATGCAGATGCTGTATCAGAACGATAGTCACTGCTGACCTTATCAATCTCATCAAGAAGCATAAGTGGATTCTTAACGCCAGCTTTCTTAATTCCATCTATAATTCTTCCCGGCATTGCTCCGACATATGTCTTTCTATGTCCTCTTATCTCAGCCTCATCCCTGACACCGCCGAGACACACTCTGACATACTTCTTATTAAGAGCATCTGCAACGCTTCTCGCAATACTTGTCTTACCAGTTCCCGGAGGTCCTACAAGACATATGATAGGCGCATCCGATGTATCTGTAACATTTCTTACTGTAAGTGCTTCCAAGATTCTTTCTTTAATCTTAGTCATTCCATAATGGTCTCTGTCAAGAACTCTCTTGGCATTGTCAATGTCTTTGTTATCCTCACTACAATTGTCCCATGGAAGAGAAAGAAGTGTCTCTATATATCCACGCTCAACATTAGCCTCAGATGAACCGCCTGTAATAGCCCTGAAACGCTTGATTTCTTTGCGTATGCTCTCCTTTATCTCGTCGGAAGCATTTAGCTTTTCAAGCTTCTCTGTGTACTCATCAGCTTCAGATACAACACTGTCAGTACCGTCAAGCTCCTGACTTAAAACCTTCATCTGTTCACGGAGTATGTACTCCTTCTGGTTCTGTTCAACCTTGTCCCTTACTTTTACAGCAAGTTCCTCTTTAATTCTGAAAATGTTGATTTCCTCAGTAATGTATTCAACTATCTTGTGATAGAACTGCTCAATATCATCTAACTCAAGGAATTCCTGTCTCACATAATATGGCATAGGATAATCTATAGCCATCTTCATCATCAATGCAGCGGCATCCTCTATCTTCATCCATTTCTTGAGCATATCTTTATTGAGATTGGCATTCAGCGCACCTATCTGCTTGATAACCTCTCTAAGCCCCATAACCATAGCCTTAGATGTGTATTTATCAGGTTCTTCTATCCACGCATCCGCAGTCTCAACATTAGCCACAAATCCAGCCTCTGTATCGCCTATATACTGCGCTATTGCTTTCTTCTTACCTTCAACCTGGACACGGTATATATTATCAGGCAGCTTGGCAACTTGTGTGATGACAGCAACTGTTCCGGTCTCATACAAATCTTCTGCCTTAGGCTCTGCGACCTCAAAATCTCTCTGTGCTGTAAGAAAAATCTTCTGGTTATCAGAAGCCAGTGCCTTCTCCAGTGCTTTTATAGAACATTTTCTGCTTATATCAAAATGTATGACCATGTCAGGTAACACGGTCATACTTCTCAATGCAATAGCAGGTAAAATTAATATTTCCATATTAATCCTCCATATGCTAAATATTATTCAGCCTTTTTGACAACATCTTTTCTGTACTCAATAACAGGCTTAGCTGTACCATCAACAGCCTCTTTAGTGATGATACATTTGGCAATAGTATCATCTGATGGTATTGTATACATAACATCATTCATGACAGACTCAAGGATTGAACGAAGTCCTCTTGCTCCTGTCTTTCTCTCGAAACTCTTCTTGGCAACCTCTGTCAATGCATCGTCAGTGAACTCAAGCTCAACTTCATCAAGTGAAAACAGTGCTTTGTACTGCTTAACAATAGCATTCTTAGGCTCCTTTAAGATGCGGACAAGTGCTTCCTCATCAAGCGAATCAAGAGATACAACAACTGGAACTCTTCCGACAAATTCTGGTATAAGACCGAATTTGATAAGATCCTGTGGAAGAACCTGTGCAAACATCTCTCCTACATCTGCATCTTTCTTCTCCTTGACTTCTGCATTGAAACCTATAGAGCTCTTATCCATTCTTGACTCTATAATCTTCTCTAATCCATCAAATGCACCACCACATATGAATAATATGTTAGTTGTATCAATTGGGATAAGCTCCTGCTGTGGATGCTTTCTGCCACCCTGTGGTGGTACAGATGCAACAGTACCCTCAAGTATCTTAAGAAGTGCCTGCTGAACGCCCTCACCTGATACATCTCTTGTTATTGATACATTCTCTGATTTCTTAGTAATCTTATCTATCTCATCAATATAGATTATTCCATATTGAGCTTTTTCAACATCATAATCCGCTGCCTGAATAACCTTTAAAAGGATATTCTCAACATCCTCACCTACATATCCTGCCTCTGTAAGAGTTGTGGCATCTGCAATCGCAAATGGCACGTTAAGTATTCTTGCAAGATTCTGCGCAAGAAATGTCTTACCTGAACCTGTTGGGCCAAGCATAAGGATATTACTCTTGGCAAGCTCTACATCAACTTTCTTTCCTGACAGGATTCTCTTATAATGATTATATACAGCAACAGCTAATACTTTCTTAGCTGCTTCCTGACCTACAACGTAATCATCAAGAAATTCTTTGATTTCTTTAGGCTTAAGAAGATTAATGTCTAACTGTACATCATCTAAGTCCTCGGCATCGTCATCTGCAAGAAGCTCTTCATCAAGAATCTCTCCGCAAAGAGATACACACTCATCACATATGTATACTCCATTAGGACCAGCAATAAGCTTTTTTACTTTGTCCTGTGTCTTATTACAAAATGAGCATTTTAACTTCTCATCAATATTCTTCCCTGCCATATATACCTACTTTCCAAAAATGGCTGCCACATATCAAGTACGTGACAGCCCTAAATTCATAATCTAATCTTATCTCTTCTCAACTATGCTGTCAATCAAGCCATATGCCAATGCTTCCTGAGCTGTCATATAGTTATCACGCTCTGTATCACGAGCAATCTCTTCTACTGACTTACCAGTATTAGCTGCAAGAATTTCATTTAACTTATTTCTAGTCTTTAAGATGTTCTCGGCAACGATACGAATCTCAGTCTCCTGACCTCTTGCTCCGCCTGATGGCTGATGAATCATAATCTCAGCGTTAGGTAAAGCCATTCTCTTGCCTTTAGCACCACCTGATAAAAGGAATGCTCCCATACTTGCTGCCATGCCCATACATATAGTAGAGACATCACACTTAATATACTGCATAGTATCATATATGGCAAAGCCTGCTGAAACAGAACCACCAGGACTATTAATATAAAGATGGATATCCTTGCTTGGGTCTTCTGCTTCAAGGAATAACATCTGTGCAACTATTATATTAGCTGATACATCTGTAACTTCCTCTCCAAGAAAGATAATTCTATCCTTTAAAAGTCTTGAATATATGTCGTAAGATCTCTCTCCACGACTTGTCTGCTCTATGACATAAGGTACTAAACTCATACACTCACCTTGCCTTTCACTTATTATGACTTAATTTCAATTATGCTGATTACTTCTCAACTGCACTTGAAACGATAAGCTCAACAGCCTTCTGGATTGCGATATCGTCTCTCATCTGTGTAGCTTCCTTGTCACCCATGAACTCTTTAATCTGGGCAACTTCCATCTTATACATGTCAGCCATCTTCTGAAGCTCTGCCTCGAACTCTTCATCAGAAACTGTTATATTCTCTGCCTTGGCAACTGCCTCAAGAACAAGGCTGTTCTTAATTCTCTTCTCTGCCTCTGGCTTCATATCCTCAACAACCTTATCTGCTGTAAGACCTGTGTACTTGAAGTACATATCTAATGAAAGACCCTGCTGCTGTAATCTCTGTGCAAAATCCTCAGCCATTCTTGTAACCTGTGTATCAATCATAGCCTGTGGAATATCCATCTTAGAATCAGCTACGATCTTGTCGATAGCCTCTGACTCCTTCTTAGACTTAGCTTCTGCTGCCTTACGCTCTGCTATCTTATTCTTAAGGTCTGCCTTATATTCATCAAGTGTATCGAAATCTGATACATCCTGAGCAAAATCGTCATCTAAATCAGGAAGCTGCTTTTCCTTGATCTCCTTGATAGAAACCTTGAATGTAGCTGGCTTGCCCTTTAATTCCTCAGCATGATAATCTTCTGGGAATGTAACGTTAACTTCTTTCTCATCACCAATGTTCATGCCGATAAGCTGATCTTCGAAATTGTCGATGAATGAATGTGAACCGATTGTAAGTGGATAATTCTCACCCTTACCGCCGTCAAATGCAACGCCATCAACAAATCCCTCGAAGTCGATAACTGTCATATCGCCATCTTTAACTGGTCTGTCTTCGATTGTAACTGTTCTTGAGTTCTGCTCTGCAACTTTCTTTAACTCTTCCTCAACATCAGCATCTGTAGCTTCTGTATCAACCTTAGTTACCTCAACACCCTTGTAATTACCAAGCTCAACCTCTGGTCTTACTGCAACTGCTGCTTCGAATACGAAAGGCTTACCCTTCTCTAACTGTGTAACAGTAATCTTAGGCTGTGAAACGATATCAAGTTCGCTCTCTACGCAAGCCTTTGCATAGGCATCAGGAATAATTGCATTAGCTGCATCCTCAAAGAATACTTCCTGTCCATAGAGCTGCTCGATCATCTTACGTGGAGCCTTGCCCTTTCTGAATCCAGGCACATTAATCTTGTTCTTGCTCTTATTATATGCAGTGTTAAGACCTGCCTCAAACTCCTCAGCAGTAGCCTCAATCACAAGCTTAACCATATTCTTCTCTTCTAACTGTTCAACTTTGAAACTCATTTTAAATCCTCCCTGTTTCCATCTATGCAAAGGATTATGTATCATGTATAAACCTTTACAACCGTACATACGTTGTAGATTATAGCATATGACATGTCGTGTTGCCAACTATTTTTTATAAAATATTCATTAAATAAATATATACTGACTGGTTCTTACAGCATGTCTGGACAAAGAAAAGACAGCACCACTTCGGATGCTGCCTTTTATAATCATGACTTTATGATAATTAATCTCTCCAGAGCGACTAGTTACCTGAGCTCATCTGCTCTTCCTGCTTTCTGATCATCTTCTTAACCATGTTACCACCTACAGAACCTGCCTCTGCAGAAGTAAGGTCACCATTGTAACCTTCCTTTAAGTTAACACCTATCTCTGATGCAACTTCCATCTTAAATCTGTCAAGGGCACCCTGTGCCTGTTTCTTAGTCTTGCTTGAATTACTACTTGAATTTGAATTTGCCATAATAACATCTCCATTCTTAATCATATTGAACAGCGCGGCGTTGGATTCTTCTCCCTGTGAAAGCCGTTTGTTTAAGCTGTTCTGATGTTATTATGTTCATTATGTGTTACTATATGAGTGGTAATATCTGTTAAGGCAGATAGTTCTTATATATCTCAAATGAATCAAAAATACAATGCCACTTGTTAGTTCCCTGTGCCATAACGCACACATAATGCTTGCCGTTCTTTTCAGCATAGTTGACAAGACAATGCTTAGATTCATTAACGTAACCTGTCTTACCAGCTTGAATAGTAACTCCCTCAACCTCGTTGCCATACATTCTGCTAAACATTGTACTTGTAAGCAGGATTCCACTTGGATGCTGTGTTGTAGGAGCTGTTGTATGCTGATATGTCGACAAAACCTCTGCACATACTGGATTATCCATAGCTGCTCTCATAATCATAGCCATTTCAATCGGTGTTGTATACTGATTGCTGCTGTATAATCCTGATGTATTCTCAAAATGAGTATTGCGAAGTCCTAATTCATCACACTTCTTATTCATAAGCTTAGCAAATTCTGCCTCTGAACCAGCAACAAGATTAGCAAGTCCAACCGCCGCATCTGCTCCTGATGGAAGCACAAGTCCGTAAAGCATCTCTCTTGCAGATACTTTCTCATCAACAAGAAATCCTGCTACAGATGCCTCATCTAGATAAAGCTTGTTAAGCTCATCAAACTTAAATGTATAATATGAATTGTCAAGGTCCTTGATATTCTCAACAGCAACAAGCAATGTCATAACCTTTGTCATTGATGCCGGATATATCTTAGAATCTGGCTCACGTCCTGCTATAACCTCATTATCCTCAACTGATAAAAGAGCAACATATGGTATTCGTACACTGGAATCTGTAATCTCTTTATATGAGCTGCTTGTCACAGGATATGGATATGTCTTCTTGGCTTCCTCTGTCTCTGGTTCCTCGGCTGCTGCCGCAACCTCATCAACATTATTATCCGCGATATGCGAAGATATTCCACCTTTTAAAGCTTTAATTCCTGCTGATATTCCAACAAGCACAAAAGCTATAGCAATAATACTGCACACACATAATGCCACACGTCGCTTAATCAGTCTTAACTGGCGTTCACGCTGTCTTCTTATCTCAAGAGCTTTTTTCTTGCGCTTTGCTATGCGTTCCTGCAGTTCCTCATCATTATTCATATATTCGTCACTCATTATAAAACCCCATATACCTATATTACTTATACTGTGTTGATACAGCAAGAGAATCAGCCACCTCTGCTCCTGCAATAAGCTTTACAAGCTCAAGTCCTAAATCTATTGATGTTCCCATTCCTCTTGATGTTGTTATATTACCATCTGTAACAACTCTTGCTGAGCCTGTAACTATGTCCGCACCTGTAAGATACTGTTCAAACCCAGGGAAACACATAGCCTTCCTGCCATCAAGAAGTCCAAGACGTCCAAGTATGCTTGGTGCAGCACATATTGCCGCTATTCTTCCACCTGCTTTGTCATGTGACTTTAACATATCAAGAAGCTTCTGTGACTCCAGATATGACTTGTGTCCAGGTCCTCCCGGTAAAAAAAGCACATCTTCTGCGCTGACCTCAGTCTCATCAAAAAGCTTGTCTGCGTATACATATATATTCTGCGCACTCTTTACCTTATAATCACCAGTAATTGAAACTGTCTGTACCTCAATATCCGCTCTTCTTAATATGTCAATTACTGCTAATGCCTCAACTGTCTCAAATCCATCTGTCAAAAAAGCTGTTACTTTCATACGTTTCCCCCATTTGCCAAATTTGGCTTTATTGTAACATATAATTATATAGGATTCCATAAAAACTGTTAATTTATTTTAATTTGTTTCGATTTTTTAATATTAATGACAATTGCCATCATTGCAGATGCCACAACAAATCCAAGTGCGGCAAGCGGAGCTTCATCAGCAGTTCTTGGAGCCTGTGACACCATAGCTGTGCCATCTGTATCCTGTGCTATCACAAATATGCTGAAATGGTCTGTATCAAATATAACTTTATCGCCACTAACAGTACTGTCAAGCCTGTAACATGTCTTGCCGTCATCTGACATTCTGTATACTGAGACCTTGCCTTTATCAAATCCATCCGGAATATCTGCTGTTATAGACACAAGTCCTGCCGGCTGTACTGACTGTCCGTCCTCATCAAGAATATCTATGTCAAATACCACGCTCTTTGAAGACTTATTCTTAACAAGACGTCTGGCATTATCATATTCATCACCATTCACAACTCTGTTAACTGACAGCTTATTATCATCACCTATTACATTGGAATCCGCAGTTGCCGTAAATCTGAAATTCTGCTTGGCATATGTCTTGGTATCATCATCTAAATTCCCCATAACCTCTGACTCATCCGCAGATGTAACTATGACATGTGCCGCCATCCTTCCAAATGAATTCAATTCAAATCTCTCAACAACCGATGAACCAATTCCTATAACTGAAGCTGTTGTCTGCTGGCTGTTCTTTATGTCCGTACCCTTTTCCTTTCCATCTGTGATATTAAGATATGTACCACACACTGAATCTGGCAGTTTATTCCTGTTATCTGTATTGCCATACAGGCTGTTCCACTGGTCAACATCTTGATTAACATATACAGATTTATTGCCAGCCTTGTCCTCTATCTCTATATTCTTAATCATATATTTCCCCGCCGCATATGAAGAAGGTATTCTGAATGTTCCATAATATACATTGTTATTCTGTTTAAGATCTGCAAATGCTGTCTCTATAACGAATGAATATCTTCCAAGCAGTGATGTCTTCTCTGATTCATTCTGCTGTCTTTCCCAGTTGACCTTTAAAGAACCAAGTCCCGAACCGCTGTAAACTACATCATTATTGTAGACATCCTTTATCACTTCAGATATGTCCTCCGCCTCAACCGCAAACATTATTTCCTCGCCTGCACTTGCAGAGTTTTTCTCGATCTCATAAGAATAAAGCTTAGGTGCGCTGTTATCCTTTTTATCAGATACAACAGTCAGCGACAGCTTTTTCTGGTTATCTGTAAGCGCTGTCTTGGTATCTGAAATATAGTTTGAATTATAGATATCTGGATTGTAATAAATGTGTGTCTTCATATCAGAATCCATCAATACAACTCTGTCAACAACATACACACCGCCCTGTGCATACTCTGGGATCACAACATCTATATATTTTCCATCTATAAGGGCTGTATTATCGCCACCTGCACTTATCATACTGCCAGTGTCCGTATTCTTTAACACTATTCCGGCACCCTTTATAGACTTATTGTAATCTTTTAACACAACAGCCACTCTGAATCTGCCACCAGCTTTGACATTATCAGCGCCTTCAATTCCCAATGTATCAATCACTGGCACTGTCACATTCTGTGTATCAGCCATCGCATACATAGTCTCCGCTGCAAAAGGCAGTTCTATACCATCGGCAATTCTGCCGCCTTTCATATCAATCATTGTCTGCGCCATAACACTCACTGCAATTAATAATAATGCAAATAATGCGCCCAGTGCATATGCACTAACAATCTTTAACCTTCTTGTAACCATACTTCCTCCTTGTAAAATAATATGATGTCCGGTTCAAATGCCTCTATATATAATTATAAACAGCTTTTGTCCACGTCCTCAAAATGTAAAAATGTGAAAAACGGCATATCGATGTCAAGCTGATAAGTAAGTACCTATGCCAATGACACTATCTGCCCCGTTAACTAAAGCAGATAGCAAGAATATCTGTAAAAGTAAGTTTTGTTTATTAGTATACTAATGTATATGTATATTAACTCACATTTTTATTTTAGTCAAGTATATATTTTAAATTTTTTGTATTATTTTTTAACATCTGAAATTGATAAACAAATTATAAATATTGTAGATTATATATTGTGGTTTTTAAAACTATGTGATATATTATCAATATTGAAATATAGACATTCATGTCATTATGTGCAATAAATTATAATTATTTGATTACGGAGAGATTTTATGTTTAAGATATTTAGTGATACACCTTGTGATTTTACACGCGAATATGCCGAGTCTGTCGGCGTTACACTTGTTCCTTTATATGTTTCATTTGATGGAGAACACTATCAGAAAGATATATTTGAATTAAGCACAGACGATTTTTACAAAAAGATGATGAGCGAGAAGGTTTATCCTAAGACTTCTATGCCTAGTGTACAGGACTACATTGATTTTTTTCTTCCATATGTAAAAGAAGGAACACCTATCATATCAATCACTATATCTACTCTCTTCAGTGGTTCATTCAATTCTGCCAACATGGCAGCCGAGCAGATTAAGGAAGATTATCCTGATGCCAGGATTACAGTATTAAATTCACAGCTTAACTCTGGCGCACAGGGACTTCTTGTATATGAGGCAATGAGAATGAACAGAGACGGTGTTGACTACGAAGATGCTGTCAAAGTTCTTGAAAAGATGACTACTATGGGCACTGTATATTTTGTAATTGAAGGTCTTGATTACCTCAAGAAAGGTGGACGTATCGGCAAGGTTGCATCTATTATCACAGGTGCTCTTAATATCCGCCCTGTACTTTACATGAGCAATGGTGAAATCAGTATATCCGGTATCACAAGAACACGTAAAAAATCTGTAACTGGTGTACTTGAAGGCGTTAAGAAGCATTTTAAGAACAACCATATTGACCCTGCAACATATGATTTCTCTGTTGAGACAGCTAATGGCAAAGAAGAATGTGACGACCTCCGTGAGAGACTTGAAGCTGAAATGAATGTTGTATGTGTAGAGAACAGGGAAGATTACAGAACAAGAGTTGGCATGATAACAGGATGCCACACTGGTTCTTACACTATGGGAATCGGTTATATGCCTAAGTACGAAACTATCCTTCCACTTGTAAAATAATAATTATAATCCGAAAGGTCTGTATCTATGAAGAATATATTGCTAATTGCAACAGGCGGCACAATCGCCTCTTCACAATCAGATAATGGTCTGACACCAGCGATTGACGTCAATCGTCTGGTGTCTTATGTTCCTAAGATTAATCAGATATGTAATTTTGACTGCATATCCATAATGAATGTTGACAGCTCTAATATGTCACCAGAACTCATGGCAGATATCGCTGATTCAATAGCTGATAACTATAGCAGATATGATGGATTTGTAGTCACACACGGCACAGATACCATGGCTTATACCGCAGCCGGTTTATCTTATATGATAAGCAGTCTCACAAAGCCTGTGATATTGACAGGTTCACAGCTTCCTATCGAAGCTGACAATACTGACGCAGCCGTCAATCTTTCCGATGCTTTTTTATGTGCGTGTGATGATTTCAAGGGAATATATATAGCATTCAATGGAAAATTAATCAGCGGAACACATGCAATGAAAATAAGAACTGTCGGGTTTGATGCATTCATAAGTGTTAATGCCCCATATGCCGCATTGATTGACAACGGAGTTATAACCAGATGTTCTGATGACAAATCCACTGCCAGAAGCAGCTCTGATACTCTGCCACTCACTGTTGATACAAGATTGTGCAGTGATATTATGGTGTTAAAGATATTCCCTGGAATGGGAACTGATATCATGGACTATGTCAAATCTCACTACAAAGGCGTTATTATCGAAAGTTACGGCATAGGTGGAATTCCTAACTCTGGAAGTGATATGATTGCTAAGATACATGAGCTGGTTGATGTCGGCATAGCTGTTGTCATAACAACACAGTGCCTGTATGAAGGGATTAATCTTAACGTATATGAAGTTGGACGTACTCTTGCAAAGCAGGATATAATAAGTGGTGGTGATATGACAACTGAAGCCCTTGTCATGAAGCTAATGTGGGCTTTGGCGCATTTTGATACACTTGATAAAATTAAAGAATATATAGAAAGCCAGACGCTGTAAACAACAGCATCTGGCTTTTTATATTTTTACATATTCTCTAGTAACACTTGCTGCAAGGTGTATATCCTCTAGCCTGTGCTGTATCTATCGTTACCTGTGAAGGGCTCTTCATATTACTGCATGATGGATTAGAATGGTACTTCTTGCCAGACTTTGGAATCCACACCATATCGCTGTCATCAGCTACTGGCTGCTGCTCCTGCTGTGAATACTGCTGTATTGCCTGTGCTGCGCTTGCCTGTGCACTGGATTGTATCTCAGCAGCCTGAGACTGTGCTTCCTCTACAGCCTTAGATGCCGCCTCCTCAGCCGCTGCCTGAGACTCTCTTAGCTCCTGTTCACGTGAAGATGCCTCTTCAATCGCTTTAGATGCCTGTATAGAAGCTGCTTCCTCAGCCTGCCTTTTTGCCTCATCAATCTGCGCCTGTATTGATTCTAATTCAGCTTTCTTATCATCAGTCTGCTTGTCTTCATCAGCTGCTTTACTCTGTGCCTCTGTTGCCACACTGGCTGCCGTAGATACATTCGTGCCATTATTATCTGTAGCTGCTGTAGAACCACATCCTGCAACTGATATCATTCCGAATACCATACATATTATAAGCAGATATTTCTTGATACTATTCATAAATACGCCCCCTGTTCCCATATACTATACATGTTCCTTTATCCAGTCATAGATATCCTCGAATATCTCATCCCTGTTCTGCTCACTGTGAAGCTCATGCCTGCAATCCTCATACAATCTCAATTCCACATCATTGAGATGTCTTGTATACATCATATAAGCCTTCTTGACATCCTTGCCATAATTGCCAACCGGGTCAGCAAGTCCAGACGCAAACAGCACTGGAAGCTCTGCTGGAGTTTTAGCAACATTTTTTTCCTGAATATCGTATTTAATGATGTTAAGGAATCCAAGATATGCATTAGGTGTAAACATAAATGAGCATTTTTCATCTGAATCATATGCATCAACTACCACCTCATCCCTTGAAATCCATGCATTAGCACTCTTAGGGCTGTCAATCCTTGCGTTATATGTTCCAAACATCAGCTTAGACAACATTTTGCTCCTGTATCTGTCACCCTTAGTCCTAAGAACAGCTTTGGCAGCAAGTATTCCTGCCTCAACAACTGCCATAGACTGATTGCCAGTTCCAAGAATAACTGCCGCATCAACATCACTGCCATACTTCATAAGATATCTTCTAAGCATATATGAACCCATGCTGTGGCCCATAATAATATATGGAAGTCCTGGAAACTTCTTCTTCATTATTCTTGTGAGCCTGTGCATGTCAAGTATAAGATACATAGATGATTCATCTGGCGAAACTGAGTCATCAAAATATCCCCAGTCATCCTTAGATGCAACCGAATCACCATGTCCAAGATGGTCATTGCCGGCAACCACATATCCACGATTAGCAAAATACATCGCCATATCATTAAATCTTTCAATATGATCAATCATGCCATGTGCAATCTGGATTACGCCCACAGGCTTATCATACTTATCACTATCTGGCATCCAGACTACTGCATGAATATCACATCTTCCGCTTGATGACTCATAAGCTTCCTGTTTAATCTCTACCATTCACATCACCTCTCTGATTAATTCTACCATCCATAATAAAATACGAATATCTACTTCATCCCGACAGCCCACATATAGCAGAATGCCTGTGTTCTCGCCGCAAAATGCTTGTCCTTTAAAAGCTCCTTCACCTGCTGCCTTGTATACCACGCAGCCTCTATCTCCTCAACCGTTGACGTACTTGGCTTAAATGTTCCGCCAGCCTTGCCGATAATAACCGCATTAGTTTCATTGGAAAACCCGATTGCACTGTAACTGTCATACAGCTTATCATTAACAGATAACAATGTAAGTCCTGTTTCTTCCCTCAATTCCCTCGCTGCAGCAATCTCAGGAGTCTCTCCCGGGTCAATAAGCCCTGCAGGAAAATTGTATACATAATCATCAACAGACATACGGAATTCTTTATTGAGGAGTATCCTGTCTCCCGCCTCATCTGTGGCAACTATAACAACGCCATCCGTATGGGGATTGCGAATCTGCTCCTCTGTGGCAATATTCTTGTCACGGCTTATTATCTCATAGACCTTCTTTTTGTTGTCTTCTGTTGTATACATGAGATTGTATCTGTCAATGAATGCTCCCTCATGTACTTTTTCTACACCATTAAACTTCATTACAATTACCTGTCTTCCAATTAATTATATCAACATAGCCGGCATCTTTCGATACATTTATTAACAAAATGCGTCTTATCTGTGCATCTTGAATGAATCAGTATCAACATGGGAAAGATTCTCTCTTACGCCTCTCTCATCAGCTTCTGCGATAAGCATATCTCTGTCTTTCTTAAATGCTATCTCTGTCTTATGCTGGCTTGGACCGCCTACACAGCCTCCCTCGCACATCATACCTTCTATAAAGTCTACTGGAAGTTTGCCTGCCTTCATAAGAAGAAGTGCCTTCTTACACTCGTCTGCACCTGCACATTTCTCAACCTTGATATCTGCGGTATCAAATCCTACTTCCTCCATAGACTTGAGAACAGCGGCTGTAACTCCACCACCATTACCAAATCTCTTGCCATATATACTTGCCTGCTGTGTATCGTTCTCTTCTGCCTCGAATACAACTTTCTTCGCTCTCATGAGTGAACGGAATTCACCAATTGTAAGTGCATAATCTGCATTACCCTGTATTGACTTATCCCTGACCTCGTCCTTCTTGGCAATACATGGTCCAACAAACACTGTGACCGCATCAGGGTCTTTTGCCTTAACCATACGCGATACAGCACACATTGGGGAAACTGTTGTTGAAATGTTATCTGCAAGCTCTGGATAGTGCTTCTTAATCATATTAACAAATGCAGGACAGCATGATGTTGTCTTCTTCTTGCCAGCTTCATGTGCCTCAATCCATTCATCCGCTTCACTTGCCGCTGTTAAATCACCGCCAAGTCCCACTTCTATCATGTCTGAGAAACCAAGCTTCTTACAGGCTGTTCTTATACTTGACATAGTAATGTCCGCGCCGAACTGTCCTTCCATAGCAGGAGCAAACATGGCAACAACATTTTTACCTTCACGGATTGCATTGATAACTGACACAATATCTGTCTTAGAACCGATAGCTCCAAATGGACATCTGTGTATACATTTACCACATCTGATACATTTATCATCATCAATTACACAGATTCCATCCTCATCCATAGTTATGGCACCAACTGGACAGGCTTTCTTACATGGTCTGATAAGGTCTGCAATCGCATTGTATGGACAGGCCTTGGCACACATTCCACACTCTTTACATTTGTCAGGTTCAATGTAAGCTCTGTCTCTTCCCATAGTGATAGCTCCGAACTTACATGCCTGCTGACAGGCTCTTGCCATACATTTTCTACAGTTATCAGTAACAATATAATGTGAAAGTGCACAGTCAGCACAGGCTGAACCGATTACCTGTATTACATTATCAGATTCCTCCTGACCATTGTCATTAGGTGTTAACCCTTCGGCAAGTCGGATTCTCTGTCTTATTATCTCTCTTTCTTTATATACACAGCAGCGGAACTTAGGTCTAAGACCTGGTATCATCTTAAATGGAAGTTCTTCCTTTTCTTCCTCAAGAGTTCCAGCATACGCAAGCTTTGCTACCTCGTAATTAACCTCATGTTTGATTTTAACAATTGTTGCATCATTCGTTAACATAATCTCATCCTCCATTGCATCTCATACACTAAACCTGATGCTTTCAGTGTTTTCATATTCTTGTTACAATTGTTATAATTTTATCATATTCCGATTTTAGATACAATACAAACTTCCCACACCAACCATATGCTTGCAAACATATGAAATGATGTGGGAAGTGAATTTAAAAATGCTTATTAATAATTAAATGTGTCGTCCTCTCCTGCTCCGAAACGCACAATGTCGATTTTGCCCGGACTGCTTATAACCACGTTAAACAAGCCTTCTGTGACTGTTCCACTGGTTCTGTCTGCTGCAACTGTGTAACCCTCATTACTGAAATTACCCCAGACGTATCCTCGGCTTAATTTACATCTGTCAGTATTGAGTATGACAAGTCCACCAGTCTTTTCATCTGCTATATGTCTTTCAAGATGAAGATGACCTGAATTCATAAGCACAAGCTGGCTGTTCCATGCAGAGAAATCTTTAGCAAATCTGCCATCGTTATATGCCTGTTTCTGATAAGCCGCAGACAATATATTTCTTAAAGTTTCCCTGTTGCTGAAAGGCTCATATCCTTCCGGGTAATCAAATGCATCATGATCCATTATAAAATACTGGCAGTTATCGCGTGTCATGGCTTTATTTAACAGCCAGTCAATCTGCTCATCCTTATATCCATAGAAATACATTCCAATCTCATTCTGCCTTCCATCCACAACTGTGTCATCACTGTCGCTCATATTAAGGCATATAACTCTCACATTTTTGCCCGGAATGTCATAATAAAAATATCCCTGCTGATAATCTGCCGCATACTGGCTGAAATTAGCCATCGTCACAGAATACCACTCATCTTTATTAATAACATAGTCTGAGCTGTACAGCAAATCCCAGTTTTTCTGTGCTGAAAAACTGTTGTCATCATGATTGCCATGTAATATGAATACTGGCTTGTTACAATTCTTTAAGACATCTGATATAGACTGGATTGTCGCCAGCGCATGAGCCTTGCCATTCTCCTCCGCATTCATGCCGTTATACAAATCTCCACCCACACACACGAAATCAACATCTGTATTGTTCGCCACATCCACAAGCGCATTAAGTGTATTAAATCCGCTCTCTGTGACCTCTTCGCTGTCATCAATATGTAAATCTGTTATAAATATATAGCTTACCGTCTCACCTGTTATCTTATCCTGCACAGATTTCACAGTTTTTCTTATCTCTTCCTCATCATACGCCGGGTAATATTCCTGTCTTGTCAACACAACATCATCACCTGATTTCCTGGTAAATTCGGTTGATGCCGTGTTGCCGGCGCTGCTGCCACTGCCCGAACTGTTTAACGTGCCAGATTTATCTGATACCACATTGTTTGCACATCCTGTAGACATAACCATGGCAGATATCAGAACCGCCGCCATGAACTTTGCATATCTTTTCATACATATTCCTCCATTTTATATAATGTTCTAAGAAACCATTTTCTTTATAATAAGAATTACTGCTGTCATGCATTTCATGTTTTCTAATATTTTATGTGCTAAACCTAACTTTAGGTCAAGTGTTTTTACTGTAAAATTCATTGCCATCACATAATTTATCCTCTATAATAAATTGTGTTTTTATAATTAAAATAAATATAATTCAGGAGGGGGTTTATAATGAGCAACACACATGATATACCTTACAAGATTTATCTTGAAGAAAGCGAGCTTCCTAAAGCATGGTACAATGTCCGCGCTGATATGAAAAACAAACCAGCACCATTGCTTAATCCAGCTACTTTAAAGCCTATGACAGCAGACGACCTTCGTGCCGTATTCTGTGATGAGCTTATCGCACAGGAGCTTGATGACACTAATCCATACATTGACATTCCAGCAGAAATCCTTGATTTCTACAAGATGTATCGTCCATCACCACTTGTAAGAGCTTACTGCCTTGAGAAAAAGCTTGGCACACCAGCTAAAATCTACTACAAGTTCGAGGGTAACAACACATCGGGAAGCCACAAGCTCAACTCAGCAATTGCACAGGCTTACTATGCCAAGAAGCAGGGACTTAAAGGTGTAACAACAGAGACAGGTGCTGGTCAGTGGGGTACAGCCCTCTCTATGGCATGTTCTTACTTTGGTCTTGATTGTCAGGTATACATGGTTAAGGTATCTTATGAACAGAAACCTTTCAGACGTGAGGTTATGCGTACATATGGTGCAACTGTAACACCTTCACCTAGCACAACAACTGAAGTCGGCAAGAAAATTCTCGCTGAGCACCCAGGCACAACAGGAAGTCTTGGCTGTGCAATCTCAGAAGCTGTTGAAGCTGAATCTAAGCAGGAAGGCTACAGATATGTATTAGGAAGTGTGCTTAACCAGGTACTTCTTCACCAGACAGTTATTGGTCTTGAGACTAAAACTGCCCTTGATAAATATAACATCACTCCTGATATCATTATAGGATGCGCCGGCGGCGGTTCTAACCTCGGTGGACTTATCTCTCCATTCGCTGGTGAAATGTTAAGAGGCGAGAAAGATTATCAGATAATCGCAGTTGAGCCTGCATCATGCCCTAGCCTTACAAGAGGTGTATTCGCATACGACTTCTGCGATACTGGTAAGGTATGCCCTCTTGCCAAAATGTATACATTAGGAAGCGGATTTATCCCATCTCCTAACCATGCCGGCGGATTACGTTATCACGGCATGAGCCCAGTTGTTTCACAGCTCTACCACGACGGAATTATCGAGGCAAGAAGCGTTGAGCAGACTTCTGTATTTGAAGCTGCTGAACAGTTTGCAAGAGTTGAGGGAATCCTTCCAGCTCCTGAGAGCAGCCACGCAATCCGCGTTGCAATAGATGAAGCCATGAAGTGTAAGGAAACTGGCGAAGAAAAGACTATCGTATTCGGTCTTACAGGAACAGGTTACTTTGATATGGTTGCATATGAGAAGTTCAACAATGGTGAGATGAGCGATTACATCCCATCTGACGAGGATTTAAAGCCAGGATTTGAAGGAATTCCAAAATTCCCAGGTAATGAATTCTAGTTTTGGATTTATGGCTAAAAACAACCATTAAAAATCCAAAAACGCCAGTTGGTCACTTCGCTAAACCTGACATTTGGCTGGAATTGATAAAAGTTGCGTAGAAATCCACTTTCACAAAGAATCTTGGATTTCCACGCATCTTTTATTCATTTTCAGCCAAACCTTACTATTCCAAAAATTTTTATTATTGTTTATATTTTGCAAGTTCTTCTTTAAGTTTTTTAACCTCTTCCTGAGCTTTCTCTTTTTCTATATTATTCTGTTTTGCTTCTGCCTCTATCCTATCCGCTCTTGCTTTCTCCATCTTTGCTTCTGCCTCTGCCTTCTCCGCACGCTCTATAGCTTCATCTATAAGTAAATCCATTGAATTCTTATCAAGTATCCTCAAACTCTCTGAAAACATATTCAAAACCTCCTCTGGGCGTGAAAGATATTGTCCCATATCTCTCACTATGTCTTCCAGCTCTGGATAGACTGATAATAACCTGCCCATATTATCCATGGTATCTGTCACAAATAATGATAGAAACATAAGCCGGTTTTTCTTCATTTCCCCGCTTATCTCATACTTATAAACCGACTCATCACAATCATATCCAGTAACTGTTGTATTACCTTGTATAATGTTAGGATATCGGTATTCCCTGAAAGTGTCAAGGCTTATAAGGTGGAAATCCTGTAACAATTCAATGTCAATTCCTGTATTAAATTTTGTCTTACCAACATGAAAATATAACTTTGCAAATGTCAATATAAAATTGTAGGTTTTTTATCATATAAGAATGTAGGAAAACCTACACGCTTATATGATATTTTATGTAACTTAATTTTCCTCAATCATATACTGCATCTGATCCTTTAGTCTGTAGGATGGCCCATTTATGTTTATCACAGAGCAGTGATGAAGCAGTCTGTCAAGCAGAGCATTAGTTAGTACTGGCTCCTGAAATATATCAGACCACTTGGAAAATGGACTGTTAGTTGTTATTACTGTTGACAGCTTCTCGTATCGCTTCGCTATGAGATTAAAGAATAGATTGGCTGAATCAACATCCATCTTCTGATAACCAAGTTCATCTATTATCAGAAGCTTGTATCTGCAGAACCATTTGATTCTTGTCTCAAGTCTGTTTTCTGAAGCTGCTTTTTTTAGCTGTGATATTAAATCCTGAAATGTTATAAAATATACGCAGTATCTGTGTTTTGCAGCTTCTATCCCGATTGATACTGCAAGATTGGTTTTGCCTACTCCCGGAGTCCCGCAGAATATGATATTCTCTGCTTTTTCTATAAAACGCAGTGTCAAAAGATCCATGATTTTCGACTTATCCAGCGATGGCTGGAAACTGAAATCGAATTCACAAATCTCTTTTAAAAATGGGAAATTAGCTACTTTTACACAGCCTGTTATTGCCTGTTGCTTTCTGAAGTCAATTTCACTTTCTGTAAGTTCACATAAAGCATCCAGAGCTGTTTTTTCTCCACCTGCAATCATATCCAGATATGTGTCTACATTTTCTTTGAATCTGAATAATTCAAGAGCTTCAAGATTATTTATTAAGTTGTTATATGTATTCATCAGTCCTCCTTGGTGGTATCAAATGGAAGTTCGGCAGTCAGGGATATGCTCCTGTCTGTTTCATTGGAATTTTCAGAATGTATTACTTCTTTCTGACCATCCAATCCCCAGTCTTTTGCCATTTGTTCCATATCCTTATATATCTTATCTTTGTACTTATCATAAAGGAACTCAAATCCATCTTTGCGAAGAATTGATGGCGAATTATCCATGTGCATGCAGTCTTCCATAACACAGTCATATGCAAGATTTCTGCACATATCTGATTTCATGGAATATTTGATGCGTGATATGAATAGTTCCCTGTCAGCAATGTACGGAAGCACTTCGTTTATGCCTTTTCTAAAGGTTCTTTTATCTGTGTCTGACAAATGTGCATAATTATTTATAATCCATCTTCCATAATCACTCTGATTAATATAGGCTATAAGCGCTTCCTCAGATTTTACGGCCTCTTTTTCGGTCACAGTAACTTTCCGGCTGGCTAATAATCTATCCATCATCTTTAGATTTCCTGTAATTACTGTTTCCATGTCCGTATCATTGATTCTGCCTTTCATAAGCTGTTCATAGTGGTGTTTTTTATAATTGACAGGATTATTATTTAATGCGTGAATAGTTACAAGTTTTCCGTTATAATAGATGTAAAGCTTGTTGTCTAAGTAGTCCGCTGTAACTTCTTCGCCAATGAGCTTTGGGTCAACTGAGTATCTGTTGCCATTAAAGCGTATAAGTGCTTCAGATGACACTCTGTATCTGTTTGGTGTGAGATAGGTGTCAATGATACTTTTATGCGGAAGCGGCTTCAGGTACTCTTTTTCTTTGTAAAAAAGTGCTGTTGGAGACATTTTTGTTTCCTGATTAATTGATATGTTCATATCTTTATTAACTGCACTGATAAGCACCTCCAGTTCTTCTATTGTTTCAAACTCGCCTTCATAAGCTCTGACCCAGTCAATTATCTTATTTCTTGCTTCTACAGTTCCTTTAGTCTGCGGTGAGCGTGCTTTACACAGCCGCACTTTAAAGCCAAAGTCTTTTGCCATCTGCATGATGGAATCTGTAGGCTTTTTGGGTGTTACATTTGTATTGGAAACTGTCGCCATGTTGTCAAAAAGTAATTCTTTTGGAACGCCTCCAAACTTTCTGAAACTATTAATAAGTCCTCTTGCAACATCATCGAATCTTTTTTGTGCGGTCATTTCAAGATGGGCATACCTTGAATATTTCAGTGTTGTATGCAGAACGTTTATAACGAATTTCTCGCCATATATGTTAGTAATGCTGATATCCTCCTTCCAATCTACCTGTGCCTGTTCTCCCGGATTTTTTTCAAATCTTGGATGCCCCTGAATTCTGGCTTTAGGTTTTAGTTTGTTGACAGTGACATATCTGTTGAAGTTTGAATATGAACCTATTCGGTTTACACCATATTTCTTTAACATGAACTGATATACCCCCTGAACTGTAATTCTTTTGATAGCCAGTTTGTCTTTTATTTCATTTCTGTATTCATCTAATTTACTTCCTTTGTTTCGTTTATCAGGCCTCCCTTCATAACCATTGTGGTATTTTTTTACTGTCCGCCAGTCCATACCATACTTTCTTCCCAGAGCAGCATAGTTGGGCTTGATATCAAGACTATCCATAACTGCCAGTTCTCCTTTAAGATTGTTTTTCATGCAGTGTTCACCTCCATAAGGAAGTGTAACAATACACCTAAAAATACAAAATAAGAATGTAGGTTTTCCGACATTTTTATATGTCATATTTCCTACATTCTTATATTAGCATTTGCAACTTTTCATCTATATTGCTTTTCAGGCATTCACTACTGTTTTCATAAAATATAATTGTATGCACCCTATGTAAGTCCTTATATGAAAACTTCTTTCCATCACCAGACATATTTTTAATCTTATTATACTGCCTCATCATCAAATCAGATGAATAACATGATATTCTCTCAGCCGGGAAAAGATATGGAGCTTTCTGAACCTCAATATTAGCAAGACTTCCGTCTGACATACGTACGAGTATATCCATGATAATCAAAGTTCCCATCATGCTGCTATCCTCATTAGGAAGTATCTCCACAACAGTAACTTCCTGTCCTAGAATAGCACTAGATAGCTGCATATACTGATGCTTGGTGTATTCATCGGCTTCTATAATACGCATCGCATCAGTATAATAATTTCTTTGTTGATTATTTATTTGTTCAGTCATTCATTATTGAACATCGATGTTATCTCCTTGATATATTTAGTTATGCATTACTATACCATTAGTATATCACGTCAACTATACTATTGCAAGTATTTGTATATTTTAAATTGCTATTTATTCAAATTAAATAGATATAACTATTTTTTCTGCCTTGCATAACCATCCCAAACATTATATCTACCCCAACGCCACATCCAGCACCATCATAAGCGCAAATCCTGCAGCTGCTGCCACAGTTCCTATATTGCTGTGATTTCCTGCCTGCGATTCAGGAATAAGCTCCTCTATGACAACGTACATCATGGCTCCTGCCGCAAATGACAACAAATACGGAAGCACCACTGATATCTGCGCTGCAAGCACTATTGTGATGGCACCACCTATAGGCTCAACTGCGCCAGATAGCACTCCACATATGAATGCTTTGCCTTTATTCATGCCCTCGCCACGCAGAGGCATGGATATAATCGCCCCCTCCGGGAAATTCTGGATAGCTATGCCAATAGCAAGCGCCATAGCTCCTGCCGCCGTAACACCTGAACCAGCCGCCGCTGCCGCATAAGCAACACCTACCGCCATTCCCTCAGGGATATTATGTAATGTGACCGCAAATAACATCATTGTCGTCTTAGAAAGCGTTGTCTTAGGTCCCTCCGGTTTATCGCTTTCAAGATGAAGATGTGGAATTACTGTATCAAGCAGCAAAAGAAATGCAATTCCAAGCAGGAATCCAACAACCGCCGGAACCCAGCTTATCACGCCAGCCTCATTTGCCATATCAATAGATGGAATGAGAAGCGACCACACAGATGCCGCAATCATAACACCTGCCGCAAACCCTATAAGAGCCTTCTCAACCAGCGCATTAATCTTATTCTTCATAAGAAAAACCATCGCCGCACCAAGTGACGTTCCCACAAAAGGAATTCCAAGTACAATCAATTCACTCATACAATCCTCCTTCTTTGAAATCGTTTTCATATATTTACACAAAATGTTATTGACTATTCTATCTCATGCGAGTAAACTCATTTCGTCAAACAGCGGTATACCGGAAATGTATATCCGTATATAAATTAATGGAGGCTCACATGAATAACAAAATTACAATACGCGGAGAACTCGCACTCATATTTGCTGTCATAATCAACAGCCTTGGAGTTATACTTATGCTCTATTCAGGCTCAGGAATATCCGCCATATCCAGCGTACCATATGCATTTAACAGAGTAATGCCATTCCTTACATTAGGAACATGGACTTATATATTTCAGGGACTGCTCGTATGCAGCCTTATGATTCTAAGAAAAAGATTTGTTGTGCCATACCTTTTCAGCTTCGTTGTAGGTTTCGTGTTCGGACAGTGTCTTGACCTGCATGAAATGTGGATATATGCACTTCCTCACAGCATACCATGCAGAATTTTATATTTTGTATTAAGCTATCTTCTTATAAGCTTTGGTATCGCACTCTCTAACCGCTGCCAGCTCCCTATTATACCTACAGACCTCTTCCCAAGAGAACTCGCCGACATAACAGGAATAGATTACGCCAAAATCAAGATTTCATTCGACGTAATCTGCCTCACTGTTACTGCGTGCCTTACAGGAATCTTTCTTCATCGTATTGAGGGTCTCGGGGTCGGCACTATTGTTGCTGCCTTCACAATGGGTAAAGCTGTCGCATTTATGGGTAATCTGCTTGACAGACGATGCCAGTTCGTATCATGCATGACACGAAAAAAGCAGCCTGTCAGAGAACAGATTACAAATAAATAGATTACACATGGACTATTGTCCCATCTGAAGACGTACCATATTAGAATATATACCATCTTCTTTAATAAGTTGTGCAGGATTGCCTTCCTGTGCAACTTTTCCTTTATCTATAACAACTATCTTATCTGCACCAGATACTGTACGCATGCGGTGTGCTATGATAATAACTGTCTTATCCTTGATAAGCTTACTGATTGCCTGCTGGATAAGTGTCTCATTCTCTGCATCAAGTGATGCTGTAGCTTCATCAAGAAGTATGATTGGAGAATCTTTAAGCAGTGCCCTTGCTATAGAAATTCTCTGGCGTTCACCACCCGAAAGCGCTGAACCATTCTCGCCTATCATTGTATTGTATCCATCTGGAAGTTTTCTTACAAATTCGTCACACTGTGCTTCCTTTGCCGCCTGGATTACTTCCTCATCTGTCGCGCCTTTCCTTCCGATTCGGATATTCTCCATAATCGTGTTATTAAACAGTGTTACATCCTGAAATACAATAGAATAAGCTGACAATAATTTCTCCGGGTCAACTGTTGAAATGTCCTTACCGCCGAGTGTTATCCTGCCGCCATCAGCATCAAAGAATCTCGCTGCAAGCTTTGAGACTGTAGATTTACCGCCGCCTGATGGTCCGATAAGTGCTGTTACTTCACCCTGCTTAGCTTTAAATGATACATCTGAAAGTACTGTCTCTCCTGCCTCATACGCAAACTTAACATGTGAAAATTCAATATCGTAGCTGTTGACATTAATGTCATCTGTGCCACTCTGCACCGGATAATCTGTTATCGCATTCATTCTCTCAATATTGGCATCCTGTGCGATTACTGCGGCAAGATTCATAAGAGTTCCCTGCATTGGCTCATATATTCTTGATGCAACAAGAATGTACATAAAGAACACTGCAACGCTCAGCTTTCCCTGTGATAAAAGATAAGCTCCAACAAGTGCTGTTGTTCCAATACCAAATTTAAGAATACATGAAGCTGTTATAACATATACTGCTGTTCCAAGCTCTGCCCTGAAACTCTCTTTTTCAAGGTCTCTCATCTTATCCTTCAAGCCTTCTATGTATTTGCCTTCAGCATTGTATGACTTCAAATCCTTGGCTGTCTCAAGATACTCTGTAAGACCGTCCTCCTGTACAAGCACACATTTTCTCTTTCTCCTTGATATGCCACGCTGTACATTGCCAGAGCATACAATTATAAGCAGTGCAACCGGAAGCACCCACATAGATGCAATTGCCATTCTCCAGTCAAAGAAGAAAAGGCTTATGGCGATTATAACTGTTGATATTATTGAGCTGAAAAACTGTGGCATAACGTGCGAGAAGTTGTGCTCAAGCACTGTACAGTCACCAAGAATTGTAGCTGTAAGGTCTGACAAATCCTTTTTTCCAAAGAAAGCAAGTGGAAGCTCTCTTAACTTCTCAGCAAGGTTAATTCTTCTGTGTTCACTCTCAATATATGTTGCAAAGAAAGATGAATTGTACTGCATATAAAATATAACGAAAAATGCAATAAGTATCACCACACTTGACACGATATATTTTGCGATATTATCTTTAGGCACACTGCCATCAATCATATTGAGTGTCAGGTAGTAAAGCACGGCAACAGGAGCCATCAGAAGAAGGTTCTGAATTGTTGTTATTGCTGTACATTTAACAAAATCTGCTGCACCCTTTCTGGTCAGTGCATATCTTTTCATAAGCTTTTCTATCATAATGCTCCACCAACTTTCCACGTAATTGATTTCTGGTACTCATTCCACATATGTCTGTAGCCGGTATCCTCACTTCCGCTGTTAAGAAGCTCATTATGTGTACCGCTTTCTATAACTTTACCTTCTGAGAGCACATAAATCTTATCTGCATCTCTCACAGTTGAAAGTCTGTGGGCAATCATTATAACTGTCTTATTCTTACCTATCTCATCAAATGCTTTCTGCACCAGCACTTCATTTTCTGGGTCAGCAAATGCTGTTGCCTCATCAAGAATTACAATTGGCGAATCCTTTAAAATGGCTCTGGCAATAGCTATACGCTGTGTCTCGCCGCCTGACAGATATATTCCCTTAGTTCCAAGCATTGTATCTATGCCATCTGGAAGCTTTGCGATAATATCATCACACTGTGCGAGATGAAGAGCCTCCATCATCTCTGCCTCTGTTGCATCTGATTTAGCCATTTTAAGATTTTCTCTTATAGTAGCTTTGAGAAGCTTATTGTTCTGGAACACATAAGATATCATCTGGTTTATTTCATCTTTAGGGATATCTTTGATGTTAGTTCCACCTATCTTAATGCTTCCCTTAGTCACATCAAAAAATCTTGCTATAAGGGCTGCTGTTGTACTCTTACCGCCGCCAGATGGTCCCACAAATACTACATGTGCGCCATTTGGTATTGTAATTGACATGTCAGATACCGCCATCTTGTCAGCACCATCATACTGATATGAAACATTTTCTAATTCAATATCATAGTTATCTATTATCTTATTATTGTCCGATTCTTTCAATGGCTCCAACGCAAGCAGTGCATCAACACGGTTGAGAGAATCCTCAACGAGCATGTTATTCTCGCTCATGAATATTATCTTCTGAAATGTTGTTGTAACCAATGGTGTAAATATTATATAGAAAAGGAAGTTAACGATAAACTTCTCGTCAATCACACCATTTCTTGTGACAAATAAAGCAACACATGTAAGGAAAGCAAATGTTGAATTGACTGCAACCTCAAATCCAATCATCGGGCCTCTCGCCTGCTTCGTGTATGATATACAGAACTTACCGTAAGAGCTGATTGAATCCCTGAATCTCTTGAATGTGAAAACTGACTGTCCAAATGTCTTGACAACCGGCATTCCTCTTACATACTCAACAGCCTCGTTATTCATATCCTCAAGGGAATCCTGATAGCGTTTCATATCGGCTGCCATCTTCTTTCCCATCATTCCCATCATGCTTACAAGTGCAATTCCAATAGGAATAAGGCTTACAAGTCCTAACTTCCAGTCAAATATTAATAAAATGACAATAATTGCAACTGGTGTAACCATTGCGTTCGCTGTGTCTGGAAGCTGATGTGCCAGATATGTCTCAGTAGCTGCCGCCGACTCAAGAATTATTTTCTTCATCTTGCCGCTTCCCATCTGCTCGATTGAACCAACTGGAAGTCTCTTTACATGGTCGATTGCCTTGAATTTGATGTTAGTGGCTATTCTGAACGCCGCCCTGTGTGAGCAAAGCAATGCAGTAAAATACAAAACCATACTTATAAGTGCCATAATAACTGCCATCCAGCCATTATGCACAATTCCGTCCGCCCTCGAAAAATCGGGCATAATCTCAATTACTTCTTTAATTATCTTCCACAGATAAACAAATGGAAAAAGTGCGAATACCGCACTTGCTGCTGACAGAATAAGCGACACATATGTATATGCCTTGTATTGTCCTGCATATCCCATCAGCCTTGAAAAAGCAGATTGTTTCTTCTCTTTCACTTTCTTACTCTCCCTTCTTATACCCTGCCGGGCACTTTTATATAATAATGAAGCCCGCTGTATTGCTGTTCATGCATACCTGCTTCATCATGTAATAAATGTATTGCTACATTTATTTTTCAGATATTATCATAATTCAAACCCGAAAAGGTGTGACCAGCCTGATGTATAGAACTGCCTTAATTGGGCGAGATACCCTTTTGCATCTTTAATCTTATCCCTGTGTATCACAAGCTCGAAAAATCCCCCAAACATGCCGCTTACAAGGACATGTATAAGCATAGGGTCTATAGGCTTAATCTTCCTGCCATCTGCCTCCATGACTTTGATAAAGTCATATGTTGCCTTAGTTTCAACCTCACACATCTCATGAATCATATTCTCATACTTCGTTCCTGTTGATGCTGTAAGGAGCATAAGAAATTCATCCTCATATTCATACATATACTCAAGCATATCCTGCAGACAGTCACCAGAAACCTTACCCATAAGATTCTGCTGTCTGGCTGGTTCAAATGATTTGAATTCATCCTGTGTACTGACATACATATTCATAATATGCTGGTATTTGTCTTCAACAAGCGCCTCGAAAAGCTCTTCTTTGCTGTTATAATATCCATAGAATGCACCTGTGGTAACACCGGCATCTTTTACTATGTTGCGGAGTGACGCCCCCTGAAATCCTTTTTCAAGAAATTCTTTCTTGGCAGCTTCATTTATTCTGTTTAATGTGTTTTGTTCATTACTCATATCTGTACCCTGATTAATAAGTTTATATGTTAATATAACAGCGTTATATAACACTGTTATATTAACCACACGATATACTCAAAGTCAATAAAATAAAGTGTTATTGAGAATTTGTAATCATTTGGAAATTTTCAAATTGAAAATGGCACCAGGTTATCAACCCTGGTGCCATTTTTCTTCGCATTATAAAAAATCTTATGTTACGTAGCAATCTGATTAAAGCATAGCTCCAAAATCTGTAACTATAACCTGTCCTGTTATCGCTCTTGACTCGTCACTTGCAAAGAAGAGAATGACATTAGCCACATCTTCTGCTGTACATGACTGTGCTTTGATATCGCTGTGTGTCATCATTGCACCAATCATATCCGGGTCAAGTGCCGCAGGGTCAGTTCCCATTGTCATAGGTGTGATAATATTGCCTGGGCATATTACATTACATCTGATTCCGTCTTTCTGGAATCTTAATGCTGTATGCTTAGTAAGTCCGATAACTGCCGCTTTAGATGCAACATATGCTGCACCACCGCATCCCTTCTCACCTGCAACAGAAGCAACATTTACAATTGATGCTCCGCTCTTCATTCTCTTAGAAGCCTCGCGCATACATCTCATTGTACCCTTCTCGTTAGTCTCAACGATTCTGTCCATGTCCTCATCAAGGAATCTGTCGATTGGCTTAAGTCCCTGCTCAAGAATACCAGCATTATTCACAAGTATATCAATTCTTCCATACTTCTCGATAACCTTTTCCATAAGGTTAGCTGGGTCTTCCGGCTTAGAAATGTCTGTAGCTACCGCATATACTTCGCCACCGGCTGCCTTAATCTCATCTGCCACCTCATTAAGTGCTGCCTCTCTTCTTGCAGTTATAACAACTGTAGCTCCCTCTGCCGCCAATAACTTGGCTGTAGCTGCACCAACTCCTGAATTACCCCCTGTGATAACAGCAATCTTTCCTTTTAAACGATCCATAATATATGACCCCCTTAGTAAAATTTAGATTATATGATATCAGGTCTACAATTTTGCATAATACCAAAAGCAGCAGTAAATCACAACATAATTTACATGCTGCAATACAATGTAACATGCTGCAATATGCTTGATATGCAACAATATATTATAAAATGCAGCCGACCTGAAACCCATAACAATATTATATATGCATACAGCATAGTTGTAAATCTATATATTTTTATGACACAGTTCAGCTAATTGAAACCTATATGCATATCCATGTGATTTACACATAATTCTTATTAACAGGTAAATCATCAAAAAAGCCGAGTGCCAGATTACCTGACACCCAGCCCTATAGGGGGAGATACTTTGCCGGCCATATGCGGCATAACTTATAAACAATATTAATCCAAAGCCTATATTATAAACTCTCTGTGAGAATCTTCACAACATCTTCTCTTGTGAATTCCTTGTAACCACCTGTCAATATAATTGTTGCATCGGCAATGCCCTCAATCATATCTTTATCAGCACCAAGGTCAGTGATGTTCATGACAAGTCCGAGTTCTTTCATCCAGCTCTCCATTGCAGACAGACCTTCAAGTGCCACTTCCTCATCTGACTTGCCTGTTGTATCGACATCCCACACATTTGTTGCAAAACGAACAAATTTAGGAAGCCCATATGTATAAATGTATCTATAATAAGGCAGGGAAACTGCCGCAAGTGTCATTCCGTGAGTTGCGTTAGTATACGCACCTACAGCCTGTCCTATCATGTGAACCATCCAGTCCTCTGGCTTTCCCTTGGCAACAAGTGTATTGAGTGCCCATGTTGCTGTCCACATTATATTGCTTCTTGCCTCATAGTCTTTCTCGTTCTTATTGGCAATCCTGCTTGAATGAATAAGTGAACGCATAAGACCCTCGCTTATATAATCGCTTGTATTGTCATCCTCGCCTGAGAAATACTGCTCACATATATGATTAAATATATCATATATACCCGAAACCATCTGATAATGTGGAAGTGTCATTGTATATTCAGGGTTGAGAATTGAAAATCTTGGCATTACGCTCTCATCTGCAAATACATGTCCAACCTTCATCTTGGCATCATGATTAGTTATAACTGAACCTGCATTCATCTCTGAACCAGTTCCTACCATTGTAAGCACGCATCCAAGTGGTACTATCTCGCAATCTGGTTCCTCAAATTTTACATAATATTTATCCCATGGGTCTTCGTCACAATGAATTGACACAGAAAGAGCCTTAGTATAATCACAGACTGAACCACCACCTACTGCGAGAAGGAAATCCGCATTATGCTTTCTTGCAATCTGGATTCCCTCATAGAGCTTGTCCAATGTAGGATTAGGCATAACGCCTGCTATCTCTGCTACATTTTTACCATTCTTGTTTAATATATCAATTACGCTGTCGTATATTCCGTTCTTCTTAATTGAACCGCCGCCGTATATAAGCACAACATTGCTGCCATATTTAGGAAGCTCATTATTAAGATTGTCTAATGAATCTTTGCCAAAGTATAACTTTGTTGGGTTGCAATAACTAAAATTTCCTAACATATAACCTCTTTTCCATATATGCACATGTCATATATAATATTTATATGATTATGATAGAACATAAACCTAGCTTTAGGTCAAGGAATTTTTATGTAAACTTTTAAATTCTTGAATAAAACTATTGTAATTATTCTAATCAAATGATATATTATAAATGATAATAAGGTATTACCGATAGACGGTTGTCCTGATTATATCTAATGATTAAATAAATCGCTCAGATACTTGCAGGTACGGGGCGATTTATTTTTTTAGCCTACTATCTCTTCCGAGTTTGTAGCCTATTCTGAAACATGTCATGCCAAAAGACATTATAGTTATAAGTTCTACTATTCCCATGTTCATTATACCCTCCTTCCATAAAATTCCATTCAGGTTTCTATGTAATCAGAGGGTCTCAGTCCCTCTGAAGAAGGACAATCGCCTACCGTTATGGTAATACCCATGCATTTATTATAACACAATATATATTATTTTCAATATATTTAATTTAAAAATAATAATTGGGATATGCTAGATTGTGTAAACACCATAAGTCCATGATGTTCTGTTACTAAGTAATTATCCTAAAAAATCCCCACACCATGACTGGTGTGGGGATTAACATACTGATTAATATCTGATTATCTGTCTCTAAGCTTGAACTTAGCAACCATATCGCTAAGTGTGATAGCCTGTGCTGTAAGCTCCTCAGATGTAGCTGATGTCTCCTCAGATGTAGCTGAGTTAGCCTGTACAACTTCTGCAATACGTGCGATGGCAACATCTGCCTGCTCCATACCAGAAGCCTGACCCTTAGATACATCACTCATCTTCTTAGCATTCTCTGCGATAGCCTGTACACCATCTACAACCTCTCTAAGTGAATCAGATGCCTCAGTAGCAATTCTGTTACCTTCACCTACTTCATGAATAGAAGCTTCGATTAATGTTCTGGAATCTACAGCAGACTTAGCACTCTGCTCTGCAAGTGTACGAATCTGGTCAGCAACAACTGCGAATCCTCTACCAGCATCACCTGCTCTGGCTGCCTCGATTGAAGCGTTGAGAGAAAGTAAGTTAGTCTGGCTTGCGATATTCTCAATCTCAGAAATGATATTACCAATCTTCTCTGATGCCTCGCTGATACGAGCCATAGCTCCCATAAGAGCTTCCATATCCTCTCGGCTGCTCTCTGCTGTATTAGCATATCTCTGAGCTTCCTTATATGAAGCCTGAAGCGATTCTGCTGTTGACTGGATACCTTCATTAAGATCATTAATTGTTGCCTGCATCTCCTGAACTGTTGCAGCCTGGTCTGTTGCACCCTCTGCAAGAGCCTGTGCAGCATCAGAAAGATTAGAAGCTCCTTCAGCGACCTGCTTAGAAGCATCCTCTACACCTCTTAATGTAGTATCCATCTGGCGGTTCATCTTTCTTACTCCGACAAGTAACTCATTAAATGCACCTGTGTACTGATCTTCATATTCAGTTGTAATTGCAAAATTGCCATTAGCCATCTCATTAAGAAGTCTTCCAGCATCACTGATAATAAGATGAAGTCTTGTAGCCATATTATGTGCACTATCAATCATCTCAGAAATCTCATCCTCTGATTCCATCTCTGGGAATGGAGAATCAAGGTCACCTTCTGCAAATGTAACAAGTCTGTCACCCATCTGTTCAAGTGGAATCTCAATACTGTCTGAGATAACCTTGGCACACTTAATCGCAGTAGCTACTGTAGCCGCTATAATTAACACTGCCACAATAAGAATAACAATAAGAAGAACCTCTAACTTATTCTCTTCAAAGTTACCCTTCTTTACATTAATCTGCATAAGATTATCAAGTGCATCATCAAGCGCTGTAAATTTAGGAGCAAGATCACTTGTCATCATCTTCTGTGCCTGAATAGACTGTGTTGAATCTGTTGTTGAACCGATTGGAATAATCTTCTGTGTTACAGCATAGAAATCCTTCCATGCAGCATCAATCTGTTCCATAGCAGCCTTACCCTCTTTAGTAACCATAGTAGGTCTTATTTTCTCAAGGTCTGCTTCAAATTCTTTAACATGCTCTTCGTACTGTTCTTTCATGGAAGATATCAAATCATTGGAATCGTAACCAACAATACCTCTTGTTGCCGAACGAACCTCAGATGCATCCTCTCTTGCTAACGCAATATCACCCTGTGGATATGCATAGTTATTAAGTACCTTTCTGTAATCTGTTGCCATATACAACAGAAGTAAAACCATAGCAACTGCAACTATGCCAAATGCGATTATTATCGTCTTGAATACATAGTCCAGGCGCTGCTTGATTCTCATCGTCTTGAGTTTTTTCAACATTCTTTATCTACCGCCTTCCTTAAATTAAACATTTAGTTTTTACAACGTGTAACAATACAAACTATTTTTCACGAATCAATTGCACACATATAATCATATTACACTAAAAATGTTCATCAATCAACATATTTCGCCAATTATTGACATTTTATTTTATATAAGCCACTTCACCTATTCGCTGTTTTTCTTTTACTGGCTCACTGCTATCCGCATAACCAAGTGCCGCAAGTCCATAAACAACATGATTTGCTGGTATTCTGAACTCGTCCAGCACTTTCCTTATAGCGGGTTCATCACATATTCCTGACAACTGGTTAATCCATACGGAACCAATCCCATATGAATTAGCCGCAAGAAATATATTCTCCAATGCACATGCATTGTCATCCCTTCCCCAAGGGCTGTCCTTTAGGTTAGATGGAATTATGATGGCGGTCGGCTCATACATATCATAGCCCTCGCGGTTAGTTGCATGTTCTATAGCCTCTGCAAGTTTCACAATGACAGCCTTATTGGTTACCACTGTAAACTTCCATGTCTGCTTTCCCATTCCACTAGGAGCATGAAGAGCTGCATCTACTATATCTGTCATCACCTCTTCAGGAATTGGCTGAGATGTGAATTTACGGATACTCCGTCTTGTTAAAATGTTATTAATTACCTCGTTCATTGCGTTCTCCTTCCTGCTTTCTGGCAATTGTTATTACTTTAACTAATATTATAGCAAATGTTCCAGCAAGTGCAAATATAATATCCCATATACAGTTTCCTGCCACCGCACATATTATCATCAAAAGTACTGCTGCTATAACCACTGCAAGCTGGGCTTTCTTTTTATCTTTGAGAAGAAGTTCAAGTATGATTCCAGCAAGTGCTATAAGAAGCACAAGCCAGTGCCATAAACATCTTGTATTCTTAATCTGCAATACACTTCCATCAGATGCAAGAACCTTTCCGTCAGATGAGAGCATATCTGATAATCTTGCTGTTCCGTCTTCGTAAACAATTCTGTAATATGCTCCTGCCTCACCAGTCACTGTAAGAGTTCCCTCCTCAATGCTCTCGTTGCTTAGAACTACTACATTACCATTTTCATCAACAGTCACAGCATAATATATTCTTCCTTCTGCTTTAATATTATCAGGAATCTTAACTGTAACTCTTACCTTTTCACCTGATGTATATCCCTCATCAGAAATTTCAATATATGTATCAGATACCTGAATAGCTGAATCAATAGTCTTAATGACATCAACTGCCTTATCAAGTTTATCCTGTACATCCTTAGGAACATCTGCTGATGCTGCTATATCAGCCTTTCCTGCTGGAACCCAGCTTGCTCCACTACCAGAATTATTGATATCACCTGTATTTCCTGTTCCAGTTCCATTGTAATCAATATTGCCTCCTGAACCTGTACCAGAACCTCCATCGGCAACATCAATATTGCCTGAAGGTATTCCTACAGAACCAGAATTACCAGTGTTACTATCTGCTCCAGCATTGTTACCTGAGCCATCATTCCATGCTGTACTGCCTGATTCATTGCCGGTATTACCTGAAATGTTACTACCACTGCCGGTATTAGCTGCCCCATTATTGCTGCTTCCACCATTGTTTGCGCTTCCACCATTATTTCCGCTTCCACCATTATTTCCGCTTCCACCATTATTATTATCATCATCAACGTCACTGTCATTGCCATTATCTGGCTTAGATGGATTTGTTGGCTGTTCTGGTGTTGATGGTTTAGTTGGCTGCTCTGGTGTAGTTGGCTTAGTTGGCTGCTCTGGATTATCTCCACCGCCGATTACCTTATCAACATAGGCAATTGAATATACTGAGAACTTTTCAGCTCCAAATGAAAGTACCCCATTAGCTGAATCATACTCTGGTGCAATCATCGATGTTACTCCATCATGGCAATAGAGAACATAATATGTACGCTCTGCGTTCTTAGATGCCTGTTTAAGTTCATCTGGTAAAGTGATATATATAGTTACCTTTGCTTCACCTGTATCTGTAATCTTAACCGGGTCACTGTTTCCAACCTGCTTGAATAATGATAAATCAAAGTTCGCACCGACTTTCATATTCTCATTAATCTCTGATGCCCTGTTCTTAATAGCCTCGATATCAGCCGCAATTGATGAATCTGTCTCATCCGCATCGGAAAGGAGCAGATATATAAGTGCATCATCCCCTGACTTAACCTGTGAAGCCTCCTGCTCGTCAAGGAGTTTCTCAGCAAGTTCAACTGTAAGGTTTGTCTGTAACTTAGTCTCAGGAAGTCTTTCCTCATCCTTAATTACAGCAGTCTGTACTATACCACTTGTTGCAGGATTTGATGGATCTAATACCACACTTCCTCCTGTGCCGTTATCGCCAGAACCTGAGCCACCTCCGGAACCTGAACCACTTCCTGAACCCGAGCCACCGCCCGGTGTTGCCTTAGCTATAACTGTAAGTACTCCATCAACTGTGCTGTCAAGTTCATAATTCTTAGCATACTCTGCCTTAAGGCTTCCTTTATATGTTACCTTTAATGTAACTTTTCCAGCCTTAGACAATGCATCAGCATCTGCTGATAAATCAGGCATTATAACTGCTGGATCTGCTATAGCACTTCCATCATTATTATCATTACCGATGAATCCTGCATACTCAGGTGTTAACGCCTTGAAACTCTGTGTATTTACCTGACCTGCCATAACAGCCTGATTACGTACCTTAATTGTTATTGGTCGTTTCGTGATATTAAATCTTACTTTAACTTCTCCTTTGTAGCGAGGATTATTCTTCGCAACAGATACTACTAATATATAATTACCAGCATCAACAGGTTCTGCAATTGGGTCACCTGTGATTTCAGTGCTTGTCTCATCATTGTCATCTGCTGCTTTATAGTATGTATATTCAAAATCTTTAACAGCACCATCCGCTGCCACAGGTGTTCCTGAATATCCTGTATGTGATTTACCATCATATACAGAATCCATCCGTTTAACAACAATACTATCTGAAATATCCTGCGCAACCGCATTGACAGTAAGTACACCCGGAATATATGTGATGTTGTAATTATCGCTTGTAAGACCTGATGGCATTATCTTATATGTACCATAAGTCTGTCCCTTGACATAATCAAAAGTATATTTAAGTGTTCCACCAAGAACACCCGCGTCATCACCTTCCGCAAAACCTTCGTAAGAGACACCAGCTCCAACCGGCGAATCACCGACTTTGATTTCTGCATCATTAGCTTTAACTGTAAGCGATGCCTTAGTTATGTTAACCAGCTTAGAGCCACTGATTATAATTGCACCATCTTTCACAACACAGTAGTAGATTCGCTTAGAACCTGCATCTTTGATAAGTGGACTTGTCTCATATGTATTATTCATACTTCCTGCAACTGCTGCATCAGTTATCTTTTCAAGGCTGTAGTAAACTTTGACAGATTCTGAATCATTTCCAGATAACGAAACATTTATGCCATGTTCCCTGCCATCATATACATAATCAGCCTCATCAATTCTGATATCAATATCAAGAGCAATCACATGATATGTACCATTGATAACATTAACTGTATAATTGCTGTCTGCTATATATGATACAGTGATTGGATAATCTCCAACCTCCGACTGCTCTGTCGCTGTTGTGCCAAGAGTGACATTAATCTTATCCCCCGCTGCAATCTTTCCTGTGACACTGTATGTAAGCTCCTTGATTGTACTGCCCTTCTTGCCAGATACATCATCTGCTGTAACTGTAATCTGTGCTTTTTCAATGATAAAGCTTACCGGTGCACTCTCGAAATAATCATAATCTGCTGTTCCGTCAACAACTGCCTTGACAAAATATGTTCCAGCATCTACAGGCTGTGTACTTGTGTACTGTCCATTCTTGGAACTGCTGTATACATATCTTGTTGTTCCGTATGCAGCCCTGCCAACTGGCTGTGAAGGTGTATCACCATATGTCCATCCTGAGATTTCAAGCGGAGTTTCAAGATAATTTCTGCCCTTGCTTATACTCCATTCTTTAGATGCACTTGGCTCATCTGCCTCAATAGTATAATTATCAGCATGTTCGCCTGCAAGGCCAGTAACCTTTGCTGTATATATGCCTGTTGCTGTTGCTGTATTGCCATCATATACAGGCATTACAGAATCATTGTTTTCAAGGCCAGCTGGCTCTGCTGTCACTACCTTTTCTGCACCATCATATACAAATGTATTATCTGACCATGTAAATGTGAGCTTCTTAGCAGCAACTCTTAGATAACCACTCACATACTGATATGTGTAATTGCCATCTTCAGGAAGTCCTGATGGAACAATCTTATATGTTCCAGCCTTTGAATACTGTACATATCCGCCAAATGTATATGCAGGTGTAAGTCCAAGTGCCAAAGCTGAGTCGTTTCCAACAAAACCATCATATCTTACGCCAGCATCTGATGGAGCCTGTCCATATGTAATGCTGTTATCGTTAGCAGTTACCTTAACAGCTTTCTTACTGATATCTACTGTCTTTGAGCCTGTAACAGCTTCATAATTGCCAGTGTATACATAGTAATAAACCTCTTTGCTGCATACATCTGTATACTGTGGGCTTGTTGTACTTCCACTTCCATAGTTAGTATCATCTAATCTTGTCTCGCTGTAGTATACAACTGCATTGCTTACTTCACTGCCATTGCTGTCTTTTACATTGACTGTAATTCCATGTGCATTTCCATCATAAATTCCATTATATCCAGAAGCTGTGACAGTCAATCCTGCTGCCTGTGCATCTGCTGCCTTAACAGTATAAATTGCATTAATTAATGTAACATCATAGTTAACATTGTTATTCCATGTAAGAGTAATTGGGTACTCTCCCACGTCAGACTGTGCTGTAGCTGTTGTCTCTGCCTTAATTCCAAGGTCATCACCTGGCTTAATTGTTCCTGATACCTTGTATACAGGCTTAACTGCTGATGAACCATATGTAACAGTTACATCATCGGCTATAACAGTCATCTTTGCCTTGGCAATCGTAAATTCAACTGGTGCACTTACAATCTCGTCATAGTTAGCATTGCCTGCCACCTTTGCCTTCATATAATATGTTCCTGCCGCTGTAGGAACTGTTGATGTGTATGCACCATCGCTACTGCTGCTGTATACATATTCTGGTGTTCCAAACTTTGCCTCTGCAACTGGGACTGATGCATCCTGTCCATATGTCCAGCCATCAATAGAAGGTGTTACAACAAATGTATTGCCATCATTGCTGCCAGAGCCTGAACCTGATGAAACTGCTTTGTTAATCTTCCATGACTTGACTGCTGAATCAGAGTTAACCGTATAGTTATTCCATTTAACACCTGTAAAACTTACTGCATGAGCCTTGTACTCGCCAGCATCTACAGCTGTGTTAGTAATCATGTCAGAACCTGACATGTCATACTCATAGCCAGTAACTGTAATACTGTCTCCTGTATACAATCTGTTATCAACTGATGCTGTCACTACATGTTCCCTGCCATCATATGTAAATTCTGAACCGGACCATGTAAGACTTATCTGCTTCTTATCAACAGTAACACTGCCTGGTGCATATATAATCTCATACTTATCACTGGCTACATCATTAAGAGTTAATCCAGATGGAACTATCATATAAGTTCCAACACTGTCACCAGCCTTATAATCAGTTGTAAACTTCAATGCACTGATATCAGCAATACTGTCTAATGTAACTCCTTCTGGAAGTCCTGTTACAGTAAGCTTATCTGTTCCATAGCCTGTTGTTTCAAGTGTATCTCCATAAGTTACATTTACTGCATTAGCTGTAACTCTAACTGACGTAATATCCAAACCTTCGGCCTTATCTTTAATAGTAAATGAAACCTTCTCCTCAAGACCTGTATAGCCTGCGCTTTCCTTAACCTCAGCCTTCATCCAGTAAGTTCCTGCTGTCTCTGGCTTTGCAGAACTATATGTTCCATTCTCACTATTGCTGTATGTGTATACAACTTCGCCATACTTAGCTGCTGCTATAGGCTCTGCTGCTGTACCGCCCTGTGTCCAGTTCTGGATTGATGGCTCAACTGTCCATTCATTAGATGCCTTTCCGATACTCCAGTTCTTAGATGTACTATCTGCATCTGCATTAAATGTATAGTTCTTAGCCTTCTCTCCTGTAAGAGTTTTAACCCTTGCTGTATATGAACCAACTTCTGCAGCATCCGCACATATCTTATCAGCTCTGTTCTCCTCATATGAGCCAACTTTTACATCATCACCATTAACCAGACCTTCAACATCCGCTTTAATTCCCTGGACACTTCCTGTATATGGCAGATTATCTGTCTGTCCACTCCATGTAAATGTCACAGTTTTGCGGTTAACTGTCAGTGTTCCCGCAACAACCTTAATGTCATAATTCTTAAGTGACACATTCTGTGCATCAACAGATGTCCTGTATACACCAGCATCACCATTTACAACATAATCTGTACTTACTGAAAGCTTATCAGATGCGCCAAATACGTTTTCCTTAGTATCACTTCCAATAAATCCTTCGTAGATTATACCATTTTCTCTGTCGGCTAATTGTGTAAGCACTGTCTGGATTCCAGATGAATCTGCACCATACACCAGCTCCGCATTGCCGACCTTAACAGTAAGAGGTGCCTTGGCAATCTTAACATCAGCATTACCACTCACTGGCATATAATTGTCACATGCTACATAATAATATACCTTATATGTACCAGCATCTGTAAATACAGGTGCCACTGTGGACATGCTCTTATAATTATCATCCGTAACAGCCTCTGTAGTGCTGTAATACAGCTTAACATCTGTATCAGATGATTTCACAATCAGATTGATTCCGTGAGCTCTGCCATCGTATGTTCCCTCGTAGCTTTCTGCTGTAACAGCTGCTTTAAGGTCTGCATCTGTGACTGTATAATCAGCATTAACTACTGTCACATTATAATCTTTATTGTTCTTATCATACTCAACACTTACCGCATTTTCGTATGTACCCTTAGCATAACCCTTCTTAACAGATGTAACTGCTGTAAGATTAAGTTCTGATGATGCTCTCGCAGCTGCCTCGCCAGTTAAATTCTCTATACTGTAACTAAGACCTGCTATGTCCTGCTTGTAAGCACTTGAAGCTGCAGCCGCCTTAACTGTCACATCCAGCGCACCAATCGAGAACTTCTTAGTGATGCTTCCACTATAATTACCATTATCCGAAGCCTTTATAACAGCCTTAGCATCTAAACCCGCATGAATATTATCTTCGTATGTCACAGTAAAATCATTTTCATCAATCTTTGTCTCATAAGATGCATTTTTCGTTATAGCTGGCTTGTATTCACTGCCACTGTATATGTAACTCTGACTATCATCAAGCTCTAACATATCATCTGTAAGAGTCTTCTTTGCAACTGTCAATGTTCCATTAACTGCCTCATATGTGTAGTTATTTTTACCAGAAGCTGTGACAATCTCAGGCACAATCTTATATGTACCCACATTGCTTCCCTTAGTGTAAGCCGTCATTGATGATTCAGTTGAATCATTAGTCACATACTTATAAGTAACTGTAATTCCTTCTGAAACCGCTGAATCACTGCCAGCAAATCCACTATAGCTTACACCATTATTTACAGCATCATCACCATATGTAACAGATGCATCATTGGCTTTCACTGTAACTTTCTTAGGTGTAACTGACAACTTCACACTGCCTGACTGGCTCTTATAATTGTCAGCCTTGACATAGTAATAAATGCTCTGCTCAGATACATTAGTTATAACTGGAGAAGTCTTACTTCCACTTCCGTAATTATTAGCATTAAGCTCTGTAGTACTGTAATAAATATCTGCTCCTGGCAATTCAGAACTGCCAGCCTTTGCCACAATTGCTGCTATTCCATGAGCCTGTCCATCATACACATAAGATACGTCAGAAGCTTCAACACTCATATCTGCTGGTGTCACACGATATGTGCCATCAACAGTACTGTCCACTTTAATATTATTATTTTCTGCTGCAGTAACCCTTATTGGATATACTCCAACAGGAAGTTTATCCACTGACATAGTTTCATCTGCTGGCTTAACCGCCACGCTTACACCAAGCTTTACTTTGTCTTGTTCTGTCACGTTACCCTTGATAACTGTAACATCTGCTGTAAGACCTGAAGGCAATGTTCCATATACGCCAGACGAATCATTGGCTGATACTATAACAAAAGCCTTTTCTATAGTAAATGGCACTTCTTTAGATAAACCATTATACCCCTCTGTTCCAGCAACACTTGCCACAAGAATATAATCTCCTGCTTCTGTTGGTGCTGTCCCACCTATAACTTCTGCGCCGTCTTTTTTCTTATATGTAAATTTAACATTTCCATATTTAGCTGTTGCAACAGGTGTATTGGCTGTTTCACCGTATGTCCAGCCAGTTATTGAAGGACCTGTAACAAACGCATTATCACCCTTAGATATCTGCCAATTATGTGACTCAGAATCTGCTTTAATTGAATAGTTATCAGCATTACTTCCTGCAAGCGAAACTGCCTTAGCCGTGTAGCTGCCAACCTCTACAGCACTTGCTGATTCATATGTGGCGACATATACCTTACTCTTGTCATCCGCAGCCAGATCATCATTATTAACAGTAGCTGTTACTGACTGCTGTCTGCCTGTATAGCTTAATGAATCAGCCGACCATGTAAGTGATACCTGTTTCTTGGCTACTGTGAGCACACCTGTCTCATATACGAACTCATATGTATCAGATGTAAGTCCCGATGCAGTTACAATATACTTACCGGCGTTGCCATATGTATCATTGTTCTTATCATAGTTAGTGTTAAATGTCAGGCTGCCTGAATACTTATCTGTCTCAGGAGTCACCTCACTGCCATCTATACTCTTATAAGTTACTTCTAAAGAATCTATACTAAAATCTTCTCCATAAGTAATTGTCTTGTCATGAACAACAACTTTAATAACCTGCTTTGCAGTTTCTGTCTCTGACTTTGCCTTAATCTCAAAATCAACAATTGTTTCAAGACCTGCATAGTTATCTGTTCCAGCAACTGTTGCTTTCATCTTATATGTGCCCGGCTGTGCTGGCTTAGTATCTGTATATTCGCCAACAACTGTATCACCAGAACCTGTGCTGTCGCTTGTCACCTCTGCATATGTGTACACAGGTGTTCCAAATTTAGCTGCTCCGACCGGGCTGTTAACCTCTATATTACCATCAATATATGTCCATCCCTGAGAAGGCTCTATCTTCCATTCATTAGAAGCTTTTGTGATTGACCAGCTCTTAGTAAGCGCACTTTCATCAGCATCAAATGTGTAATTATATGCCTTATTGCCAGCTATTCCTGAAATCTTAGCTGTGTAGCTGCCAGCTTTAATTGCTGAATTAGTTGTGCTGTCTTCATTCTCATATAAAACATATACTTCATCACTGTTAACAACATCTTCAACTCTTGCTGTGATACCCTGTACATTTCCTGTATATACATATGTTTCATCTGAAGTCCATGAAAATGTCACATTCTTAGGAACCACTTCAAGCTCACCAGACACATATCTTATATCATAATTATAAGTGCCCAATCCTGATGGAATGCATGTATATGTTCCAATATCGCCATACTGACTGTAATCATCAGATGTATATGTTACTGTGCCAGTCAACACATCCTCTGTATCACTTCCAACAAGCCCTGATACCTGATATCCTCTACCTCCTGATACAGAAGTATCATTAATCTTATCTACAGAATCTCCATATGTAATAGTATGCTTATCAGCTTTAACTACAAGTTCAGCCTTGGTTATAACAACCTTTGCACTGCCTGCTATTCCAGCATAGTTACTGCTTGCAGCATAGTAATAAACTGTATGCTCACCAGCATCCTTGTACTCTGGCTTTTCTACTGTTCCATTTGTCTTATAGTTATCATTAGTAAGTTCAACAGTACTGTAATATATCTCTACATCATCATTAGTGTCAGCTGTAACTGTGATGCCATGTGAAGTTCCATCATATACACCTGTATATCCTCTGGCTGTAACATTAAGTTCTCCAGCCTGAGTGATTGTGTACGAAGCACTCTCTACTGTCACATCATAATCTGTATTAGCTGTATTGTACTCTACTGTAACTGCATCTGCATATTCGCCAACAGCGTAATCTTTTCTTGCAGATGTTATAGCCTTGATATCAAGGTCTGTTCTGTCTGCATCTGTGTATATTGTTCCAGATGTAATGTTATATGTTACAGCCTTGATATCTTCACCATATACGCTTGAAGCAGAAGCAGCCTTTACTGTAAGAGGAGCTTTGGCAATATCAAATTCCTTTGTAACCACACCAACATAATTGTGGTCTACACCAGCCTCATCATCTGCCTTAATCGTAATGACAGCTTTGCCGGCGTGTATGTTATCAGAATATGTAACACTATAATCAGCCGGGTCAATAATATTACTTCCATCTGACATATCACTAGCTGTTACAGCTGGTGTCTTCGCTGTTCCATCATATGAACCAGCATCCTCTGCAACTGTGAACATATCTGCTGTAAGTGTCTTAGGAGTAATTGTTACCGTTACATCTCTAAGCGGCTCAAGATCGTAGTTAGATGAGTTATCACCTGTAAGCTGTGCACCACCTGTGATAATAACGTATTTGTCAGCTCTTGCATTAGGTGAATATACCTCTCCCTCTGAACTTGCTGATAGACTTACATCATCACCAGCAATCATGCCAGTTAATACAGCTTTATCTGCCTCTATCTGCACCTTAACAGACCCATTATACTCTCTGTCAACTGCCTTTAAGTTATCAACTGTTATTGACTTCTTCTTAATTATATACTTAGTATTCTCACCTGAATATGTACCCTTATAATCGCCAATACCATTGACAGTTACTGTCACATCACCAGCATTGATAGTGTTGTCACTTCTGCCTCCCGTTGTATTGGAATTAGAATATGACAACGTGTAATCAACACCTGCTGTTAATATTCTGTCATTATCCCTGACCGTTACGTCAGGAATCTGCGATTGTCCATTATATGTGTAATCTACTGATTCTAACTCAACTGACAGCTTAGTAACATCTGTGGCTTCCCACACTGGCACAAATGTTGATTCTGCGTTAATTACATAGATTGTTCCTTCCTTATATATATCAGAACCATTTTCAAGCTGCCATCCTGCAAATGTCTTGCCACCATTGACAAGTCCTGCCTGTCCAGCAATTGTAACAGATGCGCCTGAATAATAAACAGTATCATCAACTGGAAGGTCACCTGATGTATCAAAATTGTTGTTCACATATGAAACTGTGTAATAATTATATTCCTTAGTTGTTCCATATGTTACACCACTATCACGAAGTATATTGTCAACATATACATCTGCACTGCCATTCTCTTTATTCACAAGAGTATATACACCTGTACTTTCATGTACCATTCTGGCATTACCAAGAACAACAGTACCAATATCCGCAAGTACGCCATCTTTATAAGTCTTAACTGTTGTAGTGTTCTGGACTAATGTAATATTGACAGAATTATCTTTGTCAAACTTAACTTTACTGTCTGACTTTTTCTCACCATTAATGTATATATCATACTCTGTGCTGTTCTCAAAATGTGTAAGTGCTGCCTTACAATGATTAGTAACACCATCTTTATGAATATCCATAAATAATGAATTGCCAGAAGCATCACGAAGTTCAACTCTGTCTATGTCATTAGTACTTATACCATCGGTTGTGATATTAACTGTTGTTGTATAGTAAGCAACTGTTGTTTCACTGCCATATGATGCAGTTTTACCAATCTCTTCGCCGTCTGCAATAATATTAAATTTGCCTTTAATATCTGTTTTTAATCGTTTAGCACTATATAAAAAGCTGCCATCATCCTGTGCCTCAGCCACTGCAAGTGACGGAACCCTTACAGATGAATCACCAGCCTGTGTAAGGCGGACTGATGAAGGTTCTTTGCCTTTGACTCTGACTTTAAGAGTTTCGTACTCGATAGTTGTATCACTGCTTCTTATGCCTGACGAACCAATCTCTGAGCCAAAACTATTCGTAGTGCCAACTTTAATTCCATTGACATATATGTCTCTGTCTGATGGCACAACTGGATTTCCAGATGAATCATTAGCAGTCTGTACTATAAGTGAATATGTTCCATCTGTTGAAGGTGCTGCACTTATATCGCCAATCTTAACATCATTAACTGTTGTTGATTCACCATCAAGTTTGAATCTGACATTGTATGCAAAATATGTGATATTATCAGTTTTATCTTTGTTAATTGTTACCGAATTACTATTATCGGCTTTAACGCCTCCTATAGTTTCAGTTACTGCTTCAAATACAATATCACCATAAGTTGCTGAATCCAGTGTTATTACCTCGTTTGCCTGATATCTGGCTGATGATGCATATGTAAGATTACTTCCTGATTTATTGCTCTTTGCATAAGCCTTAATCTGCCATCCAAGAAATACGACATCTACATCCGACGATTCATATGTTGGGAATGTTATTGTATATGTACTTCCATATGTATACTCTTCTGATTGCTTTGATAGAGTTGGGTTTTTATCATTATCGTTAGCCTTATATGTTATTGTGTACTTTTTATTTAAGTTCTGTGAAATTTCACCTGTAGCTTTACTTATGCATCCAGCTCCTGCTGAGGCTCTACTACCACTTGCTCCACCATAATTTCCATTGGAATTACTACTACGTGTTCCACTGCCACTAGAACCATAATGATATCCTATACCACCACTTCCACCAGCTCCATTGGCATATGTCCAATTTTTAGTATCCCCTTTTTTAGTTTTCTCACTCAAACCACCGCCAGAACCTCCGCCGGCACCAGAAGCTCCACCGCCGCCACCAGTTCCAATATCTGCTCCAGGATAACCTGCTCCGCCGCCGCCACCGCCGCCGCCGTAGCCCGCTGACCATGTGTTGCTCCATGCATTATCTACACTACGGCTATCCCATTTTGAGCCGTATCTTCCACCAGAGCCCCCTGATGTTCCACCAGAACCTCCTGTAGCATTAATAGTAACTGTTGAATTATACAATGCTCCCATCTGCGATGCACTATTGCCAGAATTAGAAGTATATCCATCTGTACCAGAAAAACAATAACCAGGTTGTGCACTATCTGGAACATACTTAGAAGCTGTTGAACTTCCAGTTTGGGCTCCACCAGTTCCGCCTGATGTTCCTATTCCAGCACCGGCTCCACCGCCGCCAGCTCCTCCAGTTCCACCAGCTCCACCATAGTAATAATTACTTGAACTATATGTACCATTGCCTCCATTACCGCCATTGCTTCCAGAGCATCCATTTCCACCTTTAGCAACAACTTTTCCACTTCCAAGGAATATAAGTTTAGATGTTGATGGTACATATATTCCGGCTCCTCCACCTGTTGTCCCTGAGCCATTAGCACCTGTTGCTGTTAATGTTGTTCCCTCCGGGATATTAATATATACAGTTGAATTATCTGCTATAATAAGCGCACTTCTGTTCTTAGAATTACCAGCACTGCTATTGCCTGTATATGTCACGTCTTTGTCAAGGTAATATATCCCTGAATTTAATGTTGTTGTACTGCCTCCACTTAATAATGTTGTACTTTCACTTGTGCCAACAGCAGACGTAACAGTATTAGCGGCAACAAATGTACCTTCTCCATCTGTAACTTCTATTGTCATCATATGCTCTGTATCAGGCTTATATTTTACAATGACATTTTCTCTTATAAAATCCTGTGCCTCTGACATTGACATTTTATCTGTAAATTCAACAACAATTCTATCATCCACTGGCGATACAGAATATGTGCCATCTGTAGCAGTAATTGCTTCATTCAGGCCTTTTATAACACTGAATTTATTCTCATATTTTTTTGAAAGAATCTTTACCTCATCAGTATTAACTGTTGTAAAATATATCTTTTTAATGCCCTGTCCGAATCCAGTAATAGTTGTATTAGCCATACGATAGTAATCGCCATTGACAGCTATTTTACCTTCTTCATCTGTATATAAAATTTCTCCAATTGTAATAGCTGGTTTCAAAAAATTAGCATATAATGTTATATCTGATGTAACAGGTTGTTCGTAATCATATGCTATACCACTATTGATTTCTGACTCTTCTTCAGACCATCTATGTGTACTCCAGCAATTGAATGTATACCCTTCAAGACCTACGCGCACATATACAGGAGCCAGACTTCCATCTTTAACATAGTAATTCTTAACAACTGTATCTGTACCAGTTTTATCTGATTTATCAGTATTTTTTTTCACGTATTTTTTATATGTAACTGTCCAGAATCGTAATGTTATATCCTTGTTAGAACTGCTGATTGTCTCTGCTGAATCATCCACTGAATCAGCTGTCATTACTGTATATGTTTTTTCTGATTCACCTGCATTATCAATTAATACATGATGTGCCTTATACACATTACTGTCATCTGATTCACGGACAAAATTGCTCATGTCTGTACCATTAGACATTGACATGTTAAGATATGCTGTCACTCCGATAATTGTCACTGTCGCAGTGTAGAACTTAACATCAATGCTGTTGCCACTGTTACCATTAGATATTGTCTTATGTGTATCCTTTCCACCAACATATATTGAATATGATGAAGCGTTCTTTCTCTGTATTATTTTGCTATAAGTAACTGTATTGCCTGATACAGATGTCTTCTCAAAAACTGCTTCTGTCCTTCCATCTGTATTTTTAAGTTCAACAACCGCATCTGTCCATGGTTCGTCATCTGTTATATTAACCTGCATATTACTATAATCCAAAGTTACGTTACGTTCAGATGAACTGATATCAGCATCTGTGTCCTCACCGGCAACATACACATCGTATGCGCCTTCACTAGCCTGGATATACTCTGTGTATACACCATTGTTTCCTTCTGGAATATATACAACGTTGTTATTTTTACGCATGGCAACTAAACCTGGCGCAGAACTTGGTGTTCCGTTCAGGTTAGTTGTAATTGTTACTTTATTATAATCAACTGTCTGTCTTGCTGATACCGACTCATCAATTGAATGGATTTCTATTGATGAATCTGACTTTCTGCCATTGACATATATATCATATATACCATTAATAACCTCATGGTTCTCATAAGAGCCATTGACATATGATAAAGTGTATTTTAATTCATTATTCTGGCGTAATGTGACATTCTGGGAAGCCCATGGCGAACCATCAAGATTTAATGTAACATATGCAGTATTCTTAATAGCCTTATATATTGGATAGAAACGCATATCCTCTTCTGGATAAATCTCATCACCCGGCTGATACATTGTTCCTGTACCATCCTCAGATGTATTCCATCCTATAAAATTATATCCATCTTTCTTCTCAGCCTGTGGAATGGTAAATGATTTGCCCTCTTCAATTTTCTTTGTTTTAGTCTCACCATTTTCAGTCCACTTCATGATTTTATTGACTGTAAGACTTCCTGCAACACCACAGCCAACAAGAACTGACTTAACAACAACGCCATTAGCAGGAATTGTAAGGTTCTTCCATGAAAATGCAAGTGTTGAGTCAATTCCACTCTGGTTCTCCCTTTTTTCGTTAAATACATTATATCTATGCTGTGAATATCTTCCTGTCCAGAGTGTATCCGCCTTAGTAACGCCATCAATATCATCGCCATAATAAAGACGGAACTCTGTTGTATTGTCCACCATTGAAACATATCCCTGGTCATCATCAACAGTTAATTCAGCCATGTCGTTCTTATCAATCTGAACATCGGCTGCACCGCCAAGATTAAAATTATTAACATCAGATGAGCCTTTGTTCCATATATAATATGAATACTTTACAAATGGTCCCTTGAATGATGCAACCTCTGCTATATACAGATCGCCCGAAACATTCCTATATATATCACCGCTTGAGCTTACATATACTTCCGTGCCACCATCAGATGCACTGGCATCACCAGCCTTATAATACGCTGTATATCCGCCTGCCCAGAAAGTTGTGTTAATCTCTTTTCCATTCAGTACACCGATTGAGTCGATAGAACTCCAATTATAAGTATATTTCATAGTGCTTCCTGTTATAGATGTGGAAGTTCTTACCCACTTGGCATAATAGGTTTTACCTGCTTCGGGTGATGTCACTCTGCTGCCACTATACGAACTGTCTGTATACCATCCAGCAAATGAAGTCGCCGCATCATTCATAGATGGATTTGGAAAATTCTTTGCTGTCGAAGATGTATACTTTCCTGTCTCGCTCTCATTCCACTTTGAATCATCGATAACACCACCTGCTGTATACAGGGTAACTGTATTAGAAGCTTTCGCAAGCTTAAGAACATATGGAGAAAAACCTGTAGTCTTTGCCTTGATTGTATTATCAGCACTATTAACCTGTGCATCAAGCTGTGTTGCCTGTAATGTACTGCTGTCAACATGGAACACTGACATATCGTCTGCTGTATATTTTTCCGGCTCTGGATTAGTAAATGTTACTGTAACTGTTCCTTTGCTCTCATCCGGCTGTACTTCCCTGCCATCTCTATCAAGGACTGCTATGTCATATGCATATATATCCTTTGATATTATCTCTTTATTGTTATCACTGCCATCAATGCTCTGTGCAGAAACCTCCGCAGCTTCTGCTGCATCTGTAAGCTGCTTAATCATGTTATTATCTGTAATCTTCTTAGCACTTAATGTGACGCCTTCTGGGAAAACGCCTTTCTCAGCAGTCACTGTTATGGTCACGCCATCAATTACAGATGACTGGTTAAATTCGATTTCTTTCTTATTAATAATAGTAACTGTAATGCTTGGCATTGTTACTTCTTCTGGTACAACAATACCATCTGGTAAAACTGGTACATATACATATTCATTTCCAGCCACTGCTGATGAAAATGTAGATGAAGTGCTCTTATCTGTATCTATCTTCCATGTAACCGGAAGCTCCTGCTGCTTAGTTGATGCTGTTGTCTTAACGCTGCTGGCAGGTGTCGTTCCAGCAGATGTATCTGCTGTAGATGTTGATGCTGTGCCTGCTGTTGTATCTGCAGCTGCAGAATCAGTGCTTAATGTATTAACAGTTGATGTATCAGCAGTTGTCTCTTTATCATCGTGCTGCTGTATATTGAATGCCTTAGTTGAATCTGATGCGCTTGATGAATTCGATTCACCTGATGAAGTTGATTCGTTTGATAAAGTTGATTTGCCTGATATACCTGACTCAGCCTGAGAAGATGATTTAGCTGTTGTGTCAGATGTTGAAGATGTTGTTGTTGAAGATGTTGTGTTTTGTGTAGAATTAGCAGAGTTGTCCTGTGTAGAATTAGTTGAGCCTGCAGTTCCCTGTGCAGAATTAGTTGAACCTGTAGTTCCCTGTGTTGGGAGCTGCTGTGCATTTCCATTAGCTGGCATCTCTACTGTTGTAGATGTATACTGTGTAACCGCAGCGCTTATTGTAGAAGGCATGACAATATCAGCTTCAGATGCACCCACCTCAAGCTGCTGTACTGCTATATCCTCTGATAATGGAGTTATGCTATTAACGACAGACGCCGTTGTGACATTATTACCTCCTGTGTATGCAAATGCTGTCACGTCAACATTCGTTATTACCATAAGTGCGGCTAAAAATGCCGCTGTCGCCTGTGTTACTATTCTTCTTCTCATACAAAACCACAACCTTTCAATATTAATCATCTTCATTCAACCATCATCAAATAGCGCCATCATTTCAAAAAAGGGCAGAATTCGACATGTTGTATTATATTATACAATCAAAATGTTGCTTAAATGTTGCTTTTGGGAGTGGTTTTGAAAAATTTTTTAAAAAACTAGATTCTTGATTCACTAAAATAATGCCGCTATTTTAGTCATTACTATTCAGCCACGCATTTCTAGCCTCTCCCCAGCTATACTGGGTCATGTATTCTCCATTATATGCACGTATCCCATCTGGTTTATTATCCAGAAAATCATAGTAATCGCATGCAATCCTTGTTGTATCCACGCCACATTTACCCCATGATGTAATTATCACATCACCAGCACCAGCCTTAGCAAGTACATTTTTCAAATCCTTGATAGTCTTAGACAGATATGACCGTGTATTATCATCCGTACACGCCTCTCCCCAGAGAACAGCACGGAGCTCCCCTGATGTCACCATGCCTCCTCTTCTGTCAATAAGATATGCAAAAAGTTCTTTTGTCTTTATCTTATCAAATTCAAGGCACCTTCCATTGACGAATACCTCAAATGTTCCAAAACATTTCACAACAATAGTGCTGTCCTTCAACGATACAACCGGAATACGCAGTCCTTCAAGCTCTTCCTTGATATCCTCAACCGATACAGGTTTGCACAGATATCCGCTGGCATGTATCTTAAATGCCTGCGCCATATATTTATCATAAGCTGTCACAAATATAATATTAATTCGTGGATTCCAGATTTTCAGCTGCTTTGCGACCTCTACTCCAGACATTGACCCCATCTCAATATCAAGAAATGCTATATCATATGTATTATCCTTAGCATACTCAAGCAATCTGGCAGGACTTTGGAATGACACAAGCTCTGCATCTGGGGCTGCCTGTTCAATAGCTTCTACAAGTTGTTCTAATGCAATCTGTTCATCATCCGCTGCTATTATCTTCATGTTTCCCTCCTTGAATATTGTCTAACGGCAATGCTATAACCGCTGTTGTTCCAACGCCAACCTGGCTTTCAACCATAAGGCTTCCACCACACATGGATTTTAGTCTGCTCCGGGCATTGGAAAATCCTATATGGCTTCCACCATCATGCATCATCTTATCCACATCAAATCCTACGCCATCATCTTTTACTGTGATATATATATTATCAACTTTACGCTCAACATTTATTGTAACAGTGCCGCCCTCATCACGCTTACAAATGCCATGTTTAACTGCATTTTCAACAAGAATCTGCAATGTAAGCGGCGGTATCACGAAAGCTTCATCCTCAATATTAAATTTAACTTTAACTTTATCTCCAAAGCGTTTCTTTTCTATTGCCAGATATGATTCAACATGTTTAATCTCTTTCTCAAATGGTATCATATTTTCTTCATTTAATGAATCAAGATTGCCTCTTAAATATCTCGCAAATTCGCCAACTGTCTCTTTCGCCATCTTGGGGTCTTTTTCGCACAATCCCTGAATTGTTGTCAGCGAATTATATATGAAATGAGGTGCTATCTGAGACAGCATAAGTGAGATTCTTAAGTCTGCCGCCTCTTTCTCTTTCAATGCCATCTCATTATTCTGCTGTATCATTGATGTAATAAATATAAGTATCATCGCTATACATATTGATATATTAATAAATGATATTCCATAATACACAAATGTCAATAATGTTGCTGCACCGATAAGCAGGTAATATGCCATAAGTGATACATATATCTCATGGCTGATGTTCTTGCGGAACTGGAATGTCAATGATATATCCAGCAGAAATCCAATAAGTGGAATAATCAGTGATAATGGATATATTGTATTTCTGTGATACAGATTATCTGCATCTATATAATAATATAAATTCGTAAACTGTGACACAACAACCATTATTACGCCAATAACAGCTATAATATACACAATCATTATTCGTTTTAACGGATACAGCTTACCTTGTTTTTCAGGTATAAGCTTATCACCGCCAAATAAACAGCAGCATATATAGCCATGAAATATAAACAGCATAGCATCACTGAGCACAAATACTAAAAAATTACTGATTTTTACCATGAAAAATCCAACATTTCCTGCAACTCCGCGATATATCCATGCAAGCGCATCACTTCCAAGTAATGCCGCACATGTGAGCTGCAGCCCTGTAAGCCATCTTCTCTTTCCTTTATCAAAATTCCTGCTTATTATCATGCACACTGCTGCTATCAGGCAGAATATACACCCCCACAGGAGCATGGCAACATGAATTGACTGACGGTTAAACATAGATACCTCTTTTTTCTTTTATTTTCGTGTTTTATTATAACTTTTTATGATTGGATTTTCCACTCTAATAAACAAACAGGGAAGAAAGAAATGCTGCCAGATGAGACATCCTCATAAACATTTCTTTCTTCCCTATTAAATTAATTCATGTAAGATTAACGCATTTTTGCCAATTCAGCTTTAAGCCGTTCTAATTCAGCTTTTACTGCATCTCGTTCGGCTACCGCCATATCTCTTTCAAGCACCGCTTCATCTCTTTCAGCTACCGCATCATTTCTCTCGGTAACTGCCTCATCCCTCTCAGCTACTGCTTTGTCCCTTTCAGCTTCTGCTTGTTTAGCCTTTTCTGATATTTCATCTACAATCAATTCCATTGAATTTTTATCCAATATGTGTAATGCTTCTGAAAACATATTCAGCACCTCCTCAGGTCTAGTCATATAATAATTCATATCTGTGACTATCCCTTCTAATTCCGGATAGATTGCAAGTAATCTCTCAAGGTCAGAAACCGTCTCCGTTACCAGCAGCGACATATACATTAAACGCTTCTTCTTTAATTCTACGCTTACCTCATAATTATATGCCGAATCATCACAATCATATCCAGTTATATCCGTGTTTCCATTTATAATTGTAGAATATCGGTATTTTTTAAATGTGTCAAGGCTTATAAGATTAAAATCCTGCAGGAGCTCTATATCAATTCCTGTATTAAATTTTGTCTTTCCAACATGGAAATACTGCTCAGGTTCAATTTTATTTATAAGGCATTGGCTGCTTCTCTCAAAAAATACAATTGTATGAACATGTTTCAATTCTTTATAGGAAAATTTCTCGCCATCTGCAGACAATGACCTGCTTCTCAGTTTATTATATTGTCTCATCATCAAGTCAGATGAATAACAAGAAATCCTCTCTGCAGGAAATAAATAAGCTGCCTTTTGGACTTCAATATTAGCTAAACTACCATCCGACATTTTTACAAGAATATCCATAATTATAAGTATGCCCATAAACGAAGTATCCTCATTCGGAATCACTTCAATAACATCAACTGGCTGACCTAAAACTGAACTTATTAATTCTGCTAACCTTTCTTTATGGAAGTCTTGACTAAATATAGTCTTGAAAAATGGATCATATAGAAGTGGCAGTGTCTTTTTCCCCTTAAAATAACCTTCAAAACGTTCCCGCCACGCTGTATTAGACAGCAGCCCTGCATACTGGCTGCGGCATTTGTCATTATTGTTAATATAACTTAAAATTTTTTCAAAATGCTCATCACTTCCAATATTGGTCTGCTTATATACATGTGTTCTTTCTTTAATATTATCTTTCCCCATTCATTATTATTATCATCGATGAAGTCTCCTTGTATATTTAATAGCATGTTATTATATTAATAATATATCATATGTATAATGTCAGTGCAAGAGTTTTTATATTTTTCTGTAATTTTATATTTTAAAAGTATTTATTTTAAAACCTACTTCTCCACCAGATAACTACTCACGCAATACAACGTCTGTCCGTTATATTCCACTCTCGACCAGCCAAGTTCTTTATTATATCCAGTTCTTGTAATCATAACACCATTTTTGACAGTAACAACAACCTTGGAATCAGTTACACTTGGCTTGTTTCTAAGGTTAATCTCATCCTTGGGTGTAACTGTGTCGTTACAATCTGTGAACTGGGTATTAAATCCAGCTGTGGCTGCCTGGGCTGTCTTCTGTGTGAGGTCTGTTGTCAGATAGCTTGATACCGCATAAACTACCTGTCCATTGTATACAAGACGAGACCAGCCGCTATTGCTTGTTGCTGTCCGTGTCACAGTCTGTCCATTTTTAAGAGTTGCTATGACATTAGAATCAGAGCCCTGACTTGGCTTATCACGAAGGCGGACTTCCTCTTTGGCTGTAACAGTATCACTCACCTCTGTAAAATTCATATTAGCCTCGACATCCGGTTTTGCCGCAGCTGCTGTCTCACCGCTCGCAGAACCATTAGTTCCTGTATATCCAAAATATGCAACATTTATATCAACATTGGTACTGATTCCACTTACAGTTCCCCTGTTTGTGTACTGCCACATATCACAGCTCCCCGTATAGCTTGTTGAAGGTGTCGTTGGATATGCAAAAGATGGGTACTGGGCAACCCAAATTTTATATGAAGTTTCAAGACTGCTCGTATTCCACAATCTGTTGCCTGACAATTCGCCAGCAGCCGCATAAAACATCGGTGTATATCCTCTGCTGTACACAGCCTGCAAAAATGCATCAGCAACACTCGTCCGCTCTGACACCGACATATCATGCTGTCTGCTGTCAGAACCCTCAAACCCCTCACAGTCAAATGCTACTGGATAAGTGATATTGTAATCTGCAATATAATTAGCAGTCCAATCCGCTTCCTCTATCGCCTCATCTTCATTAACCGCAGATGAAAAGAAATACACACCCACTTTAATTCCATTGGCATCCGCCTGCTGCATATTATATTTTGCATTAGTGTCCTCATATATCACGCCTGTCTTCTGCGCTCTATAGCCAACTCGTATCATTGCAAAATCCACGCCAGATGATGCTACCCCCGACCAGTCTATCGTTCCCTGAAACTTAGATACATCCACACCGATAGTCACATCTGACGTCTCATTAGTGCTGTTAGAGAGTATAACTTTAGCACCGGTTCCTGAATCCTGATTCATAGAATTATCTGCCCCACTATATTGTGGGTCTTCCTGAACATCTTCATTCTCCTGCACTGTGGCATCTGCGGAATCGCCGGATGAATCTGGCACATTGACAGATGCATTGTTGTCCACTACAGCCACACTGCCTGTAATACTTACATCCTTAGTTTTGTCTGACTTATTATTCATCTTATTTACCATTACAATCACAGCGCCCGCCAGTATGACAATTATAATTGCTGCAATACATGCGATGACGACTGTATTTTTCTGCTTTGACATGATAATCTGCCCCCTTCTTCGTATTTAATATATCCGTTATATCATTTCATACGCGCCATAAGCACTAAAAGTAACTTTCACTTTTGATTATTTTATTATTTCGTGATTTCATCACTCAATCACTTCGCCGTTCGCCAAAAGTGAGCAAGCTCCCTATGGCTCTCTTGCGCTCATTATATCATATATTGAATTCTATATATGATATGTATTATAACATTTCTATTGTGGATTGGATATTTTGACCAGGATATATTTTATTTGATATATTCGCCTATCTTTGGATTATAAAAATATATTTCTACTCAAAAAATCCAAAATCATGCATTTTACACTTCGCTAAACCCACCTTTTTTCTTTATATCGAAAAAAAGGTGGAAAAATCCAAGAATTTAAAGACTTCTGGATTTTTCCACCCTTTTTTATTCTATTTGAGCCAACCCAACATCTGCGACAAGCATTTCGCAGGCATTTCTCATGTGTTTTGGGTCTTTCTCAGCTTTTAACACTTATAGCGCCAAAACTTCCGACATTTCACAAACAGTTGCTATTTTCTGATGCCAAACAGCTTCAAAAACATCATCAAGCTTCTAATGCCAGCCAGCCTCAAGTGCGTCAACACCGCCAACGCCGCTACTTTCCTGATGTCGCCTTAAGTCTTGCCATCGCTCTTGCAAGAGCTGCCCTTGAATGATAATACTCGTGGATACTCTGCTTCTGGCGGAGACGTTCTTCAGCTCTCTGCTTTGCTTCCTCAGCACGTCTGACATCAATTTCTTCTGGACGCTCCGCTGTCTCAACAAGAAGAGTAACACGGTTATTGACTATCTCAACGAATCCCATGCCTACAACGGCATGAATCCACTCATCACTGTCCTCTGGCTGGAATTTCATCTGACCTTCGTCAATTGCAATTACCATATCCTCATGGTGGGCAAGAATCTCTTTCTGTCCATCATATTCAGGAACTATAAGCGATCTGCATTTACCCGCATAGAATATTCTGTTAGCTGATATTACTTTAAGATAAAAACTTGCCGCCATATAATACTCCTATTACTGCATCTTTGCAGCCTTTTCCTTAACATCATCTATAGTTCCTACATTAAAGAATGCATTCTCTGGGTACTCGTCCATCTCGCCATCAATGATAGCCTTGAAGCCTCTTATAGTCTCCTTTAATGGAACATATACACCCTTGATGCCTGTGAAGTTCTCAGCAACATGGAATGGCTGTGATAAGAACTTCTGAATCTTTCTTGCACGGAATACTGTAACCTTATCCTCGTCAGATAATTCCTCCATACCAAGAATTGCAATGATATCCTGTAATTCCTTGTACTTCTGTAATATCTCCTGTGTCTTTCTTGCTACCATGTAATGCTCTTCACCGACAATGTCTGGCTCAAGTATACGTGATGTAGAATCAAGTGGGTCAACAGCAGGATAGATACCCTGCTCAACAATCTTTCTTGAAAGAACTGTTGTAGCATCCAGATGTGCGAATGTTGTTGCAGGAGCCGGGTCTGTAAGGTCATCGGCAGGAACATAGACAGCCTGTACTGACGTAACAGAACCATTCTTAGTTGATGCAATTCTCTCCTGTAACTCACCCATCTCAGTTGCAAGTGTAGGCTGGTAACCTACGGCTGAAGGCATACGTCCAAGAAGTGCTGAAACCTCTGAACCAGCCTGTGTAAAACGAAATATGTTATCAATGAATAAAAGCACGTTCTGATGCTTTTCATCACGGAAATATTCTGCCATTGTAAGACCAGTCTCAGCAACTCTCATACGAGCTCCAGGTGGTTCGTTCATCTGACCGAACACTAACGCTGTCTTCTCAAGAACGCCTGACTCTTTCATCTCTGTCCAGAGGTCATTACCCTCTCTTGAACGCTCTCCGACACCTGTGAATATTGAATATCCACCATGCTCTGTAGCTATGTTGCTTATAAGCTCCTGGATAAGTACTGTCTTACCAACACCGGCACCACCGAACAGACCAATCTTACCACCTTTAGCGTATGGTGCAAGCAGGTCAATTACCTTGATACCTGTCTCAAGAATCTCCTCTGCGGGATTCTGTTCCTCGAATGTAGGTGGTTCTCTGTGAATCTCCCATTTAAGGTCAGTATCTGGCTGCTCACCGCCATCAATAGCCTCTCCTAAGACATTGAATAATCTTCCAAGAGTCTTTTCTCCTACTGGAGTTGTTATACCTTTACCTGTCGCTGTTACTTCCATGTCTCTGCACAAACCTTCGCTTGATGCAAGCATGATACAGCGGACAGTGTTATTACCTATATGCTGTGCGACTTCCATCACACATCTTTTACCGCCATTATCAACTTCAAGTGCGTCTCTGATTGCCGGAAGTTCCTCATCCTGAAACTCTACATCGACAACAGGACCCATTACCTGAATAATCTTCCCTTTCTTCATAAATCCTCCTTCGCACAAATCACATTTTAAGAAACACTAACCAATACTATATCCGAAAATCACTTCTTGCGCTTCTTTTTCTGTGACTTTGCACCAGCTATTACTTCTGTTATCTCCTGTGTAATCGCTGCCTGTCTGGCACGATTATAAAGGATATCCAACTCATGAAGCATGTCCTTCGCACTCTTGGAAGCAGCTTCCATCGCCATCATTCTGGCATTCTGCTCACATGAATACGACTCAACTAAAGCACCATATATGAAACCAACCAGATAATCTGGAACAATCCTGTCCATAACGACCTCTGGAGAAGGCTTTAATGCAAGCTCCTCTCGCTTGTAATCCACTGGAATCTGGATATTGAAATCCGCCTTTTTCAGTGGAAGGAGCTGGTCTATCTGTGTTTCCTCCTGTATGGCATTAACCATGCTTGTATATATGATGTAAACCTCGTCTAATTTCTCATCCCTGTACAGCTCCAGAATCTCCTCTGCGATATTTCTCGCCCTGTTAAGAGTAGGATTCTGTACAGTATAATGAAACTGCTTCTCTATCTCAATACCACGCTGTTCAAAATAATGTCTTCCTAATTCACCAAGTACGAACAGTGAATGGTTGGGATGTTTTTCAAGATGCTCATCTGCAATCTTTAATACATTGTGGTTATATGAACCGGCAAGACCCTTATCAGCAGTTATAACTATATATCCAACCTTTCTGTCATCCATTGGAATGTCATCGTTAGATTTGAAATAAATGCTGTCGATATCTGGAATATGTCTTAATATTCGGCTCATCTCTGACTGCAGTGTATAGAAATATGGTTCTGTATCTGAGAGCATCTTCTTGGATTTTTTAAGTTTAGAAGAAGAGATCATGTACATGGCATTAGTAATCTTTAATGTATCATTGATACTTTTAATTCGATCCTGTATTTCCTTAGTATTTGCCATATTATCCTCATTTCTGCACTATTGCTTATTCAGCAAATTCTTTGACTGCATCCATAATCTGGTTAACGACTGTATCATCAATCGCTTTAGTCTCTTCTATCTTTCTTCCAATCTCAGGATGTTTAAGGTCAAGATAGTCAAGCAGTTCTGACTGATGCTTCTTGACATCCTTAGTAGGAATACTATCAAATGCACCATGGCTTGCCATAACAAGTGTCATAACCTGTTCATGCATTGACAGTGGATGGCATAATGGCTGCTTGAGCAGTTCCATAAGTGCCTTACCATGTGTAAGCTGTGCCTTAGTCGCATCATCAAGGTCAGATGCAAACTGTGTGAACACTTCCATCTCTCTGTACTGTGCAAGGTCAATTCTTATGCTTCCTGACGCCTTTTTCATAGCCTTTGTCTGTGCAGCACCACCAACTCGCGATACTGAAAGACCTACGTTAACGGCTGGTCTCATACCTGAATTAAACAGGTTAGTCTCTAAGAATATCTGTCCATCTGTGATAGATATAACATTAGTAGGGATATATGCTGATACATCTCCTGCCTGTGTCTCTATGATTGGAAGAGCTGTTATCGAACCCCCGCCAAGCTTATCACTTAATCTGCTTGATCTTTCCAGAAGTCTTGAATGAAGATAGAATACATCTCCTGGATAAGCCTCACGTCCTGGTGAACGCTCAAGCAGTAATGAAAGTGCTCTGTATGCTACCGCATGCTTAGAAAGGTCATCATATACTATAAGTACATCTTTGCCCTTGTGCATGAAATATTCTGCCATTGCAGTTCCGGCATATGGTGCTATGTACTGAAGTGATGCAGGATCACTTGCTGTAGATGATACTACTATTGAGTAATCCATAGCTCCATTCTTAGTAAGCGTAGAAACAATCTTTGCTACACTTGAAGCCTTCTGGCCGATGGCTACATATATACAGATAACACCTTTACCCTTCTGGTTAATTATTGTATCTGTTGCAATTGATGTCTTACCTGTCTGACGGTCACCGATAATAAGCTCTCTCTGTCCACGTCCGATAGGGAACATTGAATCAATTGAAAGGATTCCTGTCTCCATTGGAGTGCTTACCGACTTACGGTCAACTATACCAGGAGCCTCATTTTCAATAGGTCTGTAGTCAGCTTCCTTAATATCACCCTGTCCATCAATAGGCTCACCCAATGCATTGATGATTCTTCCTAAGAAGCCTTCACCAACTGGGATACCAGCCTTCTTTTTAGTTCTAACAACTTTAGTTCCTTCTTTGATTCCTGTATCACGTCCAAAAAGGATTACACCAATCTCGTTCTGGCGGATATCCTGAACCATTCCTTTAACTCCATTATCAAATACTACGATTTCACCGTACATCGCATGGTCAATTCCGTATACAGTGGCAATTCCATCACCAACCCATATTACATTACCAGTCTCGCGGCTTGCCTCGTCCCAGCTAAAATTCTCTATCTCACTCTGAATAATGGAGATTATGTCTGTTGCACTAATTGCGCCCACAGGTGTCACCTCCTAAGTTAATTTTCTTTCAAGCTGACGGAAACGTCCCTCAAAGCTTCGGTCATATTCCTTATGATGGGCACGTATCACATAACCACCTAACAATGACTCATCAACACTTTCCGTCAATTTAATTGTATCTTCCGGATATCTGCTTCTTAAAAACTCCTCAGCCTCTGCCTTGTTATCATCGCCACTGCTGGCACTGATAAGCTCTGCTCTTATAATGTGGTTCTGCTCATCCCAGTATCTGTAATATGCTTCAAATATATCTTTGAACTCATCACATTCTCCAAGTCTGCACATCATCTTGATAAAATTAACGATAACCTCTGGTGTCTTATCCAGTGCAAACACCTTATCAATTATCTCATACTTCTTATCAAGCTGGATTGTTGGATTGGTAAGAACCTCATTAAGCATCGGCGTTGTAAAGTAGAGTTCCTGTGTCTTTTCGACAACATCCCTGTCAGCAGACAGCCGGTATAAAACTATTGCATTATTTACTGCTGCCTGTGTCATAAGCCTCACCCGTCTTTACAATCTTTCTGGCTGCCATAATGGCAAGTCTGGCAATATCAGCCTGTGCAGCCTTAGTTGCTTTCTCCTGCTCATTAGCTATATCTACTTTAGCCTTGTTTAACATAGCATCTGTTTCCTGCTTAGTTCTCTCAACAGCACGGGTATGCTCCTCGTTGGCTCTTGCTCTTGCCTCTAAGATAATCTGGTCAGCCTCAGTCTTGGCGTTATCAAGCTTTTCGTGATATTCACTCTTTAATGCACTTGCCTCTTCCTGATTCTTCTTAGCATCCTCAAACTGCTGTTTTATCATCTCTTCCCTTGCGGTTATAGTCTTCATAACAGGCTTATACAGAAACTTCTTAAATATCAGATATAAGACGAGCAGATTTACAACTGTCCATATTATGTTCCATGGATCTATACTTAACATTGCTTCGCCTTCCTTTCTCACTAATTCTTATCTTTATCCGTTATTAGCCTAAGAAAAGGATGATAAGTAAAGCGATAACGAAACCATAAATAGCTGTTGCCTCTGCAAGGGCACATCCTAAAAGAAGTGACTTACTGATTTTGCTCTCAGCCTCTGGCTGTCTTGCGATTGCATCTACTGCACTGCTTGTTGCCTTACCAATACCAAGACCTGCTCCAATACCTGTTAATACTGCTATACCTGCTCCGATTGCTACTAAAATTGTCTGCATAATTAAATCTCCTTTTAATAAATGTATTTTATTGATTTACAAATGTTAATGTGCTGTCTACTCTGTTGCCTCCTTAATGAACAAGCCTGTCAGGAATACGAATACATATGCCTGGATAAGTCCATCAAAGATATCAAAATAACAGCTGAATACTGCTGGCACAACCGCTGGAACAACTATCTTAAGAAGTTCCATTATTACGAATGAACCAAGAACATTACCAAATAGTCGCATGCACAGTGACAATGGTTTAATGAAAATCTCCAATATATTAATTGGAAGTACTACAGGCATTGGCTCTGCAAAACTTTTAAGCCAGCCTTTAGTTCCTTTGGCACGAATTCCAGCTACTTCGATAAGAACTATACTCATGATTGCAAGAGTTGCTGTCACGTTCATATCCTTAGTAGGCGGCTTGAATCCCAACAGCCCGATTAAATTGGCTATACCTATGTATATAGCTATGGCTGAAAGATATGGGATATACTCTGTTCCCTTCTCTCCTACCGTCTCTGTAAAGAAATCGTGCAGTCCCTTTATCGCAGTCTCAACAACTATCTGTCTGCGTCCGGGGTGCTCCACACTTAGATTTCGGCTCAGCAGAATACACAGCAGAAATACTACCGCCATTATAATCCATGTCACAACCACTGATTCATACACTGGTATTCCTCCAAGCAAAGGTATGGTAAACACTGTCTCGCAATTAAGTTCTTCCATTAGCTTTTCTACCAAAGCATCCATCTGCGTTACCTCCTTTCTAAATATGAAACATATTTGAATTTTTTATGATTTTAGCCACTAAAAAAAACAATGTCAATCGCTGATTCCACCTACGATTGACATTGTTTTAGCGCCATTTTTTCGTTGAATTTGCATGATTCTTTTTGACGTTTTATAATCTTTTTTGGAGATTTTGCACATGCAATGTTCATGATTTTATATTTAGTTTATACTTTTATGGGAATTTTGTTAAAATTTTCCCAATAATTGCCATAAATTTCGGACAAATTATATCCAGACAATTTTATCAATGTGTCTAGTTTTCCTCTGTATCCTCGATTATTCTAAGTCCAGCAGTGCTTGTAACAGGAAGTGAGAACACTATTGCACCAGCCTTGGTTCCAACTCCTGCCTTCTCCATTATGGCACTCATAATCGCATTTTTCTGTTCAGCCTTAGAGACTATGAAGATAATCTCCTTCTCAGATACTAACGATACTCCGAGGAACTGCTCTGCCCTCTTCATTCCAACTCCCTTGCCATGAAGTACAGTTCCGCCAGTTGCGCCGCCCTCCTCGGCAGCTCTCATAACCTGTGTGTTATATCCATAATTAACTATCGCAACGATAAGCTCATGTCCAGTTTCCTTCAATACGCTCTCATCTCCTTTCTCATAATTCTGGCCATCAACAAGAAGCCCAAGTGCCTTTTTACCGCCTATGCTGCTAAGTGGTATTGTGAATGCAATTCCCGTTCCCGGCACATCAATCTTTAACTGTGTCTGAAGCCCTTTCTTGATTGTTTTCCATGTATCTGCTGTAACTATAGCAAAATGTATGCCCTTCTCGTCATCTTCAAGTCCGAAATAATCCAGCACATCACTAGCCGCTGTTCCACGTCCAAGCGAAATGTTACCGACATCAACCTTATTCTCCTCATAGAATCTTACGAACTTAGACATATTTTTTCGGCTGCATATAGTCACCATCATATATAATTCACTCATTTGTGCGCCTCCTTACAGTTCAATAATTGCATCGTCATCAAGCTCTGCATAAAGCTGTGAAACTGATGCAGCAACAGGTGTCTGTGCCTTGGCAGATTTGCTGTTCTTGATTCTGTATACAAGACCAAGTATCTGCAATGTAATAAGAGGTGTCATGGCAACCATCGCAACCACACCAAACGCATCTGTTACAACATTGCCGCCAACTGCAAGACAAGCTCCCTGTGCCAGTGGCAGTAAAAATGTTGCCGTCATAGGGCCAGATGCAACTCCACCGGAGTCAAATGCAATTGCTGTAAATATCTTAGGCACGAATAGAGTAAGCAGAAGCGCAATTCCATATCCTGGAAGAAGAAAATACATAATTGACACACCCGTGAGAACTCGTATCATAGATATTCCAACTGATACAGCCACACCTATAGATAAACTTATCTGCATTGATTTACCCGATATGTCACCCGATGTCAGCTCCTCAACCTGATGCATAAGTACATATACCGCAGGCTCCGCCTTAACTATAAAGTAACCTATTATCATTCCTATCGGCACAATTATCCACTTATATGGAAGTGAAGCAAGCACTGAGCCAAGATAATTACCGGCTGGTATAAATCCGACATTAGCTCCTGTAAGGAACAGTACAAGCCCTACATATGTATACACAAGTCCCACACATATTTTAATGAGTGCATTCTTATGCATCTTGGTAGAAAATATCTGGAATACTCCGAAAAATACAACAATAGGAAGTAAAGATACAGCTATCTCTTTAAGATAAACTGGAATCTCGAACAGAAATAACTTTCCAAGTTCAACTGAATTGCTTATCTCTGTCTGGATGCTCTCAGTAAAATTGCCCTCTGTGCTATACACAAGTCCAAGAACAAGGACAGCGATTATAGGCCCGATTGAACACAATGATACAAGACCAAAACTATCGTTACCTGCATGCTTATCATTACGGATAGCTGATATACCTACACCAAGCGCCATAATAAATGGAACCGTCATAGGCCCTGTCGTAACTCCACCAGAATCAAATGCCACCGCAAGAAAATCACCCGGAACGAACATTGCAAGAATGAATACTATCGCATAGAAAATCAAAAGAAGCGGTGCAAGCGGAATACCTATAAGGATTCTTAACAGCGCAATAACAAGAAATGCCCCCACACCAACTGCAACCGACAATATAAGTGTCATATTAGGAACAGAAGCCACCTGTCCAGCCAGCACCTGAAGGTCAGGCTCCGATATAGTTATAATGATTCCCAGCACAAATCCAATCGCCATAATCATCCATAACTTCTTCGTCCGAAGCATCGCTCCACCCACACGCTCCCCCATAGGCGTCATCGACAATTCTGCCCCTAAAGAAAAAAACACCATGCCAATAATAACCAGCACGGCTCCAATAATGAACTCTACCAGAATGCTTGGCGATAATGGCGCAATCGTAAACCCAAGAAGCAATACGATAAGCATTATAGGAAGCACCGCACTAACAGACTCCTTCGTCTTCTCCCTCATCTTATCACCAACAACAGCTCTCTGATAATTAAGTTGTGATTTAATTATTCCCTTTCTCAAAAAATCCCTCCTTCGATATGTTATACGCAATCTCAAAGTACGAGCGTTACGCCAATTATACCATCCAGAGGGAATTTTATCCACTTAAAATTATATAAAATATCCTAAATATAAACCAGCCCCAGTATCAGTTCTGTGCTCCTGCTGCCTTCCGGGGCTGAGTGGGATGCCTGTCCGCTGTATTGCCTATATGGATTTGCCTGACGACTGTCGTGCTCGTCTTAGGGCGGTGTTAGACAATAGTTAAGCTGCCTGCTAAACGTTCAAGCGAAGCGCGTTTTTAGCGAGGCAGCTTTAATAAACTTTGTCGTGCCGCCCTTAGAGGAGCTAGACACAAAGGACCTGCAAGTACATATAGGCAATACAGCGGACAGGCATCCCACTCAGCCCCGGAAGGCAGCAGGAGCACAGAACTGATGCTGGGCTGGTTTACCCCTATTTAAGATATTTTTTCATGATTTTATACAGTTCTTTCACTTCTATCGGCTTCGGAGTATGTTCATTCATCCCCGCCTCATACGCCGTCTGCTTATCCTCCGTAAACGCATTAGCTGTCATCGCAACTATCGGCACCCCTGCCGCATCACTTCTGTCCATGCCCCTGATAATGCGTGACGCCTCATATCCATCCATCACAGGCATCTGGATATCCATAAATATAAGGTCATAATACCCCTCAGGTGATTTAGCAAACATATCCACCGCCACTTGTCCATTAACTGCTGTCTCAATACTGGCACCAGTTCTTCCAATGATTTCTACCGCGATTTCCATGTTAAGCTCATTATCCTCGACAAGAAGCACTCTCTTACCGCCAAAATCAATATCCGTTATATCAGTTACATTTTCATCATCATTATCAACTTTTTCTGATAATATTCCATACAAATCAGATAAGAATATAGGCTTTGCACAGAACGCTGTAACACCGGCGGCTCTTGCCTCATCCTCAATGTCAGACCAGTCATATGCTGTAAGAATTATGATAGGAGTATCATCACCAATCTCTGCACGGATTCTTCTTACAACCTCAACACCATTCATGTCCGGCATAAGCCAGTCAATTATAAATGCCTTGTAAGGCTTGCCATCCTCATAGGCATACTTTGCCTTATATGTTGCCTCAACACCAGACATAGTCCACTCGGCAGTCATTCCTATAGATTCAAGCATTCTTGCCACACTTACACATGTATCCATGCTGTCATCCGCAACAAGCGCCCTCAGTCCCACAAGGTCTTTTATCACATTGACACGCTGATGGTTAGTTCCAAGCTTAAATGCAAGAGATATAGTTATCTCTGTACCGACATTTTTCTCACTCTTGACATCAATGCTTCCATTCATCATATCAATTATATTCTTAGTTATCGACATGCCAAGACCAGTTCCTGGAAGACCGCTTACAATACTGCTCTCTTCCCTTGTAAAAGGTTCAAACATATGCTCAACAAAATCCCTGCTCATTCCAATTCCCGTATCCTTGATAACAAAATCAAAATTAGCATATCCATCAGGTGCGCCAGCTTTCTGCACAATCCTGATTCCAACAGTTCCGCCTGGCTTGGTAAACTTGATAGCATTACCGGCACAATTAAGCAGCACCTGATTAAGACGCAGCTTGTCACATATAATATCCTCATCCACCACATCAACTGTATCAATAAAGAAATCAAGCCTCTTTGCACGCACATCCGACTGCAATATATTTCTTAAATCATGCATGATTGTCGGAAGATTACACTCATTTTCTTCTATCTTTACCTGACCGCTCTCTATACGGCTCATATCAAGCATATCGTTGATAAGGCTTAAAAGGTGGTTGCTCGATGTCATAATCTTGGACAGATAGTCTTTAACCTGCTGTTTATTATCAATATGAGTAACTGCCAGCGACGTAAATCCAATAATCGCATTCATCGGAGTTCTTATATCATGTGACATATTGTTAAGAAATGTTGTCTTTGCCCTGTTAGCACGTTGCGCTGATTCAAGCGCCTCTGCAAGCTCTTTATTGCGCTTTTTATCCTGTGCAGCCTGCTTTTTTAACATTGATGAACGCTTAAATGAATACAGAATCACTAATACAATAATCACGAGAAGCGCCACAATCACCCATCCGATATTATCACGCATAAATTCTCTTACTGAATAATGATACATGCCTTCCACATAATTATATGCTGAACTTAACGCATACTGCGAATCCATGCAATCTATTCCATGATTGATAAGCCTTAACAGCGACACATTGCCAATTGCAACACCAAAGCATCTTACATCCGATGTCGGAAGCTGCATGCTTCTTATTGAATCATACTTGGCATTCCTTAGCACATTGCTTGAACGAAGCGCAGTAAATATAGAACATGTCGCCTTACCTTCAAGGACAGCATCAAAACAGTCCTCAAGAGAATCACACATCACGACCTCCGCATCAGGATACTGGGCTGACACATAATACTGCTGCAACAGATTTTTCTTATTAACAGCTATCTTAGATGTTGTATTATCCGTATATTCGCCTTTATAAGCGAGTGACATTCCCGCATCAATGACAGATGATGTCTGTACTATTCCATTCTGCTCTGAATACCAGGTATTGCCGCCATAAGGAAACATTATATCAATCTTTTCTTTCCTTACATCAGCCATCATATCTTCATAGCTGTCATAACCTCTATATGTAACTTTAAGTGCATCGTTAAGCTTAAGTGAATCAAGTATGTTGCCGACAACATCCTTCACAACCCCGGTTGCATTACCATCTTTATCCGTATCACTGTATGGCAGGTAATCATTGATATAACCAACCTTTAATGTGCTATGCTTCTTAAGCCATGATTTCTCATCATCTGACAACTCATTGGCTGCATTGCTGTAGTTGTAATACTTTCTTCTTAATTCCTCGACAAATACAGGGTCATCACTGTGTATGTCGTCAAGTGCCTGGTTAATATCATTCTGCAAATCAGTTCTTGCCTTCGCAGTACACAGATAATATGGCTTTCCATCAACCTTTGCTGATGCCATGGAATATTTGGAATAATTGATATTTTTTTCACGTTCTTCAGAATAACTTACCCCTGCAAGCATATCTATTCTTCCATCAGTAAGCATCTCTATCAGTTCCGAAAAACTTCCATATACATACTTGTATTTCCATCCTGTATATCCAGCTATCTTCTGGATATACTCATATCCATAGCCTGACTTGACAGAGTCATCATCCATTCCCTCCTGGAAGTTGGCTTTTTCATAATATCCAACCACAACAGTTCTATGGAGCCCATCATCATTTTTAGCATATGTCATAACAGGGGCAATGCCCAATGTTAACAACACACACAACATCCCCGCCAGTAATCTCTTTATCTTAGCCACATTAACCCCCTTATCAGTTATGTTTCTTGTGTAAATCCCAAAGTCCGTCTATAGTATCACACAGTTCCCTGCTTCCACAAGTACTGCAATCCATAACAAGTCCGTTAAATATATGGTCAAGCGAATCAGTAATTCCTCCGCATATCCTGGCTGATTTACCAAGCTCCATATAATCTATAGTATCGAGTGTCACATAATAAATCTGTACAGCCTCAACCTCCGGATGCTTTTTATATGCCTTTATAAACTCAGCTCCAACATCGGCAAAGCTGATTCCTCTTTCCAGTGCAGCCCTTGAAACTCTCACTGCCTCGCGCTCTCTCGATGATGAAATCCTCATCATAAACCCTTCAACATACAGGTTAAATCTCACATACTCAAGCGCTTTCATAACCGCATACATCTTCTGTTCGTCTGCATCCTTAACGAAATCACTTCTGAACCGTATAAATGTAATTCTTGCGTATGCAGTATCGCCCTTAATCTGCGATAAATCCTGCCCTGCCAGAAATACGCCATCATCCTTTACGAAATCCTGCGATGTAGTATATGCCATGGCACTTACTGCGGGATTCATGCTGCCTCCCAGCTCATACGCCATATCACTTCTAAGCACAAGCTGTTCTTTATCCGTAACATTCCATGCCCCATCAGCTGACATTCTTTTACACACGCCACCAGCAGTAATTATCTGCTTTATTCTCTTAATCTGCTCATCATATAAATTCATATCTACTTAGCTTTCTTACCGTCTCTTCTCTGCTTTGACCAGTTATAATATGCAGTCAGCGGCTTTATAAGCTTCGATGCAAATTTCATATCAAGATTAAAGAAATATATTATTAATGTTAACACGAACAGCACTGCAAGCACAATGGCGGCAATGCCTATTATCTTTAATACTATCATTAATCTCTTCCCTTCTGTCTTGCATACTCTGCCGCACCAAGCGCGCCCATAAGCTGTGGGTCAGTCGCAAGTTCTGTCACCTTTATCTTTAAAACCTTCTCAATAGCCTGTTTTAATCCCTCATTCTTCGCGCATCCACCTGTCAGAGCGATATTGTCAACCACACCAGCCTTCTTAGCCATGACAAAACATCTCTTCGCAACAGACAGCTCTATACCAGCCGCTATCTCTTCCATAGGCTTTCCCTCGCCTACAAGCGATATAACCTCACTCTCCGCAAATACAGCGCACTGTGCAGTTATCGGAATAACATTTTTAGCTTTCAAAGACAGATTAGAGAATTCATCAAGCGACATTTCAAATGCTCTCGCCATTGATTCAAAGAATCTTCCTGTTCCGGCGGCACATTTATCATTCATTGCAAAGTTAAGCACAGTTCCATCTGTGTCAATCGCTATACCCTTAACATCCTGTCCGCCTATATCTATAACCGCCTTAACCTCTGGTGCTGTCACATGTACACCCATTGCATGACAACTGATCTCTGATATATTCTCATCCGCAAATGGAACCTTATTACGTCCATAGCCTGTTCCTATGAGATATTTCAAGTCTTTAGCCGAATTAAGTCCCTGAACCTGTGCAACTGCATCATCCAACGCATCCTGTGCACTAAGCACTGGATTAATCCTGCTTCTTTTCGTAACAGATGCCACAATCTTACCTGTCTCATCTATAATAACACATTTTGTATATGTACTTCCTGCATCACAACCGCCAAAATACATTGCCATAATCAAATCTCCTTATCGTCTACCAGTTCTTAGAATCGTCAAAATCTTCTAATGATGGGTCAAGTGGTTCTTCACCAAATACTGTTCTCATATATCTGTTAATCTCAGTTCTCATGTCACGTCTGCTGCCATCATCAGGACACATCAGATTGTGTGTTACCCATATAAGATGGATTCCATGCTTTCTGGCTTCCTCCTCAAACAATCCGTGATAACCAGACATTGACTTACATCCCATGTGGACATACATAATAACGATATCCACGTTGAACATATCGCAGTATCTCCACAGCGCCTCAACACCTGTCTCATATCCACCATTTGAACGGTTTCTCATAATCATGTTCTCATACAGATAAGCAAGGTCAAGCATTGCCTGATGCTTATCCTCTGTATTTACCATCTCTGTTGAAACCATACTAAGCATATCTGCTATAGTTACAACACCCCAGCAGTTGAGCAGCCATATAGGAAGAGCTGTATAATATGCCGCCTGAACGCCCCATGTCATCGCACGGTGGCGGTATTCCTTCGCAGCCATCTCCTTCTTATTGTAGCCCTCCAAAGCCATGCGTGTGAGCTTCTTATCCATATCAAGGAATGCCTGGTTACGTCCACCGGCAGCCTGATACACACCATATCTGTATAGTGCAAGTGTAACACCCATAACCTGTGGGTAATCAGACTTGGATATATCCATCCACTCTAAGAACTCATTAGTCTCTGCATTAAAACGCTTCATACTGCTAAAGAAAGCATCCCAGTCAAACTTCTCACCAGTCTGCTCCTCTATGAAATGAATCGCATTCATAACTTCCTCTGCCGCATAGTCCTGAACACTCTCCTGTCTGTGTCTTATAGGCACAGCAAGCTGAAATGTCGGTATCTTGAATGACCTCGCCTCAATTCCGTTACCCATAAGGCTTCCGTCACATGTTGTATTACACTGCACAGCACAGCATCCGATAAGCGGAAAATCATCTGCAAGTGCAACACCAAGCTCTGCTGCCGGCATTGGACACACATCTGATGGAATTCCATATTCGTGTGCCACATCAACATAATAGCTGACACCATCCTGAGACATCATTGAGCTTGTATACACGGCAGGAACCTCAACAGACAGCCATATAAGATTAGGAAATCCACCCATAAGCGTACTCATCATATTCTCATCGAATAACACAATTTTCTTATTAAGCTTAGTATCATTGCCAATCGCAGGGTCAGCCTTGAATATCTGTCCAAGCATTCCGCATATATCCGTAACGATAAGTCCGAGAGCCTGATGAGCCATGCGTAACTGCAATCCCCTCATGCCCTCTGTATGCCTGTCCATAAAGTCAGGCAGTGCCAGATAATTAATCATCCATCGGTATCTGAAAAAGCCTTTCATATTATCAGGCTTTATTATAAATGTTATCAATGTCTTCCAGTATGTAAGCCACCTTGTATAATCATACCATGTATCTTTAATGCCTCTCCACTCGCGGCGGCGTTTAGGCTTCTTACCTGTGTAGAATGAACCAAGCGGCTCACTTCCAAGCTTCCACGACATATTATTCCTCCTGATTAAATCAACCCATCTTATTAATCTTCTTAATCTCCATGCTCTCAACGAATGCCTGTACTCTGGTTCTTATCTGTCCTGAATTGCCGACAGAATAAGGTCTGTCAATTGACAATACCGGATAACCATACTCGCCACGCATAACATGAAATGCCGAAGCTCTCTCATATCCCCAGTAATCACAGAACTTAATCTGCTGATATATAAGCCCGTCCGCCTTATACTCCTTTGCAATCTCATCAACATAAGTCTGGCGTTCTATAATCTTATCCGTATTCATGAATCTAGGACATTTGCCCCACTGCATATAAGTTCTGCATATCTGTGTAAGCGCATCCTCATCATCATTAAGGACAATCTCATCTCTTCCCGGAAGCGAACCAAAACAGAATCTGTCAGCTACGACAAGCGCCCCTGCTTCCTCTACCAGCTTTATAAATGATGGATCATCTATCTCTGAACCGACCATGACAACTCTCGCCCTGTAATTATTCTTCTTATCAGGTTCACGAGTTTTAAGCTCCTCAAGAGTCTCCTCTAAGATTGTAATAAGCGGCTCTTTAGGACAGCAGTATGTAGCAGTACAAAGAACCGCAAATTCATATCCCGTTATCCTTGGATTATCCTCTTTCCTGTAGTCACCAATACGTCTTATCAGGCTGCTTATCTTATTCTGTAATCTTACACTTTCCCTTAAAGCCTCGTCTGATACATCTATTCCATACACATTATGTAAAGGTTCAAGCACATGAAGCCTCATCTGCTTAACATAATGCTTTAATGCTGACTCATCATTCTTCATAGGAACGTCCGAGTACGATACAAAAAACTTCTCGCCATTGCACAGCTTCTGTCTCTCGATATTCTCAACGCACCTGTTCATCTGTGCACACGCATCTGGCGCAATTATACAGTCAAGAAATTCAAATCCGCCCTCAATCGCTCTCTCCAGTATCGCCCTGCATCCCTCGCAAAGCATGCTGCTCATATAATATGTGCCCATCTCTATAGAGCCAGTCCTTGGCGCACGCAGCCTCACTGAAAAGCATCCCGGCAGATTAACCAGTGGCTCTGGTATCTGGAAACAGACCGCACCTACAGCCTTGTTTCCTGCCGCTTTAGCATCTCTTACAAGCTCGTTATTGACGTCCTCTAATTGTTTTTCCAAGTAATATATATGTTTTAAATCTTTCACATTGTCCTCGTTTCTTATGTCCGATTTATTCAATAATTCCTATATTTTTAAGTGCCTCTCTTGCACCCTCAACTATAAGAGAATCATCTGGGAGTTCAAATACATTGCCACCCATGATGTCGCACTGTGCAAGCCTGCTGTCTGATTCTATGACAGCCAACACTTCCAGTCCGCCCAAATCCATATGTCTGACAACGCTTCTGTCTGGAACTCTGTTGATTATAACACCCGTCTTTTCATACATCACAAGCTCATCTGCGACCTTCTTGATTGTTCCCACAACCTGACAGCCCTTCTTGCTCGCATCTGTCACAAGAAGAAGATGTGTCACCTTCTCCATAACTCTCCTGTTTACCTGCTCAATACCTGCCTCACCATCAATAACAACATAGTCAAACTGGTCTGAAAGCATTGTTATGACCTCTTTCAGATATGAATTAATACGGCAGTAACATCCAGCAGATTCAGGTCTTCCGATTGCAATAAATGCATATCCATCCTTCTCGACAATGGCATCATATATGTCATACTTTGCCTCTGAAAGCAGCTCTACTGCTGATTTGGTGTCACCATTCTCAACATTGCCTATAACCCTTTTCCTGATATCATCAATTGTCATATCAACATCCACATTAAGCACCGTCGATAATCCAACAGCAGGGTCTGCATCTATCGCAAGTATTCTCTTATCAGGATATGCTTCCACCAAGAGCTTAACCATAACGCCTGCAAGAGAAGTCTTGCCGACACCGCCTTTGCCAGTCACCGCTATAATCTGTGTCTTATTATCTGTATTATGTATACCGTCTGTACCCATCAATCCATATGCCTCCACTATTTCTTACAGAACTTTGCAATTGTTGATATTACCTTCTCCATATGCAATGGTTTAGGAAGATGTGCATTCATTCCCACCGCTATACACTTTCTTGCATCTTCTGCAAATGCATTGGCAGTCATCGCTATAATAGGAATTGTCTTAGCATCTTCTCTATCCAATGCACGGATTGCCTTCGTTGCCTCAAGTCCATTCATAACCGGCATCATAACATCCATCAATATTGCATCAAATGTTCCCGGCTTATTATCACTAAATATATCAAGAGCCTGTTTTCCATCGCCAACAACAGTCACCTCTGCCCCCTCATCACTAAGAAGAGTCTGAGCAATCTCTGCGTTAAGCTCATTATCCTCAACCAGAAGCAATTTAAGGCCTTTGATGTCCGATTCCTTCACATTATCCTGTGTAAGATGAACCTCTGGCGCCACATCAGCTATCTCAAATGGCAGCTTGATAACGAATGTCGTTCCAACTCCCTGTGTACTTGCGACCTCGATATTGCCTCCCATCGTATCAACAAGATTCTTTACTATAGCCATACCAAGTCCTGTTCCATTGTATACACTTCGCGCATCCACACTCTCCTGTGTAAATGGTTCAAATATATGGTCAACGAATTCCTGGCTCATTCCTATTCCAGTATCAGATATAACCCACTCATACGTCACTGTTCCATTATCACAGCCAGTACAGCTCATTCTTGTACGCACTTTTCCATTGGCTTTATTATATTTGATACAGTTACCATATATATTTAAGAATAGCTGTCGGATATGAAGAGGACTTCCATATACATAAGGAATATCCGATATATTGCCAGTATTATCATATTCCAATGTTATACCTGCATCAGCAGCACGCTGTTCAACGATTGTATCTATATCTTTCATTATGTCCGGTATGCTTATCACCTCGTGGGATAATATAACCTCACCGTCCTCAAGCTTACTCATCTGCAGCACATCATTGATAAGTGACAGCAGATGATTAGCTGAAACAAGCATTTTCTCACGGTTAGCCCTGACAAGCTGTTCATCATCTGAATGTGCGCTGTTAATCTTAAGAAGACCTATAATTCCATTAAGAGGAGTTCTTATATCATGGCTCATTCTTGATAGGAAATTAGTCTTTGCAAGATTAGCCCTGTCTGCTTTCTCAACAGCTTCCTTTAACTGCTCATTCTTATACTTGAGGTCATGTGCATACTTAGTCTGTATACGCATCTGCTCTCTCTCATATGTCTGTGACATTTTCCAGCGCAGCATATTGACCACAGCAAGAAGAAACAGATATATAAACACTGCATATATCATATCCTGTGGTGTTGTATCGAATACATCTCTTTCTCTCACATATGAATATATGTAATAGTCCCTGCTCTTCTCCATAAGTCCGAAATTGCGTGATGAAGTCGAAAAACCGCGGTTTGTATGGACAAGCTTCTTGCCAGAAGCGCTGTTCATAATCTGGTTAATTATATCAATATCACCTGTATCTCCGCCTACAAGCTCCTCATTGTTAGATGCAACTATCCTGCTTCCGTTGCTTATAACTATCGTTCCATCTTCCTCAATGCTGTAACCTTCAAGCAGAAGTTCCAGAGAATGGTTAAAATTATTCACATATTCTTCTGAAGTGTGATAATATGCCAGAACCACTCCTGGTCTGTCTGACATTCCAACTGCCGCAATATCAATGTAAGAACCATCCTCACAGAGAATTCTCTTGGCATATGTCTTCTCTGGGAAATCCATTGTTCCTGTAATCTCACTAAGAGTTACTGATTCAAGTATATCCCTGCCATCTACCGAATCCAGACAACGCTGTTTTTCTATGCTGCCCTCCTGGTCAAGTATTATCACTCCTGTCACATAAGATTCTTTGGCATATTTGTAAAGTATATCCTCATCTATATCCGTCTCATTCTGTATCTGTCTGTTAATCTGCTCAACACTGACAATTATCCTCATAAGACTTTTGGTTTCAGATGCAAGGTCTAACTTATAATTGTTATTGCACTGCTCTTTTATATAACTGACATCATCATACAGCCTCTTCTGTGTTCTCTGCATATCCGAAGATGATGCAAATCCGAATACTGTAACCAGCATAACTATACCAACTATTGCCTCTGTCACCCATATATGCTGCTTCCTGAAAGTCTGGCTTATATTATTCTTCATAATCATCCACCTCCAGATATCTGTCAGCATTGCCAAGATATTTGCTGATTATCTCATATGTTGTACCATCAAGTCTCATCTCATGAAATGTCTCTGATAGTCTCTGATTGAGGTCACGTTCATCATAACGGCTGAAAGCAACTCCAAGCCCTACCGTCTGCAATGGCTTATCAAGTATTCTGTATTCCATATTGTACTGCTGCATAAACTGCTCAATTGAAGTGTCATGTGCAGCAACCGCATCCACATATCCCTTGCTTAAAAATGTATATATAAGGTCTCTTTTCTGAACCGATATAACTTTATCTGGTCTTGTAATACCATATTTTTCATTCTCTTTAAACATCTGCTCCGGCTTTGTTGTCGATTGTACGGCAACTGTCTTACCCGCAAGGTCTTCAAGTGTATATATGCCACTATCCGAACGTACTGCAACAGCCTGATGGCTTAACATATATGGTCCCGCCCATTTATAATCGTTCTCTCTTCCATCAATGGTAAAACATCCCCATATGCAGTCAATCTCTCCAGCCTCAACCAACTGTTTCTTATTTTCCCAGTCAATTATAACAAACTTTGCCTTATATCCCATTCTTCTAAATGCTTCTGTCGCTAATTCCACATCAATTCCTGTCTGCCGTCCATCTGAATCTACATAATTAAATGGAGGATAGTTATCACTTCCAATTATTATCTCGGGCAGTTCATCACTATTCTGGTCTCTTGCTCCAACACCAGTTCCGCAGCCACTAAATATAGCAGCCACAATGCATATCAGGCATATTGCAGCTGCAAACTTTCTTATAGGCAGTGATATATTATATCTTTTATTATCTTTATTATAATATGTATTCTTATTATTAATTTTATTGCCGTGTGACTTCATTAACTTGATACTACATCTCCCGATTCTTATAAATATTTGTTTAAATATTATTGTCTCATTTATTGGTCAAAATGTAAATAACCTCTTTCTAATTACAATAAAAGCGGGAAACCGTTTCTTTACAGTCTCCCGCCATTCGTCAGGTAAATTATTTAATTATGTTATGCTCTTTTCTTTCTGAATACAACAACCCCTGCTAATGATACAACAGCAAGAACTGCCCATGCCATCATAGCATTGCTGTCACCTGTCTTAGGTGCTGTTCCATTAGATACTGATGCGTTATTAGATGATGCATCAGCTGACGCACCTGTTGATGGTGTGTTAGTTGTGTTACCAGCAACTATTGTCTGGTTATTGTTATCTGATGAATCATCATTGTCGTCATCATTGTTCTGGTTGCCACCGTTATTCTTTGCAGTATCCTTATATGCGATTGCATATGTTGAGAATTTATCTGTTAAGAATGTAAAGCTGCCAGAAGCCTCATCAAATGCTCCTGTGATTTCTTCTGCCTGTCCATCATGTAAACGGATGATTGTATATGTTCTGTTTACATTAGTATCAGTTGTCAATAATTCTGTTGGAATCTTGATTGTAATCTTC